>DASSXG010000011.1:0-71470 GCA_035704085.1 Candidatus Acidiferrum sp. | reverse complement strand
CACTGCAGCTGGCGTTGATTTAATCGGGTGCCTCTTTGCCATCTTACTCGGGTATGTTTTCTTCGTTCGATTTGTCAGAAAGCAAGGTCTGCGCTATTTTCGGGTCCAGACGGAAATTGAGCTTGCCGAACAGATACACCGGAGCCTGGTGCCTCCGATCGTTCGGCACGCCTCACAGGACGAATTCTATGGGGTGTCAGCTCCCAGCGGAGAAATGGGTGGCGACCTGGTTGATTTGGTGCAAGACGGCGACAAATGGATTGCTTATCTGGCAGATGTCTCCGGCCATGGCGTGCCGTCCGGCGTATTGATGGCCATGGTCAAGAGCGCCGTGCGCATGAGGCTCGCCACTTCATCCGAACCGCAAGTGCTCTTCGAAGATTTGAACCGCGTCATTTCCGAATTGATCGCGGCGGAGATGTTTGTGACGCTGGCCTTCGTGTCGCTTGGGAAGGCGAATGACCTCCATTTCGCGACTGCAGGTCACCTGCCCATTCTCCACTTCCGCAGCTCTACTGGATCTGTCTCCGAACTTTCCACTCCCAATCCACCTGTTGGAATCTTCAAAGAGCAGAAGTTCGCGAGTTCTCACGTGGAATTCTCAAGCGGCGATATCGCAGTTCTCTTGACGGACGGGCTGACCGAAGCCGCAAATGAGAACGAGGAAGAGTACGGGCTGGAAAGAGTCAAACAACAGGTGACGAAACATTCCGGAGAGTCGCTGAAGGTTCTCTGCGAAATGCTTCTGGGGGAGGCGAGGAAGTTCGGAAAGCAAATGGATGACCAGAGTGTGCTGTTGGTGAGGCGTCTTTGAGCACGCTAATTGAGCGCTCTCTCTTAAGCGAGCTCGAAGACCTGCCCGACGGGATCCCAAATTCGCTTGCTACGTCCTCTCGACACGAGAAACCATCGTCCGCCGAAGGCTCTCTTTCCCTGGATGACAAAGTCATAAGAGGCTATGAATGAGTTCCAACACCCACGAAGCACTCAATTGCAGCGTCGATTTCGAATGAGCCATGACATGGCACTGATCTCCCAAATCGTTTGCCCGATCTTGTAACATGGCTTTCCGGGAACTGACCGGGGACGATATGGATGTGCACTTGATCGACGGAACATATGAATTGTTCCGGCACTTTTTCGCAGTGCCCTCTACAGCAGATTCGAACGGGCAGGAAATCGGCGCGGTGCGCGGTGTGATGAACTCCGTTTTGTCCATGATCGAGCGCGGTGCAACACACATTGGGGTTGCCACCGATCATGTGGTGGAGTCGTTTCGAAACGATCTATATCCGGGATACAAGACGAATGAAGGCGTGCCGCCGGAGTTGCTCTCACAATTCCCACTTCTCGAGGAGGCGCTAGAGGCAATGGGAGTGGTCGTGTGGCCGATGGTTAACTACGAGGCGGATGATGCGCTCGCCTCCGCCGCCTATAAAGCATCCAAGGACGACCGTGTGACGCAAATCCTGATTTGCACGCCGGACAAAGATCTTAGTCAGTGTGTGGTGGGCACACGAGTGGTTCAGTTGGACCGCAGGCGCGACATCTTGCGCGATGAAGCCGGCGTTGTAGCCAAGTTCGGGGTGAGGCCCGAATCGATTCCGGATTACCTGGCCGTAGTTGGCGATGCTGCAGATGGCTTCCCGGGTTTGCCTGGATGGGGCGTAAAGGCCGCGGCTCTTACCTTGTCTCAGTACCCTCACCTTGAAGACGTTCCGAAGGATTGGCAACAATGGCATCCATCAATCCGGAAGGCTCGCATGCTCTCGGAATCGCTATTTAACTCGTGGAGCGATGCCCTGTTGTTTCGTAACCTTGCAACCCTGCGACTGGACGTGCCGGTCTTTGATACAGTCGAAGATCTTGCTTGGAACGGACCGCGTCCGAACTTTGAGGAATACTGCCGACAAATGAAGTCGCCCGATCTGCATGCTCGAGTACGTCGGCAACATCAATCCGTGGCACTGAAGAGAGACTGAGTCCGGCTTTCACGAACATTTAGCTTCAGGCGGCAACATTGGTCGCTCAAATGGACAGGTCCTCAATGTTGGCAAGTTCGGTCGCGTCATCTCCACGAGGAACGACTCTCGAATCCTCCAGTTTGCCTTGAAGAGCTGGCGGCAATCGCTCCCGGACGACGTCGCGCCGAGGTGAGCAAAACAGGAAGCCCTGGACAGCCGAGGATCTCAATGAGAGTTGAGTGATGTTTGTCTCAACCCGCACGCCCTATATCAAATTGAGACGAGTTCTCGGTTTTTGGAATCTGCTTTCGCGAAGCACGTTTATATCTATCTCAGTATTGTCTATAAGCTAAAGCTTCTAAAGCATTTAGCCGGGCGCTGGGGATGACCCTGCCAGCGCCAATGGCCCCCTTCTTGCATTGTATCTAATGGGGAAATGTTGGTTTGTATAATATCCGCAGTGAAAGTTGAGGAAAACTCACGGAGCCACGGGTGTAGCTTTTCGCGAGGGATGATCAGCGCTAGCTTGCTTTTAACAACATTGATGGTAGTTCTCCAGGTTTTTGGACAAGAGCAAGCCCCAGACTGGCAAACGCAAGTTCGCAAGTACTGTGAAGCAAAGGATTGGAACTCAGCGTTGCGCATTGTAGATCAGGAGATCGTCCGCACGCCGCAAGATATGGATGTGCGAGCATGGCGCGCGCGCGTTCTGGCCTGGTCCGGGCGCCTAGTGGAAGCGGAAAAGGAATTCCTTGAGATTCTGAGGGTTTCGCGGAATGACCCGGACAACTGGATGGGACTCGCAAACGTGTATTTGCTCGAGGGAAGAACCGTTGAGGCGCAGCGCACGATCGACACGGCGGTGAAACTCGATCCCGCCCGTGCCGACTTGCATGCCGCTCGAGCCCGGGTACTGCGCGCCACGGGGGAGCAAAACGAAGCGCGATTGGAATTTCAGAAAGCGTTGGACCTGGACCGCACCAGCGCAGAGGCGCAAGCCGGGATAATCTCCCTCCGCCCGGAACTGAAACACGAACTGCGGTTCGGCCCGGAGAACGACCTTTTCAATTTCGCTGGCGCAAATCATGACGAATGGACAAGTCTCGTGTCGCGATGGACGCCGCGCTGGACCTCGACTATTGCGGGAGATTTCTATCAGCGGGGCGGAGCCGAAGCTGAGAAGTTCGTGGGAAGCGTTACGCGACGGCAGCCAAAATGGGGAGCGGTGACTCTGGGCGCCGCGATTGGACATGATAACGCCGTGATCCCCAAGAGCGAGGCCTTTTTTGATCTGGATCATGGGTGGAAGAACAGCGAAACGAATGTCTTGTGCGGCATGGAATTCGTGTATGGGCAACACTGGTATTGGTATCAGTCGTCCCGCATTCTGACTTTGAGCGGAACCACCATTGTCTATCTACCTCGGGAATGGACGCTCTCGCTGGGCGCGACCGGGGCGCGCGGCGTTTTCTCAGGGACAGGCGCCGAATGGCGCCCTTCCGGAATCGCACGTCTGGGATTCCCGCTGGCAGGTTGGAACGCGAAACGGCTCTCCGGAAATGCTTTCTTTGCTGCGGGAACGGAAGACTTCGCACAGGTCGATCAGATCGGCCGGTTTGCCTCCCAAACCTGGGGCGGCGGATTGCGATTTCAGATCACGGCCCGCGACGATATCGCAGGGTACGCTGGCTATCAGAAGAGGACGCAAGGCAGGACCGACACTAGTTTCGGAATGAGCTATGGCATCCATTTTTGAAAAGCTCTGGAGGCTGGGCCCGGCCGCGTTTGTGTTCAAGGCCATTATCGCGGCCATCTTGGCTGATGGGCTGCTGCTTGCGTTTATCCTCTTCCGGCGGACCTACCGGAAGCGCTATTTCGCGAAGCGCGACGCGCGTGTCTTCGAATTGCGCCAGAAATGGGACGCCCTGATATCCGGAGAGATTCCCTACGAGGCATGGCGCAAGATACCCTTTGACCGAAGGATTGTTGAGTCCATTGTGCTGGATGCGTTCGAAGCGGCGCGATCTGAGGAATCGGCGCGGCTATTGAAATTTCTGCGCGCAAGCGGACTCATCGAAAAGCGTATCTTTGAAGCGCGCCACCTTACCGGCTGGAGGCGCATGCGGGCACTCGTGGCGCTGGGGCGAACCCGGGCGCCGGAGGGCATTCCAGCACTCGCAGAAGGATTACGCGATCCCGCTCTCGAAACCCGGCTTGCGGCGCTGCGAGGGTTAAGCCGGACGGCTTGCCCACAAGCGGGTGAGGAGATCCTGGCATGGGTGGGCGAAACAGGACTGTCAGTGCCGGCCCTGCCTCTCCAGAGCGCGCTGATCCAATGTTGCGCGGAACGTCCGCAGTTGCTTCTTCCTTACGTCCAGCATGCGGAAGGCTCTTTGCGCGAGGTTCTTGGCCGAGTGCTCGGGGAAATAGCGACTCCATCGCTCGGGTTGGATCTGCTTCAATTCGTCGGGGATGACTTGGATGAATTGCGTGCGGCGGCCGCGCGGGCACTGTCCCACACGAAATCCGGGCTGGCCTTCGACTTGCTCAACGAACTCGCGCGAGATCCCATCTGGTTCGTGCGGCTGCGCGCGATCGTGAGCCTCGGCAAACTCTCCGACCCCCGAGCGGTACCCAGCCTCTTGCGTGGCTTGACGGATTCAAACCGTCTTGTCCGATTGCGCGCCGCGGAAGCGCTGGTGGAACTCAAAACGGAGATGGCCCCCGTGTTCGAACAGGTCGTACAAACACGGGACCGCTACGGATTGCACGCCTATTTGACGGCCCTCGAGAACGCCGACCTACGAGGAAAGCTCGAGGCGGAAATCCAAGCCGTCACAAAAATCAGTGACGAGGAAAAAGGGCTTTTGCAGAGAGTGCTGCAAACGGGAGCGTTGCCTCCCGAAGAACCAGCGAAAACGGCACGGACGGCAGACAGAATAGCGTCGCTGCCATGAGTCGTCTTCTCGATTTCTCCAACCACGTGCTCTTCTGGTATTACCTGGCCAGCAATCTGGCCTATTTGACGATGCTTATCATCGCGCTAAAAACCAGCGCGATGCATCAGCGCCGACTGGAAAGTATTCGGCTGAACTGGATTAAAGAGACTCCCATGGCGCCTCCCATAACCATCATCGCGCCAGCGCACAACGAGGAAAGATCCATCCGCGTGGCTGTGCGCAATCTCCTGGAACTGGATTATCCGGAGCTCGAGGTCATCGTCGTCAATGATGGTTCCGAAGATCGCACGTTTGAAGAGCTGCGGGAAGAGTTCCGCCTGCGGCAGGTACGCGCTGTCTATGTTCCAGAAGCCAAAAGTGCGCCAGTCCGCGGATTGCATCGAAGCGATGCCGACGCAAGGCTGCTGGTCGTTGACAAAGAGGCTGGAGGCAGCAAAGCGGACGCTGTTAATGCAGGTTTGAACGCCGCAAGTTCGCCCTATGTTTGCGTCGTGGATTCGGACTCGCTCCTCGACCGCGACGCCCTTCTCCGCATCACTGTGCCTATCCTTGCGGACCCCAAACACGTAGTTGCCGTTGGCGGAATCATCCGCGTGCTAAACGGCTCTGAGATTCAGGGCGGTCAGATCCGGCGAGTGCGCTTGCCGCGGAAAAGTATCGAAGTGATCCAAGTGATTGAGTACCTCCGCGCTTTCTTGATTGGCAGAGAGGCGTGGGCCCAGGGAAACATGCTGACGATTATCTCCGGGGCGTTTGGTCTGTTTCGAACGGATCTGGTGCGCGCCGTCGGAGGTTACCGTTCGCACTCAATTGGCGAGGATTTCGACCTGGTGGCGCGCCTGCACCGGCATTTGATCGAGAAGGGTGCCGACTATCAAATTCGCTTTGTGCCAGATCCCATGTGTTGGACAGAAGTACCCTCCGACCTGAAATCACTGGGAAGGCAGAGGCAACGGTGGCAAAAGGGCTTATTGGATGTGCTGTGGCCGAATCGCGACATGCTTTTCCGGCCGCGTTACGGCAGGATTGGCTGTTTTGCTCTGCCGTACTTGTGGATCTTTGAGCTATTCGCTCCGGTGTTCGAACTCGGGGGGATCGTCACCATTATTCTGGCGGCCTCGCTTGGTGTCTTGAGCCGCGAGTTCTTTCTGCAGTTCCTGATCTTCGGATATGCGTTTGCCACCGTGATTTCCATCGGCTCCGTTCTGCAGGAGGAGATCACTTACAAGCGGTATAACGACTGGCAAGACGTGGCGCGGCTCGTCAGCTACTGTTTCTTTGAACATTTTCCCTACCGACAATTACACATGATCTGGCGGCTACAGGGGCTCTGGCAATATCTTCGCGGAGATAACGTTTGGAGACCGCTTAGGCGAAAAGGACTCGCGTCGGCGAGCATCAGATAGGTCCTGCCTCGCGTCCTGTCCTCAACTTGTTGTCTGCAGGTTCTCATGGGAGGTTTCCGTGCTGTACGGTCGCCGGTCTGGCGCAAGCCTCCGCATTAACTCTTCGGCGATCGCGCAACGGTTGCGCCGGCCGCCAGCTGCATCTCCATCGCGCCTACTGGAGAATACTTCAGCTCAAAAAAAGCCGGATTATCGGACCCGCAATCAGATGTTTGATGCGAACCGACGTGAATACCCGGACGGGCGCTTGCCTTGCATCGGGAGTATGTTTCTAGGCAAACGTGTAACCACGCTTGTGGTAACCAAGTTACACGTCGGCCAGGAGAGAAGAACCTCACACGGCCTTTTCCATTGGCAGAACTAGTGGGACCACGCGGCTCGTTGTTGCTCGAAGAGCCATGATTGATTCTGGTGGAAGGCTTTGGAATCTGCTCAAAATCACGTGGTCTTTTGCGGCGTGCCGAGCTGAGTCGCGTCCGATATCAACACTCCCACTGATACGAATTACTGATATGCAATGGACTTATGGTATTCTTACCCCCTTTTAAAACAACATGGCGGAAACCAAATCAATCTTGCGCGCCGGTGAACAACTAAAAGACCTGCGGTTGCGGCTTGGAATGACTACCCGCGATGTCGCGGATCTAAGCCGGAAGATTGTCGATTCAGAAGGGAATGAAGAGTTCCACATCTCCTATGCGTGGGTTACCGAGATCGAAAACTCGGAGTCCATCCCTAGCATCTACAAGCTTTATAGCTTGAGCGTCATTTATCATGTGAAATTCGGCGACCTTCTTCAGCTCTTTGGTGTGGACGTTCAAAAGATCAACAAGCTGCGGATTGAGATGCCGCTCCCGCAGACCCATCTGACGCCCGTCGAGGTCTTTGAGGAGACCGGGACAGTCACTTTTCCGATTCGATTTGACCAAGGGTTCGACAAAGGTAAGACCAACCTCCTGTCCCGTATGGTGGAAATCTGGGGCGAAGTGCCGATCGGAGTCATCCAACACCTAGACGTCCGCCATAGCATGTACGGCTACATCGGGCTGGAGGACAGGACGCTCTACCCACTCCTGCGGCCGGGCTCTTTCGTCCAAATCGACGCCAGCATCAAGAAGGTCCTGCCACTCAAATGGCAGACGGAGTATGAGCGGCCGATCTATTTCGTGGAATTGCGAGAGGGCTATGTGTGTTCCTGGTGCGAACTCCAAGGAGGTCAGCTAATCCTGATTCCTCATCCATCATCAGGGTGCGCGATTCGCCAATTCAAATACGAAACCGAAGCTGAGATCATTGGGCGCGTCACGGGCCTGGCAATGCGGATTGTGGCTCCCGATGAGCCCCCAACTGGCGAGACTCCAAGATTGCCAAGGCGGCCTTGATATTTGAGACAAAAAAACGACTGGCGAGCGGGCTGCACTCCAATGGGACTGTCACTCTGTAAGGCTGGAGCTTCGCCCAAACGTGAGCAAGCTCGGAGGACGAAGAGCAGTTGGTACGAGCGTAAAGCTCAAGTTGCTCGACAAGCTCCTTCACCGAGCAGAGAAGCAACCGCTTAAACACATCACGATGGCAGCTTGCAATAGCCTTCCCGGCAACGCTCTCAGTGAACATGCAGGCTAAGCCTTCGTGGTGGTACTCCCCCGTATTGTAGTCGCGCATTGAGGCCAGATATATCAGGCGGGCTAAATCTCCGCGAATCTTTGCCAGGGTCCGGTCCGCCAGATCCCTGCGAGCTGCCTCGACACCCTCGTGTTTGAGTTCTTCGTGCATGTGCCTGCCTTCGATTGCGACTTAGCTCCTCGGTTCCTGTTTGTTGTCCATTAGTTCCACACCCACATAGCGACCCGCAGGGAGGACATCTTCGGTCACGTTTCGCAATTGCGCGGCCAACTTGAGTGAATATCCGAGGAGCTTAGCTGCACGCGGAGGGCCGCAGACCCAGATCACTAGGTACAGGATTCCGCTGCTTAGTTGAAAAAGAAGAAACTCGAATCCCAGCCTGATTTCGTCCGATGGCTTGAGGCCGGCGTTTTCGCGCGCGTCTCGGACATGAGCCCGAATTGATTGATTGACCTGACCACGTACTGCCCGCAGCCAGTCAAGCGCGAGTGCGGTGCGCTCTTGTCGAAACTGCCGTGCGTTGCGCCTGGACGTTTCAATGGCAACGAAATCCAAATCTTCCGGATCGAAAATCCTTGCGCTCAGTTCGGAATCGACGGAATCCCGTCCAAAAAGAAGGAAAGTCTCTTGCCCCGTTCCATAGGCTTCCCGGTCGAAATCTCGTCGCCCCGCGCGCCTTGAAAGAAGTAAGCAAACGCCCAAAATTGCCACCGCGGCCATTAAGAAATATGCAAACGCACTCATGGTCGCATCGCCTTAAGGACGTAACTGCGCGCTGAATGCAGTTTTCGCTTGGTTGCGGCAACTAAAGATTCATAATTGGCTTCGAGTCGCGGCTCGGTTGTGGGCTCTGGAATTGGCGCATAGGACCATAGGGTCACACACCACACCAGCAAAACAAAAAGGTAACAGAAGGGCTGCGTGTGCTCCCAAGAGCGCTGGAAGCTGTCCCCGAGATCATACCGAAGTGTAAGGTTAACCACGCTCGTGACGAGAAATAGGCTGTAGCCGTAAATAATACCCTTGAGGTTTCGGCCAAGAGGAATTGCGTAACAGGCAAAGAGAACAACCAAGCCCGCTAGCAATGCCACTTGTACAATACGCAAGTCTCGTTCGATTTCGTATCCCGTCCTGCCGGGAATCCAGGTTGGTCTGTTCCAGGCTTTCACGAAAATCCGCGTGCTTGCCAAGATGAACAGGAAGGCGAGCACGTTGCGTGCCATGCGGGCTGCACCCGGAAATCGGGCCAGGGCGATCTTGTAAACCTCCCAAACCAGCCCGCATCCCACCAAGACGCCGATAGGCTCGCTGCTCCAGTAAGCGTATGTGTAGAACTTTGGCCAGCGAAAGTAAACAACGAGGAGCCACAAGTCCCGCAAGAGTATAAAAGCCAGGTACGAGTAGAAAAGCTTGTAATGTTTTGTGAATTTTGCTTCTGCGGCTCGCACGAGTGGCACGACCTCAAGCACGATTGCCATGAGCCAGATGACCATGGAAGCCATCTTCAGTCCCCTGGAGAGTGCGCGAAGCATAACACAAAGGGGGAGCGGTTGTTAGCACCTTCGCTCCCCCTTGGATTCGATCTAGCGCTGCAGCGCCGAAATGACCAACCGAAGCGCTACCCAGCTTTTGTGGATCCCATTCATGAAACACGCCCACGGATCATGCTTCGACCAACGTATGAGCGCTGCCGTAGGGTTTCAATCAGCATTCTCAGGACAAGCATACCCTTGCGTCGCCGCTTGACCATGGGAGCGGAGGGGGCGGAGCGCCGCCATCGGCCCTCAGCGTTGACTGTTCGTTGATGCTGCTTAGCCAGGGTAGAGGCGGCGGGGGAGCACCTCCGTCTGCACTGAGATACGGCGAATCGGTCGCTCCTGGGCCTGTGACCCACGGAAGCGGTGGTGGCGGAGCTCCTCCATCGGCTCGAATCCTATCCAAATTCCGCCGTTGACACCGACCCGGAGCCGTTGCGAACAGAAGTACCGCAGTTACGAACAAAAAGAAGCACAATCCCTTTTTGAAAAACATTGTTGTTTCTCCTGAAATGATTTGGGCCCCGGTGAACGGGACCGCGGGGTAGGTTACGAGACGCGCAGGAGCGATTGAGTAGTGGACGCATGCTGCTCGGTTCTCCGAGCAAAACTCGGTCTACGGAGTTTCACAAGGGAGAGAAAGAGCGGTCGCGCCGCATCCAGCAAGAAGGAGAGCGGCACGTCCATCCCGTGGCTGTGCGCACCCTTTGACTTGGTTGGTTCGGAGAGGGCGAGCTCGTTATCGCCAAAACAAAAGACTTAACACTCGTCTGAGCAATGACTTGAAGAGCTCTACTTCTTTAGCGATTTCCGGCACCGGCGTTGAATAAACAATTTTGCGGCTCCCGCGCCGATGGCCCCACGAAGACCAAGCTATCTCTTGATTTGCCTTCGTACACTTGATCTGCTCGGAAAAACGAGCAGAAAGTCAGAAATATTTCGCAATCTGTGTCGGCGGATAGCATCGGCGTTGGCCTGTCCTAAGGGGGTAACTGCGCATGATCTTGCAGAAGGGGCAAAGATATCGTTGCCAAAACCGGGAGTGTGCCGCTGAGATCGAAGTTACAAAAGACTCGGTCGAGGGACCGTCAACGCCTAGATGTTGTTGCGGGGCGGCGATGAAAAAATCTTACACGGCACCTGTGCTAAGAATGCTCGACAAGGACGAGACCGCTCTAGCGGAGCTTTTTAAGAGAAGAGCATAGTGGCGTCAGCCTGCCCACGTTGCTGCCCGATCCAGCCCCAGGACGAAATGAATGTTGGATAAACTCGGTCTGACTTTTGCCGTCGTCTCTCTCTTGCTGGGCAGCATCCTTCTTTACGATGCCGTTTCCAAGTCGGACCTGAATCAAACGGCGAGTGTCATCGGTGGAGCCTTATTTTTTGCACTCGGGTTGGTAACTCTCTTGCTGGTCGCAAAAGACTGGTCGAAGTGGCGGAAACATCTCAAAGATGACGGAAGACCAGTTTCCAAGTAGCCATTTTAGCACACGAAAGACAACTTGAGATTCGTAAGGTCAGTCTCGGGCCTAAGCAGTAATCGACTCAAGACACATTTACGGAAACCGGTGATCCGATCTGAAAAATATTCCGGGTTTGCATGGAAATTTCATACCCAGCATCTCTCGATGTTCACTCTTTAGGCGTAGCCTGAGCCAGAAGCACTCTGAAGAAGCAGAAAGGGTGGTCCTTTCAGAATGAAGATCGAAGTAATTAAGGAGACCGGATTAGGCGAAGCAACGGGCACAACTCCTTCGATTCCATCTGAAATCACTTGGGCATTGATCGTAGACGACGAAATAAGCACGCGAAAGCTGCTAGCGGCGATGTTGGGAGAAGCTGGTGTGCGGTGCAAAACTGCTGCGTGTGCGGAGGAGGGCCTGAAGGTCCTCGAAACAGAATCTGTGGACGCAGTTCTCTCTGACCTGCAAATGCCCGGGATCTCAGGTATGGAATTCCTAGCGCAGGTTCGACCGCAGCACCGCCATTTGGCTTTCTTGATGATCACGGGAGTCGACGATATTCAAGTGGGAATAGAAGCGATGAAAAAGGGCGCTGACGACTATCTCGTCAAGCCCCTGCAGATTGAAGTGGTCATGGCGAGTCTCGAACGCGCCCTAAAAAAGAAGCGTCTGGAGCAGGAAGTAGAGAGCTATCGTAGGCACCTCGAGGAGATGGTGGGAGAGCGGACTCAGCAACTTAAATCAGCGCTGCTGCGGATCGAACGAAGCTATGAGGATACACTTGAGGCGTTGGGTGCGGCCATCGACCTCCGCGACAGTGAAACGGCGGGACACTCAATGCGGGTCGCCATGTACTCGACCAAGATTGCCACGGAGTCGGGATGTGCCGAGCATGAACTCAAGACCATCACTAGGGGAGCTTGGTTGCACGATATTGGGAAATTAGCGACGCCTGACGCAATTCTTCTCAAGCCGGGGGCTCTCACTCAGGAGGAATGGCGTATCATGCGGCTGCATGCCGAGATCGGATACGACCTAGTGAAGCGCATACCGTTCCTCGCCACCGCTGCTGAAATCATCTGGACTCACCATGAGCGCTGGGATGGCAGTGGCTATCCCCGGGGCCTGAAAGGACATGACATCCCGCTCGGCGCGAGGATATTCGCCGTCGCCGACACCGTGGATGCAATGACATCGCATCGTCCCTATCGTTCCGCTCTCTCCTTCGAAGAGGCCGAAGAGGAGATTCGCCGTGGGTCGGGAAGTCGCTATGATTCTCAGGTAGCAAGCGTGTTTCTGAGTGTCGCGATAGAGAATTGGAAAGCACTCCGTCATTCCATCGATCAATCCTGCGCTACACGCTAAGAGAGTGCCGAGTCGTAAGTAGAGAATTACAGAAGTTTTCGAGGAAACTTCCAGGGAGATATTGTTATTCAGTTGCGCGTGGTGGAGCTTGCACTGACTGTTCTCCCACCGCAGAGGAAAGCCAATCTTTGAGAATGGGAAGTTGTTTAGCGGGAACATTTAAGAACGCAAGGCCCATTCCTTCACGCTCGAGAGCGTAGGCGACTATGGCATCCGTCTCAAAGTACGCTCCATGGTTTCTGATTTCTATGAACAGCAGCGTGCCCTGGGGGAACCATTGGCTTGTGCGCACATAGCACCCTCCTTTGCTTAGATTCGTCGTCTGACCCCAAATCTCGCTGCCGGAATTCAAGTCAGTTGCTCGGAGCTCGGCGACGAAGGGAAGTCGCACTGGCCGGGTCTGCTGGGCAGAAGTATGTCCCACGCCTTCTCCATCGCCGAAAGCGCGTTTACCGATCATTTCACGAACTCAATCATCCGTCGTGCGGCACGGGTTCGTGTGCTCGAAGCGGTTTTGTTCGGGTTACCAATCAGGCTTGGTTAGCAGGGAACATCGGCGTTACAACAGGTTGCTCCTTGGGTGCGCTGGCCGCAAATGTCCTATCTCTTTTTTGACTGTAAGTTAAGGGTGTGCAACCGCCACGGCATAGGCCTAGTGGACCTGTCAAGAGCCCAAGCCACGCTCAGGAGAGCGTCGGTGAGCTGTCCGCCCTGCAGCAGGCGTGCCCTGTTCGCCTGGAGGCAACGCCTGTCGAGGTCGCGGCCCTGTGAGGCGCCCGCTTGCTCGGTATTCCGAGCAGAAATGCAATAAGACAATATGTGCGACATGTTCTGCCTAAACTCTCGTGCGAAAAATTTGGGCAACCCGATGAATATGCGAACCTGCGCCTCACCAAGAGATGAAGATGGCGGACAAGACTAGGAGTGGCACCGTTTCGGAGCCGAGCGACGCTCATTCTCTCCGAGAAGGACAAGAAGGAACCAAGGACCGCCTCCGTCGCATCGAACACCGGGAGTGGTGGCTTTGGGCCACGGCGGTGATAATCACAATCTTGTTGACGGCCGGAATTCTGTCCTTCCTGCCGCCGATTTTGCGTTCTGGCGAACAGACCGAGTCTGCATTTACCCTGCGGCGTGCAATGTGGGGACTGGTAGCCATCGTATTGCTCTTTGATTTGTACACCGTCTACCAACAACTCCAACTCCACCGCACACGCAGACGCTTGTTCGAGAGGGAAGAACTCTTTCAGCTTATCGGCGAAAATGTCGCCGACATGATTGCCGTTGTCGACGTACAAGGGAACCGGCTCTACAACAGCCCGTCGTATCACAGAGTGCTCGGCTATACCGCCGAAGAACTGAAGAGTTCGTCTTCATTCGACCAGATTCACCCCGATGACCGCAAGCGGGTTCGAGAGGCCGCTGCCGAAGCGCAACGCACGGGAGTGGGCAGGCCTCTTGAATATCGCATCCGTCACAAAGATGGCACCTGGCGCGTATTGGAATCGAACGCCAGCGTCATCCGATCTCGCGCCGGAGAGCCCGAGCGATTGGTCATCGTGAACCGGGATATCACCGAACGCAAAGAAGCCGCGGAATCTCTCCGCCTGACCGAATCCGGCTTTCGGTCCATGATCGAAGATGCCCCGTACGGCATCTTCCGTGCCGCCATCGACGGTACGCTCCTGAGGGCAAATCCGGCGCTGCAAAAGATGCTGGCATACGAGAAGCTCGACGAACTGCTCAAAGCGAATCTCGATAAAGAAATCTTCAAAGACCCTTTGGACTTTCAAAGGCTCAAGGAGCTGCTGGACAGCGCGAACGAGTTCAAGGAGGTTGAAGTCGGATTGAAACGCAGGGATGGAGCGCCCATCACCGTACGCTGCACCGGGAGACGAGTGAGAGAGGAACACCTGGGTGTGCCTTGCTTCGATGTGTTTGCCGAGGACGTCACAGAAAGAAGAGTCCTCGAACGCCAGCTGCAGATGGCGGGGAAGATGGAAGCGGTTGGGCGTCTTTCTGGGGGCATCGCTCATGATTTTAATAACCTTCTCGGTGTGATTATCGGTTACAGCCAGGTGCTCAAACGAAGGTTGGACCCTGGAAGTGCTCTGCTCGAGCATGCGGAGGAAATCGAGAAGGCCGGGCAGCGGGCAGCATCCCTGACGCGCCAACTGTTGGCGTTCAGCCGCCAGCAGATCCTGACGCCCGCAATCCTGAACATGAATGACCTAGTTCTGGATATGGCCAAAATGCTTCCGCGGCTGCTCGGAGAAGACATAGCCGTCAGCACATCCTTGTGTGCGGACCTGGGAATGGTGAAAGCGGATCAAGGCCAAGTCGAACAAGTGATCATGAATCTGGCTGTCAATGCCCGCGATGCTATGCCGCAAGGCGGGACGTTGCTGGTAGAAACCGCAAACGTAGAGTTGGATCAAGCTTATGCATGGCACCATCCGGGAGCGAAACCCGGGCGTTATGTGATGCTGGCGCTCACTGACTCAGGGACCGGTATTGATGCCGAGACGCTCGCCCACATTTTCGAACCTTTTTTCACGACCAAGGAAGTAGGGAAGGGGACAGGATTGGGCCTCGCTACCGTCTACGGCGTGGTCAAACAGAGCGGCGGCTATATCTGGGTTGACAGCAAGCCTGCCCAGGGAGCTTCATTTCAGATCTTCCTGCCTCGGGTCGAGGAAACAGCCACGACCGCGACGGCGACCACGCCCTTGGCCGAAACGACCGGAGGGTCAGAAACAATTCTACTGGTCGAGGATGCCGAATCGCTTCGAAAGCTGACACGATCGTTTCTCGAATCCCGTGGCTTTCGCGTGCTCGTTGCCCAGAACGGGGAAGAAGCCATACAGGTGGAAGCCCGGCACTTGGGGAAAATCGATCTCTTGCTGACTGACGTCGTCATGCCAGGCATGAACGGGAGGGTTCTCTCGGAGAGATTGCTGCCAAAACAGCCGGGCATCCGGGTCTTGTATATGTCGGGGTATACGGACAGCTTCATTGCCGGCCACGGAGTGCTAGACCGGGGCACGGCTCTTCTAAATAAACCATTCACGGAAGAGTCGCTGATCGGCAAGGTGCGCGAAGTGCTGGACAAGAAAAGTCCACAGGGTGGCGGGCCAAAAACGGATGAGTTTACAAGTCAGGACCAAGGGAACTCAAAATAAACGGGAGCAGGGATGAACACACTTCTTGTTGTGGATGATGACGAGGCCATGCGGCGCCTGATTCGCGTGAATCTCTCTGACAGCTACAGAGTTGTCGATACAGGAGAGCCAGAACACGCGCTGGCTCTGGCACTGGAGCACAAGCCGGACGCGATTCTATTGGATTTACGGATGCCCAAGTATTCCGGGTTTGAACTTTGCCAGACCTTCACGTCCTTCAGTGCAACGCAATTGATCCCGGTGCTGGTCATCAGCGGAGAGGCTGGCGACAAGACCAAGCAGTTTTGCCGCGATTTGGGTGCCGTGGCTTATTTTGAAAAGCCAGTGGACTTCGAAGTTCTTCGAGCGCAACTCTCGGATTCCTTGAAGACCCGGCGTAAAGAAAGGCGAGGCGAGGTGCGCGTTCGGCTGAGGGTCCCGGTCAGGCTCACCGGAACAGACGAGGATGGACGGCCGTTTGGAATTCTGACGACTACCGAGAACGTCAGCCGGAACGCTTTCCTCTGTGCGTGCGCAGTGGCAATGTCCCCGGGTTCTGCGGTAGACGTCTATCTATTGGGCGGCCAGGATGACCACGTTGGGAAAGGACAGATTATCCGGTCGGAATGGGAGGAGACGCCGTACCCGCGTTATGCCTGCCGATTCACAGAGAAACGCGGGCATTGGGTTTTAGAATAGAAAAACGAATCGCACGTATTCGTGAACACTCCACGTCAGAGTGCAGAAAGAGGCGTCGAGGAACGGCCGTCATTCACCGTATGAAGATACTGGACGCCGTAGCGAAACATCTTTTCTTCAGGGAGTTCCTGGACGTAGACGATTCGAGCCGAAACGGGAAAGTCAGGCGAACCGGGAGCGTAGGGAGCCGCGACTTCGATGGCTGCGGTTTTCTGATAGCTCCTGCTACTTTTGAAACAAAGGCCGCCGCGCGAGATGTTTTCACAGACAACGATATCCTCCTCGAGGCTACGATTGCGGACACGGCCGTTGAAGTTCACCTTGACGCGCGTGTGTTTGCGTCTGTTCTCGTGGGCTTTGGGCGGCGCGACTGGCTCTAGCTGAGAAGGAGGCTCGGCCGAAACAGCGGCTGCTTCCGGCAAGTCAAGATTGCCGGGAACGTCTCCGGAAGATTGCTTCCAAAGAGTTGACCGATGACACTGTTTGCAATCGCGAAGCAGGCCGTCGTGGATCGCATAGATGTCCGATTCCAGGGCGTCAGGATTGATGGCTTCGCGCCGGCCGCACATGGTGCATTGAAGCGCCATGCGGGACTCGGATGCTCCGGCATCCGGTGGGGAGTCAAACTGGATGCCCCAGAAATCGATGTCGGGATCGAGAAAAGCGACGCCGTACGTGTAGAAGCCGTCTTGCGAGCCGATCTCGCCGACGACGCGAATCTCCGCCTCCCGCTTGCATTCCTCCTGGATGGCGATGAGCTCCTGCTCGACGCCAAGCTTATGCGTTGACACGATACCCGCGCCGTGACGGCTGAGGACAACAGTCTTGGTCTTCTCCACGAAATCCTTGCCCCGCGCATCAGAGCCAATCAGAAGAATAGCGACTTCTTTCGGTATACGAGGGCTGCGCCGAACTGCTTTTGCCCCTGGTTTCTCGATCGCTTGCATTACCCAACCTCCTCTGAGATTACTACCTGGCCTTATGCCAACTGAGACATGTGGTCTTCAGCAGGCCGCGGCAGCGAGTTCCACGCGATTGCGGCCTGCGCGTTTTGCGGCATAGAGCGCTTCATCAGCGAGCGTCTGAAGCTTGCTGAAAATCGACGGTTTCTGGTGCCCTTCAAAGCCGGCGAGGCCGAAACTCGCGGTAACTCGGACGGTGCACCCTCCGAATGTCAAAGGTGTCCTCTCCAGTTCCCCGCGGATACGTTCGATGACCGCCAGCGCGTCGTCCTTCGTTGCATGTGTCAGGACTATTAGAAATTCCTCACCGCCAAGGCGTCCGCAAAGGTCGCTTCTCCTGGTGTTGGTCTTTAGAATTTTGGAAAATTTCTGGAGAACGGCGTCGCCGGCATCATGACCGAAAGTATCATTCACTTGCTTGAAATGATCGAGGTCAGCCACAACGACCCAGCAAGAGAACTTGTGCCTGGCGGCGCCGCTCAGTTGGCCCTCAGCCCAACTTTCAATAGCCCGGCGGTTCGGCAAACCCGTGAGAGTGTCGGTGAGGGCAAGCCTTTCCATGAGCACCGTTTTCGTTCTCAACTGCCGGTGGAGTTCGACGGTCCTGATGCCCACAGCCACTCGCGCCATAAGCTCGCCGCGGTGGAAGGGCTTGGTCAAATGGTCGTCGGCACCGGCATCTAATGCGGCGACAAGGCAATCCTTGTCGGTGCTGCCGGTCAGCACAATAATGTAAGAGTAGGAGTCTTGCGAACTTGATCGAAGGCGCCGGCACATTTCTTCTCCGGTAAGGTCAGGCATCACCCAGTCCAAAATAACCAGATCGGGCCGGTGTTCCTCGAAGAGTTTGAGTGCCTCCTGGCCGGTTTTCGCAAAGATCAGCCGGTACTGTTTCTGAGCCAGCGGCAACTCCACAAGCTTGCGAGATACCGGCGAGTCGTCGATAATCAGCACTTTGAAGTCTTTCCCTGTTGCGCTCATATAGCCCTCAGTTCTTGTCATAGGGTGCGACACGCCGTGGAGTAGGGCAATCGGCGACCCAATCCCCGGATTTCAGTTATCTGCTTTATTTACAGCTAGTTACAGTCACAATCCTCGATTTATGGCCAATATGAAGCAAGCAGGGAATGTCTGAAAAACAAACACTGTCCTTAATTAAGACAGGGTGCTTACGTGGGCAGCTGTTGAGGAGCGAGTCGCTGAAGGCGGGAAGCAGGCTGGTTGGCAGTGTGTCGTGATTCTGTTTCAGCTGGGGCGGAAAGTCCCTATAGAGTGACACTCTCGAAGACGAACCGAGATTTCATTTCTAAGGTGCCAACGCGACACTGGACCGCAGCTACCATCGCACGATGAGGGGACCGCAAGATCCAGCATTCTGGCCTGTACGAGTTCTGCCAGTTCCAATGCATTCAGGATCAATCGAGGCTTTGCCGCGAGCCCGTCGGCGGAGTCGCCTCGTCCGAGAAATCGCTTTCGCCTAGAATGCGATACAGCTTTGTCCTGCTGATTCCGAGCAGTTCGGCTGCGCGCACTTTGTTGCCGCTGGCGTGTTCAAGCACCCGGACCGCATGGGCCCGTTCTACTTGTTCGAGTGAGGGGAAAGTTTCTTCGCCGCGAATTTCATCGCGAACTTCGACCGACGGCTGTTCGCGGATGTATTCGGGAAGGTCCGAGACGTCGATTGTTTCACCTTCGGTTGTCATACAAGCGCTTCCCAGTACGTTTTCAAGCTCTCTCACGTTTCCCGGCCAGGAATACTTGGCTAACAATTCCTGCGCACGCCTAGTGATCCCGCCCACTGGCTTCCCGTATTGTTGGGCGAATCGCTTGATGAAATGGCGCTCGAACAGAGGCAGGTCTTCCTTTCTTTGGGCCAGGGAAGGGAGTTTGATGTGTACCATGGAGAGGCGGTAGAAGAGATCTTCGCGAAACCGCCCATCTTTTACCATGGATCGGAGGTCCCGGTGGGTTGCTGCAATCACTCTGATATCCACGCGACGAACCGCTGGAGAACCCACGCGCTGGACCTCCTGGTTTTGCAGTACTCTGAGGAGTTTCGCTTGCAACGCCAGGGAAAGCTCACCTATCTCATCCAATAGGATGGTGCCGCCGTTGGCGGTTTCAAATAGGCCGATGCGATCCTGGACAGCTCCCGTGAAAGCGCCCTTGACGTGCCCGAATAGTTCGCTTTCCGCGAGAGTTTCGACGACTGCCGAGCAATTACATGTCACAAACGGTCCCGTAGCAACCGGACTCAGCCGGTGCAGCGCTTGAGCCGCCAGCTCTTTGCCTACTCCTGTCTCGCCAGTCAGCAGCACCGAGCGGAAATGCGGTGCAACACGCCGGATGCGGTGAAATACTTCGAGCATCGCAGGGCTGCGCCCTACCATGGCCGCAAACTGAGAGTTCTCGAGAAGTTCATTCTCCAGTTCCAAACAGCGCTGCCCCTTGCGCACCTCCGAGAGAAGTGATTCGACGCGTTGTTGAAGCTTCTCGACGTCTACGGGCTTGGTTAAGTAGTCGGCGGCCCCCTTTTGGATGGCTTCCACGGCAGATTCGGTGCTGTATTGCCCCGTGAGCAAAACGACTTCGGTACCAGGATCGAACTGCAGAATTTTCTCCAGCAGCTCGATTCCGGTCGTCCCGGGCATCATCAAATCCACCAGAACTAGATGAGGGCGCTCTCTCCGAACCACATCCATCCCGGCATGCGGATCCGCTGCCGTTGAAACCACAACCTGATCAGAGGACAGAACGGTCGAGATGAGCTTGAGGTGCTGAACGTCGTCGTCGATGGCGACCACGCGGAGTGCAAAGTTGGCTGAGGAAATCATGTAAAACTCGGATGAATCGAGCTGAACCCCTTCTTTCAATAGTCAATATTGTAACGGAGTGACGATTGTCCTGGGGAAAGGGAATTCGCCGGGACCCGTCGAGAGTCAATGGCTTGGTTTCTGCAAGGAACAGTACTTGACACATGCATTACAGAGGTATAGTAATGCTACTGTAACGAGTGGATATATAAGAGCGAAAGTGAAATTGAAAGTATTCGGGCGCAGGCTGGGAGGTAACATGATAATCGGTGACCGTTTGAGGGAATTGCGCGAAGCAAAGCAGCTCTCACAGGGAGATATCGAGAAACGCACAGGTTTGCTCAGGTGCTACCTGTCGCGCGTCGAGAATGGCCATACAGTTCCGGCCATCGAAACACTGGAAAAGATGGCCCGCGCGCTGGAATTGCCCATGTACCAGTTGTTTTATGAAGGCGATGAACCTCCTGAAGTGCCAAAGTTGAGCGGGGTGAACGGTGATCTGTGGGGCACGTCCGGGCGAGCGGGCCGCTATTTATTTACTCTTCGCAAGGCCTTGTCGAGAATGCAGCCGGACGACCGCAAGCTCCTCCTCGATGTGACGCACCGACTGGCCAGCCGCAAACGAAAAACGCCCTAGCCGCGCGTAAGTGACCGTCGAGATCAAAGAGCGACCTTGATTAAGAGGATGACGTGAACTTCCCACGGCCCAGACCCATAGGCTTCTAACAGGATCCCTTTCACTTTGCTCGGAATCCTGAGCATATAACCGATCTTTTCAAGCGTTTCGACGGCCGGTACCGTATGTCCGTTCTCGACCCGCGAGATGTAACATCGAAGCAAGCCCGTGCGTTTTTCAATATCCCCTTGCGAGAGACTTTTCGCCTCACGTAGTTCCCTCAGGCGATCGCCAATAACCATTGAAAGTTCACCTCCCCCCGGAAGACAAACAAAATTAGTCGCTGTTCTGCATGTATCTCAGATATGTATTTCGTGTCAAGCGCAGGGAGGAATTGGCCACAAGAGGGAGGGCTCCCCTCATCAGGGAGCCCTTCGGAGCACGACTTGATTATTGGTGAGGACCAACTGGCGACCGCTTCGCGCTCCAAACCTCAGCAGTATCTTCGCGCCCATGAGCCGGATTTGCTGCGAAAAGTAATTCTTGCTCGGTTTTCCAAGCAGCCGGTCTCGCGACCTTCGCCCAGCATGTGTTTTGGTATCTCTCAAACCTTTCCACCGCATCGTCTGGTTATGACCTGGGAGTTTGTAACTGCCATCTGGAGATTCACAGTTCCAACACCCACTAAGCACTCAATTGCAGCGCCGATTTCAAAATGAGCCATGACATGGCACTGATCTCCCAAATTCAGCGGAATCTTGCGCTCATCAAGGAAACTATGAAGGGGCCAAATATGAGAGCCACGCGGAAGCTGAAAACATTTTCAGAAAACTGGTAGAGAGGAACTTTGAACGTCGGTGGTTCTCTGGTTCGGCGTGGATTGCGTCTGTCCCTCGGAGCCTCCCCGAAAGGTCCGCGTGCCAAGCGCTGTATTTGGCAATGTTCTGTTGCACCCGGAATCAACCCGCTGCGGCTGCGAGATGGCATCTTGCCGGAAGGAGCGTTTGAAAGAGACGAATGGTCGCTCAGCCTAAACGAGACTGCGAAGGCTCGAGTTTTCCAGGGTCACACAAAGTTGTTTACTAGTTTTTGTCGCTGTCAGCGGGCTAGTTTGGCCAGCTTCCATCGGAATCGGCGGTTGCGAGCGAGTCGAACCTAGCCGACCGGATTACTTCTTGTTTGCCGACGATACACCCGGAATCGCGTCGGGAGTTGGTAACACGCCCAGACCGAAGACTCTTAACGAATCCCGACCTGTCCGCGCACGCTATCAATCAATTTCTTGGAGTCGTAGCCTATCCCGGCTTTAAATACCGTCTCGACGTTCTCAATCTCATCAATGTTCTTCGATGGATCGCCCTTGATGAGAACAAGATCTGCCTGTTTGCCGGGGGCGACTGTCCCAATTCGATCTTGCTGGCCGAGATACACGGCACCATTCTCCGTTGTAATCTGAATGGCTTGCACCGGGGTGAACCCTGCTTCCACAAGCAACTCGATCTCGCTCTGATCGCCAAATCCCGGAAGCACTCCGCCATTCCCGGTTGGATCCGGCCCGGCCAACAACAATCCGCCGGCTTTCGCGAATGTCACTTCAAAATCCATCTCTTTGCGCAGCAGCGCCGTCATGGGTGAGTCCAACGGCACGCTCGCCCGCGCCGTCAGGTAGCTTTGCGCCGATTCCGCGGACATCGCATCCAGAGTGCGCCGCTGCAATTTCGGTCTTCCCGGGACGATTGCCTCAAACACGGGCAGCGTCGAAGTCACCGCCACGTGGTGTGCGACGAGATTGTGGACCATTTCCTGTACGGCCGCTCCATTCAAGTCTTGTTTCGCCCAACTGGCGGCTCCTCCCGTTGGGCACACGTCCGGCTTTTTGTCCGCCACAAATTCGGTGTCCGTAAGCACTGGCCCATGCTCCAAATCATTGATCCCGAGAGCTACAGCTTCTGGCCAGGTTACCGAACAGAGATGCCCCGTCAGCTTCAGCTTGTGCGCGTGTGCTTCTTGGATCGCCGCTCCCAGCTCCTCGCGCGTGATGTTCATGTACGCTTTGTACGACGTCATGCCTTCCGCCGCCCAATAATCCACCATGCGCTTTGCATCGTCCGGTCCAGTCAATTCATGCATCTGAGAAAACACCGTCGGCGCTCCTTCCAGGTACGGCGCGGTAGCATCGATGCTTGGTCCCGGCATCAGGTTCGCGTCTATGCGGCTCTTTATCTTCAGGTCGGTGTAAGGCTCCAGGCTCCCCGTGGTGCGCATTGTGGTTACACCAGCCGCTAGATACAGTCGCGGTGCTGTGTAAGGGATTTCGGCGATGAACAAACCTGGCTCGGGGCCGCCGGGAAGTTGTACCGACATCGAGTTCGAGTAGTAGAGATGATTGTGCATTCCTACAATGCCAGGAATGACCGTATAGCCGGAGCGGTCTAAGAGTTGCGCTCCCTGAGGGATTTGTACTGAGGCAGCGGGGCCGATGGACTGAATCTTGCCATTCACGACCACGATCGCCTGGTCTTCCTTTACTGCTGCACCCGTTCCATCGATAACGCGAACGTGGTTCAGAACAAAGACAGATACATCGACAGTTATGAAGGGCACGACGTCACTCGACTTCTGGGTTTGCGCAACTGCGATCGCGGCGATAACCAGCGAACCAAACAAAAATAGCAGACGCATCCGTACACCTCGCGCTCGATGTCGTTGAGAATTCGGCAAGAGGGGACAATTCTACGCCAGCGATTCTCTAAAGGGGAACGGTATGATCTGGCGCATAGTGGCACAGGCTGACGCTCTTAGACGAGCCCTGATTCCGCCCGAGTTACGGGCAACTCTTCCGTAACCGGATAACGGAAGGGTCGCCGAGCACTCGCTGGCAACCTCGTCTAGCACGTCGTAAGGCTTTGTTTCTAAATGTCCGGGACTATTATTAGCTTTCCGCGAGTGTGCCCTTGTGCCGCATACCGGAAAGCCTCACGGGCCTCACTAAGCTTGTAGCACTTGTCGATGACCGGCGCTACCTTTCCGGCCACCATGAGTTCGGTCACAGTGGTCAGATCCTGTTGGCTCACTCTGGCAATGAAGATGGCTATTTTCTGGCTTACGAACACTGATCGTACAAGCGCGCCTATCAAACCAGCCAGAAGTCGCGACAACGGAACGTTGGCCGGTGCTCCGACCCCAACGAGGATTCCTTCGGGATTTAGGACGCGCCTCCATTCCGAAAAGGAATGGTTTCCAACGCAATCCAAAACGATGTCGTAACGTCGGCCGCTTTTGGTGAAATCCTGGTGGTTGTAATCGATGACCTGGTCCGCGCCGATGGATCGGACCATGTCCACATTACTCGTGCTGCATACGCCGGTGACATTCGCGCCGAACGACTTGGCGATCTGCACCGCGAACGTGCCGACACCGCCTGCCGCCCCGTTAATCAAAACTCTCTGCCCCTGCTGAATTCGTCCCTTGTCGCGAAGACCCTGCAGTGCGGTTAGTGCCGCTACCGGTGCGGAAGCCGCTTGCTCAAACGTCACCTTCAACGGTTTAATGACCAATACGGATTTCATCCCCGGCACCGACCGTGAAGTCGCGTACTCGGCGAACGCTCCACGGCAAGTACCGAACACCTCGTCGCCTGGTTTGAACTGCGTTACGTTCCGGCCGACGGCTTCAACCTGGCCAGCCACATCGACGCCGGGTCTTCTGATTTTCGGTGTGCCCACGCCGAGCAGCAGGCGAAGGATGAACGGACCCCCTTTCATCAACTTCCAGTCGAGCGGATTGACGGAGGCCGCGCGGACCTTTATTAGCACCTCATCGTCCCCGGGGATCGGCTTGTCAATTTCTTCACATCTCAGAATATCGGGGGAACCAAAGCCTTGATAAACGATGGCTTTCATGGGTCTCCGCTCACGACTTATCTTGAATCCATTCTCGCTGAAAGCGGACACGCGTCAATGCCACGCGCGCTCCAAAGGGATGTGCACGATCGCGGACGCGATTTCCCTTTCGAGTTAGGAGAACTCCATCGTTGCCCGTTTAGGCGGATAAGCAGCAAACCTTCCATAAACCTGTAAGGGAAGGTCTGCCGACTAATCGGGAGTTGACATGTTCGTTGAGCGAGGATGCCGCGGAGAGCGTTCTTGCTCTTTAGTTCTTTAGACAGCAACCGGAAGGGTTCTTAGACCTCGCAAACCAATGTTGGGTGCCCACTCGGGACGCCGTGCCGCCAATCGCATCCGAGGAAACTGTTGGACCATTCGCTCAATCGCCACTTGTCCCTCTAGCCTGGCAAGCTGATTTCCGATACAAAAATGTGGGCCGGCCCCAAATGCGAGATGGGCATTGTTAAGCCTTGCCAGGTTCAAACGGCATGGGTCCTTGAATTGTCGTGGGTCACGATTTGCGGCTCCCAGCATGAAGGCAATTACATCTCCCTGGCGCAAGCGCACACCGCAAAGTTCTATCTCCTCTTTCACAATGCGCCCAGCGTATTGGACCGGGCTTTCGTAGCGAAGCAATTCCTCGACGGCCGATCGGATCATCTCCGGGTGGTCGCGCAATCGCAACAATTCCTCAGGGTGCTCCAGGAGAGTCTGCATTCCATTCCCAATCAAGTTTCGAGTGGTCTCGTGGCCGCCGAACAGCAACATCACACATTGCGCATAAAGCTCTTCTTCCGTCAGGACCTCGCCGTCTTCTTCAATATCGAGCAGCAGGCTGATTAGGTCGCTGCCTTTTCGCCGCCGCCGCTCCGCCACGGCTCCGCGGAAAAACTCGGTAAGCGCGACGACTGCCAGCTGTGCTGACTGAATCTGCTCCAAAGTGCGACGCGGATTCCCGATGAAAGTCGCGATTTCGTCCGACCATTGAACCAGTTGATCCTGCCCTGAGCCTGGAAGGCCAAGCATCTCCGCAATCACCCGCACGGGCAGAGGGTGCGCGATTTCATGCATGAGTTCCGCTTCGGAAGCATGTCGAAGCGGTTCGAGCATTCGATCAACAATCGCCACAATGCGCGGACGCAAGGATTCCGTCACCGCTGGAGAAAAACCTTTGTTCATTAGCTTACGCAGGCGGGAGTGCTCGGGCGCGTCGATGAAAAGCATCCATAGGCCCAGCATGCGCGCCAGCTCGCCGAACTCGGCCCGCCTTTCCGCAGGAAGGGCAAGCAGCGTTGCTCCAGCGCGTTTAGCGGAGAGCCTGGAGTCTTTTAGAATGGAAGAACAATCTGCATAACGGAACATGGCCCAAATGCCAGCGCCCCAGTCCACATAATGAATGGGGCCCTCCTCAAGGAAACGCTGATAGACTGGATAAGGATCTTGTAGAAATCCTTCAGTGAAGAGGGTTTTCTTCGCAGGAGTTGGTTGCGTTGAGGACATGAGATGCCTCACAAGCGAGGTCGCGCTATCTCGTCTGAAGACACAGCTCAAAAGCGGTGATGGAGAGACTATACCATTAGAGACCGCCAATGAAGATTGACTTACCCAGGACGTTCGGCGACCGCGGGCACCCTACTCGACCAAGTTTTGCGCTAGAATGCGTTCCCAATTGCGAGTTGTGTGGTAACGGTTATGTTACAGAAAGTTCCGAGGGTTTGTGACCCGCATCACCTTCGAGTTATAGCAGGGTGGCGGCTAGTACGGACTTCGGCGATTAGCGTGTTAATCAGAACCTAGGGTATTACTTCAGGGTTGCAGACAATACACCCACAACATCCTTTCGCATCCCACAACGCCGTTCCCAATCGTGAGCAGGGCCTGTCCGCCTAGCTGACTTGGCGATTTTGGTCGTTGCCAAAGAGCAGCGAGTATTTAGCTTTCACGTAGCGCGACGAGCGGATCAAGACGGCTAGCACGTCGCGCCGGAAGGTAACAGGCGACCATTGCCACAAACAGGAGAACCAGTGATGCCCCGGCGAGGCTCGGCAGATCGCTTGCGCCAATGCCGTAAAGGAACTTCGACAGAGCGCGTCCAAGCAGGATCGAGAGAAGCAACCCGAGCCCAACTCCATTGATGACGAGCGTCATTCCTTGCCGAAGAATCAGACTTAGCACGCTGGACTGGCCGGCCCCCAGCGCCATGCGTATGCCAATTTCGCGCCGGCGCTGATTCACGGAGTAGGCCATGATTCCGTAGAGCCCGATCGAGGCGAGTCCGAGCGCCAAGAATCCGAACATGCCGAGCAACCCGACTCCGATTTTTGCGCCCCAAAGCGCCTGCTCGATAAGTTTGGTACCGGTTCGAATGTCGTTGATCGGCAACGCGGGATCGATGTTTCGAATTTCGCCCTGCACAGCAGAAATTATTTGCGCGGGATTGCGCTCGGACCTTATGTACAAAACCATCGATTCGGAATAATTTTGCCGAAGAGGGACGTAGACGCAGGACTGGGGTGCTTCACCTAGGGTCTGGTAGTCCGCAGTTTTGACGACCCCGACGATTTGACGGAACCCCGTTTGCCCAGGCAACTGGAGACGCTTGCCGAGGGGATTTTGGTCGGGCCAGTATCGGCTGGCCATGGTGTCGTTGATGATTGCGACCGGGGCTGCGCCTTGGCGGTCGTCTTGGGTGAAGTCGCGGCCCGCGAGGAGCGGGATGCCCATCGTCGAGAAATACTCAAGGTCAATCGTATTTATCACGCTCGAAATGGCCTCAGATTTCTTTCGCTGCTCGTGTCCTTCTACCATGATCCCAGTTTCCGCGCGCCGCCACAGCGGTAAGTTTGTGGCCCAGGAGATTGAGGTGACTCCTGGAACTGTCGCGAGTCGATCGCGCACGTCTTTGTAGAACTGCTCTGTTTTCGTGCGGTCGTAGCCCTGCTGGCCGGGATATAGCATGAACATTGCCAGGTTCTTGGTCTCGAAGCCCGGATCCAACGTGTACTCACGCTGGACGCTTCGGAGAAATAGCGCGGCGGTAACCAGCAACACGAGAGAAACCGCGACCTGCCCTGCGAGCAGGGTATTCGCCAGCGTGATGCGGCGGGCGCTGCGGCCAGCGGTGCGTGTTTCTTCTTTGAGCGCTTCGACTATGGGAGTGCGGGAAGAGCGGAGTGCGGGCGCTATGCCGAAGATCAGGCCGGTGAAGAAGGCGACAACCAGTACGAAGACGAACACATTTGCATTGAGATGTGGATCAACAAAATTCTGCGCGACTTCTGCTGGGCGAAACAATGATAGGAGCTGGCATCCCTCATAACCAAAGAAGAATCCGAGGATGCCGCTCAAGAGTCCGAGCAAGACGCTTTCTGTCAACAACTGGCGGATCAAACGGCAGCGGCTGGCGCCAAGTGCCATGCGCACGGCGATCTCCTGGCGCCGGGCGGCGGCGCGCGCAAGGAGTAAGTTGGCTACATTGGAGCACGCGATGAGAAGTACGAATCCTACGATGGCCATCAAAAAAACGCTTCCGAGCAGGAGGCCTTGCCGCTGATTGGTGGCGATCGCTGCTTCGGTGAGGGGCTCCAATGAGACGGTCTGTCCCTGGTTTGCGTCGGGATATTCTTTTTCGAGTGCATCGGCGATGGTCTTCAGATCGGCCTGCGCGTGCGCCAGCGAGACGCCAGACTTGAGACGTCCCGCGCCAGTGAAGGTGAGAATCCCGCGGTCCACTAGGGCGTTGTGCTGCTGCGCGGTCAGAACCTGCTCAGCCATCATGGACGGCACCCAGAGGTCGGGGCCGAAAATGGCGTTAACGCCTTTGAAGCCTTGGGGAGCTACGCCGATGATTGTGAATGCGACGTTATTCAACTTGATGGTCCGTCCCAGAATGTCGGAAGCGCCACCAAACCGGCCCCGCCATGCCGCATAGCCAATGACAACAACAGGGATGGCGCCCGGGGTGGCGTCCTCATCCGGCAAGAAGAAGCGCCCGATCAGAGGACGAATACCGAGAGTATCGAAATAATTGCCAGTAACAACTTCCGCGAACAGACGTTGCGATTCTGGACCCGTGGATATGGTAAGAGGTGTGAGGGACGAGTATCCGGCGAGGCTGCTAAAGACGTGGTTTTTCTCCCGGTAATCCTTGAGATTGAGGAATGAGATCGGGCGTAGATCGACTGGTTCAGAAGTATTTTTGGCCACCGCAGTATTGATGGCAACCAATTGCGAGGCGTGCTCAACGGGAAGAGGATTCAGGAGGAGAGTATTGACGATCGTGAAGACGGCTGTGTTCGCGCCAATGCCAAGCGCCAGGGTGAGCACGGCAACACCCGTGAAACCGAGAGTTTTGCGCAGCATGCGTGCTGCATAGCGAAGGTCCAGCCAGAGATCGGTAAGGAGATGGCCAGAATTTACAACTCCCTCGGGAATTGGATCGGTGAGAGCCGTGCGCTCGGTGACACGCAATTCCGCCAGAAGATCGCTACGGCTTAGGCTGGAGATAACCTCGCGGGAGGCTTCCTCCGGTGTCGCTCCCTCGGCAACGACTTCTTCGTACAGGTCTTCGAGATGGATTGAGAGTTCCTCAATGATTTCCTGTTCGCGGGAGGGAGGAAGATTCAGCCCCACCAATTGCTTGCTGATCTCCTGTTTCCAGTCAGGCATGTTCCACCCCCGTGATTCGGCTAACCGCGCCGACAAATTCCTTCCAGCTGTGGCGCTGCTTGGCCAAAGTCTTTTGACCTTCCGCTGTCAGACGGTAGTAACGCCGCCTTCTTTGATTGGGTTTTTCGACCCAACGCCCCTGAATCCAGCCGCGATTCTCGAGCCGGTAGAGCAGTGGATACAGAGAGGCAACGTGGAAACGCAGTTTGCCTCCTGAACGACTTTCGATGAGTTTTCCGATGTCGTAACCATGCCGAGGCTGGTCCTCCAGGAGGGAAAGAATCAGTAACTCAGCGCTGCCTTTCTTCCATTCCTGGTCCAGGTTTGAGGTCATATATGTCACTCCCACATATCAGTACGCGCGGGAGTGGCTGAAGATTTCACAACGCGGAAGTTATTCCAATAAACAAGACCGTACCATTACTTCCGAATCGCCGATCAACCGTCCAGTGACGAGCCGATTCTGGCATCGTAAGTGATACGGCGATTTAAGAACAGCTCACAAATCCCTCGGTTTGTCGGTGTCAGAAAATCACAGCACTGTTTGGTGGCTCTTAGATGGGCACCGGGTCAGCTAAAGAACATCGACGACGATAAGCGTAATGTCATCCTGCTGGTTCACCGCGGCAGGTCGCCACCGCCGGAGTTCGGAGAGCACTTGGCGCGACAGCTCGGAGGCGGGCTGCAATCGATTATCGCGTACCACCCGTTCCAGTTGTTGATTGCCAAACTCCTCCCCTGCGGCGTTCTCAGTCTCGATCACCCCGTCGGTATAGAGGAGGAAGCGATCGGATGGTTCAAGCGGCACGCTGCACACTGGGTACTCGGAGTCAGGTTCGACTCCGAACAGCAGCCCGTTACTTTCGATACGCTGCATTTCGCCCTTCTTATTTCGCCAGCACAGTAGCGGTGGATGTCCAGCAGCCGAGTAGAGGGCCTTGCGGTTCTCTGTATCGATCCAAAAATAAGCCGCCGAAGCAAATTGGCCACGCGCCTCACTCCACATGATGCGATTCAAACCGCCAAGCACCTGCGCGGGATCATGGGCATGGACGGCCACCGACTGCATCGCCACTTTGATCATAGAAGAGATGAGAGCGGCCGGGACGCCATGCCCGGAGACGTCTGCCACAAGGATGCCCAGATGGTTGTTGTCCGAGCGGACGAATTGGTAGAAATCGCCCGCGACCGAGGTCATGGGATAGTAAGAAGCAGCAATACGGAGGTTCTCAAGCTCGGGCACGCTCGCCGGGAGAATGGAAGACTGGATTTGCCTCGCAGTCTCTAGTTCCGTCTCGATGGAGAGCAGACGGCGCTCGTTCGTAAACACGATCTCCAGAGCTACGTATCCGAGCGAAAACAGAAGGACGGCAAAGCCCAACGAATCCACCAAAGGCAGCGGGCGATAGCGCAGCACGGTCCCCAAATTGGTGTACAGCACCTCCAAGGCAAAAATGAGCGTACCGGCGGCGAGAACGCGGTGATTCAGTATCACCAGGAACTTGGAGAATTTTGGAACCAGGACGACAGCTAACAGGACAAGCATGGCAAGAACTGCGAGCAGGTTGTTGTAGAACATCCATTTCTCGCTCGGGCCGCCGAGGACGAACGTGCCGATACCCACCAGAGCAATTGCCAACCCGACGAAGATTTCCAGTTGGACGAGAAACCTAAGTTTGCCGAGGCTCAGTTCTCGCCAGGCGAATAAGGCAGAGACCAGGAGCAGGTACATGACCGCCGTACTCACGTAGGGAGTAGCAGATTTGAGGGCGCGCGGCAGAACCGCCACCACCACGGGCGTCTGGACCAGTTTTTGGACGCCGTACATCCCGCTAAAGATTCCCCACCATACCAGGATGCGAACGCCCCTCCGCCAACGGATCGCTGCGATGGCACAGGCTGTCGCTCCAACGGTCAAGAAAACCGTTCCCAGGACGATATCGATCACGTCGCCGCGGAGCGTTTCCAGAGCTGCATCTGCCGTGTTCATGCCATTCATCTAAAGGCTCCGTTTCGGTTCTCTGGTCTTGTCCGTCTGGGATGAAGTCGGCCATGGACAAGGAGTACGGCAACGACCGTATCACCCCGAGACACGATCTTATTCTTTGAACAGTCTCTCGGCGCAGAATTGTAACTTGCGCGAACGGAGAAGCAGATGCACGGTGCCGAAAACTGCGGTCGTCTCACTCTCCTTGCGTTGTTGCCGCTGTGGTGGTTCTAAGTTGCAGCAATAGACCGAGTACCCCAACCCCGCAAAGCTCGCGCCTGTATAAAAAGTGGCTGGTGCGCCGATGCGGTCCCAGAGGGCGCTCGCCACGAGACTGGCAATCAGCAGGGCGATGCCACTGACCAGACTGAAGAAACCAAACGCATTCCCACGACGGTCTAGCGGTGCGGCATCTGCGACCATAGCGGCGAGCAATCCCTGACTGAATCCCATGTGGAGTCCCCAAAACGAGATACCTGCGGTCAGACCAACGATTCCGGTAGCTGTGGCTAGAAGCACATCAGCGACAATCAGCGCAATTCCGCCGACTGCCACTACCAACCGACGGTCCACGTGGTCGGAAAGATGTCCAGCGGGATATGACGAGGCAGCATAAACGGCATTCATCACGACCAAGACGAGGGGAACATAATCATTACCAAGACCGAGGTTGCTTGCGCGCAGAACCAGGAACGCTTCGCTGAACCGCGCTAGCGTGAGAACAGCACCAATAACAACCACAAACCAGAAAGCTGGCGAAAAATGTTCGAGCTCCCGCCAAGGGAACTGTGGTCGCACTGTGAGCGGCTTCACGGAATCAGGCGGCTCGTGCACAAAAAAGACGAGCAGACCTACGGAAACGCACGCCGGTGCCACCGCCACCCAGAAGACTCTCCGGAAGTTGCCTTTGAAAGCCAGCATCAAGCAAATGGCGGCGAGCGGGCCGGCGAAAGCGCCTGTTGTATCGAGGCTTTGGCGAAGCCCGTAACTCGCTCCCCGTACTTGCCGAGGGGCCAAGTCCGTGCAGTGGTTCCATCTTTCTCGAACTACCGCTAAATTGATGAAACGATTGTCTGCCTGGAATCACTAAAATGTTAAGCAATAGCATGGATGGATCTTGCCAAGGGAGGTGAGTAGGTTTAGCTGGCTCTGATTTCCGGAAGGAGTGAAAGTGATGGCCCACCAATCGATCGCAGCGAGAAGCCGGGTCTATCTTGTCTTCGCACTCGTTACGCTTTGTCCTCTCAAACTAAGCGCGCAGATGAGTTTTCAGCAGAGGAGTCTTCAGGCCACAGCACCGGCAGGCCAAGAAATCCTGCCGCTGAATCCCCTAAGCGCGGAAGAGAAGCGCTCCGCGGAAAACCTTGCGGTGGCTGATTCCAGGGTTATCAAACTGTTGGGTGCAGGACGACGCCAGTTGGTGTCCGTCGAGCTGTTTCCCATCAAGCCCGACGCCGAGAGGATGGCTGCGGCTGCCGCCGGAACTCCCATCGCGCTGGAACGGTACGCTGAAGTGATCTTCTTGCGCTACGAAAATGAAGCAGGGGTTCGGGCGCTTGTAGATCTCTCTCGCCGCAACGTCATCGAGGCCACCCAGATTACGGCTGACCAGGTCCCGCTTACCGACAGTGACCTGGCGGAAGCTTCTCGGCTGGCGCTCAGCAATCCGGAAGTGAAAAAGGCGCTGGGACCGGAGGCCGAGCGCTTCCGTCCACCGGAGCCGGAAACCTCTGCCGAAAGCACCAGGGAAAGGAAGGTTGACCAATACATTATTCGCGGGCTACCCATCCGCACGCTGGATGAAAACGACCCGTGCTGGAAGCACCGATGCCTGCAGCTCTTGTTTCGTCGCGGAGACGTGTACCTCACAAGGCCAGTGGTCGTGGTTGATTTGACGGCTCACCAAGTGCGTTTAGAAAAAGCGGGCAAAGAAAGGGATGGTCATGAACAGTCGCATTAGAGTCATCGTCCCGGTGTTGTGGGTATGTTTGCTCGCCCTGGGCGTTTCTACTTCCGCGCAAACAACGCCGCAACCCTGGATGCCCTGCTCCGGCATCAACAAAATCGACCAGAAGTTTCCAACGGCAGGTCCGGAAGAAACGCACTGGCTCCTCTGCTGGGAGGTGGTACCCAGGAACGGCTTAGTGATCCATTGGGCGTTTTTCCGCAAAGCGCCAACGGCCAAATGGATTCAGATTTTCTGGGATGCCCGCGTCTCCGACATTTTTGTTCCTTACCACAACAATTCTCATCGTTACTACGACATGTCTGGATTTAATTTCAGCTTGGTGCCGATTGGACCGGCCGATTGTCCCGCCACCGGTGGCGGCACGCCCCTGGGAGGAAATGTGTGCAAGGAGGTTCACGACCGAGGCCTGGCGTGGAAGGATTGGTCCCAGGTCCGGCGCGGTGAGGAAGTGGTCTTGTGGGGCGCTCTCGGCGCGGGCAACTACAACTACGTGATGGAATGGACATTCCGCGACGACGGCATGGCCACGGGCCGCGTGGGCGCAACGGCAGTGAATCTCCCTTCCGAGCCCCTCGAAACTCACATGCACAACCCCATCTGGCGCCTGGATATCGATCTTGACGGATTCCCAGGAGATACCGTCAAAGAAGGAACCCACACGGAATTTCTGCCCACTCCGCCGGAGGCCACAGACACCGAGCCAGTGGTTAGCAGGGAAAACGGCTTGGATTGGGATCCGCATGCGTTTCATCAGATGAATGTGTACGACGCAACGCTCAAGAATGGCAAGGGTGATCCGACGTCGTTGCAACTGGTCGCCTTGCCCACAGGAGGACTCTCCAGGCACGAAGAAGACTTTACCAAGCACGATTTCTGGGTAACGCTTTACAAGCCTACTGAGATGTGGGCGGCCCAGCTACCTACGTACATCTGTCCGCCGGAGGCGGTCAGCAATGCGGACATCGTTCTCTGGTACAAAGGCTCAGTGCATCACCATCCTCGCGATGAAGACGGCGAATTCGTGAGTGGGGGCTGGCGCGGCGAAGCGCTGATCATGTGGACAGGATGGATGCTCAAGCCGCATAACCTGTTTGATCGCACGCCGCTTTATCCGTGAGATGAGCAGCTACCAGCTTCCAGACGCATAGAAGAGCGGCAAACCAAGGATAAAAGGGAGAAACACAATAGAGATCGCGGCGATCGGAAGAGTGGACGAACCGGGCCCATCAACAAATAGCGTGACGCTAGGACACGAGTGAGCGGTCCGACAGATTTGGCTAAGGCATGCGCTTGAGATTTCAAAATGGATATTCTGGTTTAGAGGGAAAGAGATGCGAAACGACAGACCGGAAAACGGTTCCAGGAGAGAAGAGCCCGCCTGCTACATCTGGATCACACACATCAAATTCAACTATGATGAATCTTCTCTCTCAAATGATGCCTTTAATATTCGGATTGACCAGCTCCATGACGTTCCCGTTCCGGAGTGGGACCAAAGTAAATTTCGACCGGAAGAGTCACCGGCAGCTTATGCAATCAAAGAAACCGCTGGTCACACCGTGTACATTCAGTGCCGGTTTGAGATGGACCCCGCCAGCGCGGCGGCCACTGCCACAGTGAAGGCAACCGGCGGCGGAATCCTAGGCGCAATCGACCCCATCACGGTCAATTTCGTGAACGGCGTTTCTCACGATGCCAGCCACCCTGGGAACCAGGAGTACGTGCAAATTCCTCTTCGGCATCGGAAGTTTTCTGCTATCACTCGTGAAGATATATCGTGGGAATGGCTCTACAAGTGCCCGCACAGCCACGTTTGGCATCCAATGGATATCCGAACCCATCACCGCATCTACGTGGTGCTTGAGCAGCCGCCTCTACCGTGGTCGCAAACAGATGCCCAGCGCTATCCTTGGACTAGCGCTTTGGACTACGCCATCGTCAGCGCCAATACCAGAGGGTTGAGTGATGCCCGCGAGGCGGCTGCGCGCGTAGTTCAGCATGTTAACGGGGAGCCCCTGCAATACGATATCTGGGGAGGCAGACCTTTTTATTATGCAGGAGGCTTTGGCGGTGGCACCTTCATGATCGCCGCTTGGTTGGCAGGATTTATCAACGGTCCTATCGTGAATTGCTACGACTGCGCGTCGGCAGTGACGACGTTTTCCAACGTATTGGGGTGTCATTTGACTTACCAATTTCATGGGCCGTTCGGGTATCTGGATCCCGTTTATCCCATCGGCCGTGGCCTCTGCAACAACCCTTTCTATGGCCTTAGGGCAGCACCCTACAATGTTCCCCTGGTCGGGGTGGACGACGCGGGGCGCACCAGCTTTGGTAATCACGCTTATTCGAAACAGGCTGGGAACAACTACGATGCCTGCATGCGCGGAGCCCCAGGGTGTGCCACCGCGCTGGCATACTATATCCTGGGCCTGCTGATTCTGATTCTTAGTCTGGGCGCGGCCGCGACTTTGGCACATCTCCTTTTCATGAGAGCCGCGGGCTTTCTCGTCGACCTGTCTCAGCCGGACTATGAAAGCATCACCCTGGACACCTCCACTCCGGCCGAAGCATTGCGCGACGGTGGAGCGCCGGTGCCGGAGGCTCTGAGCATCTAGGTCAAGGAGTTCGGGATGAACAGAACTGAAGCGTTCAAACAAGGCAAAGCATTGACGCCAGCTGAGAGCCTGCAGCTGATGAAGAAGGCACTGAACTTTGAGGAGTGGCCTTTAAGGAGACAGCAATTTGTTCCCGGCTTTTCTCCTAGAACTGGTTCGGCATTGTTCACAAAAGAGTTCACGTTCCAGCGCGAGAGGCTCTTACCCATCATCTCTTCCTGGGTGGGCCGCAACTATTTCTACGACCAAGTCGAATCTCGCTCCGCCTTTGATCTGACTGTAATTGTCAGTCAACAGAGCGCGAGAGACGCGGCGGATGGATTATTGTTGCAGATGGTGTACACCCAAATGCACAGCGAGCCGCGAGCAAATTTCACCAATCCGCCATTGGGGGAGGTGACGATTTATCGCCATCCCGACACCAAGCAGTCAATCGCGTTTGTCCGCAACAATGTGGCGATCAGCATTGAGAATTACACTTCCGGGCGGAAACAGCCTGATCTGGAGGGGATCGCGGCGGAGATTGATCGAGGACTTCAAGAATCACCAACGGTATCCACGCTTGCCGATGACGCGCATGTTCCCCGGATCACACGGTTCGAACCGCGGTCTACAGTACTCCCTCCTGGTGGCAGAACTGATCTGGAGATCGAAGTTAAGGACGATTATCCACCGCTCCAGTACCTCTTTCGAGTTGAACTTGGTTCGTACAACCTCGACCCGGCGCAGGGCGGCCGCTGGTATTTCCGGGCAGGGCCGGTTAAAGGCAAAGCCGAACTTACTTTGACAGTCGTGAACCAGATCAACCTCATGGCAGAGAGCCGGTGCTCTATCGCGATTGAGTAGTTGTCGTCCATTCAAGAATCCGATCTCACTGTAACTTCGATTTGCCGTGTCCTTCGTGAGGCAACTGATCGGCTTTGAATTTGACACGTGGGGGGAACAGCTCGAAAGGTCGGGCGCCATTGAAAAACACATCATCAGATAAGAGAAGATCTTCACCTGATACAACATATTCTTAGCGCGTTCTATGCATCCGTCGCGGCCCGGCTTTCTATGCATAGCTACCATGTCTATTGCTTCGGCGGATGACGCACGAAAGCTATGCTTTGCCCTTTTGATGCGCCGTGGAGTATCGGATGTAGATAGTGACCGCGCTCCTTAGTGGATTTATGCTCTTCGACCAGCATCTTGTGGGCCTTTGCCCATGCATCCTGCCGGATTCCACTCACCTGCCAGCAAACTTACATGCCAGGCTTGGATCCGGCGATTTTAAAGCGATTGTTTGATACTTGCTCGGCGACATGGAGGTTTGGTGCGGCCGCTCCGATTGGCGTGAGCTGATATCGGAAATCCATATTGAGTGCTGAGAACCAAGTCGGAAGTTCTACTAGCGCTTCGCCGTTCGCATCGGTCACTGCTACCCCGTCGTACAAGTTCTTCATCTCGGAAGACTCGACGAATGAATGCGACAGATATTTCTCGCTTGGTTCGAGCGGGTGGTCGATTTTGAACCCTCCGCCATCTTTTGTTAGCGGACCTGTGACAACAACACCGCCCGTGAACCACGCTGCGCAGCAATCGGAAGCGAGATACGCCGCGTGGTCGTTGTTTAGGTTGAAGGCGGCAACACCCGCATTGGCGCCCTTTCCAACCACGCCGAAATTGAAACTCTCGCCATGAACCCCGTCGCCTGAAGGGCTTCTGCCCTCCAGACCGTTGCCGCGGGCCAATGCTTCCCCGTAAACCGCCGCGCTTCCGTTACTGAATCCTGCCACGCCGTAACCATCCCTGCTGCGCCCTTCTACCCCGGTGCCGCCCGTGCTGTTTCCGAGCAAGCCATCGCTTGCGGCAGAGTCTCCCCGCACTCCATATTCCGTGACCCCGTCATCCACTCCGAAGTAAGTAGCCATCGGTGCCTTCTGAGGAAGCCTGTTCTCGGCCTTCCCGAAACGTAAGTTCGTGACGCCAATTTTCAGAGAGTGGTCTCCATCCCTTGAACCTGATCGATTTTCTGACGTTCCTGTCTAGAGTCCCAGGCAGTGCCATCTGCTCCTGGCCGAGCTGAATCGTTGCGGTCGAATATGGGTCGGATAATTGTTCGATGAGGCCTACACTAATCGAACTCGGTCGAACTGACTGGATATGCACACAATTTCACGCGTTCCTTCCGTCTAACCCAAGCCTTGAGAACCGCTTGCCTCGTAGACAGCTGTTCCGGCAACGAATAAATAACGCGACGCCCCGGACGAAGATTTAGCCAGCACTCTCCAAGTCAGGCGGCTCGGGTCACGATCGTAGGTCAAGATGGGCTCCGAGAGATGCTCGCCTTCTCTCGCCATGGAGGAGGCACGTCCAAGGATTCGGCTGACGTCGGTCCAGTCGGCGACGTCGGGACAACGATCGTAGTTGCCGGAAGACTGTTGAAAGCCGGAGACCCGCAGTGGGACAAGCGATGTCAAAAATTGCGCAAAGCCGGCTAGTTTCGGCCCGACTTCCAGAGGCACAAACCAGGAATGCTGCCCACCGTCGGGATTCATAACCGCGAGGGGTTCGCCAACATGGACGGCAGGGTCCCGTTCGGGGCTGAGAAACCCCTGTTGGAGCAAGGCCTCCGCTTTCCGCCGAACATTTTCCTTATCGCCGGTTTCCATCCCACTCAGATTGTAGTGACCTGCGCCGTGTATGCGTATTGATATATTTGCGTATCGAAGTTCTCCCAACGCGTGATCACGCCTGCGTTGGGTGGCCAAGGATCGTACACCAGAAGCCCACGGAAGCCTCCAAATCCCAGCAGAACGAACAACGACTCCGTGTAGCCGGCGACCGTGCGCGAGTGGCCGGGAATAAAGCTGATCATAGGCCGGTTCTGATCCAGTTCAGACACGAAGTCGTAGAACACGGGCGAGGTAAGCATTTTTGCTGTGAGTGCGTTGCTCGACATTACCTGGAGTTGAGTCACTACATCGCCCACCCTTGCATAGGGCAGCCCATTGGGGTTGGCGAGTGTGCCGAGACCGAGCTGCTGCGCGATTTTGCTCTGGGAATAATTATAGCGATAGAAATCGAGCAGCATCTGCACGCTCGCCGCAACGCACCAGACATTGGTTTCCTGTCCGCGAAGTTCATAACAGACGTGATGGTCCGTACTCCGGCGGCTGAAATGGATCTCGTTGGTCAGAGTGAGACGGATGATGCTTATAAGTGGTTCCACCAAAGCGCGCGAGATCAGTCCGACACTTACCGGATTCAGCTCGGACTCATGAAGCCGTTTGATACGCTCCTCAAATTTCCGATGGTTTTCCTCTTTGCGGCGTTCGTCCATCTCGTCGAGAAGTGACCAGCGTTCGAAGTTAGCAGGCTCCAGTTTCTTTCGGTCGGGGCGTTCGGCTGCTGGTGGAACGGGTATCCATGTGAAGCATTCGAGCATCACCACTTCTTTTTTCTCGCGTAGGAACTGCACAGCTAGCTTCGGAAAGCTGTATGCCACGAAGCGGACTTCATCGTAGGGCGGCTTGTGGTGAACTTTCTTGTCTTTGCCGCGAGCCTGCTCCCAAAATGCTTCGCGACTCTGGGCCAGAACCGCCTGCTCATTCCAGACCGCGGTAGGGGCGACCGCCAGCAGGGGCGCACCCAAAGCGGTATGTGCCGCGATATCTGCATAGCCGCTCGAAACACCGTTCTGAAGAAGTGGGAAACGAACGAATAACACCTCACCATTTGGGTCGTAAACGAGTGTCCCTGCGTCCAGACGAGCATTCTCCAACACAGTGGGCGGAAGCGAGCGGGAATAGTTCAGCAAATTCAGTTCGAGCGAGGCGAGCCGGTGGACCTCAGCATGTTTCAGATTCTTGTCCATGAAAATCTCCTTCAAACAGCCACTCCCAGTTGTGGCTCTATCGAATGAACTACCTAGCGCCAACCGACGGACGACGAGCTTGGCTCTCGACGATCCTGGACTATCCAGGCCGAGCGGCGAGTTTAAGTGGTAGTGATACCGGAGCTCAGATCGTTACAAGATCACGGGATCGAACGGAAACCCAGATTCTTTCCGAGAATTCGCCAGAGTCGATAGCACCCTCTGATCGCTGCTGTGTCCCTTCTTGGCCGGTCGTCCGTTCTGCGCGTTAGTATTTACGTTGACAATTGCTGTGAACGGAATAGAATTTCTTTCGGCGACGCGCCTGGTGAAGAGCAAAGCAATCCGTGTCCTGTAGTGCGGGGTGGCCCCGAATTTGGGGAACCCCAATAACGAAGGCTTCGTTGTAGGTCATGTGCCAACTCCCTGCTATCGACCAAAGTCCTGCTCAAGAATTGGAGCATGCTCCACACGAATGTCTGTTTGTCGGTCATTGCGGCCGAGTACGGGCGGCCGTTCCGACACCTGCCCATCGACACGGACTGCTCTCAGAGACGGATGAGTCGTCTTGAAAGGCCGTCCGGAATCCGGACGACAGCGGGAGGGCGATATGCCAGCGCACAAGCAGTATCGAATGAAAATCCTGAAATCTACGAAAAGCCCGAAGATCGAACGACGACCAGCGCGCGTCCCCCGGGTACGCGTAAAGCCGACGACGGCTGAAATCGTTCGAGCGTTCAAGAAAGCTCGCGGGTATGAAGAGATCGTCGCCCGCATCCCTAAAGCCGCGAAGGTCTCCGGATGGGACAGAGGAACGCAGGTGGCCTACTTCAGCGTCTGCAGCAAGAATGGGAGTGCCAGGTGGCTTGATATTTGGGATTGCGATCACTTCGATGGCTTCACTGACATGCAGCGGTCGATCAACGACTGCCGCGCATGGTTTTCACATCTTGGTTTCTCGACTTGGGGTTCAGCTCAGACCGCGACAGGAAGGGTCAACTGCTTCTTTGATGCCGCTGTTGCGGGAGCCTACTCCTGCGTTGTTCAACTACAGAGTTATCCCGCTGGCTCGAGCGCGACAGTCGAATGCTTGATCGACAACAATAGCTTCGGACCCCTGCCCTTTACGGGGACGATTCTTCAACCTCATTTCAGCATGCTATCGGCTGGTGGTCACCATTTCCGCATCAGGCAGATGAACGGCTCGTTCTTTTTTCTCAGCCTCACAGTCTACCGGTTTTAACGGCACGACAAGGGCGTGCGCGTAAGGAAGACAGGGCGTGTTCCGATCCCGGGAAATATTCACATGTTCTGCAACGTTTATGTCTTGAACCGCACTACTGGGCACGAGGTGCTTTTCAGAACTTGCTAGCTGGCCAGTGGACGAGAAACCGCTGCGCAGTGTTCAACACGCGTACGCAAGGGGAAAGAATATGAAAAAAACTTCGGCCCTGGGTCTTTGTGCCTACGGGGGCATTGTAGCCCTGGCCTTTCTATTGCCCGTGTTGCCCGCCCTTGCGCAACAGCCAGAGGATGAGTGCAGACCTGTCCTAGGTTCCGTTCAACAAGAAACCAATCCTGTCCTTGAGAAGAAAAAGCTATTTCGGATCGAAGTGGAGGACGCGATCGAGGCGGAGCTGATCACGCAGCAGCTCAAGATCAAGCCGCAACTGCTTGAGGGGCATTCTTTTTATTATTGTGGCGACGAGGGAACGAACAAATTACTCGACGACTATGGCTATGATCCTGTGCCGACGGATCCTGAAGAAGCTTTCAGCCGGGTAGTGCGGATTGCGCGGAAGGGGAACGAAGAAGACCTGCGCGACCTTGGTGTCACCATGGTATTGCGCGAGCGCGAATTCTGGGTAGTGCGGGCGACGTTGAGGCAGTTACGCGTATTGCAGAAACTCGGTTATGCGATCAAAGAGATCGGCAAGGAAGAGCCGCGCCCGCGCCAGGTGCGAGTGACCGTTCGCAGCATGGCGCAGGTTGAGCAAGCTGGAAAACTTGGAATTGACATCTACAGCGTAGCCAGAGCGGAGAAAGGGCGGGACGCGATTTATATCTACGGGGGTGCATTCGACTACGCCATCGACGAACTGGAAAAGCACGGCTTCCGAGTGGAGATCTTGCCGGATCCAGAAGGGGTGAAGCGATGAAAGCACGATTTGCGGCTGCTTTTTTCACGCTGTGCCTGGCCTCCTCTGCTTCAGGCCAGATTGACTTTACGCATTACCACACCCCTTCGAGTCTGGCGAGCGATCTCTCCGGCCTGGCAACAGCACACCCAACACTCGCCCAGATGGTGACAATCGGTACTTCTGTGGAAGGGCGCCCCATTCAGGGCATCAAGATCTCCACCAGCCCCGGTGTGGATGATCCGGCCAAGGGTGACGTCATCGTGGTGGGTTTGCATCACGCCCGGGAGTGGCTGGCTGCGGAAATGCCCTTGTACCTTGCCGAGTATCTCCTCACGCATTACTCGACCGACCTCGGACTGCAGACTTGCATGAATCATTTGCAGATCTGGATCATCCCGGTTCTGAATCCTGACGGCTATCAGTACACGGCGACAACCAACAGATACTGGCGCAAAAATCGACGCGACAACGGCGATGGAACATTTGGCGTTGATTTGAATCGGAACTACAGCTACCAGTGGGGCCTCGGCACGGGCGTCCAAGGTTCGCACAACACCTTCGATGATACTTACATCGGCGCATCCGCGTTCAGCGAGCCTGAGACCGCGGCCCTGCGCGATTTTATTCAAGCGCGCCACAATCCCCGTGCGTTTGTGACCTACCACACATTCAGCGAGTTGTTTCTGCGCCCGTGGTCCTATACGCTTGCCGATCCGCCAGGCAAGCCGGTCCTCGAGTATATCCAGCAAGACAGCATTCAGCGAATGGCAGCTGTACACAGCGTGACGTATGGTCCGTTGATCGGCTATCGGTCTTTTGGAGAAGCAACCGACTACTTTTGGAACGGACTGCGACTGGCCGGATTCACACCCGAGATGAGACCTTCCGCCACCGACGTGACCGGCTTCGCGCCTGACCCATCGCAAATTATCCCCAACAATGAAGAAAACCTCGCCGCAGCACTGGCACTGATCCACGATGCCGGCTGCCGCTCGCTTTGGATCAAGGACTACACCGGCGACACCGGGGATGAGCCGTCCGCGGTCTGGCTAGGCAACCACTGGTCGCATGACTTTTGGGTGAGCCCTGACATCTGGACGGTTCCAGCAACGCTGGTAGGCGGCACCAGCGTTACTCTCAACGTCAACGTCCACAACGACGGCCCCGGACCCAAGAACAACAGTATTGTGCGCGCCTACTATACTGACCCGCGGATCTCGCTTGAGTTTCCGAGCCCCACGGCGATCTTGATTGGGGAGCAAACCGTCAACCTGCACCCCGGCGACAACACAGTGAGCTTCTCTTGGACAGTACCGACCGGAACTAACAGTTGGGGCGAGTACCACTGGTGCGTCGGAGCAGTTGTCATACATCCGGATGACCGTCCGCTCACCACGGAGATCCAGCTCAGCCATAACATTGGCGGCCGTAATTTCGAGACAGTTGCGGCAGCAGCGGGCCTGCAGACCCTATTTGTGGCGGTGACGAACTACCTGGATGTCGCGGCGGAGTATGAGATCAACATCGACAAGGAAACCCTTCCGCGCGGCTGGCAGCTTCTGGCTCCTGGGCTGGTCACCCATCGCAAGCCGAACCGCAAAGCCCGTTTGCTGAACGTGCAGGGGATGGTTCTTGAGCCCGGCGAGACCGTCATCCAGCCTCTTCGGCTGCTGGTACCTGAGTCTTCCAGAGCCGGGACCCGGACGGTTATCAAGGTCAATGGTGTCCTGAAGCCCTTGGTTGCGGGTAAACGGGTTCCCCTCGGCAACGGTTATACGTTTGACGTTCGGGTGAAGAAACCGACGCAGCCTGGGCACACGCCGTGATGATCGTGCCCGCTTCACCTGGCCCGAGCGGGTGTGGACCCAGGAAACGGATCGCATCGTGAAAACAGGAGAACGATCATGAGATGGCTCTTACTCCGCATCGCAGCATGCTCTGTGGTGATACTGACCGTCGCGCTGGCCCAAGCTCAGAAGCCCACCCTGGTCCAGATCCTCAACAATCGGTCTATTTTCGGAAAGGATTTTCCTGCCGCGCTCAGGGGCCTGCCGGCGTGGAACGCGCAAGGAGAACAAGAGGTCGTGGTATTCGCCCATCGCGTGGTGGGAGCCACGGCTCTCGACACTAAGGAAGAGTCGGAAAAGCAAGCGGCGCAACTGAACGATATGTTGCTCAAACTGCAGGTGCAGTTCAAGCCTGACTTCCGCTCCCTCGCCGAGGTGGCACCCGGCCGCCTGCACGCGGAGGCGATCCCATTTCCGGAGGATGACTCCCAGAGAGTTGCCGTGAGCGATTCTTCATTGCAACTGCTCAACCCAGAGTTGACGCCAGCGCGGCTCAGAGAAGCGCTGGGGCCGGCGGAGAGAGTCGGCTACGTGACGGTTCAGAACAAGTTTGAGCGGCGCCCGATCCAGCTAACCGTATACGAATACGCAGACGGCCAGATCGCCTTTGCCGAACCGAACCCGTCTCTCCGGGCGGGATTCATCGACCGCATCTTGCTGAAGGTGCGTGCGGTCAACGCTGCGGTTTTCGAGGAGGCGAGATGAAAAACTCCACGAGCTTTGTGCGGGTCAGGGCGGGACTCTTCTCTTGGGCGTCGGCGACATTCCTGTTCGCGGTGATTGGCTCTGGGAGCGCGTGGGGACAGGCCAGGATTGTAGACATCGCCAACAATGCGAACGATCCCTCGAACCTGGATGACAGCGAGCCAAGCATCGCCGTCAATCCGTTGAACCCGATGGAGATCGTCATCGTGACATTCTCCGAGCCGTGGGGCACCGGAGTGAGCGCTCCCGTGTGGAAGTCTACGGATGGAGGTTTCAGCTGGCATAAAGTAACGCAAATTAGCGCGCCGTCGGCTACTTTGGCAGGGCCGAACGACCAAAAGATCGGCTTCGATTCCGCAGGCAGGCTGTATGTGGCTGAGCTAGGAGTTTTCCCGGCTACGGACTTTATCTACCGCCAAGCCGCTGGTCCCGATAATCCGCTCACCGTGGGGGCTTCTTATGGCGACGACCAGCCCCACCTCGATCTAGATAAGGTCGGCGCCAGCGGTTGTTTCAACCGGCTGTATTCCCCCTGGTTGAACACGGGACTGACCAGGGCGCAATCGAACGTCGCCAACTCCACGACCGGCGGCGCGACGATGACCAGCGTGGCTGCGGGAGATAACTCATCGTTTCCGAACCGCACAACTCGCATTGCACTCGGTCCGGACGGGAAGGCTTATATCATCTACAAGACCAGAGAAGGAGCGGTGGGCGCAGATTTTGAGACCGCGCACTTCTATGTTCGCCGCTCGGACGACTGCGGTGCGAACTGGACCGCCATCGGGGGAACATCAGGAGTGCCGGTGCACGGAACTACGGCGGTGACCACCTGGTTCACCAATAACTTTGGGAACCCAGCCAAGGGCAACGTCGGACGGGCACGCAGCAGCGATGCTTGGATTGCCACAGACCCGAACTCGGGCGACGTTTACGCTGTGTACGCAAACCGGGACGGCTCAGGCTTCGGTCAGCTCTTTGTGGCGCGGTCGACCACGCAGGGCGCCACCTGGAGCGCGCCGGTGCGTGTGACGGACGGCGCTCACAACTCCGCCTATCCGGAAATTGCCGTAGCCGGTAACGGGGCGGTCGGCATCCTCTATATTGACTACGACGATTCCGGCGTTCATACCATCTTCCGTCATCACTTGGCTCGTTCGTTTGACAATGGCGCGTCTTGGACTGATCAAATTCTGCAAAGCGAGGATCCCAGCACTTTTACCGCCGGCACTTTCCGAAACTTCTTTCTCTGGGGAGATTACGAAGGACTGACCGCCGTGGGAAAGACCTTTTATGGCGTGTTTACCGGAGCGTCCATCGGCCGGGCCACTATGCAACAGGACCCCATCTTCTTCACTGAAACGGCCATCCCTGCTAATTCAGATTTTTACGTGCGTGATTGGACTACCAGCATGACCGTCCATGACAACGGCGAGGAACCTTCCACCGGCGTCTGGTGGACAGTGAGCGATGTGTGGAACCGCCTGACCAATACGTCGGGAGGCTTCAACGCGAATGACCAGCCCAATCACCAAGTGGCCCAGGACGGCGTGCCCAACTTTGCCTTTTCGAGAATTCATCGCAAGGCCGCTGCTACCGGAGGATCTCCCGATTTGTCCTTCCTGAAGTTCTACGCAAGATAGAAGGAAGCAGGCTTCAGGTAATCGGCAATCCGCCTCTCCCGGCTGGTGCCACCGGCCAAACCAGCGTGGCTCTCGAAGCCAAGGGCACTCTGGTTCTGCCGAACATGCATCCGGCAGAGAACCGCTGGATCGGCATTCATTTGAGGACCCGGCCACTCGACGAAGGAGAACGTGTTCCGGTGACCTTTGAAGACGTTGTGGACGGCAGGGCGGCCAACGGTTTCACCCTTGCTCCGCGCGCGACGCCCGCAGAGGCTGTCGTTCACTATAACCTGCAGCAGCATCGGGCGGTATTTGCGCGGCTGGCCACCGCCTTCCGAGTGCCGGAGGCCAAGGAGGAGAGCGAGCAGGCGGCGGCACTGCTGCGCACGCGTCCCCTCGACGAGAAGCGCTATTTAGATTTTCTGGTCCAGACTGACAAGGTGACCACCAGCTTAGTGAAACGCCTGCTATACGAGGAAAAGTCCAAGGATGCTTTCGATACCACGAGCGCGGTCACGGAGCTGACAAAGACCGCCACGTCGCATGACATGGTCGGCGCAATGGCTGCCCACGCCACCCTGCTGAACAGGCTCGACGCCCTGGAGACCATGCTTCAAAAGACTAGGGGAGATACAGACGATATCCTTCAAATGGTGCGCTGGCAAAAGCAGATTTACTCCAACCATCCAGCTCTACCCAGTGCGAAGGGCTCGGCGCACGTCGTTCGGGAATCGGAACAATTCATCCGGCACACGGAAGAGAGAAAGACAAAGGAGGATTCCTATCGGCAGTTGCTGGAGAGCTTGCTGCCGATTTTCCGAGAAACGACCAAGGCGCTTGGAGCCCGAGGCGCCCAACTTGAACCTGATCTCGCCCAAATGAGTTCCGTGAAGTCCTCGGCAGGCCTGGAGAAAGCGCACGGGAGCTTTCTATTGAAGTTAGACTCCTTGTCCAAGTGAGTTGAGCTTTCGACTGCGGGCAAAGGATTGGGTGCACAGGTATTTCGCTTGGGATACCCTAAGCATCCAGGAATACACTCGCCGGCATTTTTCCAAGTGCAACCCTATTAATTCGCGTTCACGGGCGCTCGCTCTTTTCTCACTCCGAAAAGTTCAGACGGCCGAGAAGGAGGTGGACTAAACGTCTCACTGGCGGGTGGTAGAATAAGTTCTACGATGTCTGAGCTTGCGGCCAAAACATGCGTTCCTTGCCGTGGCGGGGTGCTTCCGCTCAAGGGTGAGGAGCTCTCCTTACTTCAAAAGCAGGTGGACGGTTGGAACGTCATCGAAGAACACTACCTCACGAAGACCTTCAAGTTTCCCGACTTTCGCGGAGCCCTCAGCTTTGTGAATCGCGTGGGCGAGCTTGCGGAGGAGCAGGGGCACCACCCAGACATCTTGCTTGCCTGGGGAAAAGTCGAGATCACGACCTGGACGCACAAAATCAACGGTCTGACCGAGAGCGACTTCATCCTCGCGGCAAAGATCGACCAGTTCCACAAATCCTAGCTTCCCCTACGCACGACGAAACCACACTTCTAAAGGCAGCGCCACGGCCTCTTTACATCCGAGCGAATGACGGACACGGAGACGCCGAGCGCAAATCCATAGATTCAGAATGCAGACGTCCTTCTCATACTCAGAAATAGTCAGGATTTTCGAGAATTCTTTCTTGCAGGCTTGACAGAGAAAATCGTACTGCGGCATAGCTCCCTCCCCATCGCGAAAGCTTATTGCCGAAAATCGTAGACACCTCTCCTGCCGCCGACAATCAGGAGCCCTGTAGAGTCCAGAATGCCGACGATCGCCAAAGGCGAGCCACGTGAGCTAACCACGCAAAGCGCAAGTGCCCGCTGCGTTCTAGGTTTGTCCTTCAAGGTTCTGTCGCGGCCGCAAGAAATAGAGCACAGCTGCCAGTGCCAACCGAATCAGGGATCGCCCCCAGATTAGGTAGCCGGGATAGAGTTGGCGAATGTCCAGAGTGTAGAGCGACAGCAACGGTGTTATGGCCAGGATACAAAGGCCCACAATGAGCGCATCCACGATAGCGACGTTGCGAACTGGATCGCGAGATGCGAAGAAGAACAACACACTGAGCATGAGAGCTAATCCGCCCAATTCCCTCATCACGAAGAGCAGCAAGGTGGAGACTTCAGCCTCAGGAGGGCGGAGAAGGAGCCGCATTACGAGCGGCTTGCCACTGAAGACAAGCAACAGACCTGCTGCTGCAGTGAACGCAGAAACGATGCCCAGGATGATTCGCAAAGCCCGATAGGGAGGGTTCGGCATGGGATCGACCTCCTTTTGGTTACAAATTAATAGGTCACCTATCTCGGTTGGCAGCAAGCGAAACCGGTCTTGCGCGCGTCACTTCTGTTTCTACTGGACGGGTCACAACACTTATCGAGTGTCTAGGCCAGCTCGAAGCGATTCTTCCCGTCCGACATAGCGGCGATCTCGTAGTTACCAAGGACGAGAATCTCCGCCGATGGACGCCGCACTGTCACATCTGCGTCTGTAAAATAGATGATCTGCCCTCGGAATCGATTTTCGGTTTTTCCATTTCCGTCGATAGGCTCTCCACTCGCGGAATCGGTCGAAACAGGGCCGATTGCCCAGGGCTGTTTTAACATGACGTCGACTTCTACGAGGTCTCGCCGCCACTGCTCAAGTAGCGGCTGCGCCTGCTTCCAACTGCCGACCGTCTTGTTCGTTTGCGGCACGCTGGCCGTTATGGCTGACATCGCACCCTCCAGTATCGCTGCGCCCTCTGAGAGAGAGGACTTCTATACATCAGGCTAGCAAGGATGCGGGCGACCGCAAATGACAAGGATCACAGTTTCGCGTGACGCATGTCACAGCCAGAGGGCCAGTTCCAGACTAGCCTTATGTTCGTGCGCTTGTGGTTGCAGGCGTTCTGCAGCCATGTACCGCCAGCGCTGGTTCCGCCTTTATCGCCAGCTCCTCAACGCTTTGGTTGTGGGCCAGGATTAGCGCCTTCGCCGGAGTCGTTGGCTGCGACGAGGCAGCGCGGTCTACTCCAATACTAGCTACGCCGCACAAGCTCGAGCGCCCGCCAAGGGAGGGCGAGGTCCGTGAGACACACGCGCATCATCGTCGCTCACTACGGCGGGCCCGATGCGATTCGGGTGATTGAAGAAGAGTGCCCCGAGCCAAAGGATGGTGAAGTGCGGGTGAGAGTGCTGGCGGCAGGTGTCTCCTTGCCCGACCTGCTGATGCGCGAGGGCGTTCATCCCGAGACGCCCCGGCTGCCCTTCACGCCAGGGTGGGATCTGATTGGCATAGTGGACCGGCTCGGCGCCGGTATCTCCGGAATCGAACCAGGCCAGATAGTTGCCGCGCTGCCGATCAGCGGTGCGTACGCCGAGTTCGTCTGCCTGCCGCAGCGCGAACTGGTTCCGGTGGCATCTGGGTTGGACGCGGCCGAGGCTGTCAGCCTCATCCTGAACTACGTCACGGCGTACCAGATGCTGCATCGTTCCGCTAAGGTCAGATCGAGCCAGCGTGTGCTGATCCACGGCGCGGCAGGCGGAGTCGGCTCGGCGCTATTGCAGCTTGCGCGCCTCGCCGGGCTGGAGATGTACGGTACCTGTTCATCGCGAGGGGCGTCGACCGTTTCCGACCTGGGCGGTATCCCAATTGATTACCGGGATCAGGACTTCGTGAAAGAAATTCACCGCCTCACGAGCGAGGGTGTAGACGTCGTCTTTGACAGCATTGGTGGTACCCACATCTGGCGTTCCCGCAAGGCTCTCCGTCCTGGCGGGCGGGTGGTGGCCTATGGCCTTACTTCCTCGCTACGTGGGGGACGATTGGCTTCAGGTCGTTCCGGTCGTCGTCACCGCTTTCGCGCCATCCTGATTTTCGGGCTGTACATTGCTGGCGGCTGGCTTCTCCCAGGCCGGAAACGGGTGGTCCCCTACAGCATCCAGTGGCTCAAACGGCTGAAACCGGCATTGTTTCGACAGGATTTGATCGCCCTGTTTGAACTCCTTCAACAGAAAAAGATCAAGCCGCTAATCGCGCGGCGATTTCCTCTTGCCGAGGCAGGACTCGCGCACGAGTTGCTCGGCAAGGGAGGCGTGACAGGCAAGATCGTGCTCGTGTGCAACGCGTCACCGCTTGAATCAGGAGTTAGCGGCGTCTCCGACGTATCAGTGATATAACCTAACTTGGAGCAGCCTCCAAAACCTAGCGAGGAGGAATCCAGCTATGACCGTACAGACGTACGCAAGAATTGCGGGGGCCCTATTCCTGCTCTCATTCATCGCCGGTGGCTTCGGTGAGGCCTACGTTCCATCCAAGCTCATTGTGTCGGGTGATGCTACCGTCACAGCGAACAACATCCATGCTCTTGGCTCGTTGTTCCGCTGGGGCTTCGTCGGCTACCTCGTAGAAGCCACGTGTGACATTGCGCTGACGCTGATCCTTTACGTATTGCTGAGGCCCGTCAGTAAGGGTCTTGCCCTGCTCGCCGCATTCTTCGGGCTTGTAGGCACCGCCGAGTTTGCCGCCGCCGAAATCTTTTATCTTGCTCCGTCGCTCATCCTGGGAGACGCTGCCTATTTGAAGACCTTCTCGCCCGATCAACTCAATACTCTCGCTCTGCTGTCGCTCAAGTTGTTTGCATACGGTGGCGCGATGTTCACGGTGTTCTACGGCGTGGGCTGGGTTCTCCGTGGATACTTGATCTTTCGATCGAGCTATCTTCCCAAGATCCTCGGCGTTCTTATGACGCTTGGTGGTCTCGCGTTTATCACGAGGAACTTCCTGCTGGTCCTCACGCCGGGGTACGCACCTGGCAGCCTGCTTCTGTTGATGGTGCCGGGGGGGCTGGCCCTGGCCGTGTGGTTGCTCGCAAGGGGCGTGAACGTGCAACGATGGAAGGAGGAGGCCAACGCAGCGGTCGAGTGACGAACCACTCGAACGAATCCACATGCCTGGTTAATGCCCTTAACCGGACGGTGCGCACTACTTCCGGATGACTTCGACCGACCAATGAGCGTGAATCGCGACAGCCTCCGACACGCTGCCCATCAGAAAACGATCCATTCCGCGGCGACCATGCGAGCCCAGAACGATCAGGTCCGCTCCCCATGTTTTTGCGGTGTCCAAGATCACCGCTCGCGGTTCCCCAAGCTGGATCGCGTGATTGTCCAGCACCTTCATCCCTGCACCTTGAAGGATTTGACTTGCTGTTCCGACTGCGGAGTTGGCGCGATCGCGGGCCTGCGTCGTCAATTCCTCGAGCAGGCTCTGCGGATAGACTGGGGAAAGCGGAAAGCCGGCGATCTGGCCATCCACGATGATCAATTCCTCGACGCTCAGCACTTTGAACACGGTGCCCTTTGGCCACGGGCGAAAGGCAACGGAAAGCGCCGCTCCGACCGAGCAGTCGCTACCGTCGGTAGCCAGGAGGATCTTCATCGGATGTGACGAGGGTGCCGGTTCGTCTGAGGCCGAACGGACGATCTCGACGGAGCAAGGAGCTGTCCGGAGAATTCCCTGCGCGACACTGCCGAGCAGAAAGCGTCCGATGGCGCTGTGGCCATGCGAGCCGACCATAACTAAATCGGCGTGCCATTCTTTCGCGTGCTCAGAGATGGCCCTTCGCGGAAACCCCATGATGACTTCGGACAGTGATTTGTGTCGCGTGCGCAAGAGTTTCTCTGAGCCGGCTTTCACAAGCCCATCCGCTTCGCGCTTTGCGTCCTCGATCAGCGCCGGAAGCCGGGCGAAACGATGGACGTCGACAACATTCACCACGGAAAAGGTCGTGCCCTCAGGCCAGGGACGCACGGCAGCTTCGTCAAGCACGCGTTCCGATGCCGGCGAGCACTCAATCGCGACGAGTACTTTCATCGGGCACTCCGTTCCTGTAAGCGGCCGTGGGGCCGATTCCTTCTGTGGTTCCCTCACGTCGCCACTGTGGCAACACTCACGCGGAGCGACAGTGACGGCGGTCACTTGCCAAAGTGCGTGGGGTCACGGAAATTCGCGTCGCCCCAGCGCAGTCTAGTTCAATCGGAGATGCGCCATGACGACTGCGCAAGCCAGCAAGCAAATTACGCTGAAGAACATTCTGTTTCTCACAGACTTCTCCGAACCCTCTGATGCCGCTCTGCCCTTTGCGTCAGGGATCGCCCGTACGTACGGCTCGGTCGTGCATGCTCTTCATGTTCTTCTGCCTTCTGCATACACCTACATGACCCCGGAGATGGCAACCACTTTCCTGGACGACGAGGAAGACCGAGCGAGAGCTGAGATGCAACGAGTGGAAGCGCAACTGACGGGGGTGTCTCGCGAAGTCATCATCGAACACGGGGTCGGCGTGTGGCCAGTTCTCTCAGACGTGCTAAAGAAGAACGAAATTGATTTGATTGTCCTGGGAACGCACGGCAGGACAGGGCTGCAAAAATTGTTGCTCGGCTCGTCAGCGGAAGAAGTCTTCCGGCGTTCCCGCGTGCCGGTATTGACGATCGGACCGGCGGTGAGAAACGGCGCTCATAATGGAGGGCGTTTTCGTTGCGTGCTCTTTGCGACGGATTTCAACATTGTTTCCAAAGCCGCTGCTGCCTACGCCGTCTCGCTTGCGCAGGAAAACCAGGCGCGTCTAATTCTTCTTCACGTACTCCCAGAGCCCCGGCAGGACAAGGCGAGCAGATCCCGTGGGTTATCGATTGCCGAAGCCATACACCGACTGCAAGAGCTAGTCCCCCCGGAAGCGGAGTCCTGGTGCAGGCCAGATGCCATGGTGCAGCACGGCGAGCCTGCCGAGCAGATTCTGGCCACGGCCAATCAACGCGGAGCGGACTTGATCGTTCTCGGAGTCCGGGGGCTGGACGGCTTGGCCGCAATGTCGACTCACCTCACGCAAGCGCCAACATATAAAGTGGTCGTGCAGGCGCCTTGTCCTGTTCTTACGGTGCGCAGCTAGGGAGTTGAGCGAATTTCGGGCGGTTGTCCAAGGGGAAGGCGTCATGATTCAAAAAGTCAAGGGTGGCCATCAGGTGCTTTCGAGCAAGGGTAAGAACCTCGGCGGTCCCTATAAGACTCTTGAAGCCGCGAAGAAACGGCTGCGGCAAGTGGAGTTTTTCAAGCATCGCAAAGGGTAGTTCGCCGAGAAACGAGTGCCGAGGAGCAGGCCACGGAGGTGCAAAACACAATGCTCCGGCTTGGCACCTTGGGCAAGGTGCCCGAAAGCCGTTTCGGAATGCCGAGGACGTCCGGAGCGTCAGTACACTCTCAGGACGAATCGATAGCTGTGGGACGCGACAAGAGCACATCGCCCAATCAGCGGATCTTCCTCACGCAGAGGAGAAACACATGAAATCCGGAAGGAAGACAAAATCACACAATCGGGCCGGCCACAAAACGCATGCTGGAAGGCGCGGGAATAAGAACAAGGCATCCGACCGCAAATCGTTTAAGGGCGTCAATCGAGATAACACGCTAGCCAATTGGGTAGCCGGGATGGCGTCGACGAAAAGTAGGACGATTCACCGGGGAAACACGCTCGCCAATTGGGTGCGCAACTCATCATAGACGGAGCTACATCGTCGACGGATCCCGAAGAAACGAAATTGGTTTACGATATCAGGCTGTAGCAGACTTAGTGTGAACCACCGGGAACTTCTGTCCATACAGCTTCTTCAGGCTTCTGATGATTTCTTCGGAGGAGAGTTCACAAGCCCCTTCCCATTTGTTCAGATCTCCATGAGTGATGATGTCATCCATCGAGAGGATCCCCTGGGGTACGCCCTCGGTGTTCACAACGGGCAGGCGGCGTACTTGTTTGCTCGCCATGGTGTCCATAGCTTCGTGAATTTCATCATCGGGCTTGCACGTGAAGACATCTCGCGTGGCAATCTCTCCGACGGTTAGTTCACCCGCCAATCGGTTCCTCGTGCCCATGGCAATGCAGATATCCCGATCCGTAACGATTCCAAGCAGCCTTCGGTCGGTTCCGACCACGGGTAGCATCCCGCAGTTGTGAACCCACATGAGCTCGACCGCCGCACCCACATTGGTGTCAGGACTGCAACAAACCGCGGACTGGGTCATGATGTCTTTTACCTTCATGGTAGCTTCTCCCTGTTAGCACTCGCCTAACTTTCTGGAAAACCGCTTGCCCCTACTGGCACGCAATCGCCTCGAGAGCCGGACGATTGGAGATCATGAGGGTCGAACCATCGAGCGCCACGAGCTGCCGGCTTTTGAATTGGCTAAGCGTCCGCGTCACGGTTTCCCGTGTTGTGCCGATGAATTCGGCAATCTCTTCGTGGGTCAGCGGCAGCTTGGTCGGCGTGCCTTGCTTTGTGTTTTTCGTCTCGACGGACCAGTCGAGGAGCAGGCGGGCAAGTTTTTCCGGAGCGGAAGCCGAGAGACCAACAGTCCGCAGTTGCTCGCAGGCTCCATTGTACAGCGTGCTGAGCTGCTTCACGACCCCTTGGTACGCTTCGGCGTGCTTGGTGACAAAGCGCAGGAAATCGTCGCGGCGAATGAACACCACCTGACACGGATGCAAGGTTTCGGCGGTGACCTCGTACGGACTGTCCGACATGGTCGCCATGAGGCCGAGAATTTCGCCGGGCTTGGCAATTCTCAAGATCAGCGTCTTTCCTGTGCTGGAGCTGATGGAGAGTTTCACCTGTCCAGCGCAGAGCACGAAGACACCGCGAGGGTCCTGCTTCTCCATGAAGAGCAACGCTCCCGCTGGATACGTTGCGGGGGACTTCAAGGCATTGAAGTCCTTCAGTGCTGGAGCGCTGAGCTGGCAGAAAAAACCACTTGTACGCACTTTGCACGACTGGCAGTTTTCATTAGGTTCGAACCCGTAGGGACCGCGCATTTTAGACTCCTTCTTCTCCGGCGTTCGGAGACTGTTGCATTGCGTTATCGGCGAAATACCCCGTCAGAGGCGAATCGGCTAAGAAAGACGTGTCCGTTCTTGATAGATCTCACGCAAGAGCTGTCTTCCCTTGGCATCGACGAAAGCCACACCGCACAAGTCGAGATGCAATTTCTTTGAACCAAGCGAACCTGCTAGAGAATGCCAAGCGCGACCAAATTCTTCGACGCAAGGCCCGATGATCTTTCCTTCGAGCTTGATGGTTTTTGCCTTTTCGCCTTCCTGAGACTGTGATTCTCAACATTCTTGCTTGTCCACTTTGTTTGCGTGACGACTTAAGTGAAGCAGATCACACGCCAAACGTGAGGGCTCTCACAGGGGATGAGGGTATCCGCTTGGAAAAGCAGGAGTTATCCGATGTGAATCGTGAGATCGTGCGAGTTTCTGGTGGGCCGGATCACGGAGTGACGAGACGAGATTTCGTCTTGGGACTAGATATAGTCCCGCCGCATAATACCGAGCTTCTTCATCTTCGAGTTCAGCGTGGTTCGTTTCAAACCGAGACGTTCAGCAGCACCGTTGGCGCCGCCGATCATTCCCTTGCATTCGCGGAGGACCCGAAGAATGTATTCCCGCTCTACGCCTTCCAGGTTCGAAGCCGTCGATTCGGCGGGCTCCTCGACAGCTTCGAGTTCGGCTAGAGGCGCCCGCAACACCGAACCTTGCGTGAGAATCACCGACCTCTCGATGAAATTCTCAAGCTCGCGTACGTTGCCTGGCCAGCGCCATTTGACCAGCGCTTGCATAGTCTCGGTGGGAATGGTTTCGATGTGCCGGCCCATGCGCTTCGAATGGCTGCTGAGGAAATGGTGGACGAGAAGAGGGATGTCATCGGGGCGCTCCCGCAGGGGCGGAATCGTGACAGGGAAAACCCGCAGCCGGTAATAAAGGTCGCTGCGGAACTGTCCTTCGTTGACCATTTTGGCAAGGTCGCGATTGGTGGCAGCCACGAGGCGCACGTTTATGGGAATCGTCCGCGTACCGCCGACCCGTTCGAACTCCTTCTCCTGCAGTGCGCGCAGAATCTTGGGCTGGAGTTCCAGGGGGAGGTCTCCCACTTCATCCAAGAAGAAAGTTCCTTGATGAGCCAGTTCCAACCGCCCGATCTTCTGTGCGATGGCTCCCGTAAACGCCCCCTTCTCATGGCCGAACAATTCGCTTTCGAGTAGCCCTGCTGGAATGGCCGAGCAGTTGAGCGTGACGAAGGCGTGATCCCGTCGAGGGCTCAGATCGTGGATAGCACGGGCGATCAACTCCTTGCCTGTTCCCGTTTCTCCGAGGATCAGGACGGTTGCGTCTGTTGCAGCCACATCCTCGACCTGTTTCAATACGCGCTTCAACCCGGAAGTCTCGCCGATGATTTCGTTGAACTGGTGCGCGGTGACGAGTTCCTCTTGGAGATAGAGCTTTTCTTGTGCGCTTCGCCGTAACGCTTCGTCGTCTTTCTTTTTTTGCGAAAGGTCGCGAATGACGGCGAGAACAATCGGACCTTGCGGCCACTCAATCGGGCCGAGCATGATATCGACCGGGAATTCGCTTCCGTCTTTGCGCACTGCACTGAGTTCCAGCCCCTTTCCCATGCTGCGGGCCACCGGCCTTTTCAAATAGGTTGACCGGTAATCAACATGCCCCCTCCGAAAGCGGTCGGGCACGAGAATTTCGACCGGCTGGCCAATCAGTTCTTGTTGTGCGTACCCAAACATGCGCCCTACTTCGGGATTTGTCATGACGATTCGTCCGTCCCGGTCAGCAAGGACGATCGCATCGGGTGCAGCCTCCACGATTCCCCGAAATTTCGCCTCGGCCTCCTTCAATCCTGTTTCCTGGTGTTGCAGCTCCTCCACCAAATTGCGCACTCTGGACACCAAGCGGGTGATGACGGCTGAGGTGATCAAAAAAGCGATGATGGCCACGACATCGACCGGATCGCTTATCCGGAAAGAGAAAAGCGGTGGCATGAAATAGTAAACCAAGCATCCACCCGCGATGAGCGAGACAACGGCGGCTGAAAGGAAGCTCCCCTGGAGGGACAGCAGAACCACAATAATCAGATACAGAAACGCAGTCGTAGCGAGATCGAGATGGAGCCGCAAGCAGATGTAAGTTATCAATGCGATAGAAACGGTGCCGGACAAACATAGAGCGCCCACACGCCAGAATCTATAGTTTTGGCTGCGCAGCACGAGATTCCCGAATGCGGCGCGAGGCGACGGAGTGGCGGGTACGGTGATGGGCGTGGGCTTAGCCATACTGAGCGTCTTTCTCAAAGCATGATTGACCTCGCCGTTGATCCATAAGGAATTCGGAGTCTTCACCGCGACGAGACGAACCCGCGCAAGCAGAGGGAAGCAGGCGGATTATAGCGCATTACGCTCGCGCTCGAAGCGCGCGACACCTCCTCCAAGGTGACCCTCCGCACGCACGCGAGTGACGCTCGTCACCGACAGCCTGACCGGCCTGCGCCAACCTGAACACTGTGCAGGGAGTCCTGTCATGACAAACGACAAACGAGACCTTCTGGAGGTGCTGAAGGCCGAATTGGAATTTCTCGAGAAGGGCGGTTATCGCCATACAGCTCGAGCGGCGTGGCGCCCTCACTTCATGTTCCAGGATTCGCCGACCTGTTTGAACTTCGATCCCACACAGCCGCCAAGACCGTGCACAGATTGTATCCTGATGCAACTCGTGCCGGCGGACGCGCGGAGCGAGAAAATTCCGTGCCGCCACATTCCCCTGAGCGAGCATGGAGAAACGATCGATTCTTTCTACCGCACAGGCACGCAAGAAGAACTGGAGGCCGCCGTAGCGCAATGGCTGAAGACTACGATTGCTCGACTCGAGCGAGAGAAGTCGGAAGGCCTGAGGGGTTCCGGACATCCTGAGGTTCACGTGCGGGCGAGATTCGTGACCGGTCGCTGACTTCCGACCGGCAGCCGCTTTGAGGTTTCATGTTTTCGGTCTGTGCAAACCCGGATTGCCAGGTGCCCTTTGACTATCGGCAGGGCCGGTTGTTTCGTTTTCACAAGGATCATCCGGTCGGTGAGAAACCTCCGAACACTCATTCCGTGCAACATTTCTGGCTGTGCGGCGTGTGTTGTGGCACCTATACGTTGGAATACCTGGATGGACGCGGCGTTGTGATCAAGAGTCTTTCCACAGCAGTCCGCGACGTGACAGACGCGTTGCGGTTCATCACTGCCGCTTGATCGACTGCCTTCTAGGATCTCCAGGAATCCCGCCGCATGGACCTGGGCACAACTCCTCTAATGACGAACGGAGAGCACCGGGCAAGTTGCGTGAGACACAACCTTGTGGGCCGTCGCGATCGCCAAGTGCGTCGCAGCGCCAGGCACGCCTTCCTCCGGCCGCACGCCGAGAACGATGATGTCCGTTTCTCTCAGCTTCGCGATTTCCAGGATCTTCTCTGCGGGGTCGCCACGCTCCACGAAGTACTGGGGCTTGCACCACGCTTCAGCTTCTGGGGGGACAAGCTTGCGCAGTAGCTTGTCCGCCGATGTCGTGACATCGGCGGCGGAAACAAGGTCACCGGCCTTTGGTTCCTGAATCACGTGCAGGAGAATCAGCCGCGATTGGAATTCCTGGGCCAGGGACACCGCGTATGCTGCAGCACCTTGCGATTCGGGGCTGAAATCGGTGGCGTAAAGGATTTCACGGAACTGGCCGCCCGCTCCACGGGACGCGCTCGAATGCGGCCCAACGGTCAGCACCGGGCAGGACACTGTCCGGAAAATCTCTTCCGCAACCGAGCCCAGCAGAAGCTTTCCAAGTCCCGTGCGCCCACGAGTGCCGATCACCACAAGGTCTGTGTTATTCCTCTCGATGGCAGCGTTCAAACGGGACTGAATGTCGCCTTCCTCAATGACAACCAAAGTTCGGATCCCCTCGAAGGCACGGAGGAGCTCCGCGCGGTGTTGGTGATTCTCCGCTTTCGCGGCTTCGACTTCCGACGTCCAGCCGCGCGGCGGAAGCGTGGGGTTCAGGAGCGGCTGTTGAACGTGCAGCGCGACAAGGTCGGCGTCATAGTGCTTGGCAATCTTCTTGACGTATGGGATGGCCTGGGCGGCCGCTGGGGAGAAATCCGTAGCAAATAGGATGTTCCGGAATCGTACTGCGGTTCTTGCGGTGGCGGCTTTCATGGTTTTCTCCTCCCGTGGTGCATGTTCTTTCAAGACAGAACGGGATGCTGTGACGCAGGTCACCGGGCGCGGTGATGCCGCTCGCATTCCCGCTTGGAACGTTGCGCGATCTTTGACCATGCGAATTCCTTCCGAGAGTGGTGCTGGAGTCTCCCGTGGCGAAGCGAGATGATTTGGGCCAAGTTCTTGGAGACCTTCCGATGATCTCTGAGGTGCGAATCAGCGATCGTTCGCCACTAGCCTGCTTCTTTTCTCCAGCCTCGGTGGCCCTCATTGGAGCGACTGACCGTGAAGGCAGCGTCGGTCGCTCCATTGTGAATAATCTGCTCGCGGGGACGTACAAGGGCAAGGTGTATGTCGTGAATCCCCATCGGGCGGAATTATTCGGTCGGCGTTGTTTCGCGTCGATCGCCGCGGTGCCCGAGGCTATTGATCTCGTCGTGATTGTAACTCCAGCTCCTACCGTGCCCGGAATTGTTGCCGAATGCGTGAAGGCGAAAGCCAAGGCCGTGGTCGTGATTTCCGCCGGCTTCAAGGAGAAGGGGCCAGAGGGTGCCGCACTGGAACAACAAATCCAATCGGAATTGAACCGAGGCGCAACGCGCCTGGTTGGGCCGAACTGTCTTGGGGTGATGAATCCCTGGATCGGACTGAATGCGACATTCGCCCAGGACATTGTGCGCCCCGGCAACGTTGCCTTTCTGAGCCAGAGTGGCGCGCTGCTGACTGCAATCCTCGACTGGAGCCTGCTGGAGCAGGTGGGCTTCAGCGCCATCGTTTCCACGGGGTCGATGCTCGATGTAGGCTGGGGTGATCTCCTCTCGTTCTTCGGCGAAGACTCAAAAACGGAAAGCATTCTTCTCTACATGGAATCGATCGGCGACGCACGGGCGTTCTTGTCCGCTGCCCGCGAGGTGGTGTTCAGCAAACCGATTATCGTCATCAAGGCCGGCCGCACGGAAGCAGCATCGCGCGCGGCGGCGTCGCACACCGGTGCCATGACGGGAAGCGATGAAGTCTACGACGCGGCGTTTCGGCGCTGCGGCGTACTCCGCGTCCAGAGCATCGCGGACATCTTTCACATGGCCGAGGTGCTCGGCAAGCAGCCACGGCCCCGCGGCCGCCGGCTTATGATTCTGACGAATGCCGGAGGGCCCGGGGTTCTCGCCACCGACGCCTTGATGGCAAGTGGAGGGGAACTCGCGACGCTTTCCGAGGATTCACAGCAGGCGCTTAATGCATTTCTTCCAGCCCACTGGAGTCATGCCAATCCCATTGACATTCTGGGCGATGCCGACCCGGAGCGTTACGCGCGCTCTCTCGAGATTGCGATACAGGATCCCAACAGCGACGGGCTGCTGGCGATCCTTGCGCCCCAGGGAATGACGGATCCCGCGAAGGTGGCGGAACGGTTGAAACCCCACGCCAAGGGCCACGGTAAACCGCTGCTGGCCAGTTGGATGGGCGGGAGGAGTGTCGCACAGGGAGTCGAAATTCTGAACGCTTCGGGAATTCCTACGTTTTCTTATCCCGATACGGCCGCGTGCGCCTTCGAGGCTATGTGGCGGTACACGTATCAACTTCGTGGCCTGTACGAGACACCTTTCGTGGCCGACGACCCTGCCGGTCTCAACACGAGGCGCGAGAAAGCTGAGGCCCTTATCCATCGGACGAGCGCCTCAGGCAGGACCCTTCTGACTGAAATCGAATCCAAAGAGATCCTCGCTCTTTATGGAATCCCCACCGTTTCTACGCAACTTGCGAAAAGCGTAGAAGAAGCGGTCTTAAGAGCGGAGGGAATGGGTTACCCCGTGGTCCTGAAAGTTCACTCCGAAACAATCACACACAAGACAGAAGTCGACGCGGTGAAATTGAATTTGGCAGGTGCGGAAGACGTCCGCAACGCCTACAGGACAATCGAATCTTCTGTCGTCGCGAAAGCAGGTCGCGATGCGTTTCTGGGAGTGACGGTTCAGACGATGATTCGGTCGAAGGGCTACGAACTGATTCTCGGGTGCAGCGCGGACGTGCAATTCGGTCCAGTGATCCTGTTCGGCTCGGGCGGACAGCTAGTGGAAGTGTATCGCGACCGGGCACTCGCTCTTCCTCCACTCAACACAACCCTGGCGCAGCGGCTCCTGGAACAGACCCGAGTCTATGCTGCTCTAAAGGGAATTCGCGGACGGGCGAGTGTCGACCTTGATGCTCTGGAGACGTTGCTTGTTCGTTTCAGCGAGCTTGTCGTCGAGCAGCCGCGCATCCGCGAAATCGACATCAATCCGCTTCTCGCCTCCCCCGACCACCTGCTTGCGTTGGACGCGCGCATGGTTCTGTTTGGTCCGGAAGTGAGAGAGGAAGCGCTTCCGCGGCCAGCGATCCGGCCGTATCCCGCACAGTGCGTTTCCCGCTGGACGATGAAGGACGGACGCGAGGTCGTGATCCGCCCGATCCGCCCCGAAGATGAGCCGCTGATGGTCGAATTTCACCGAACACTTTCCGACAGCACGGTGTATTTACGTTACTTTCACATGCAGAAGCTCGATTCCCGCGTCGCGCACGACCGGCTGATCCGGAAATGTTTTATCGACTACGATCGTGAAATGGCGCTGGTAGCCGACCACACCGACGCGCAAACCGGGCGGCACGAGCTTCTTGGCGTGGGGCGGTTGACGCGGCAACGATCGCCGGAAGATGGCGAACTCGGGGTCCTGGTGACAGATCGCTGCCAGGGTGCAGGGCTTGGAACAGAGTTGGTTCGTCGGCTGATCGAAGTGGCCCGCAGCGAGAAACTCCGCCGCGTCATCGCTAACATCCTCTCCGAGAACCAAGCGATGCTCAAGTTGGCAACGCGCTTTCACTTCACGGTCACCCGAGACGAGGACCCCGTTTCCCTCGTCGCCATTCTCGACCTCGACGGATGCGTCTCCGCTGCGTGACGCGCGTCACGCGACGAAGTGATGGCGACGCTACCCGCGATTCTCGCCTCCGCCCAGAATTGGTTGTGACAAGCGGTTCCGGAAGTCTGCGTACGGACCTTTATCGCCGCAGAACTCGATACGGGAGAGGAGGACTACGATGAGCGAGCAGACGTTCCAACTGTGGCGCAGGGCATTGGCCTTGTGGCTTCTTCTGTGGGCAGCGGAGTTCGTCCATGGTGTCTGGCGAATGAAAGTTCTGGCAATCTGGCTGGGCGATTTTCCGGCGCGGCAGGTTTGTGTTTTCACGGGTTCGATGCTCATCCTCTTCATAACGTACGTGTGCATCCCGTGGATTCCTGCCACCAAGACACAGACGCTCCTCGCTGTGGGATTTGTTTGGCTGGCACTGACGCTTGCCTTTGACGTCGGTTTTGGACGGTTGGGGCTCCATCGTTCCTGGGAGGAAATCGAGTCGGACTTCGACATGCTGCACGGCGGCATGTTTCCCATTGGTTTGGTAGTCCTGACTTTGTCTCCCCTGATCGCGGCACGATGGCGTGGTTCCTCAACCAGGCCAGAGCGCGCCAGTCGAGCCTAGCGAGCCCTCTCCTGCCGCGTCACCGCCGTTACCAACTCCCCGCCCTTCCAGTAACCAAATGAACTGGGTTTGAACCATGCCCAGCGATAGTTCTTTTGCATTATTGACCCGCTTGCCGCCTCAGTCCGTATAATCGCGCCACTGAAATTGTGCCCGAATCCTCTTTGGATCGAGACGGCCAAGTGAGCTACAAGTTGGGGCCGGGTCCGTACGGGTTTCATCCGCAGAGTGTTGCGGAGACCTTGCAGAAACAAGTTCCAAGCGAGAGACATTGAGATTTTTGCGTCACATCTAAATAGGAGGCACAAGAAATGAAATTCACGTTGCGCGTTTCAAAAGTTTTCCCTCTCGTTCTGCTTGCCGCAGCGATTTGCATGAGCGCCGCTGACTCTCCGACCGTAACAGTGAAGGGTTACGTTCTGGATTCCGCGTGCGCGTTCACCAAAGGGCTCAGCAAGCCGATCAGCAAACAATGCGCGATATCGTGTGCGAATGCGGGGTCACAGCTCGTCATTCTCGCGGACGACGGAACCATCTACTGGCCGATTGCCGACACCACTCCATCGAGCGGACAGAACCCGAAGCTTCTGCCCTTTGCCGGAGACAAAGTAACGGCAAGCGGCAAGGTCTATGAACGAGGCGGTTCTAAGGCGATCGTAATTGACAAGATCGAAGCCCAAGCAACCCAGAAGTAGAGCTCGCTCCTGCATTCTCGACTTCACTGCTCGGGGCATTGCGGCGAACGCATCAAATGTAGGCCCTGGGCCGCCAGCAGACTGCGCGGCGCCCGGCGCAGTGGCGAGTTTCCAGCATTCCCCTGCAATCGCCCGCTTTCAAAACCGTCAAGATGTCACGATCATCGCTTGCCATTGGCGTGTCCTTGTCTCAGTGATAGATGCTCATGCGCAACGGACTTGAGGGTCGGTCCACAACCAACTCCGGATGCTCTTGTCGGAAGGTCTTGGCCATATGGCAACTCCAGCAGACGGGCCGGTGCGTCCCCAACGCGTCTTGCAAGTTTTCGGCAGGTATTGCATCCCACTCCACGGTCTTGCGCTCGCTGTTCAGCAGGGCGGGAGGGTGGTCGTGCCAGTGGATTTCTCCGAAGGGTTTGTGGCAATACACGCATTCCTGTCCCTGATACCACTGGTTGATGATCGTCCAAACCAGGCAGGCCTTCGGCGCTTCTTCGATTTGCTGCAAGCACTCTTGTCCGCAGGCCTGCCTTTCTGGCCAACGCGAGCACTCGCTCAAACTAAGTTGTGGAGTGTGAACAGTGGCCTCCAGGGCCGCCTTGCCTGCGGAGACCCGAACAGCCGCGGCCTGCCTAGTCTCCGGACAAGACACAATCCGCTTGCCACGAAATCTCAAGTAGAGGCGCAATGCCGGCACAATCCGGAGGATCGCGATGGCTGCGGCGAAAGCCAGGAAACCAAGCAGAAGATAGTGTCCCGAGCTCATGATAACCTCCACCACTCGCTCTGTCGCTCCATCCGCGGCGTGACGATTCGGATGAGAAGCCGTCTCACTTAGCTCCATCCCCACAAAAGTCTCGTTCGATTAAACGACCATTGCCGTGCTCACGTCACTTCTCGTTGTGATGGCCGTCACCGCAGAGCGACGGCTGGTCCTTTGGCCGAGCAAACCTAACCCACGTCTCACCGGCAAGAACCAACCAAACTGAGGTGTCTTATGAAGGCTGTTCTAAAAGGGCAGCAAATCCCGCCACTGAGCCAGTCGCGGTACGGCGACATGGCGTGCGAAACCCTTTACGTGCAGAAGCATGTCCAGCAAGCAAAGGTAGCGGCGTCCGAGCCAGCGGCACGAGGAATAGAAATTCACCAAATCCTTGCAACCTACATTAACCATCTAGCCGGAACAAGGCACGCAGCCGACCTCAAAGTATTCGACGCCCTGATGAGGGGCGCGGGCGCCGAGGCGAGGGAGGTCCTGGAAAAGTTTCGCGACACTTACGCATTTGACCCGGAGAAGATCCTTGCCACGGAGCTCCACATTGCGCTTGATGAGAACTTTCTCCCCATGGAGCATCCGAGCGAGGCCAGCTACGAGGGGACGCTTGACTTGGTGATGATCCATTCGCTCAGGGAGGCAGAGATCGATGATTGGAAGAGCTATTACCAGGTCATCGACGCAGATACCTTCCAATCGAAGTTCTATCCGCTCCTCCTGATGTGCCTCAATCCATCCCTGGAAAGGGTGAAATTCGTTCTGGAGTTCGTGCGCTATGGAGTCTCTCGCTGTGCCGAATACACACGGAGGGACCTGCCGTGGCTCAAGGAATTGGCACAGAGGGAACGGACACGCCAAGGAAACCTTCATGAGCTGGTTTCTATCGAAAACCGGGACTTGAAAGCATCACCGGGGAGGCACTGCACTTGGTGTCCGCTTCTATTGAAAGGTTGCCCGGTAGAACAGACAAATCCCTACGGCCAGATGACTGCTGAACAGCGGTTGCGGTTTGCGCTCTGGCTGCAAGAAGCGGAAAAGCAAAATACAAGAGTGCTGAAGGACCTCATGGTGGAACGCGGCCTGATTCGCTATCGAGACGAAAACCAGCGCGAATATCTTGCCGAGTTCGTACCAACGGAAAAGAAGTTCTATCCATATCGCGATGCCGTTGCGATTCTCGATCAATGGTTCGAAGCGCATCCCGATGAGCAAGGCCTACGGGACAAGCTGACGATTTCGGGGCTCTCTTTTGCGCTCAAGGCAGAGAAGCGCGCTGAACTCGCGCGGACGCTGGCAGACACTGCGGACGTGCGCGTTGAAACCGGGCTCAGAATCGGACGAGAAGGAAGGAACGGCAGTAAGGAGCAAGGCACATGAAAGCGGCGAAACGATCTGCCGACGGAGGACGGCGAAATCGCACATTGTTGAGCTGAACGGAAAGCGAGTGCCGGTCGACGCTGCAGAGGCCTCCCTGGAGAAAAGCAATCGTGCTTGCGACCGGAGAGGAATCGCCCCCGACAACGGTTCCTCAAGGAGTGAAGTTCTTTGATCTGACCAAGGTTCGGGAGTCGGTAAAGGAGGGAGTAATTGAACCACCGGTCGCCATTGACATCCGCCACCAAGGGCGACACGATGCACCCGAAACGAGCCTCCAAGCTCTGCGGCCAACTTCATGACCATCCGCCAGCGCATCTATATCTGCCTGCTTCTGCTCGGCTGCGTCATCCTTGTTGGGTCCGCCGGCTTCCACTTCATCGAATCCTGGTCGTGGTTCGATGCGTTTTACATGACGCTGACCACTATGACCACCATTGGTTACGGCGAAATTCACCCGCTCTCGCATCTCGGCCGCATCTTCAACAGCTTCCTGATCGTCTTCGCCGTTTTCTCGGTGGGTTTCACAATTGCGACGTTCAGTCAGGCTCTGCTACAGTTCGAGTTCGGAAAAACTTTCGGCCGGCGCCGCATGGAACGCGAAATCGCGAAGCTCTCCGATCATTACATCATTTGCGGTGCGGGACGCGTTGGCCGCACCGTGGCACGGGAATTGCGCGCCCGTGGACAGAAAATCGTCTTCATCGAGAAAAATCCTGACCGCGCCGAGTGGGCCGTCAACGAAAAAATTCCTGTTATCGTCGGCAGTGCCTCCAGCGAAGAGGCGTTGAGACGCGCGCGCATCGATACGGCCAAGGGATTTGTCAGCGCGGTGAGCTCTGACGCGGAGAACATCTACATCGTGCTCACCGCGCGCGGGTTCCGTTCCGATTTGAAAATTATCGCTCGCGCCAGCGAGGAGGAAGCCACTTCCAAACTCTTGCGCGCCGGTGCCTCACAGGTGCTCTCGCCGTATTACTTCGTCGGCAGCCGCATCGCACAGCTTTTGCTTCGACCAAATGTTCTCGACTTTGTTGACGCCGCGTTTGGGACGGAACGCTTGGACGTGGAAATTGGCGAAGTGCGCATCGAAACGAACTCTTCGTTGGTGGGGAAAACGCTTGGCGACGCCGCAATTCGCCAGCAAGCCGGCGTCATCATCCTGGGCGTAAAGCACACGGAAGGCGCGCTGGTCTTTAATCCGGCGCCGGAAACCGTGATTCGGGCGAACGACACACTGATCGTCATCGGTGCGGATTCGCATTTGAAAAAACTCGAATCGCTCGCCAATGCCACCACGGGATGAGAAAAGTTAGCTCCTCCCAAAGCCTTTTGGGTTCGGATCTTCGTGCTAGGTGAAAGCAGGAACGCAAGTCGGATAGGCTGGAGACCACTGGCAGGCGAGGATACGTTCACGGAGAGAGGAAGTAGAATCCAAGCGCGTAGCGATGCCAGAGCGTTCGGCTTCACGGGCCACGGCAAAGGCGATTTCGACCGCGACGCTGCGGATGTCCTTCAAGACGGGGAGAAGGGGCGCAGAAGCGTCCTTGAGCGCAGGAGAATGTTCCGCGAGGGCACGGGCCGCGGCGATCATCATGCCGTCGGTGATGCGCAGGGCCGCGACGGAGTCGGCGGAGAGACGCGAGGCAACCACGGCCAGCCCCACCGCCGGAAAGATATATACGTTATTGCACTGGGAAATGGGGATGCTTCGGTTCTCGAAGTTGACTGGCGGAAAAGGCGAGCCGGTGGCAACCAGGGCGCGGCCGCCGGTCCAGCGAAACAGGTCGGCCGGGTGGGCTTCGGAGCGGTCGGTGGGATTCGACAGAGGCAAAATGATCGGCCGCTCGACTTTGCGGGACATTTCACGAATGATTGGCTCGGTAAAAGCAGAAGGCAATGTAGAGAGGCCGATGAGAATCGTTGCCCGGACGTTCTCGATGACGTCATGGAGTTCGATCTTGTCCTCGATCGCGCGAGGCCATGAGGGGACGCGGCTCAAAGGCTGCGCATAGATCCGCTGTTCGGACGTTAGGTCCGAGCGCCCGGTATGTAGAAGACCCCCTCGATTCACCATCCAAACGCGACTGCGGGCTTCTTCTTCCGACAGTCCTTCCTCAACGAGGGCCGCACGAAGGTAATCGGCGACACCGGTGCTGGCGGCACCAGCCCCGAGAAAGACAATCTCCTGATCACGGAACGACGAGCCAGCAACGCGAACGGCGGCAAGGATTGCCCCGAGCGCGACTGCGGCGGTGCCCTGAATGTCGTCATTGAAGGTGAGCAACTCATCGCGGTAGCGATTGAGGATGGGGCGCGCATGGACACCGGCGAAGTCTTCCCATTGAAGGATCGTGCCGGGAAGGACTTCCTTGACGGCCCTTACGAACGCGTCAATGAAGTCATCGTAGTCCTTTCCAGTGATGCGCGGATGCCGCCAACCGAGATACTCGGGGTCGCGAAGCCGTTCTTCGTTGTTGGTGCCGACGTCGAGGACGACGGGAAGAGTGCGGGCGGGGTGAATGCCGCCAATAAGCGTATAAAGCGAAAGCTTGCCGATGGGGATGCCGAGGCCACCAACGCCTTGGTCACCTATGCCGAGAATGCGCTCGCCGTCGGTGACGACAATAACATCCACTTCGGGATTAGGATGGTTGCGCAGGAGAGCAGGGATGGAATGGCGGAGCGGATATGAGATAAAGATGCCGCGCGGACGGCGATAGATGTGGCTGAATTCCTGGCAGCCGAGCGCCACGACAGGCGTATAGACGAGGGGCAACATCTCGTCGATATGGTCCAGGAGCAGACGATAAAAGAGAACTTCATTGGTGTCTTGAAGCTGCCGGAGATAGATATGGCGCTCAAGGTCGTTGGACTTCAGAGCGAATGCTTGGTAAGCCCGGACGCACTGATCGTCGAGCGACTCCACGATGGGCGGCAGCAAGCCGTGCAGGCCAAAAGTCTCCCGCTCGGCTTCGGTGAAGGCAGTGCCTTTGTTGAGGGCTGGATTATTGAGTAGGTCCATCCCGCGACAGCGGACGGTACGAGTGGTGTTTCTCCGTACGATTTCCGTCAGGGGCATACGTCATAGCGAAGTATATCACCGCGGCGAAACGCGTTGTGCGGGCCTATTCGAGGGCTGGCTGTTCACGCGACGAGTGGAGAGGCGCTGTAGCACTCTTTGATTCATGGAAGAGACGACCGCCATGTCATCTCGAATACGCCCAAACACAGGCCTGAGGGACTTATTCCGCGAGGTGTTTCGATTGCGCTATTCCAATACATGGAGCTCGAAGCCGTCAGGATTCTTTTTCCTGCAGAGTGGCCAAATATTCGCAAAGGTTTTTGATGCGTTGTCGAACTGCGGCCTCATTGAAGTTGTCCCGGACTGCGAAGATAGGACCCCAGACGGGCATATCATTCGAGCCGTGAGCCGCAACGGGCTTGCCAAAGCGCACGATATCGGCGACGTAGCCGTACGGAAATTTGCCACCGTGCCGCCTAGCCAGCGTGCTGAGGTCCGCTGGAGTGGTCTTCAGCGCTGAAGCCGCAGGGCCCATGCCCCTTCCGTCGGAACCGTGACACGCCGCGCAGTACTGCACATACGTTTGCTTGCCGTGCGCCGCGGCCGGGGTTTCTTTCGGTAGCCTGTTCGGAGGTGACGTGTCTTGGGAGGTGACGGTGAAAACAATCAGCAAGAGACCACCGAACACGACTACCTGACGCATAATCATGAATCACCTTCCTTCCAAGGCGACTTCACACCGCCTCTGGATGCCGCGCAACTGTTTCCGCTCCATGATCGCGTGCGCCCACGGGGCCGTCAGCTTAGCGAACCATAGAGGCAGGCCGTAGGGACTGTAGCCGGGTGCCGCGCGCCCGCGCACGATCAGACGTGTGCGGTTCGGCTCCAGCTGTTCGAGCACGAAGGCCCAGGTCGTTAGATACGAGCCGTTGGGCGACCGCCACGCGAGAACAAGGGCGCGCTCCGGCTCACACCGCACGGCAACGAACACGTCCTTGGCCCCCGGTAGTGCGGGGAATATCGTGCTCACTCCAACGTTTTGAAACTCAGGCAAGATTCGTTCGGCACTGGGCCGACCCCCGTTATCAATAAAGTCGTAGGCATACCACCCGGCGCGCCCCGATCCCATCTGGGCAAGCCACGGCCAGACGTCGCGAGCGGAGCGGCGAATCGTGATCCCGTGAGTGACAGATCCGACCGGATTCTGAATGAGCTCGTCGCCGGAAAGACCACGCACTTGCTCGCCGTGGTCTGCGCGCACCGACCAGTCGGAGTACCACGCGAATGTTGCGAGCGCTGCCACGAGGATTACCAACATTCCGAACAAGACGATAGCCGCTCTTTTCATAATGAAACTGAAATTAGTCACGATGCCTTTCACATGGGATGTCTCGTGGTGTCAGACAACAGAGCACAACCCAAGGAATAGCTAGCCGGAAGCCCGTCGAAGCGACGCGGCCCAGCCTACGCTTTCACGCCTGCTTTGCGAAGAAATGTCATCATAGGACACCAGTTCGTAAAGGCCGATTGGAACAAGTTCAGCCCGACGAATGCGGTAAAAAGAAACCAGTATGGGCTGACCCAGTATCCCAACGCCAGTGAGACCAGGACGAAAGCCCCAGCGATCAATCTTAGGTAGCGTTCGAGTGTCATGGTATTGCCTCCTTTTTCAAACGGTTGCACGTACAAGATCATCGCCAGGTCGTGGTGCATTTCCGACCTCACCACGCTGGCTCAAGTAACAGAGAATCGGAACCGTCATGCGAGACAGGACGGTCGAAGCGACTTCGCCCGCCATCAGTGAAATGGCCAAGCCCTGGAAGATCGGGTCAAACAGAATCACGCTCGCGCCTACAACGACGGCTGCTGCTGTGAGGAGCATGGGACGGAAGCGAACTGCACCTGCGTCAACCACAGCGTCTTCGAGGGACATTCCGTGTGAGCGGCGCAGTTCAATGAAATCCACGAGAATGATCGAATTCCGAACAATAATGCCTGCGCCGGCAATGAAGCCGATCATCGAGGTGGCCGTGAAGAAAGCTCCCATAAGGGCATGAGCGGGAAGGATGCCAACAAGCGTAAGCGGAATCGGCGCCATAATTACGAGAGGCGTCTTGAACGAGCGGAACCAACCCACGACCAGTACGTAAATCAGCACGAGGACGGCCGCGAAGGCCAAACCGAGATCGCGAAACACTTCGACCGTGATGTGCCACTCGCCGTCCCACTTCATTGACAGGCGGTCGGTACGGCCCGGCAGCGTAGTGCCGGAGTATTGCTTTACGTGATAGCCATCGGGCAGTTGGATTTTGTCGATGGCGTCGCTCATTTTGAGGATTGCGTAGACGGGACTCTCTATGACGCCCGCGACATCGCCCGTGATGTAAACCACGGGCCGCAAGTTCTTACGATAAACGCTCGGATCAATCGTGGTCTGAAGTACGCTGGTGATCTCGCGTAGCGAAACCTGTGCGCCCGAAGGTCCGGGTAACTTCAGGGTTCTGAGATCCGAGATGCCCGAGCGATCCGGCCGCGAGAGGCGCACTTCGATCGGGATATCTTCCCGCGATGAGGCATCGTGCAGCAGCCCCGCGGAGGCTCCGCTCAAACCGATCTGGACGGTGCGCGAAACTTCCGCTACAGAGATTCCTTGCAGCGCCGCTTTATCGAGGTCCACTTTCATGTCGTACTTGGTTTGCGGATCTTCGACATACCAGTCGACGTCGACGACGCCCGGCGTCTCTTGGAAAATCTTCTTTATTTTTGCTGCGAGTTCAGTCTGACCCTTGTAGTCCGGACCGTAGACTTCGGCCACCAGCGTTTCAAGCACGGGAGGCCCCGGAGGAACCTCGGCGACCTGGATGCGCGCGCCAAAAGGAGCGGCGATCTTGTCTAGCTCCGGACGCAATCGTCGTGCGATGTCATGGCTCTGCGCCTTGCGGTCGTGACGCGACAGAAGATTGACCTGGATGTCGGCTTGGTTCGGTTGGCGACGCAAGAAGTAATGGCGTACGAGGCCGTTGAAATTGTAAGGGCCCGAGGTTCCCGCATAGATTTGGTAGTTGATGACCTCCGGCTGTTGGCCTAGGTAGGTTCCTAACGCCTGTGCCACGCGAGTCGTTTG
>DASSXG010000074.1:0-5127 GCA_035704085.1 Candidatus Acidiferrum sp. | reverse complement strand
CAGCTCCTCCTTGCTGCGGAAGTGCCGGTAAAACCCGCCATGCGTAAGGCGAAGGTCGCGCATAAGAGTTCCGATGCTCGCCCCTTCCGTCCCTCGGCTTCGGAATTGCCGTAAGGCTGCTCGGACAATTCGTTGTCGCGTGTGCTCCTTGTGCTTTGCTGGATATCGCATGATCGAGTCCTGAGGGATTATATATATCATCTTATGTTCCGCTGTCAAGTCCGAATAAATTCGTGTACCATACTTAGATGATGTGCATCATATATAGCGCGCGAAGACTTTCGAGTCTCTTTGGAGGTACGCGATGATCCGACTTCTATGCATCTTCGGTATTCATTGGGAAGGCATAGTCGTCTCTGGGAATTTGGGTTGCTGCACTCTCTGTGGTGAAGATACTTATGCCGTTTTTATCGTCCATAAGCTTGAGCGGAATGCCCACGGGCGGATTTTGCCAAGGAATTAGATGGGTGGCGAAATTTAGACAGGCGATCGGTGCATCCCCGACATGGGCAACGTTGGGGAGATTTCGCTGGACCGGGCGGGCATCGCGGCGGGGTAGCGGTAACGGCCTCGGTTGGATAGCAACGCTGGTTATGGTGGCGCCTGTCGCTTTGAAGTTGATGTCGCGGGGGAAGCCTTGTGATTCCGAAACAATTTGAGAGATCCAATCTGGCGTTGGAGTATGAGCTGAACGCAGCCATTCTGGAAATCGCCAAGGAAGACTTCCTTCTAGACAATTGCGATTTACATTCACTTTTTTCCGAGTCCTTGAACCGTTATTACAGCGATGCGGTAGTGCTGTGGCTTGGAACTGAATTGACCAACGGAAAGCAAGCCGCGTTTCAACGTCTGGCGGATGCGCTTGAGCCGGTGCATACGGTGCTTGAGATGGGATTGGGCTGCGTTGATGTCTTTCGCGTGGTTTCTAGTTTTCAAGATTCTCAAGGCGATTTGAGCAGCGAGTGGGAAGCGGTCCTTGGCGGACCTTACTCGACCGGGGCTGCCATTCATTGGCGCACAGTCCGTGTCTGGAAACAACGGGTCGTGATCGCGGAACGAATAGAAGGCCTGGCGTCGGTGGGCCACAAAGGGGCCTAGATGTTGAAAACGTCGATGCTAACTTCGCGGCGAAGCGAGCCAGACGACCTAGAACCCGCTAACGCTTCCGTCTCACGGATTTGAGTATGTGGTCCCGAGTGCCCACTAGGATGGAATTGGAAATTCGTGAATCCGGGACAATGCGGGCGACGGTGATGGCACCGATCATTGCTGCAGCGATCGCCATAGATTGCACTTCGGCCTTTTTGGCGGGCACGTTCTTGAGCTGTCCGGCAATCAAGCGGGAGAGGCCCAGGAAACCTTCCGTGGCGGCCTTCCGTGTGTTGGCATCCGCGCGCGCCAGTTCACTCCCGAGTGCGGCAATGACACAACCCGCCGCCGGCTGGTCCCTGTGGCTGCGGGAAACATATTTGCCGACGAGCAGCGGCAGTGCTTGATCGGGAGGCTTCCCCTCGATTTGGGATTTAAGGCCGGAGGCGAGCGACTGGGCTGCCTGACTGCAGGCTTCGGAAACGAGTTGATCCTTGGAGGCGAAATGGCGGTAGAACCCACCGTGGGTGAGCCCGGCAGCTCGCATCAGCCGGGCTAGACCAGCCTCCGTGATTCCGTGCCTCAGAAACTGGGTGCTCGCCGCCTCGAGTATGCGCTCGCGTGTTTTGGCGGTTTCTGCTTTTGATTTACGCATGGATCGCTTCTCCAGCCTTGAAAACTTTTCGTCTTGCACATCATAACGTTTAGATGATATCAGACATCTAGTTAGATGACGACAGACAGCTAAACGTGACCGGCGCCCTGTGTCGGAAAGCGGCGACGTATCGAAAACCGGGTCCCGGGAGCGGAAGGTCCAGTGACCCTTTCACAGCAGAGCGGCCAGCGCCGATGAGTCGAACTGAAATTCGCCAGCTTGGTCCGCGAGACGCTTCGGAGTATCAGGCGATCTTTCTGGAGGCCTTGCGATCTGCGCCGGAGGCATTCGCCGCCGACTACGAGCAAGAATCGGCTCGCAGCCTAGAGGAAGTGGTGGAACGGTTTCAACGGGAAGCGATCTACGGACGTTTTGTGAGTAGAAGGCTCCAAGCTATTGCGACATTCCAGCGGCAGCCGATGCCGAAGCGGCGGCACGTCGGAATGCTATGGAATATGTACGTAGCAGAGGGACAGCGCGGGACGGGACTGGCCGCGGCACTCTTCGATCATGTTCTTGAAGTGGCCAGCCAGGAAGTTGACCAGATAAACCTGTATGTGGCGGTGGAAAATGAAAGGGCCTGGAGGTTCTACCAGAGATTCGGATTCGAGTCCTATGGAGTAATGCCGCGCGCTTTGCGCGTTGCGGGCGCAGATTATGACGCGTTAATGATGACGCGAATGTTCCGGTGAAGAGAAATCGATGAAAGCGCAGACGAGTATCGCGAAGCATTACGGGGATGGCACGGATCTCGAGCGCCGCCTTGAGGAGAAATTAGGGGCATCTGTTTCATTAGCGGAAACCGCGGATGGCGTCTTCCGACACTGGCTTCGACTTAGGACTTGGTAGGCAAATTGAGAGAGGAGAATATCGATGAGCGCGGAAGATTCATTAATTGACGCGGCACTTCGCGGATGGAAGTCAAACGTAGAGCGTGCCGACAACTTGTTCGGCACTCTTTCGCCGGAACAACTGGAGCAGCAAGTCGCCCCCGGCAAAAACCGCCTGATCTATCTCTGGGGACATCTTGCAGCGGTGAACGACGGGCTCTTGCCGCTGCTAGGCATCGGCGAACGGCTTCACCCGGAACTCGACGCAATGTTCATTTCGAAACCGGATAGATCCGTCGAACTTACGGTGACGGCTCAATCTCTCAAGTCGGCATGGGACAAGATCAACGAGAAGCTCTGGGAAGGATTTACAAATTTCTCGGCGGCAGATTGGGCGGGGCGGCATACCGCCGTTTCGGAGGACGATTTCGAGCGGGAACCGAACCGGAACAAATTCACCGTGCTCCTGGGGCGAACGGCGCACATGTCGTACCACGTAGGGCAGGCGACGCTAGCGCGACCGAAGGCGTAGGGCTCTCGCGGGAGCCACGGATTGAGCCCAGTGGCTGCACAGTACCAGCAGGTGGTGCCTGCGAGCTACAAGCACGCCAGCTTGACACTCCGGCGTGCCTGTAGCGTTCCGTTTCTTATGTACCTGCATGGAACGTGTCACAGGTATTCTCCACTCTAGTGACGGCCACGTAGAAAAAGTTGATCGGTATGACTGGGATGATCGTCCCGTCTGGGCCGTTAACATTGTGCACGGTAAGGAGCGCGTCCACGACCGCGACATCGGGTTTGATGAAGCGGACCCGGTAGTTGGAGAACGCCGCTTGCGTGCTACCGTTGACGGCTTGCTGTGCCTCCGGTCCGAAGTCTTTCACCATGGCGACCCGCCCTTGCAGATAGTCACCTTGCGGCGTCACGAAGGTTCCATCTTCAGCGAATAGCGATGCTCGGAGTTCGGCATTCTTCTGAACGAAAGCCTTAGCAAAGGTATCTCCGAGCGCGCGAACGGCTGCTTCGTCTCGAGCGTCGGCGGCACTCGCAGAGGCGGTCGCACCGATCACGAGCGTACACGCGAGAAGGGCTAATCCGAGACGTTGCATCAGGCCTCGGAGCGCTGACTTGGGCGCCTGGGGCGCGGAATTGATGGTGTGAGTTGCGATTAAAGCAGCTCCGTAGGTTTGTGAGATTTTCATTTCTTTTCTCCTCAGTCTTCTGATTACTTGCGTTCTGTAGCAGGGGTGTGGACAGCGTGGGCACGCCAGCCGCAGCAGGCGATTTGTGGTATCGAGATTCCTAGTGCACTAGAACAGAACACCTCCGTCGTCTCGAACGGGCCCGCCAGTTCTTGATACCGCTCAAGGACTGGTCTAAACCCTTTAGGTAGAACAGGAACGGCCTCAACTCTCTGCAACGAGGGTCAGGCCCCGACGGCCGAAATGGCCGTGACCCCGCCGTCGATCAGGAAGTCTGCCCCGACGACGTACGCAGAGTCGTCGGACGCGAGGTAAACTGCCAGCTTCGCGATTTCCAACGGATCCGCGATCCGCTTGCTTGGATTGTTGGTTCCGAGGACTTCCTTAACCGCCTCGCCCTGCTCTTCCCCGGGGAAGCGACCGAACATCGCAGTGTCCGTCGGGCCTGGGCTTAGGGTATTCACGCGAATACCGCGGCCCACGAGTTCGGCGCTGAGTATGCGAGCGAGATGGGCGACGGCGGCCTTGCAGCTGGAGACGATCGAGGTGGTCGGCCACCCCTTGCGCGCGCCAACGGACGAAGTAATGATTACAGATGTGCCTTGCCTGAGTAGCGGCAAGGCCTTTTGAATCGTGAAGTAAACCCCTTTGAAATCGATGCTTATCACCTTGTCGAAGTCTTGCTCTGTCACCTCTTCGAAGGGCAAGAACACGCTGTAGCCTGCATTTACGAGGACGCCGTCCAGGTGCCCGAACTCCCGCTTGATCGTGGCGAACATGGTGTCGAGGTCGGTGAGATTGCTGACGTCGGCGCGAACGGCGAGACTTCCGGCCCCAAGCGTCCTCTTAGCCGCCTGCAGTGACCTCTCATTCAAGCCGCAGATGGCGACACGCGCGCCCTCGCTGTCGAATTCCTGCGCTGCGGCCAGCCCAATCCCGCTGTTGCCGCCCGTGATAAGTATCTTCTTGTCCGTTAGCTTACCCATTGTTCGTCCCTCCTTTAGATTATGGTCATGCTCCTACGGGAGCCAAAAAAAAACTAAAAACTCTCCAGCAGGTGATCGCGAACTGAATTCAGGATTTTCTGCCTCTCAACCGGATCAGGCAAGGTGCGCGCAGTCGAGATCGCGCCCGTCATCGCCGGAAAGATAATGTTGTAGCTCCTTTCTCGCTCGTCAGCGGTGCGGCCTGGCATGAACTCCAACATCCGTTCACGGCGTGCTTCCATGACGCCCGCGATTCGCTTCTTTACCGCCGGGGCGGCGCGGGCAATCTCGGGAGCCAAGGCGGCAATCGGGCACCCCGTTTCCGCATGTTCACAGTGTTCGGGACTCAGGTACCACCGGACAAC
>DASSXG010000069.1:0-38062 GCA_035704085.1 Candidatus Acidiferrum sp. | reverse complement strand
GGAACGTCAGGCACTTCGAGGCGATCGCGCCCGATCTGGCGGCGCACTTGCGTATGCCCTGATTGTCTGTGTGCTATCGCAGCAAGGGCAGATCAAAGAGTCACAAAACGGCCGCAACGAAATTCATCCCGCAGCTTCCTGGCTGGCGCGGATTTCCTGCCAGCGGCGCGGGCGCTTGTTGGCTTGCAAAACTTTTTTGCGCAGTCGGATGGTCTTCGGAGTGATTTCCACGTATTCGTCGTCGGCAATGAATTCGATGGCCTGCTCGAGGCTCAGCTCGCGATGTGGGATCAGGCGGATGGCCTCATCGGCGCTCGAAGAGCGCATGTTGGTCTGTTTCTTTTCCTTGGTGACGTTGACGTCCATGTCCTGTTCTCGCGAATTTTCACCCACAATCATGCCCTCGTAGACTTCGACTGCGGGCCCGATGAATAATTCGCCGCGCTCCTGGATGTTCCACAGAGCGAATGCCGTGGAAGGGCCGCTGCGGTCGGCTACCAATGCGCCCGTGGGCCGCAGCGCCATTTCTCCGCCGTACTCCGTCCAGCCTTCAAAGATCGAATGAATCAGCGCGGTGCCGCGAGTATCGGTCAGCAACTGACTTCGCAAACCGATCAGGCCGCGCGACGGAATCTTGAAGTCCATGCGCACGCGCCCCGAACCGTGATTGCTCATCTTGAGCATTTCGCCGTGGCGGGTCCCGGTGGTTTCCATGATGATGCCGATAAAATTCTCGGGCACGTCGATGACCAGGCGCTCGAGCGGCTCCAGTTTCTTCCCGTTTTCCATCCGCGTGACGATCTCCGGCTTGCCAACCATTAATTCGAAACCTTCGCGCCGCATAGTCTCAATTAGAATAGCCAGTTGCAGCTCTCCGCGTCCAAGGACACGAAACGATTCAGGTGTGTCGGTGTCTTCCACGCGGATGGAAACATTAGTGAGCAACTCCTTTTGCAGGCGGTCGCGCAGGTCGCGCGACGTTAAATACGAACCTTCTTTTCCGGAAAGAGGGCCGCTATTGACCGTAAAAATCATCGCCAGCGTCGGCTCATCAATCAGCAGCGGTTCCAGCGGCGCCGGCGACGCCAAATCCGTGATGCTCTCGCCGATTTGAATTCCTTCGACACCCGCAATCGCCACGAGATCGCCCGCGGGCACAGCTTGCGCTTCATCGCGCTCAAGACCGCGAAAGGTATAGAGCTTGGTGATGCGGGTCGGCGTGAGCTTGCCATCCAGCTTGCTGATGCCCACATCAGACCCGCGCTTCAGCGTGCCGTTGAAGACCCGCCCGATCGCGATTCTTCCCAGAAACTCGCTGTAATCGAGATTCATCACCTGAATTTGCAAAACGCCTTCCGCATCGCCGGGCGGCGGGGGGATGTGCTTTACGATGGCTTCGAAGAGCGGAAGCAAATCTTTGGACCCGTCTCCGGGCTTGTTGTGCGCCACGCCATCGCGCGCATTGGTATAGATCACGGGAAAATCGAGCTGGTCTTCCGTGGCGTCGAGATCGATAAAGAGGTCGTAGATTTCGTCGAGGACTTCTTTCGCCCGCGCATCGGCGCGATCGATCTTGTTCAGCACGATCACTGGAGGAAGTTTCGCCGCCAGCGCCTTCTGGAGCACATAACGCGTTTGCGGCAGCGGGCCTTCGCTGGCGTCCACCAGCACGACGACGCCGTCCACCATGCGCAGCGCGCGTTCCACTTCGCCGCCAAAGTCGCTGTGGCCTGGCGTGTCCACGATATTGATCTTGGTGTCGTGGAAAAAAAGCGCGGTGTTCTTCGCGAGAATGGTGATGCCGCGTTCGCGTTCCAGGTCGTTCGAATCCATCACTCGTTCGACGACTGCTTCGTTGGCACGGAAAATCCCGCTTTGCCGTAGCATGGCGTCCACGAGCGTGGTCTTGCCATGGTCCACGTGGGCGATGATGGCGATGTTGCGGATATCTTGACTCATAGTTCCTGCTTATCGTGGTCCTTTCGCAGCCCGTTCGTCTAGAGACAAAAATAGCTGCTGTAACAACCAGCAGCCCGGATGAATCCCCTCTTATTCAGTTGGTCGCTTTGCGGCCAAATATCCTAAGGTGCGGTCGAGCAGCCTATAGTTTACCAGACGCGCCCCGCACCGGCCAGCACAGAAGTGCGGGCACTCGCTCTGTCGGCGCCATTTATGCTGTTCAGAGTGGTTGTCTACCTGGGCTATTCCACGCGCAGGGCGACGATCGGGTCCACACGGGCCGCGCGGCGCGCCGGAATGTAGCAAGCCACGAGCGCAGACAAGCCAAGCACCGCGGCTACTCCGACGTACGTGAGCGGATCGTTTGGCGTGACTTCGAAGAGCAGTTGTTGCAAGAGGCGCGTCAGCCACAGCGCGCCCAGGAAGCCGAGCACGACTCCAATCAATGCCAGCCCCATGCCCTGCCCCAGAATCATGCGCAAGATTTCCCCGGGACGCGCGCCTATGGCCATGCGCACGCCGATCTCATGCCGACGCTGTCCGACCGCCAAAGCCATGACTCCGCCGATGCCGGTGGCCGCTATCGCCAGCGCCAATAACGCGAAAAGACCGAGCAAATTTGCCGTCAGCCGCGGCGCCGCAACGGATTCGGCCCGCACTTGTTCCATCGACCGCACTCGTGCGGCGGGCTCGTTCGGATCCACCTCGTAAAGCAACTGGATAATGCCCCGCGCAACGCTCATAGGCTCGACCGACGTCTTGACGACCACGATCGCGTCAAGCAGCGGGCTTTGCGCCAATGGAACGTAGATTTCATCGGCCGGATCCCTATCCAAGCCATATTGTTTTACGTCGCCCACGACTCCCACGATCTGCGTCCAGGTCATGCCTTGGTCCGTCGAAAAGCGCTTCCCGACCGGGTCTTGCGTCCCCCAGAAGTGCCGCGCCGCCGTGCGATTCACCACCGCCACATTCGGCTTGTCCTGCCGGTCATTGCGGGTGAATGCCCGCCCGTCAAGAATCGGAATGTGCAGCGTTTCAAAATAGTTCGGACTGACGACGCGAAAATCACCAACCGGAAGGGCCTGCCCGGGCACAGGGGCCTGGCCCTCAATCTGGAAATCACCCGTCATCACCATGTTGGTGGTCAGAGGAATCATCATCGTGGCCGCGGCGGATTTAACGCCGGATTGCGTCTGAACTTTGTCGAGGAGTGTCTCAAAGAAAGCGCGCTGCTTGTCGTTCGTGTTGTACTTGGTGAAGTCCAGGCCAATCTGCATCGTCAGCACGTTATCTGGCTCGAAGCCCGGGTCCACGTGCTGCAGCTTCTGGAAACTGCGCAGCATCAATCCCGCGCCAATCAGGAGGAGAAACGACACAGCCACTTGCGCAACGATCAGCAGACTCCTCATTCTCCGCCTGCCTGAGGTCTGCGCACTTCCTTCCTTCAATCCGTTCACAACGGTGTCGCGCGCGGCCAGCGCCGGGGCAGTTCCGGATAGCACGCTGGTGAGCACGGCGATCCCCAGCGTAAATAGTAGCACCGCGCTGTCCATGTGAATTTCGCGCGCCCGCGGCGTGAACCGTGCCGCAAAACTGACCAGCAGGCTCAGCGCACCGGAGGCAAAGAACAAGCCCAATCCGCCGCCGATCACTCCCAGAAGGAAACTCTCCGTCAGCAGTTGGCGGAACACGCGCACGCGTCCGGCGCCCATCGCTGCGCGGACGGCTAGCTCTCGCTCCCGCCGAACCATGCGCGCCAGGTTCAGATTCGCAACATTGGCGCACGCAATGAGCAGGACGAAACCGGCCGCGCCGAGAAGCACCAGCATTGTCGGGCGGGCGTTATGCGTAAGCTCTTCCTCGAGCGATGACGTGCGGATGGAGTAGTCGACTTCCGGCGGATAATCTTTCGGATAGCCGTGCTGCAAATTGGCCGCGACGCTGTTCAAATCCGCCCGTGCCTGGCTCACCGTTATTCCCGGCCTCATGCGGCCGAAGACCTGCATCATGCGGGCTTGCCGGTTGGCGATGAACGTTGGACGCGAACGGAACGGGCACGCCGTCGTCGGCATGTATACGTCGTTCTCATCCGGATATTGAGGCACCGGCGGCAGGATGCCGATCACCATGTGCGGCTTGTCGTTCATAGTGAACGTCTTGTTCACCACTGTTGGATCGCCGCCAAAACTCCGGATCCAGTATTCGTAGCTAAGCATCAGCACCGCCGGCGCGCCGGGTTGTTCATCTTCCGGCCGAAAACTCCGGCCGAGGAGTGGCTTCAATCCGAACACATCAAAATAATTCCAGGAAACCACACCGGTTTCCACGCGTTCCGGTTCTCCGCGCCCCAGCAAGATGAAATTCATGTTGTGATATTCCACCAGGCCGTCGAGGGTGTGGCTTTGTGTGCGGTAGTCGTTTGTCTCTGCTACTGAAAACGGTTGATTCAGCAGTCCAGCGCGCGGCGCCTGCTGCCGCAGCCTCACCAGCCGGTCGCCGTGCTCGTAGGGTAGCGGTTTCAGCAGCACCGCGTTCACCACGCTGAAGATCGCGGAGTTCGCGCCAATGCCCAGACCCAGCGTGAGGATCGCTGCGAGCGTGAACCCGGGGTTCTTGCGCATCATCCGCAGCGCGAATCCCGCATCCTGACGGAACATCGCAAGATGCTCGCCCGGCGCCGTGCGGAAAATTCCCACAATCGTTTCGCACCACAGGCGCAACACGCCTCCAGGGCCATTACGCCGGCCAGCTTCCTTGTGTTGTTCGTGGAAAACAGTCTCCATTTCGGGGCCGAAATCGCTGCGGAAATCGAAGGGAAGAAGCTTCAGAAGTGCCCGGTAAAGACGTGCCGATCGGGAATCAGTTCCAGCCATGGTCTCCTCCTGCGGCGCCACCACAGCACCGCTGTTCGGACCACTCGTCGTTTATGGAACCGGTGCCCGGCTCCGGGAATCTCTTTACGCCGTCTTGGGTTTCTTGAGCAGATTTCTGGAGCGCGCGACGGACAGGATTTCATCCATCCGCTCTGATTCTGCAACAGCCGCCTGGCGTCCCTGCGGCGTCAGCCGGTAATAGCGCCGACGTTCGTCGTGTTGCGAATCGGCGGGCCTCGATCGAAGTTCAACGATGAGGCCATCGGCCAGCATGCGCTTGATGATTCCGTATAGCGTGCCGGTGCTCAAACGGACTTTGCCGCCGGTGCGCAGCTCCACTTCCTTGAGAATGGCATAGCCATGGAGATCTTCTCCGGCCAGCGCCAACAGGACGTGAAACATGGCCGGAGTTAGCGGTTCGGGGGATTCCGGGATGCGCTGACCTGCACTCAACGAGGACTTCTCCTAAGTCTAGGATACTCTATCGCCTTACGCTATATCGTATCACGCCATAGTGTCAAGTGAAAAGTGCGCCACCATTAGAGCCTTGAGGCTAAAACACAGTTTGCCCTGATTCGCGGGGCCCTGTTCTTCGCACCAGTTCTTATTTCTTTCGGTTGTAAGTGAAGTCGTATTCCACGAACCACGTCTTGCCATTGTCATTCGAACCTTGGCTGAATTGACGCACTTGGTTTCGTCCCTGCTTAATAAACTGTAGGTGTCGTTTCAGTTTTTTCCCATCGGGTTGCGGAATCTCGTCTGTCCAATAATCCATTACGCCATCTTTCAATCCGCCATAAAAGAAAATGCTGCCGCCGGAATTGTCCACCCAGTATTGTTCCCACCGCTTCAGCGCGGCGTTATAAATGTTGTAACTCTTCCCCGAATATCCGATATTTCCCCTGCTGGTCCAGTTTTCCTGCACCACGCAATCACCGAGAATTAGTTCGATTTTGCTCTCTCCCGCGGGTGTTTCTGCCTGCGTGCTGACCACGCTCCACTCGCCCAGCCAGAAATCAAACTGGCGATTCTCCTCCGTGTGGGCGCAAGGATTCTGGTTCTTGGCCACTTGTTCGAGGATTTTTGCGAAGCGCGGATCGCTTTTCAGTTCTGCCAGGTCGGGATCGGCGGACAGTTGATCCGGCTGGCTCAATCCGTTTTGCGCCGCTTTTTGCAGATGTTCAAACGCTTTTTCCCTGTCTTTCTTGGACACGAAAACGACGGCAAGTCCGTATTCGGCAAATTGCGGGGGCAACCCCGCGGCCGCGCCCTTTTCAAAGGCTTCCATGGCTTTGTCGCCTTCCCCGATCTTGTTCAGCGAGACGCCGAGCCGGTACCAGACGCGGGAGCTTGGGGCAGTTTGCGCCATCTTTCCGTACAATTCTGCGGACTTGTCCCAATCTTTTGCGTCATAGGCTGCTGCTGCATCGGCGGCAATCTGTGCTGTTGGTGCTGGCTGTTGCGCGGACGTGGGGATCGCATTTGCCAGCAGATCAAGAAACATACTGATTGCAACAATTCGCTTGATAGAACGGCCCATATGGTTCACCCCCCGGGGAAATGAAATTCGCTGGATTTGCAGTCTTGGACGCCGAACCCGACGCCTTTGCTTCCGCCAACCGGAGGAAACTTCCAATAATTCATATAACTTCCATCTAAAATTTGTGTGAATTAGCGCCAAACTCATCCTTACTGCAAGCTCTTGATTTATGGCGGTTGGAATCCGACGGCGTTCTAAATATTCAGGAACATCCCCTTAATATATTTCGTAACTCTGCATACTTTTGAGGGGGTGTTGCGTCTTTATCGGTAAGGGTGGGGCGTTTATGTCAGCAGAAGTGATTTCCGTTCGGGAACCGGATGAACCTCCTACTTCAGACCAGCGTGTTCCCTTGTCTGGCCGCTACATCTATTTCGGTCCATTCCGGGTTGACCAGCAGCGGCAGGAAGTGACCCGCCACGGGTCCAGGCTCAAGCTCCAGGGAAAGGTCTACCAGGTTCTTCTGGCGCTCATTGAGAAACCCGGAGAAGTCGTCACTCGGGAAGAGTTACGCAGCAAGCTTTGGCCGGCGGATACACACGTCAACTACGACGCCAACGTAAATACCACCGTCAATAAGTTGCGCCAGGCCTTAGGGGACTCGTCGGACAAGCCCGTCTACATCGAAACCATACCGCGCAAAGGCTATAGCCTCCTGGTTCCCACCGAAGTTTCCGATCGTTCCGCGTCCACGCTCATCGCGCAAGGCGAAACCGGCTCCGATTCGGCGAAAGAATCGCCCCGCTCCGCAACCGTCTCGCAATTCTCGAAATCAGACATCTGGATTATTCTCGGCGTGATTGGTTTGATTCTTGCCGGGATGCTGCTCGGCGCGGGAATTACGGAACTCTGGATGAAGCACATCACGCCGGAGACTCAATTTCCCCTGTCGGTTGTGCTCTCCACGGCATGCTGGTTGATGCTTCTTTAAGGCCCCACTTATTTTCTCGCCGTCTGGCCCGATCCATTCCGGCGCGTGAAAATCACTCCCCGCGTTCGGCCTGCATCTAGCGTGAATCCTTTCACGCTTTGCTGTTGATCCCTCTGGAAGTGAATCGCAATGCCTGTTTCCTCCATTTGGAAATCGGCCGGGGCCGTGGGCTCGAACGCCTCCTTGGGGATATTACCCGTGTGCGAAAGGCCCGCGGCGTCCAGCAAAGCGGCAATCTTCAGCCGGCCATCCACAACGTCCAGCCGGTATGCGACACCTAGCTCGTCACTCCAATAATCGCCGGAAAAGCCGTTCAATTGCTCCCCGGTTAGCGTTATCGCGTTCTTTTCTTTGCCCCGTCTTTCTTCCGCTTTCTTCTCCTCCTTCGGCTTCATCAGATTGCTCAAATAAACATCCGCAACCTGGCGCGCGCGCCTGGAGGGGCTGGCAGTACTCAGATTGCAGAGGCAAGCCACCGAGAAGTGCTGCTCCGGGAACCGCAGCAGTTCCGCGCGGTAACCGCCCCATGAGCCGCCATGACTCACCGTGCGCAAGCCTCGATAGTCGGCGATGCGCAATCCCTTCGCATAATCCAGCACCTTCCCGCTGTTTAGCTTGCCTTGCTCCTGAATTTCCGATAGGAATTCTTTCCCGCCGATCTTTCCACTATAGAAATTTTCGTCCCACTTCAACAAGTCCTCCACCGAAGTGTGCACCGCGCCGTCCCCGGTCTGCTCGAAGTACGAAACATTCAAAAGGTAGCCTCCGCCCTTTCCTTTCGGGTCGTAGGCTAGTGCGCGGTTTTCGATCAGCGAGGTGTGGTCGTTGCGGTACTGCGTGTGCGTCATTTCTAGCGGCGTGAAAATATTCTCTTCCGCGAATTCGCGCAGGGTCTTCCTGCTCACTCGCTTCACAATGACGGACAGCAGGAAAAATCCCGTGTTGCTGTACACCCAGTCGCTCCCCGGGGCAAAATTCAGCCCCTTCTGCCGGACGATGATTTGCAGCGCGTCTTCATCGGTGGTCACGCTATCCGTGTTGATGCCGGCCAGATCCATCAGCGTCAGATAATCGCGCAGGCCACTGGTGTGATTCAGCAGGTGAAGAATGGTGATCCTTTGCCCGTAGTCCGAAAGTTCGGGAATGTATTTCCGGATATCATCGTTGAGAGAGAGTTTTCCCTGTTTTTCCAGAAGCAGAATGCTTGCCGCGCTGAACTGCTTCGATGTGGATCCGATGTCGAAGACGGTTCGCTGCGTGATCGGCACATTTTGTTCGACATTCGCGAGGCCGTAGCCTTTCGAATAGATGATTTTTCCGTCTTGGTATACGCCCAGCGCGCATCCCGGTGAACCGGCTTTCGTCAAATCCTCAAAAATCTCATCCATCGCCGCCATTTTCTTATCTTCGGTCCTGGGCCCGTGCGCCGTGCCGCCACCGTTCCAAACCAGCAGGCTCGCTAGAACTCCGCCGCCGATGCTTCGCCAGATCGCCATTCGAATTGCTCCTGAGCTGAATTCGACCGGGAGTCTATACACTCCTTCGCCGTCTCTCAACAGAATCTCGTGTAAACTGCCTCTCTTGCCATGCTAACTGCCATAACGCGTGCCGTCAGCTCTGCAATTGTCCATTGCGAGCTATCCTTCATCGACCGCAAGCCGATCGACCTTGCCAAGGCACAGGAACAGCACCAAGCGTACGAATGCCTTCTCGAGAAACTGGGAGCGCGGCTCATCTCTCTGCCGGCCGAACCAACCCTTCCCGATTCCATGTTTGTGGAAGATCCCGCCATCGTTCTCGACGAACTTGCCGTCATCTTCCCTCTTGGCACCGAATCGCGCCGGCCCGAAGCGGCCTCTCTTGCGCAGGCGCTCTCGAAGTTTCGAAAGCTCGAATACATTTCGCTGCCCGGTACACTCGAGGGCGGCGATATCCTGCGCATCGGCCACAAGCTCTACGCCGGACTTACCAGGCGCAGCAATGCCGAAGGAATCCGCCAATTGGCTGCCATTCTCAAGCCCCACGGCTACGAAGTCATCACGGTTCCCGTGGCGCGCTGCCTGCATCTGAAATCGGCGGTCACTTACCTGGGCCGCAACATGCTGCTCGCGAACCGCGCCTGGTTCGACAGCACATCCCTTTCTGAGTACGACTGGATCGACGTGGATCCCGCCGAGCCGCATTCGGCCAACACCCTGGCTTTGGGCGGCACAGTCATCTTCCCTGCGTCATTCCCACGCACCCGCACGCGCCTTGAGGCCCATGGCTTCCACGTCTCTCCACTCGAAATCGCCGAGCTACAAAAAGCAGAGTCCGGCCTCACCTGTTCCTGCTTGCTCTTTGACAGTTCTTCGAGCTAATTCAGGATTTCAGTCGGCCAGGTTTATCGTTGGTTGCCAGGACAAGAATCGACGGGAGTCGCTTACAAAGCCAAAGCGGCCACGCGAAATCTTCCGCGTGGCCGCTTTGCCTGATCTTAGATTAATAAGCTATGGATGAAAGCGAAATTCGAGCAGCGCCGTAGTCTCGCTGCTGGCCGGCGCGTACTTCCAGTTCTTCAGCGTTTCTTCGACGGAGGTTACCAGCAAGGGATGTCCGCCAACGACGTTCGTCTCCTTGATGCGTCCGTCTGTGCCAATTACGACTTGCACCTTTACGACGCCTTCTAGGCGGAATCTCTTCGCCATCTCGGGATAAGCGGGTGTGGGATTAGAAAGTACTTTCCGGCCCTCTTGTGCCGCCAAATTCACGGCCGTCGTACTCAGGGCCATCGCCAGTACCATGCTGGCCGCCATTTTCTTCATCTTCAGCTTCTCGCACATCGTCAATTGTTCCTTCGTGTTGAGGCGCTCATCGGAAACCCGGGCACCCTTGGATTTGTAATTCGAGCTTGTATCACCAAACTACCTTGAAAATGGCTGCCTTTGCAGTCTTGCCGGAGTACAGTTGTGTTTTCCGGAAAACTGTTCGTAAGTACTGGAGGTAAAGCTGTAGGAAGGTCAGGTGGTTAGATTTGGGACCAAGTTAGCTCGTGGGCAGGCCCAATCCCCGAAAAAGTACTCTCGGAGTCACACTGTCCTTCGGCTAGTTTCCCTCCTGTTTCCCCCTCTTCTGGCTTAATCCTTCCTGCAGTCAGTCACTTACGGCCTAGTCGGGGCAGGTTGATTCTCACGCCATCCTTACACAATCGCGTAAAATTGCACTTCTATTCGGGAGCCGCCCGTGCTATTCTTTCTTTGTGATATTGTCCATCGCCACGAAGCGAATTAGCTCCACGTCGTCCATGTCGATTACGACTACGACGACTATTTCCGCTTCGGGCGCGTGGAGAAACAGCTAGCAAACTAGCAAAAAGTTTCCAACCCACCGCCAGAAGCGAACCTGGCGGTGGGTTTCTTCTTTAAGGCCCCCTCCAGAAAGCTCCCGCGGTGGCACTTGGAACAAACCAGGAGCCTGGGTCATGAGTCTCGAAAACGTTCAGGAAGAAGCATTCGCGGAACGCCGCTCTGCAGAATGCTGCGCCCCTATGCACGAGGAAGCCACAGGAGCGCAGAGGCAGAAGGTCGTCGCGTTCAAGTTCGGCGGCAGCTCTCTTCTCGGCACCGACCGCATGCTCCATGCCGCGGGACTCGTCCGCGCGGCCACGCGGACATCCAGCGTCACCGTAGTCGTCTCTGCCATGAAGGGCGTTACCGATCGGCTTCTCTCCGTTGCCGACGCACTCGCTCAGGGCAAGCTCGCCCACGCCCGCCGGATAGCGGAGGCCATCCTCGACCTTCATCTTGACGTTCTTCACGAACTGCAAATCGAAGAAAACGAAGCGGTGCGCGTCCGCCGGGAACTTCAGCTCCTCGGCCGCGACCTGCTTCATGAAGTTCCGCTGCACAGTTCCGTGGCCACTGGCGCAGAGCTCTTCGACCGCCTCGCCTCTTTCGGGGAACGTTTCTGCGCCCGGCTCTTCGCCGTGGCCCTTAAGAAATTGGGAGTTGCTTGCGTCCCCGTGGCGTCTTCGGAGTTCGTCCTGACGTGCGACACTTTTCGCGATGCGCAGCCCTACCTGGACCTGACCAGGCGTCGCGGCCGTGAAATCCTTCTCCCGCTGCTCGAAGCCAGTATCGTGCCTGTCGTAACCGGCTTCATCGGCGCAACGCCCGATGGGCGCATCACCACGCTCGGCCGCAACAGCTCCGATTTTTCCGGCGCCATCGTCGCCCACATCGTGGACGCCGACGAACTCGTCATCTGGACCGATGTGGACGGCATTTTCACCGCCAACCCGAAGGAATCCGCCGAGGCACGGCTACTGCACGAGCTCAGCTACGCCGAGGCTCATGCCCTGGCCGCTAGCGGCGCGAAAGTTCTTCACGCAAAGGTTCTGCCCCTTGCGGCGGAAACTGCGATGGTCGTGTGGGTTCGCAACACCTTCAATCTTCAGGCGCGTGGCACCCGCATCGCTCCGCCTCATGTTTCCCAGGTTCCCGTGCCGGTTTTTTTGAAAACATCTCAGCAAGGCGGTGCGGAATGAGTTCCAAAACTCAAACGAACGGAGATCAGAACATGCGCTCGAACCCACGGGAGACAAAATGGAAAGCGGGCATCCTCGGCGCCACCGGTGTCGTCGGCCAGCGGCTGGTTCAAATGCTCGGCGAGCATCCGTGGTTTGAGCTCACCGAAGTCGCTGCCTCCGAGCGCTCTTCTGGCAAAACCTACGCAGAAGCAGTGCACTGGCATTTGGACGCGCCGATTCCGGATGTCGCGCGCGGACTCTTCGTAAAAGGCGTCGAGCCATCCCTGGATTGCGACTTCGTTTTCTCTGCGCTCGATTCTTCCGTCGCCGGGCCCGTCGAAGAGGATTTTGCCGGCGCAGGCTATCCCGTCGTGAGCAACTCGCGCAATCACCGCATGGATCCCGACGTTCCGCTGCTGATTCCCGAAGTCAACGCCGCGCATCTCGACGCCATTCCGCTCCAGCAAAAGAATCGCGGCTACGACACCGGCTTCATCGTGACGAACCCGAACTGTTCCACCGCCGGCCTCGTCCTTGTCCTCAAGCCGCTTGCCGATGTGTTTGGGCTCGAGAAAATCTTCGTCGTTACCCTGCAAGCCATCTCCGGCGCGGGATATCCCGGCGTGGCCTCCCTGGACATTCAAGGCAACGTCGTCCCGTTCATCAGCGGCGAAGAAGAAAAAATGGAAGTGGAGCCGCAAAAGCTGCTCGGCAAATGGGACGGCGCGCGTTTCGTGGATGCCGGGCTCGGCCTCAGCGCCCACTGCAATCGAGTGCCGGTGGTTGACGGCCACCTCGAATGCGTAAGCGTCGGCCTGAAAAAAATCGCCTCCCTCGATGAAGTCCGCGAAGCCCTGCGTACTTTTGAAGTGGACCCTGAACTGGCTTCACTCCCGACCGCGCTCCGCCATCCCGTCGTGGTCCTCGACGAGGAAAATCGTCCCCAGCCCCGCCGCGACGTCAACTCCGGAAACGGCATGGCCGCCGTCGTTGGACGCGTCCGCGAATGCCCGTTGCTCGACGTAAAACTCACCCTGCTCTCGCACAACCTCGTACGAGGCGCTGCCGGCGCCGCCCTTCTGAACGCCGAACTCCTCGCCGCCCGCGGCTTCTTAACGGATCGCCGCAGCACACATTCCTCAGCGGGGGTTTTAGCTCCTGGGTAGCATCGTTTTCAGACGTCGAAGACTGTTGGAAATGTCTTCGCTTTTAGAATGCGCAGTTACAAAAAAGTAGGGGGGGTAGGGGTAAACGCTCAAGAACCCCTTAAACTACGATGCGGGTAGCGATTTCAGATCCCGCAGCGTATTGCTGCAAGAGTCCGCCAAGTCTTTGCGTCCAGCGTTCGAGTCCTTCCGACCCTCCGAATGACACGATGACCGCCAGTACTTCTTTCGTTTTCGCGGTCACCATGGTGCGTTCTGAATCGCTCGTAGCGCTGCCGTGAGGTCCTACGGTGTCCGCGAATAGTGGCAGTCCTTCCAGATTCAAATCGTATTTCCCGATGCCTTTGTACGTTTCTCCCGCGCGCCCCGCGCGAAAAACAATATCGTCCACCACGTGCCCCAGGTCATACAGCCCCACCGGCAATCGGCTTTCCACGGACACGAGATTAATAACGTCCACGACGGAATTAATTTGCGGCAAGCCTTTTCCCGCCACCACGCGACGCAGCAATGCTTCCGCTGAACCGCGATACCTCGCGGGATCTTTCCCCAGCGCTTTGTACGCCGCGCGAGTAGCTTCCACCTGCGGCGACGCCAGCACCCCTCGCGGAAACGGCAGCTTCTCGATTTCCATCTGCCGCGCTTTCATCTCCGCAAGCAAGGCCTCGGGAGAATTCATCGCGTTCACATGCGTCGTCACGCAACCCAGAGCCGTTCGCGGACATTTTTTCTTCAGGGCGCTGTCGATGTGCACCTTTACTTTCGGTGCGCTTCCGCCCAATGAACCCAGTAATTGCATGGGCGCATTCTACAGCCACACATGGAAAAACCGTGAGGAGGGAATCCTGCGAGCGCGCAAGCAATTTGCCCTGCCACTCGTGCTAAAATCTATGGATTCTAGGCCCGTAGCTCAGTTGGTTAGAGCGCTACCTTGACACGGTAGAGGTCTGGGGTTCGAGTCCCCACGGGCCTACCATTTTTCAACTCACCTCAACCCTGAGAATCTATCTCGCAGACGTAGAGCATTCGTCAACGCTCCGTATAATGGCTGGCATCATGCCCTTCATCGCAATTTCCGTTCTATTCGCGCTTCAGTGTTTCCATGTTCTGTTCCTTGGGTTGCACGACTGGATCCCCCTCGGCAGTCTCAATGATGTGAAAGCCGTTCGCGCGGCAACCTCCCTCGGCAAGCTTCTGCTCGGCATGCTGATCAGCCTGCTCCCCTTTGCCTTCGGCCTCGTCGCCAGCGCTTATTATCTTGGCCGTCCTTATCCCCACTGGTTGCTCTGGTACCTCGGCGTCAGCTACGTCCTCTTATTTATCGGCGAGTTGGAGGCTTGGTGGATCCCATATCTTTTCCGGCCCGACCCAGCCCGCGCCGCTCGCTATCAGGCGATGTTCGGCAACACGCACGCCTTCCTTCCCGCACGCAACGGCATCACGCCAAATACGTTGCATGTGACCCTGCACCTCGCGACACTCGTCACATTGCTGGTTCTCAGCACCCTCATAATTTCATAGGGGGGCGGGCCGGAGTGTCTACCCGCAATTCCTACCTGTGATTCTTAACTGCGTTACAGGTAAAACATCCCTGAAAGACAGTCTTCTATGCGCTATAAGTCGTTGTATTTCGTAATCGTGCTAGGTTGACACGGAAGAGGTCCGAGGTTCGAGTCCTCCCGGGCCTACCATTGCTTCGTTTTTCCGCCGTTCAGGTGGACGGCGCATCCAGGCCGAATTCGCGATGCGTGGTGAGCAGCGCCGTCTTCACGGCTTTTTCCTCGATCACGAAGGAAATGTTGGATTCGGAAGAGCCCTGCGCGATGGCGATCAGGTTCACGTTTTCACGGCCCAAAGCGTTGAAGGTTTTTCCTGCGATTCCCGGCGTCCCGCGCATGTTTTCGCCGACAACCGCCACGATGGCGATATTCGAATCCACGTTGATGTGCTCCACTTTATGATGCGCCAGGTCCTGCACAAACTCCTTGCGCAAGGCTTCCACGGTCCGCTGCGCGTCGGCGGTGGACACGATGAAGCAGATATCGTTCTGCGAAGACGACTGTGAAATCAGCAGCACGTTGGCGCGCACTTCGGCGGTGGTGGAAAAGGTGCGGCCAACGACGTCTGGCAGGCCGACGATCCCTGGCCCGCCCACACTAATTAGAGTCACGTCGCGAATCGCCGTAAGCGCTTTCACGCCGCCGCCGATGCTGCGTCCTTCTGGCGTGATTTTCGTGCCGGGCCGCTCAGGAGAGAAACTGTTCCGAATCCACACGGGGATGGCGGCCTGCACTACGGGATTCAGCGTTTTCGGATGCAGCACTTTCGCCCCGAAATACGCCAGTTCCGCCGCTTCTCGATAGGAAATCGCCGGAATCGTGCGCGCCTCCGGCACCAGTCGTGGGTCCGCCGTCAGCACACCGTCCACGTCGGTCCAGATGATGACTTCATCCGCATCCAGCGCCGCGCCGAGGATCGTCGCCGAATAATCTGATCCGCCCCTCCCCAACGTGGTCAGTTGCCCCTCTGAGGTTGCGCCAATGAAGCCCGTCACGATCGGCACGATTCTTTTTTCCAGGAGAGGCCGCAAACGGATCTGCGATTTTTCGCGCGTAAGTTCCATCTGCGGTTCGGCGCCGCCATGAAACCCGTCTGTGACGATCAATTCCGTGGCTTCCACGGCTTCACTGGGAATCCCTAGTTGCTTCACGGCTGCAGCGACGAGCGGAGCCGAGAGCCGTTCACCGAGGCTGGAGATGGCATCAAGAGTACGAGGCGTAAGCTCGCGCAGCAGTGCCGTTCCCTCGCACAACCGGCGGCCTTCGCCGAGAACTTCCGCCATGCGCTGCCGGGTGGGCGCGCGGTCCTGCTCCGGCGGAATCAAATCCGTTAGCGCGGTTTCGTGTTGCTTTCTCAGTGCTTCCACGATTCCCACAGCCTCCGCAGCGTTTCCTGCTTGGGCGTTCTTTGCCGCTTCGATCAAGCGGTTCGTCACGCGGCTCATGGCGGAGACCACCACGACGCAGGGATTTTCCTTTGCGGCGCGCGCCACAATTTGCGCGGTACGCGCGATACAGGAGGCATCGCCCACCGACGTCCCGCCAAACTTCATCACCTGCAACCGTGGCTTCATTTCATTACCTGCATCCGGATCCCACCTGATTTATTTTAAGGCCAGCTTCCCGGCGGCCCTAGCAAAAGAAGGCGTGCGTTGACACTTTTTCGCGGCGCACCTAACATGGCAGACGGAAATTCCACGTCAATGAGAATCAGGCGGCGCCGCTCCGTGCGCGTGCCGGACTTTACGCACTTTTGATCGAGGTGGTTTTGTATGCAGGCACAGCGAATTATTGGTTTCGTGGTCGTAGTGCTGGCAATCGCGGGCAGTGCCGCGGCCATCGTGATTCACTCTCCGGAGGCCGCTGCTCCCAAGCCCGGCGACGTCAATGAAGCGCGCATCGCAACCGATGTAGCGACCGGCACAAACTGGCTGGTGAACGGGCGGACCAACGATTCGAAACATTTCAGCCCGCTCAAGCAAATCAACGATTCGAACGCCGCCAATCTGGGCCTAGCCTGGTCTTTCGATTACGAAGGCGCCATGGGCGTAGTCTCCGAGCCGATTGTCGTCGACGGCGTGATTTATGTCAGCGCCCCGCTTTCGAAGGTCTATGCCGTGGAGGCCGTCTCCGGAAAACTGCTCTGGAAATTCGATTCCAAGGTTCGCTTGAACCAGGCTCTGAACGGTTCCTACTCCGCGCGCACCAATGGCGGAGTAGCCGTTTGGAACGCCAAAGTCTATGTGGGCACGGGCGATTGCCGTCTCATCGCGATCGATGCGGCCACAGCCAAACAGGTCTGGGAAGCCACTGTCTGCGAGCCAACACAAACGGGAATCACCGGTGCGCCGCGCGTCGCCAAAGGAAAAATTCTGATGGGCTTCAACGGCTCGGACGATGCCGTTCGCGGCGCGCTGGCCGCCTACGATGCGGAAACTGGCAAGGAAGTCTGGCGATTCTGGACCGTTCCGGGCGATCCCTCAAAACCGTTCGAAACGAAAGAGCTCGAAATGGCCGCCAAAACCTGGCACGGCGAAGGATCCTGGAAGATTGGCGGCGGAGACGTATGGCATGCCATCACCTACGACGACGCAACGGGTCTCGTCATTTTCGGCACCGCCGGGGCCGACGTCGGCTACGGCGAAATGACCGGAGTAAAAATCACGGGAGAAAAGCTTTTCTCCCAATGCATCATCGCCGTGGACGTAGAAACCGGAAAATATGTCTGGCATTACCAGACCGGCGCCGAGGGCGTGCACAACGAGAACAATCAAATTTTGATAGCCGACGTCATCTTGAACAGCGAAAAACGCCACGTCGCCATGACGGCTCCCAAGAATGGTTTCTTCTACATTCTCGACGCAAAGACGGGAAAGCTTCTCTCCGCCAAGCCGCTGGTGAATACAACCTGGGCCACGTCCTACGATTTGCAAACCAGCCGTCCCTTGCTGATTCCGGCTTCGCAAGGCGGCGGCAAACAGTGGACCGTCCACAACTGGTGGCCCATGAGCTACGACTCCATGACTGGGCTGGTGTATATCCCCACGACCGATCGCCGCGCGGATACCGAGGCTGCCGTGGAAGCTGGAGAGAGTGGCGAAGGTCTTTTCGGCCGGCTGATTGCCTGGGATCCCATCGCCGAGTCGGCGCGCTGGTCCGTCGAAGAAGAAATCGCGGTGAATGGAGGAGTTCTCTCTACCGCAGGGAATCTGGTTTTTCAAGGTCAGGGCACTGGTGAATTTGCGGCCTACGCCGCGGACAGCGGGAAAAAACTCTGGTCCGTGCAGACCAAGTCCGCCATCGATTCCATTCCCGTCACATTTTCCGTCAATGGCGAGCAGTACGTCATCACTTCGGTGGGCTGGGGGTCTGGTTCGCGCTTGTTCGCACCGGCGGGCACGATGGCCACGCCGGAATCGAAGCGCGGGCCTGTGCGTCTCTATGCCTTCAAACTCGGTGGGAGCGTTCCCTTTCCCACTCCGCACATCGAGGTTCCGCAAGTCCCGAAACCACCGGAACAAAAGGCCAGTAAGGAAACGATTCTCAAGGGTGAAAAACTCTACGTCTCGTTTTACTGCGAAGGCTGTCACTCGCCCAGCATCGACGGCAGCGGGGCCTGGGTGGAGGACGGTGCGATCCCTGATCTTCGCTACGCCCCGCCCGAGGTTCACAAAGATTGGTATCAGATTGTCATGGGCGGCACGCATTGGGACAAAGGCATGCCCGGTTTCGCGGATCCGCCGAAGTTTGCATTCCCCAACGCACACATGACGGTGGCGGATGCGGATGCGATTCATACCTACGTCATCGACCAGGCCTGGAAGGCTTACAAAGGCGAAAAATCTGTGGCGCACACCAAGCGCGAAAACTACTAACAATCACTGCTTTTGAGTTCGAGCGGCTCTCGCATTCTCAGCCTCTAGAGGGAATGGCCATGGAACGAATGGACAATGCGGACGTACCACGTCGCTGGATGACCAGCGTGCTCAGCGACATTCATTTTTGGGTTCCTGTTGGCGTGCTGATAGGGGGGCTGTTCTTGCTGCGATTCATCCACTAACCTGCTATTCAGACCGGAGGCTCATGCAATCCGCATGGCGTCCCAGACTGCAGCGCTTGCTCAAGACTCATCGCGCGCCAGGAAGCTGCAAGCGCTCGGCATCCTCTCCGGCTTCACCGCTGGCGCCTGGCTTGGCGCTGCCGAAGCGCCCACGAAGCTCGTCACCATCGGCATCTCACCGATGGTGATTTCGCTCATCATGGTAACCGGCGTTTTTCTCGCGCGCTGGAGCTTGCCCGCTCTGATCCTGGGCACGTCGTCGGTCCGCGCCGACGTCCGCCGCGCGCCTCACCTTATAATTTGGGCCGTCCTCGCGGGATGTCTTTGGGCGGTGGCGAACACGCTGACGATTTTTGCGATTCGCGACATCGGACTCAGCATCGCGTTCCCGCTCTGGAATTCGAATAGCCTGTTGGGAATCCTCTGGGGATTCCTCTTCTTCAATGAATTGCGCCAGGCCGGCTGGCGCCGCTGGGCTGGCGTGCTCGGCGGAGGGCTAGTGATGTGCGCTGGAGCGGCCTTGCTGGCAGTCGCCTCGTCCACCACGGCTCCCGCGGCGCATTCGATGCGCGGCGTATGGGCCGCGCTGGGCGCAGGAATCCTCTGGGGCACGATGTACATTCCGTACCGCAAAGCCTACTTGACCGGGATGAACCCCCTTTCTTTCATCACCTTCTTTACCCTCGGCGAACTGGGCATGATGGCGGCTCTCGCGGTCAGTTATACGGGCCTGGCTCCGCTGTGGCACCAACTACTCAGTGCGCGGGACGTTCTTTTCTGGCTAATGCTGGGCGGCTTCATCTGGGTGATTGGTGACCTCTTCCAGCAATATGCGGCCAAGTACGTGGGTATCAGCCGCGGCATCCCGCTTTCGAATACCAATCAGCTCTGGGGTTTGTTGTGGGGCGTCCTGGTTTTTGGCGAGTTGCAGTGCCGCGGCAGTTTCGTCTACGCGCAAGTCATCGGAGGTTCGGCACTGATGATGCTCGGTGTTGCCGCCATCGCTTTCTCGTCGGCCACTGGTCAGGAGCAAGCGCGATGGAAAGAAGCGGCGCAGCGGGAGGGCCTGCGCTACGGCGTGGCCTCCGAATATGTGGAAGCCCGCATGGACGGACGGCAAGCCGCCGGCGAATCGAAACCGTCGCGCCGCGTGTGGGACTGGCTGTTGGTTGCCGCCGCCAGCGGTGTCTTCGTCGTGTTTGCGGTGATGGCCCGCGTTCCGCAAATATTTTTCCGCTCCGCACCTGCCCTGCTTTTGGCGGCAGCGTCCTTGTTGCTCCTTCTCGTTTGCAGCCTGGCGCTCTGGCGAACCACGCGCTTCCACTGAGCCGCGGGTTGCGGGCGGACGGCGCCCTGACCAGAGAATTTGTCTTAATCAAGTGTCCTGAGGCTGGTTCTCTTCGCCAGCAAAGCCAATCTCTGCTCGTGATTCATGGGCTCCCACGGGACAAGTTTTTCGGCGAGCACATCCATTCTGCGAAAGAGCGTTAGCTCGACGAAAAGTCCTAGAAAATCCAGGTCCCGGAAGACTAACGAGCCGGCCTCTCTCATCCTGTCACGAATCCGCTCGAAATGGACCGGCATCTCTGTCCAGTGAAGGCCGGCACGGTGGTGATGGCAGAGGTGGTATCCTTCGTTCATGAAGTTCACCTCGTCCACAACGGTCACGGTGTTCGTAAAATAATCCTCGCGACGATCTGGATCGCAGAAAGCGTGCTGGACCCATGCGGTGATGGCGTTGATGAAATTCATGCAGAGAAGTGGAACCAGGACGAACAGCGTCCCAATTCTCCAGTCGTAAATAAAGACAGCTCCGAAGTAAGCATAGTAGCGCGCCATTCCCCATAGCATCCGTCTTCGGTTCTTTTCATCGCCTCTCGCCTTAAAGTAGGCGTAGGGAGCGAGCCCCAGGACAGTCCAAATGTTGTCCGAGAGATACCACAGGAAATCCAGCCGGCTCGTTCGATCGTAGCCCATGTTGGTGCGAGTGTCGTTGGGTCCGCTGTTCTCTCGATGGTGAAGACACACATGAGCTGTCCGGCCGAGCTCCGGAGCGTTCCCGTACAGATACCCCAGGAAGAATTCGAGGTAACGGCCGAAGACCTTGTCATATTTCCCAGAAAAGAAGCCGTGGGGCCGGTGCGCCTCCAAGTGGCTGGCGCTGAACATCCTCACAAACCGCTGGAACTTGAGACCGTAAAGAGAAAGATAGAAAGCGATCACGACCAGCAGTCGAGGCCTCCCCAAAACGAGTTGGATGGCGAAAATAGGTACGGCGGTAAGCGTAAGGGAGACCATCAGCCGTAACGCGGGAGTGTCACGCGGGTCTCGCAGAACTTCTTGGCCAAGCCGCTCGAGGATCCGGTCGTACGCTCGGGAGAGAAATTCGTACGCGTCGCGTAACGGACGAACCCTCCCGAGGAACACGGCCGCGCCATAGGCTCCGAAGGAAAGCACGGCTACGGGCAAGGCGGCAGCCATGCTTGCCAGCCCCATGAGGACGGCCCACCACCGAAACAGGAATTGGAACTTGGGCTTGGCTCCCAAACTCATCGCTACGGAGGCGACGCCCCTCTCGGGGTTATCCGTTTCCATTTCAGCGCCGTGAATCACGATCGGAGTAGGCACCCGAGCCGCCATCTTAGGCCGCACTACGAAAGCAAGTCAATATTGTTGACGTGGGCCGTTATCCAACTTATTAGGCAAGTGGTGATAGACTGCGATTTCGAGACTCTTGGAATCCTACTGACCGGAAGTTATGCCGGCCTTGAACAAGATTTAGCTACAATTGCTATCGAGACGGGCAAACTATTCGGGAACTGGAAGTTTAATCGTTGGGGGTAAATCGTGCCTTTGGAGATAACGCAGCGTGAGTCGAATGGAATCTGCATTTTGTCGCTTAGCGGGCGACTCGTGCTCGGAGAGGAGAGCAGCGGGTTTCGAGAAGCTGTGGAGAATCTTCTCTCATCGGGCAACACACGGCTGGTCATCAACCTTCAACACGCCAATTATATTGACAGCGCCGGGCTGGGCGCACTCATCGAAGCGTTTCGAACGGCAAAGGCCCAGGGCGGACGCCTCAAGCTTTCTAATCTCGGCCCCAAGTTCAAGGAAGCATTACAATTCGCGCATCTCCTAAAAATATTTGAGACGTATCCAACCGAAGCTGCTGCCCTTGAAAGTGCCTGGTCGTGATGTTCCAGCGGGGTTGGGAGCTGAAATCAGGCGCAAGTCCCGATTAAGGCGGCTAATCCGAAACTGACCGGCTGCCGAACCGCGCCTTCACTTTGAACTCCGTCGCACCCCATTTACAGTGACCCCGATAACCATGACGAAATTGGCCAAAACCAAGCTTGTTGATCTTGCCGGCGTGGGGCTGAACGCTACGGACACCCTGATCCCCATCGAACACTTTCCCGCTCCCGGGTCCAAGGTCGAGATTCGGTCCGCGAATATTTTGCCCGGCGGCCAGGTGGCTACCGCGGTGATGGCCTGCCGGCACTGGGGTTTGCGCACGCGCTACGTCGGCAAGGTTGGCGACGACAGTGCCGCCGCGCTGCATCGCGCGGAATTCGCCCGCGCCGGCGTCGAGGCACATCTTCTCACCGCTCCGGGATGCGCCAGCCAGCAAGCGTATATTCTCGTGGATGACTCCGGCGAGCGTACCGTCCTCTGGGAACACGACGGCCGCTTGACTCTGCGCCCCGAAGAACTCGAGCGCGATTGGATCATTAACTCCCGCGCGCTTCACGTGGATGGACACGACACCGCCGCGGCCACCGTAGCCGCGGGCTGGGCGCGCGCCGCTGGCATCCCCGTGATCGCGGACCTGGACGAGCTTTATGCCGGCGTGGAAGCGCTCTTGGAAAACGTGGACTATCTCATCGCCAGCCGAGACATCCCCGGCAAACTGATGGCCGACGATGATTTACAGGAATCCCTGCCGGCTCTCCTCAACCGTTACGGCTGCCGGCTGACCGCGGCAACATTGGGCCACGAAGGCGTGCTCGCCTGGGACGGAACGCAATTCCACTACGCCTCCGCCTATCGCATCTCGCCCGTGGACACCACCGGCGCGGGAGACATTTTTCACGCCGGCTTCATTTACGGCCTCTTGCAAGGCTGGTCTTTGCCGCGCCAGCTTGACTTCGCTTGCGCCGCCGCCGCTCTCAACTGCACCGCCATCGGCGCTCGCGGCGGCATCCAGTCCCTCGAAACCATCGAGCGCCTCATGGCCGTCGGCGCTCGGCACGCTCCTGCTTACGATCCATCACGATTGACTTGAGCCACTTGCCTGGACCACTACGCGTCCGGTTGAGCCTTTCCTAACGCGGGTGTTATCCTGCCGTTATGGCGGACCCCGTCGTTTCTCCGCCGGAAGTGGCGCTCAGCGCGCCTCTCGAACACTCCCGGCGTCAGCTCGAAGCCTTGCTTGAAGTGAGCGAGGCCATCGCCCAGCAGCGTGATCTCCGCGTGCTGTTCCACGACCTTGCCGAGCGACTGCACTGCGTCATTGATTTTGATTTCCTCACCCTCATTCTCCACGATCCCGCGCGCAACGTCATGCGTCTGCATATCCTGGAAACCCGCATCCCCAGCGATAAGCCTACTGGCACGGAAGCGCCTATCGAGGGCAACCCCGCTGGTTGGGTCTGGCAAACGCAGCAATCCTTCGTCGTCAGTGACACAGAAGAGGAAACGCGTTTTCCGGAATTCCTGCACCGGTACCGCGAGCACAACGTCCGCTCCCTCGCGATCATCCCCTTGACCACGGCGCAGCGCCGCCTCGGAGCGATGGGCTTCGGCCGCCTCGTTCCTCAGCGCATCACGGACACCGAGTTGCAATTCATGCAGCGTGTCGCCAGCCAGGTTGCGGTCGCCGTGGACAACGCCATCAATTTCGAGACTTCCCAGGCTTACCAGACGCAACTCGCCCGCGAGCGCGACCGCCTGCAGGTTCTTCTCGAAGTCAACAATGTTCTCGTCACCAGCCGCGAGCTCCCCGAACTCTTCCGCGGCATCGTGTCCACGCTTAAGCGCGTCATTCACCACGATTACACCAGTCTCGCTCTGCTGGACTCTGTCACCGGTCTCCTGAAAATTCACGCGCTCGATTTTCCCGGCCGCCAGGGTCTTTTCAAGCCGGAAATTACGGTGCCTCGCGACATTTCTCCCGCCGGCCAGGCCATCGCCACAGGACAGCCGCTTCTCGCTCGCGGCGCTGAGCTGGACGGCTACACCAGTGAAGTGATCCGCATTCTCCGAAGCGAAGGAATTCAATCCGCCTGTTGCGTTCCTTTGATCACGCACGGTCAGGCTTTCGGCTCGCTCAATCTCGCCAGCCGCCGGATGGACGCTTTTACGCCGCAAGACGTCGAGCTCCTGCAGCATGTCGCCGGACAAATCGCCATCGCCGTGGAAAACGCTCTCGCGTTCAAGGAAATTGACGCCCTGAAAAACAAGCTCGCCGAAGAAAAGCTCTATCTCGAGGAAGAAATTCGCAGCGAACTTAATTTCGAAGAGATCGTCGGCGAGAGTCCCGTACTCAAGCGCGCTCTTGCCCAGGTGGAGCTTGCCGCTCCCGCCGGCACCACTGTGCTCCTTCTCGGCGAAACCGGCACTGGCAAAGAACTCTTCGCCCGCGCCATCCACAATCTCAGCCCGCGCCGCGATCGCACTTTCGTCAAAGTCAATTGTGCCGCCATTCCTTCGGGCCTACTTGAATCAGAACTCTTCGGCCACGAACGCGGCGCTTTCACCGGCGCCATTAGCCAGAAAATCGGCAGATTCGAATTGGCCGACCGCGGCTCGCTTTTTCTCGATGAAGTTGCCGACATTCCCCTCGAGCTTCAACCCAAGCTTCTTCGTGTCCTTCAGGAACAGGAGTTCGAACGCCTTGGGGGCAATCGCACTCAGCGCGTGGACGTCCGCGTCGTCGCCGCCACCAATGCCGATCTTTCGAAGCTCGTTGCCGAACGCGCCTTCCGCAGCGACCTTTTCTACCGCCTCAACGTCTTTCCTATCCAGATCCCCGCGCTCCGCGAGCGCCCGGAGGACATTCCGCTCCTCGTCCGCTATTTCGTCCAGATTTTCAGCCGGCGCCTCAACAAGGCCGTCGAATATATTCCGGCCGATGCCATGGACTCCCTCACCAATTATTCCTGGCCCGGCAATATCCGCGAACTCGAAAATCTCATCGAAAGAGCCGTCCTGCTCTCTCCTGGCAAAGAGCTCCGCGTTCCTTCCTCCGAACTGAAATCAGCCTCTGCTTCAACCTCCTCCTCTGGCGCCGATTCCTCTTCATCCTTTACCTCTTTGACTTCGTCTGCTTCTTCGACCCCTTCTATTTCTACTCTCGAAGAAGCCGAGCGCCAGCACATCCTTCGCGCCCTGAAGCAAACCGAGTGGCGCATCTCCGGACCCAGAGGCGCCGCGAACGTCCTCGGCATGAAGCGCACCACTCTGCAAGCTCGCATGCGCAAGCTCGGCATCCGTCGGCCGGTTTAAAGGCACAATACATCTCACGGAGCGCCAGACACATTCAATTTTTGCAGTGTTCACTTAAAGGAAAGACATCAGAGCTTTTTCTAGCCAGTAGCCCTCTCTACGGGCAGGTACCCTTGTCCTGGTCCAGCTCCTGCAATCTCTTGATCGCTGCCGCGTTGCGTTTTTCGGAGGCTACCAATAGCAAGACGCGCGCCTGCTGGCAGTTTTGGGGCACGCCCTCCCCTTTGATATAAAGGTTAGCCAACACCACCGCCGCGTTGCTGTTGCCGGTTTGCACCGCGTTCCACAATTGAGCTGGTGACATCGAGTTCGTGCGCGCTCCTGGGGTGGCGCTCAGTTGTGGCTGACCGGGCGTTCGCGCCAATTGGCTTGCTGTCTTGGGATCCGATGTCTGTGCATGGGACTGCGCATAAGGATAAGAGGCGGCCACGGGTTTGCCCGGAGCGGACTTCGAGGCCATCCCAGTACTCGTTTTGCTGGCAGAGAAAATATTCACAGCAGGGGCGCTCGGCGTAGTTTCGATTCGCGGAACAGGCGGCAAAACTTTGACATCATTTTTTGCAGGTAAAGATGCCGCGGACACTGGCCCGGTGGTTTCGCCACGATGATAATTCGAATACTTGAAGGCAGCTCCCGTCGCGGCGGCCGTGATGCAAATGCCTAGCGCAACTCCGAGAATCAGCTGCCGTTTTTTGGCCGACAGATATCGTTCAACGGGAACCAGTCCACCTGACGGCTCGATGACGGCCGGGATGGGCGCGGGCTCATCCGGAACGTTCCCGGTGTCCAAAGAGAAGACCGGAACGCGAAGGCTCCCAGTGTCCAAAGAGAGGATAGGCGAGATAGCAGAGTGGCGTGTACGAGCTTTGGCCACGAACCTTGCTACCCGATCGGGTGCGCTCCTCCGTTTCTTGGGCGGCTCAACCTGCGGCACCACTCTCGAGATAGGCTTTTCGCCGGAATCCTGTTGCGCAGGTAGCCGAGATAACCAACTGCGGATTTGCTCTTGACCGTCGTTCGAAAGCTGCGTGAACCGTAAGCCGCCAATTTTTCTCGATTTGTCCGTCCACGCCACTTCCGCCAGAGCTTCGATGCGCTCCTTGAGATTGAAGGAAAACCAGAGATAGACCCGTCTATATTGAGGAACAGGCCCAAAGGAGCTAAAGCTCAGGCCACCCTCGGACACGTCCAGCACCCTTCCCACTTCTTCGCGCTCGATTTGGATAAACGCAAAGTTGTCTGGAATTTTACGCGGATGTCGCCGGCGATTTTGGTCGGTAGCCATAGAATGTCGAAAAAACTCCCGGATTTTCGAAGCCCTCTTCGGTGGCTGGGTGGGTTAGAGAGATTCCGAAGTGGCGGGCCCAGGGCAGGGGGTGAGGCTCAGCCAGCAGTCTTTACGAATCCAATGATACTTAGACACGCCGCGCACGAAAAGGGTTTTATGCCCGCGCCGATAATTTTCGCACCTTCAGGAGACGGCCCCGCAATAGCAAGCGCACGCGCAATTTTTGCCATTTCTTCGCTCTAACGGCCCTATTCTTTGAAGAATGTCAGCCATTTAAGGATCCTCCAGCCGCTTTCGCCGCGTGGAGGGCGGGGTCATATATATTTTGTCGAATAGAAACACTCCCCTTTAACCCGTTGCGCAACCAAGCCCTGCTCTCCGGGTTCTTCCTATCGAATAGAGGCTTGAGAATGTCCGCTGGTCGCTGTTATTCTGGGTGTCTCCCTAGCCAGCCCCAGCCTCGACAGTCACCGCAATCTGAGGCAGAGAGTCATGGATCCAGAGAAGCTTCGTGTCGCACGCGAGAAGATTACGCGTGTGTTCCGATATCTGGAAGCGCTGAATCAGCACCGCAACCCGCCCAAACGCCAGATTCACGATCAGCTCTGGAGCCTCTGGCTGCACGACCTCCCCAGTCATTTTTCCATCAGGCACAGCGCCGACAAGCTCAGCCTCAGTTCCCCTAAAGCCAAAGGCGCCGACAGCCACAACGCAGAAAATCCCGGCAACGCGAATTTCGTCTTAAGAGTCCAGCGGCCGCCCTTGACCCAGCCTCCCGAGCCTCCCGTTGAGATTGCCGCGTGGCTGGAGACCGGATGGGACGACCCTTCGAGCCCCGTATCCATCCTCGATTCCCGGAATGAATCACCAGAAAATGACGAACCTAGAGTAGCCGAGTTTGCCGCCGACCCGGTGAGACCCGCCGCGCTTCGCCGTTGGACACTCCTTCGCGAGGAGTGGGCGAAAAACGAGAAGCCTGCGCGTGCGGCCATGCGCATCTTTGAAACCTTTTATTCCCTCTATGGCCGCATCGATCGCGAGGCCGAGCGCGTCGAGCTTGTCCTGGGAGACGGCATTTTGAGCTGGCGCCGCGCGGAGGGCAGCATCTTTCACCCCATTCTTTTGCAGCGCCTCCAATTGCAGTTTGACGCTTCCGTCCCCGAATTCACGCTCTCCGAGGCCGACTACCCGGTCGAACTCTATTCCGCTCTCTTCCAATCCATGGCCGACGTGGATGGACGCGCGATCGGCCGCGGCCGCGAAGAGCTCGAGCAGGGTGGTTTTCATCCTTTATTTAACGGTTCTACTTCTAATTTCCTGAAAAGGCTGGTCGTGCAGCTATCGCCGCGCGGCGAATTCATCGAGGAGGCTGCGCCTGTTGGCGAACAGGTTGATCCCCGGATTGGCCGCGACCCGGTTATCTTCCTGCGCGCGCGCACCCTGGGTTTCGCCGCTGCCATTGAAGGCATCCTGGCCGACCTCCGCACCCGCGAAGATCTGCCCTGGTCTCTCCTGAACATCGTGGGAGAAGAATCCCCCATCCCTGACCCAGTGGAAGCGGACTCATCCGCAAACGGCTCCGCACAGACGGAGGCGGAAGTTCTCTTGAGTAAGCCCGCGAATCCCGAACAGATTCGAATCGCCAGGCAACTGGAAGAGCACGGAGGCGTCCTGGTTCAAGGCCCTCCCGGCACTGGCAAGACTCACACGATCGGGAATCTCATCGGCCATTTGCTGGCACAGGGGAAAAGTGTCTTGGTTACAAGCCATACGACGAAAGCCTTGCGTATGGTCCGCCATCACATTGTTCCGGAGCTGCGCCCGTTGTGCGTCAGCGTCCTCGAGAGTGACTTGGACAGCCGCAAGCAGCTCGAAAGCGCCGTCGGCTCCATCGCCGAAAGGCTCTCCCGCGCCGATGCGAGTTCTTTGGAGATGGAAGCCCGAAAGTTCGACTCCCAGCGCCTCGACCTTCTCAAGAAACTGGATGATATTCGCAATAAGCTCTCGGATGGTCGCGCCGATGAATATCGGGACATCGCTATCTCGGGGAAAGCCTGGGCTCCGGCCGACGCCGCCCGCAAAGTCGCCCAGGAGAAAGAAGCCCACGGCTGGATCCCCGGGCCCGTCGCCGCGGTCGCTCCCTTGCCGCTTTCCTCCGCTGAGTTGACGGACCTCTATCGCACCAATGTTTCCGTGTCTCGTGAAGATGAAAACGAACTCTCCGGCCATCTTCCGGAGATTCACGATCTCCCGCGGCCCGAAGATTTTGAGTCCTCCGTCAGCGAGCGCAACCGTCTCCGCATGGAAGATCTCGACTTGCGTTCCGATCTTTGGCAATCCGGCGCCTCTCAAGGCACGCCTGACGAACTGGAAGCCCTCGGCGCTAACCTGGCGCAAGCCGTCGAGCCCCTTTCTGGGAAAGAGAAGTGGAAACTCGCGGCCGTCTACGCCGGCAAGTACAGCGGCGCGCATCGCCAGCCCTGGGAACAGTTGGTCAGCTCCATCCGCCTCGTTCACCGGGAAGCAGCCAACGCACAAGAATCGCTGGTCAAATTTGGCCCTCACCTTCCTGACGGCCCCGGTCTGGAAGATCAGCAACGCCTTGCTAGGGAAATCCTCGCTCATCTTGAGAATGGCGGAAAACTCGGATCACTCACCCTTCTCACGCATAAGGCCTGGAGCCAGTTCATCGAATCGGCAAAGGTGAATAACTCTCATCCTCGCCTGCCCGCGCACTTTGATGCCTTGCAAAAACTGGCGCACCTCAAAAATCTCCGTCAAGAGCTCTCCGCGCGCTGGGACCGCCAGGCGGCTCCCCTCGGGGCTCCTCCCTCGCGGCAGATTGGCGAGGAAGTGGAAAAGACGCTCATGCAATACTGCGACTCCATTGAAGACTGCTTGAGCTGGCACGAACGCACCTGGCTTCCGCTCCAACAGCAGCTCGTGGACCTCGGCTTTCGCTGGGAAAAGCTTCTCGCAGAACAGCCCGCAGTAATCGGCGTCGACGGGGAATTAGTGCGCATCGGCAAAGCCGTCACCAGCGCGCTCCTTCCCATCCTCAACTCGCGCTTCCAGAAACTGAAGCTGCTCCAACTCGAAGAAGAAATCCGCGATTTGAAAAGCCATCTCAAACTCGCTTCTCGCGCCGCTAAAGCCTCCAAAGTGATTGCCCATTTGCTCAAGTCCGTACAAGACGAGGACTGCCGTGAATACCGTGATGCGTACGAGCGCCTGCTCGAATTGAAGAGCCGTCAGGCCGACCTTGACCTTCGCCGCGCACTGCTTACCAAACTCGAAAGCGCCGCTCCCGCCTGGGCAAGCGCCATTCGAAACCGCGCTGGCGTGCACGGTCGTGGCGAACCGCCGCGCGATCCTTCCGCGGCTTGGATTTGGCGGCAGCTGAACGACGAACTCGATCGCCGCGCCGGCGTTTCCCTCGAGGCCTTGCAATCCAAGAGTGAAAAACTCCGCGAGCAGCTCCGCCGCGTGACCGTCGACTTGATCGACCGGCGCTCCTGGTCCTCCCAGGCCCGCCGCACCTCTGCCCGCCAGCGACAAGCGCTCGTTGGCTGGCTGGACACCATTCGCCGCATCGGCAAAGGCCACGGCATCCGCGTCTCCCTGCTCCGCGCGGAAGCCGCCAGAAAAATGTCCGAATGCCGCAGCGCCGTTCCTGTTTGGGTCATGCCAATTTCCCGCGTCGTCGAAAACTTCGACCCGCGTGTGACTCGCTTCGATGTCGTCATCATTGACGAGGCCAGCCAGAGCGATGTGATGGCGCTCGTCGCGCTCTATCTCGGCAAGACCGTGCTCGTCGTCGGTGACCACGAGCAGGTCAGCCCCTCCGCCGTTGGCCAGGATCTGGGCATCATTCAGAATCTTATTTTCCAATACCTCCCGGGCATCCCCAATTCCGATCTCTACGACGGCCAAATTTCCATCTACGACCTCGCGCGGCAATCTTTCGGCGGGACCACCTGCCTCGTCGAGCACTTCCGCTGCGTCCCGGAGATCATCCAGTTCAGCAACATGATTTCCTACGATTGGCGGATCAAACCGCTGCGTGACGCTAGTCGCGTTCACCTTGTTCCGCATACCGTTGCTCTGCGCGTCCCGGGCTCCAGTCGTGACGGCAAGATCAATCGCCAGGAAGCCCTCACCGTCGCCTCGCTCATTGCCGCCGCCGTCGAACAGCCCGAGTACAAGAAGAATGGCGCGGGCCAGCCGCTCAGCTTCGGCGTCGTTTCACTTGTCGGTGATGAGCAGGCCATCGAAATCGATAATTTGCTGCGCGCCCATATCTCGCCCGATCGTTACGAGCTTCATCGCCTGCTCTGCGGCAACGCCGCGCAATTCCAGGGCGACGAACGCGATGTCATTTTCATCTCCCTGGTGGATACGGCTCAGCGTGGCCCGCTTTCCCTGCGCGACCAGGAGCTTTTCAAGCAGCGTTTCAATGTTGCCGCCAGCCGCGCCCGCGACCAGATGTGGATCGTCCATTCCCTCAGCCCGCACAACGACCTCAAGGCCGAGGACCTTCGCCGCCAGCTCATCGAGCATGCTCAGGATCCCTGCCGCCTTATGCGTGCGCTCGATGAAAAGGAAAAGCGCACCCAGTCCCCGCTCGAACGCGAGGTGATGAAACGTCTTCTGGCCGCTGGCTATAACGTCACTCCACACTGGAAAATCGGCGCCTTTCGCATCGATCTCGTCGTCGAAGGCAACGGCAGACGTCTGGCCATCGAGTGCGATGGCGACCGCTACCATCCGCTCGAAAAGCTTCAGGAAGACATGGATCGCCAGTCCGTTCTCGAACGCATGGGCTGGATTTTCACGCGCGTCCGCGGTACGGAATTCCTGCGCAATCCCGATCGCGCGCTGAAGCCCATTCTGGAAAAACTTCAGTCGCTGGAAATCTCCCCGGCTGCCGCCAAGCCAGACTCCGTTCGAAAAGGATCACCATCGCCCGCCCTGATCGATCGCGTCATCAGCCGCGCCGACGAACTACGGGAGTCCTGGTCCGCCCCTGCGGAACCCGCCGCTTATCGCGCAATGCAAAGCTCTGCGAAATCACACAGTCGCTGAACGGTCTTTGTTCCCTTCCATCCGTTGCCTCTTCAAGCGGTATACTTCGCTCCACAACCTTCGCTCTCAGCAAAGGGATGCCATGTCTGGAGCCGCGCGCAAATTTCGGTTATCACTTTTTTCGGTCGCTTGTTTTGTTTTTCTGATTGCATCGGCGGTTTCTTTCTCGCAATCAACCTCAGCCCCAGGGTCTCCACGGCGAGCGGACGTCGCTGGCGCAGCATCATCACCTGCATCCCCCTCCCCGCAGACCGGGCCACAAAAAAGAATTAGCGAATATACCCTCCCGCGCGATTTGTATCGTAAAGCCCGCAACCGCAGCCGCGTTCGTTTCGCATCGCTCCTCTTCGGCTTTTTCTACAGCCTCTTCCTATTGTGGCTTATTCTCAATCGCAAACTCTCCGCGAGATTCCGCGACTGGGCGGAAAACGCTTCACGCAGACTCTTCGTGCAAGGGCTCATTTTCACGCCACTCCTGGCCCTCACTATCGGCGTGCTCCAGCTTCCCCTCGATATCTTTGACGAAAGCGTTCTCAAACTTTACAAGATCTCTGTTCAGCCCTGGCCCTCCTGGGCGGGCGACTGGGCCAAGGCGCAATTCCTCACCGCACTTATGGGCAGCTTGCTCGCTTGGCTGCTTTACGCCGTGATTCGAAAGAGCCGGCGCCGTTGGTGGTTCTATTTCTGGATCCTTTCCTTGCCCATCTTGTTGTTCATTCTCTTCATCTCGCCCTACGTGATTGAACCCATGTTCAATAAGTTCGAGCCGCTCGCCTTGAAAGCTCCGCAGCTCATCGCGCCCCTCAAGCAGGTCACCCGCCGCGCCGGACAGGAAGTTTCGCCCGAGCGCATGTTCTGGATGAAGGCCAGCGACAAGACCATCGCCACCAACGCGTATGTCAGCGGGTTCGGTGCCTCCAAGCGCATCGTGATCTGGGACACGGCCATTGCGCAGGAGACGGTCGACGAAGTTGTCGTCGATTTCGGCCATGAGATGGGCCACTATGCCCTGGGGCATATTTGGAAAGGCTTTGCTTTCTTGGCGGCGACGCTCCTGATCCTTCTCTATCTTGGCTATTGCTCGATTGACTGGCTGCTTGCACGCTGGGGCACGCAATGGGGCATACGGGCCCTCAACGACTGGGCCTCGCTCCCCGCGCTTCTTCTGCTCATCACCGTCTTTAGTTTCGTCGCTAATGCGGCGGGCAGCACATTCAGCCGCTTTCTAGAGAACCAAGCTGATATCTACAGCCTGGAGGTCACCCGGGACATCGTTCCCGACCCAGGCCAGGCCTGCGCACGCTCCTTCCAGCTCTACGGCGAAACCGTTCTCGTCGATCCCGACCCCAACCCCGTCCAGGTATTCCTATTCTTCGACCATCCGCCTGTGCGCGACCGTCTTCATCTCTGTGTTACCTACGACCCTTGGTCCAAAGGGAAATCACCTCAATTCGTCAAGTGATGTTCCGTTTGCAACAGGTTTTTTCATCGTTTTTTTTCTTGGCTTTCGTCAAATCTGAGTGTAAGTTCTCTCAACCAGCCGTCGAGGTGTTCATGAAGGTCCTCTTCGGTATTCCATTGCTGGCTCTTGGCGTCTTCCTCTTTGCGCCGACCCTTCCCGAAGCGCCCACCGGGTTTGACAATAAGACCAACGGTCTCGTGGACGATGCCACGCACACCGCCGATCAGGCCAAGTTCGACGAAATCGAACAAGTTTCCGACGGACTTGGCCCGCTTTACAACGCGCAGTCGTGCCGCGAGTGTCACCAGAACCCCACCTCGGGAGGTTCCAGCCAGATCACCGAACTGCGTGTTGGCCATCGCGGTCCCGATGGCAAGTTTCAGAATCCGGAAATCCCCATCAACCGCGGCGCCGAAATCATTAAAGGCCGTTCTCTGGTCAACGATCGCGCGATCTGCCCGAATGCCGCCTTCCCCGGCACGGAAATCCAGGAGCGCGTCCCCGATTCGGAAAAGATTCGCACTTTCCGCGTTTCTTTGAATCTCCTGGGCGATGGCTTCGTGGAAGCCGTTCCCGATCAGACTTTTGTTGACCTTGCCAAAGACCAGTGCAAGAAAAATCACAACAAAATCTGCGGCCAGGTTCTTTACGTTCCCATCGTCGAAGCTCCTGGCACGACTGGGGTCGGCCGTTTCGGATGGAAAGACCAGCAGGCGAGCCTCTTATCGTTTTCGGGCGACGCCTATCTGAATGAAATGGGCATTACCAATCGGCTTCAGCCTGACGAAGTTACCAATCTTTGCAACACGGTCTCCGAACCTAACGACACGCCCGGCCCGGACGGCCTTGCCGACATCGATCATTTCGCGCGCTTCCTTCGCGCCATGGAGGCTCCCGCGCGCGATGCCCAGCTCGCCGAGACCCCTAAAGCGCGCCAGGGCGCCGAACTATTCGACAAAGTCGGCTGCATTCATTGCCACGTTCAGACCCTGGTCACCGCTCCGGCTGGCACAAAGATCAACGGCGGCACATTTACCGTCCCCGACGCTCTCGCGGGAAAGCAGTTTCATCCCTACGGTGACTTCCTGCTTCATGATGTCGGTACCGGCGACGGCATTGTGCAATCCATGACCGAGCACTACGGCAAGAAGATGTACTCGATTTCCTGGAGAAACCTCTCGATTCCGGCGTACGAGAGTACCGCCAACAAGATTCGTACCGCGCCGCTGTGGGGTGTGCGTCTGCATTCGCGTCTCATGCACGACGGTGCCTCGGTCACGCTCCTCGACGCCATCCTCCGCCATCGTGGCGAAGCCGAACACGTCATTGATAAATTCGAAAAGCTCAAACCCGGCGAAAAGGAGGCCCTCCTCGAATTCCTGCGCTCGCTATAACGGCGTACGCGGCTTTACCTCAGTTTCGCTCGGCCTGTCATCGGCTCCTCGCAGAGCTGAACATTTGTGTTGTGCCTAGCCGTTTGATTTATCCCTTTTCGGGTGGTAATTGTTTGCGCAAAGCCCCAATCAAAGCACCATTCCATTGTCCTTTTCTTTGCTAGCCTGTAGATAAGAAACGACATACCTGCACTAAAGAACAGGGTAGACACACTTTAGAGGCAGCTTGTCGCAAATTCATGGAACCGGCCCGGTCACCCCTTGTGGAAAAAGTGGAAAACGGTTGCCCGGCCGAATGAATTCGCCCGTTGGGGCGATTAGGGAGAGTAACGTGAAAATCGCATCCACTTTTCTCGCAGTCACCGCAATCCTGGGTGCTTTTGCTGCGCCCGCGCTCGCTCAGGCGCCGCCGTCTGCCAGCCTCACGAAAACTGTTTCCCGCACGACCAAAGCCGTCAATTACCGCCGAGCCGGCGGTTCCACCAAAATCGATTTTCAAGGCACGGAGCTGATGCAGGGCTCCACTGGCGAAGCCGGGGTGCACAACAAGGGTAATCGAATCGAGATTGATGCCAGATTCATGGGCATCGACGACGCCACCAAATTCGGCCTCGAGTATCTCACTTACGTTCTCTGGGCGGTTTCTCCCCAGGGCCGTGCCGTGAACCTCGGCGAAGTCGTGCTGAAGAGCGGCGCCGGCCAGGTGAAAGCGATCACCGATATGCAGACCTTCGGCATGATCGTTACGGCCGAACCCTATTTCGCCGTCACGCAACCGGGCAACACCGTCGTCCTCGAAAATGTTTTTGGCCCCGCCACGCTGGGCAAGGTCGAAAACATTGACGCCAGCTACGAGCTCCTCGGCCGCGGCATCTATTCCTCCTCCAACACCAAAATCGAAAACGCCATCTTCGGCATTGACCGCAAGACCCCACTCGAGCTGTTCCAGGCGCGCAATGCCGTGCGCATCGCGCGTATCGCTCTCGCCGACAAGTACGCCATCTCCACTTTCATGAAGGCCGAGCAGCAGCTCAGAAACGCCGAAGAAGTTTACGGGCGCAAGAGCGACAAAAAAGCCGTCGAGGCTGCCGCCCGCGAAGCTGTCGGAACCGCCGAAGAAGCCCGCGTCATGGCCGTAAAGCAAAAGGCCGAGGAAGACGCCAACGCCAAAATCGCCGCCGACAAGAAAGCCGCGGAAGAACGCGAAGCGAAAGCTCGCGCCGATGCTGCCGCCGAAATCATGCGCCGCCAGCAAGCCGACCAAGCTCGCGCCCAGGCCGAAGCCGCCAAGGCCGAAGCCCTGCGCATGAGGCAGGATGCGGAGAATGCCGCCGCGGAAGCCGCGCGCCAGAAAGCCGAGGCCGAAAAAGCCAGCGCCGCCGCGTTAGCCCAGCAGCAGTCCGCGGAAGCAGCCGCTGCCCAGGCCGCAAGAGATAGAGCTGCCGCGCAAGCCGATGCCGAAAAGGCTCGCCAGGCCGCCGCGCAAGCCGAAGCGGAAAAAACCCAGCTTCGCGCGCAGCTCCTCGCGCAATTGAACTCCATCTTGCAGACTCGCGATTCCGCCCGCGGCCTCATCGTCAACATGTCGGACGTCCTCTTTGACACCGGCAGCTACACGCTCAAGCCCGGCGCCCGCGAAAAACTCGCCAAGATCTCCGGCATCGTTCTCGCCCATCCCGGCCTTTCGCTTCAAATTGAAGGCCACACCGATAGCGTCGGCGGCGATGAATTCAATCAGCAGCTCTCCGAGCGCCGTGCCGATTCCGTCCGCGATTTTCTTGCCGAAAACGGCGTGCCCGGCTCTTCCATCACCGCCCGCGGCTTCGGCAAAACGCAGCCCGTAGCTTCGAACGACACCGCCGAAGGCCGTCAGCGCAATCGCCGCGTCGAGCTCGTCGTTAACGGCGACGCCATCGGCAACACCGCCGTTGCCTCCGCCGCGCCTGCGTCGCAGCGGTAGCCGCGTCTACACGCATCACCCGCTTGTGATTTCCCAAGCCTTCCCTTGCCAGGTTCTCCGAGATGCGGTTATACTCCTGGTATGAAAACCGCTGTCTCCATCCCTGACGAAGTCTTCGAAGGCGCCGAGCGCCTCGCTCGGCGCACCAAAAAATCGCGCAGCCGCCTCTTCAGCGATGCGCTGAAAGAATACCTTGCGCGCCACGCACCCGAAGAGGTTACGGAAGCCATGAACAAGGCGCTGGCCGAAATCGGCGGACAACGGGACCCGTTCGTCGCGGCCGCCGCCCGCCGCGTTCTTGAGCGCGTGGAATGGTGATTTCGCAGGGCGAAATCTGGTGGGCCGATCTGCCCGAACCGTCAGGTCCCGGCCCCGGCTTCGGCAGGCCCGTCGTCGTTGTCCAGTGCGACGCTCTGAACAGCAGCGCCATCGCCACGGTTGTCTGCGTCCCCTTGACCAGCAATCTCAAGTGGGCCGTCGCGCCAGGAAATCTCTCCGTCTCCGCTCGGCTCACCGGCCTGCCCAAGGATTCCGTGGCCAATGTGTCCCAAATCCTCTCGGTCGATAAGACCTTGCTCAGCGAACGCGTGGGAAAACTCCCGCGTCCCAAACTGGAATTATTGCTCTCCGGAATCGGCATCCTCCTCGGCAAGTAGTCTCCTGCTTCTCTGTGTCCTTTGTGTCTTCGTGCACTCTGCGTTAAATTCCTTCTTTTCCCTTCAACTCTTAGACATTGAACTCTTCAGCCTCTTCTCTGCGCCCTCTGTGTCCTCCGCGCCCTCTGTGTAAATTCTTTCTGTCTCCGTCCTTATGTCTTTACTTCCTTACCTCATTGCTTCCTCTTCGCCCGCTTGACACCCTTATCCTTCTGATCAACGATCCCGATCGATCAACCATTCATGTCCAAACCCATCTCATTGCCAGCTCCCGCCTTCGAAGATTCCCGCCACCACCTCAAAATCTTCCAGGGCGACTGCCTCGACCTCCTCGCCCAAATCCCCGAATCCACCGTCGACCTCGTCTTCGCAGACCCTCCTTACTTCCTCTCCAACGGCGGCATCACCTGTCACGCCGGCAAAATGGTCAGCGTCAACAAAGGCGATTGGGACAAACTCCCCGGCGCGGATTCTGGCCCGGTAAGGGCCAGGTATGAAAAGGTCCATGAGTTCAACCTGTCCTGGCTCGCCGCCTGCCAGCGCGTCCTCAAACCCAACGGCTCCATCTGGGTTTCCGGCACCGCCCACGTCATCCATTCCGTCGGCTTTGCCATGCAGCAGCTCGGCTTCAAGCTGCTGAACGACATTTCCTGGGTCAAGCCCAATCCTCCTCCCAATCTTTCCTGCCGCTATTTCACCCATGCCACCGAAACCATCATCTGGGCCGCGAAAAACTCCAAATCGCGCCACACCTTCAACTACAAGCTCATGAAGGAAGCCAATCGTGGCAAGCAGATGAAATCCGTCTGGGAAATCCGTCCGCCCGAACCCTGGGAGAAAAAATTCGGCAAGCACCCCACCCAAAAACCCGTCGCCCTCCTCGAACGCATCCTCCTCGCCTCCACCAACGAAGGCGACCTCGTCATCGACCCCTTCTCCGGCAGCGGCATGACTCTTCTCGCCGCCTTCCGCCTTCGCCGCCATGGTCTCGGCTGCGAACTCTCCGCCGAATTCCTAAGCCTTTCGCTCCGACGCATCTGTTCCAATCTGGTACAGGTCGACCTTTCTCTCACCTGCGTCCAGTTTTCCCTTGATCCGTTTCCCGATCCTGT
>DASSXG010000023.1:0-20071 GCA_035704085.1 Candidatus Acidiferrum sp. | reverse complement strand
TGCACTGGGAACTGTCCCACTAGGCGCGGCCAATGCAAACGCCGATGCCGGCAGACCACTCAGCGTCTCGGCGTCCGCGGCCTTCAACGCATAAGGTACGCTCACCAATAGCACCCGTGGCTGCTCCACTTCGCCGGGCATTTGCACCTGCACTCCCAGCCATCGCGGTTCTCCCAACGTGAACAACTCCAGCGGCAACCCTTCACTCTTCGTCGTTCCCAGCAGCACCGTGTAATGCCCTTGCTCATCCAACTCCACATTCTGCGTCTCCATCCACAGCGCCGCCCCACCCTCTTGCTCCTTGTAAATCGCAAACGTCACACCCACCACGCCGGTGCGTGACTTGCCCAACTCATCTTTCAACATGCCCGCGAACTTGACCAAGCGAGGAACCGGTAACGCTGATACCAACTCCCGTGGTGTCTGCACCGTCCGGCTTGGAGCTTGCGGCTCTGCGCTCACGGGCTGCTGCGCCTGCATTCCAGCTACTCCCAAACCCAGAGAAAACAACAAACCTACCCCAACCCATCTCATGGTTCGTTTCATGGGGCCACCCCTCTCATCTGCAGTTGAAGAAATCCAGATTTTCTCGCGGGTCAGGCGGCACACTTCTATCTAAAGGGGACGATCCAAGGAAAGCCGGGCGATGACCCAGGAAATAACGCGGAGACTACTCTCGACTCGATGCAATGTCAACTCAAACCTGGGTAGTGTCCAAATTTTGCCGCAACTCTATCAACTTGGAAGCATTCCACTTCCGGAGCATGGCGATTAATTCTCCAGCGTCGTTGATTTCTTTCGTTCTCACTCTCCCCCCATCGACGTTCGCACCACCTCAAATCCTAGGGCGCGGGAGCGGCGAGGGCGATCGAGGCAGGATCGCAGGATCACCAATTGCGGACACGCTCAGTTGGCCAAAGGTTCTAAATCCGCCTGTTTGCCCAAGACTCCTGACTGGGCAGGTTCCGCGCAGAGCATGTCGGCCAGGCGGGGTATTCTTACTGCCCAAGACAGAAGGTCCGGCGTTGAGAATTTGGTCTTCAAGCAGATTCAGGCGACGAGAATGGAGACTACGAGAGATGGATTCGGAAGGTTAGAGGCGAGAGGACGAACCGGGCGGATAATAATAGCTCAATCGTGGGAAAATTCGATGCGCCGCCATTGTGACAATTCATCGAGGAGTGTGGGGCAGCTATAGCTGGGTAGGAATACAAGTTAGGAACTAACTCTGCTTGAAGGATTGAAGGAGCTAATCTAATGGCTCCCATTACCGAACAAAACCACGCTTGCCGTGCGTAACACTATCCTCAAATCGAGAAACGGCGAGGCGTTGCGGATATAGCACAGGTCGAACTGAAGTTTGCGCCGCGCGTCCTGCACGCACGCCCCATACGGGTACATCACTTGGGCCCACCCCGTAATGCCAGGAGCGACGTAGTGTCTGAGGTGGTAGAAGGGGATACATGCAGTCAGCTCCGCCATGAATTCCGGCCGCTCTGGGCGAGGCCCAACGAAACTCATCTCCCCCCGGAGCACATTGATCAACTGGGGAATCTCATCAATCCGGAATTTACGAAGGATCCGCCCGACTCGCGTGACGCGAGGGTCGTCCACGCTCGCCCATTGCGGTCTTCCATCGCCTTCCGCGTCCACGCCCATGCTGCGCAGCTTCAGCAGCTTAAACGGTTTGCCCATCCACCCAACGCGCTCTTGCCGGAAAAGCACCGGCCCGCGCGAATCCAGCTTGATCGCAATCGCCGCCAACAACAGTACAGGCAGCGAGAGCAACAAAACGATGGACGCCAGCAAAAGGTCCATGAGTCTTTTAATTCTCCGCAGCACTCTCGCGTCCAGCAGGTCAAATCCTTCGGCGAAAGAAAGCCACGCGTCGCTCAACATTTCCAGCGGCAGCTCCCCTGTCAGCTTCATGTAGAACTCCGGCAGCGGATATACGCGCACTCCTTGAAACCGCAGTCGCGTCAGTGTCGACGCCAGCTCGGGAGCGATGGATTCGCTTCTGACCACCAGCGACCGCACTCCATGGGCTGCCACCAGCCCCTCCAGACTCTTAGCCGTAGCAAAGCCCAGGCTGACAACCTCCGCAGATTCTGCGACGGCCTGCTCCGCCCCTTTCGGCTTGGCCAGAGCGGGCGCTACCGCCGTCGCGGCCGCAAAGCTGCCCGATGCCACGGCCCACGTAGGCTCTGCGTCGCCGGCATTTCGCGCGGGCTCCCCATTCGCCGTCCAGCCATTCTCACCTGGAGTCAGTACCTCCTCCTTCATCAGGAAGCCTACCAAGTTGAATTTCGATTTGCCGAAATTCGTCACTCGGCTCACGGTTTCGGCATCGCATTGGCTCCCGATAACCAACACTCCCTCGCGCGTCGCGAACACGTGAATCGCCTGTGCGTAAACACGCCGCCAGATATACGTGATTCCCACGAGCACTGGCCCCGCCGTCATATACACGTCCCGGTGTCCGCCGAACCGACGCAAGAGTAAAAAACACATGCTCAGGAACACCGTCGACACAATGTAGGCCAGCGCCAATCGGTAGACCGTCTTTGCGCCATTCTGGGAACGCAGGTCGTAAAGCTCGAATACGTACAGGCTACAGATGAATGTCAGCACAAACATCACCAAGGCTGCGACACTCTGCACTGCGCCGCTCCACTCTTGCGGATATAGCAGTGAGACCACGATTAGCGTCGCGATGGTCAGCGCGACGTCGCCGATCAGCAAAGCCACCTTATCTTTCATCGAGAGTCCTCACCTCGAAGAACAGTTGCCGCTTCTGTCCGACTAAGGACAAATCGCATTTGCTTGTGAATTGGAAAAAGAGGTCGCTTTAGCTGCTTCAATCGTCAGCTACCTAATAAAGAAGGACTGTCTTCAACACACTTTGCTAGGCACCGCTTCGCCTACCGCGCATTCTCGCAATTCTTCGTAGACGCTTAATGTCTTTCGCGCTGTCTCCAGCCAGGAGAACTTTTGCACGCGCTCTTTTCCGCGCTCAGTCAATTGCCGCCTCAGTGGTTCCTCCCGCAAAACTCGCACCAACGCGTCGCCAATCGCTTCCTCAGAGCCAGGGTCAACGAGAATCGCGGCGTCTCCGGCAATCTCCGAGACCGAACTACAGTCAGAGGTGATCACCGGGACTCCACATGCCATCGCTTCCAACGGAGGGAAACCGAACCCTTCGTAAAGAGTGGGGTACAAGAAGCAACGCGACGAAGCGTAAAGCCAAGCCAACAATTCCTCGCACACATATCCCGCGAATAATACTTGCTTGCTCAAACCCAGTTCACGAACCAGTTGATAGGCCGCGGAAGACTGCCAATCACGCAGTCCAACGATTACCAGCTTTTCCTGATTTGGGAAGTCGCGCCACCGCGATGCGTACACGCGAATCACCGCCAAAGTGTTCTTCCTTGGATCGCCGGCGCCCAGCGCCAGGATGAACGGCGAATCGAGGCTCTCGCCGCCAATCTCCCTCGGAGGCGCGGTGATTGCATCCGCGAGAGACGCAAATTGCGTGTCAATTCCCTCATGGATAACTCGAACGCGGTCCGGGAGAATCTTTAGGTACCTGGCTATCTCTCGCTTTGAGAACTCCGAGACTGCAATGATGAACTCCGCGCGGCGCGCGACTCGTGGCACCACCACCCTGCGGTAGAAATTTCCCAGCCGCTGGCGAAATACACTTGAGGCCGATAGGACGGAAGACGGAAGCAGATACATCACATCATGGACAGTTATGACCAGCTTCATCTTTCCCGGCACAAGGATAGGAGCTGTATTGGCCGGACAATGCAAAATGTCGAGCCGATCTTGACGCACCCGGATGGGCAACACCAATTGCTCCCACACCGGATAAGATAGGTCTTTGGGATCGCGAAACTGAACATTGGTGTAGCTGCGCAATTTGGGGAACATTCGAGGGTCCCCGTAGATGACGTATTCGTTGGACTCGTCGGACTGCGCGAGCCCGGAGACGAGTTGCAAAACATATTTACCCATCCCGCGAAGCTCGTACGACGCGAAATGGGCGTCAATTCCGATGCGCATGGTTATTGGATTCCGACCGGCGATGCAGCAGTTCCTCGTACAGCAATTCCAGCCGCTGAGTCGTTTTCTCCCAGCTGTATTTCTCGGCGACTAATCGTCTCCCCTTATCTGATAATGCAGTTGCCAGCCCCGGATTCTCGAAGATGCTGCGGATTGCCCGAACATATTCGGGCGCATCCCCGGCTAAAAGAAAATCTTCACCCGGCCGTCCCTCTACGCCCCTGGTCACACGGGAAGAAACCACTAGCGGGGTGCCGCAGGCCATCGCCTCAATGGCCTTGCAGTGCATGCCCCCGCCTCCCAGACGCATTGGCGCGACCGCAACGTCCGCTTCGAACAGATGCTGGCGGAGATCGGGCACAAATCCAGTCACCTCAACCTCGGGGAACTGACGCGCCGCGCGCAGGAGGGTTGGGCTAGGACCGTTGCCGACAATCCGGAGGCGCGTCCCCGGAATGGCTTGCCGCAGTTGGGGCCAAATCTCGTTGATCAAGAAAATCGCGGCGTCTTGATTGGAGTGATAAGCGAAATTGCCGGTGAAGATCACCACTTTGTGCCCATTGGGAGCTGGCCTCGGTCGAGGGTCGACATCGGCTCCAACTGGCACCACTGTCACGTTCGGCGCATTCAGCTCCTGCCTGTCGACCTCGGACACCACCACGACGCCATCGAAACTCTTGCAGATGCATTGCTCGAAGCGGCGCATGCGCTTTGCTTCCATCCTCCAGACCGATTGGACGGGCCATCGAGTCGCCCTCGCCCGGCGCTCCATAGTCAGGGAGACGGCGTCAATCATCTCGCATACCTTCACCACGCCTTCGATGTGGATCGTATGATTCGCCGGGCGTGACAGCACCGTGTGAACAGCGTCGAACTTGCCATTTGCCAGGATTTCTTGCAGCTTCCTTTGGTACTCGCGAGACGAATAGTAGAGGACTTGCATGGGGAGGGAGCTTAGAGCGCCTCCGGACATGCTGGCGTAGGAGCGCCACCGCGGCAAAGGCACGGTATGCACCTCCACGCAGTGCGGCTTCAAGTGGCGCACGTATTCCATCTCCTCTGGTCCTTCGACAAACGAGAGCAGCGTAATCTCGTGCTTTCGAGCCAGGTGTTGGATTCGAGCATATGGCACCAATTGGTCGCCGCGCAGTGGCGGATACGGAAAGCGTGCTGTCGTGTACAGAATCTTCATCAGTGTCTACGCAGCCCGCAGTTCTTGCGCGCCGGGGCCTCCTTCACGCACACTCTTACCACTCACCACCAGCAAAGCCAGAAGGACCCAAAAGAGAGTGCCGAATTGGGGGCTTACCTGAAAGAAGAAATCGACAAAACCGTGCAGAAGCACGGTGAGTATCGCGCCGAGAACACCGAACGCTAAGGCTTTCTCGAGGGGGCGTACCGAGCAACGCATTTGGCGAAGCGCCCGCTGAGACGCGCGAAACATGAGCATGAAGAATACGCTGAAGCCCACGAGTCCCGTCTCAGCGAGCAGTTGCAGGTAAATGTTATGAACTTCGAATTGTCCCGCCGGGATCCATGAAATGCCAGCGACAGATGACCCGTAAAGCGCGCTGAAGTTGCCCCACCCCACCCCGAGCAGGGGAGAGCTTGTGAAAAAATTCCAAGCGACACCCCAAAGAACTAATCGAATCGACTGGTCATACGCAAAATCCGCTCCCGCGTGGGCTGGGTTCAGGATCTCCTTGCCTAAGTAAAATCCAATCGCCAGAGCGCAAACAGCGGCCAGCAGAGCTAACTTCTTCTTCCAGTTGCCAACGAAACACAAAATCGCAAGGACAACAAGCCCGCCGAAAGACACGAGCCCTCCAAGACTCTGCGTGCACAGAAGAGCTACCGCTCCAAGCCCCGTAGTCCACACACCGAGCCTTTTCAGGCGCCCCTCCCCAAGGATCCAGCAGGCCAGCGAAAAAGGAATGATCAGGTTTAGGTAACTAGCGAGAAAGTTGCAATTGGCAAAGAAAGACGGCGCCCTCTGATCCATTGGCGCAAACCACTCCGTGGGGGGATTCAGAAACAGCCAGAAAGAGGTGTAGTCCCCGACGATCTCCTGCAAAACTGCGAACGCCGCCGTAACGATCGTGGAAAACAACAGCACTTGGAGGATCCTTCGAATGCGCCGCGGTGAATCCGCCCAGGACAGAATCACAAAATAGAACCCCACGCAAGCAAAGAGAGTCCAAAGAGCACGCGCGTATTCGCGCGTCAACTCCCAAACCCCCAAAAGTGCCGGCGCTGTAACCACACACAAAAACAAAAGCGACGCCTGCGAAAGAGCCGGGCGAACCAATCCTCTCAGGCCCAGCTGTCCGCGCAGCAGACGTCCAAGGAAAAAGCCGACAATCACCAGGGAGCGGAGAGCGACGGGCACATCCCGGACGGGTACGTTCCACTGTAGCGTCCATCCGAAAGGCATCAAGAGAATGACAAACAAAAGAAATGCTTCGCTCTCAGCGATTGACAGTGCCAGAACTGCCGCTCCCCCTACGACCGCAACAGTCCAATGGGCAGAGGTAAACAGCACTGCTGCGCCAGCCCCTAACACACCAACGGCAAGCTCCGCCTTGCGTTCCCAGATCTGGTGCAAAGGGCCACCGGAAATACGTGGGAACAGACTAGGCCATGTATCTTGCTGTATGTTTTCAGCCATGTAGAGCAGCCGTCTGGGTAAAGACAGCCAACGTCTCCCGAGCGCAGCGCTCCCAGCTAAATTCGGCGGCGCGGGCCAGGCCTCTATCATGCAGGCCAGCCCTCAAGTCTGAATCTTCCAGAGTTCGCTGAATGACTTCAGCCATCTCCTCGACCGAATGCGGGTCGAAATACTGCAGCACGCCTCCGGACACCTCGGGAATGCAGGAACTGCTGGACGCCACCGTGGGGATCCCGCAAGCCATCGCTTCCACCATAGGCAGACAAAATCCCTCATACAGGGAAGGAATGACGCAGAGCGAAGCATTCTTGACCAGCATCGCCAACTCGGCATCGGGCAACTCACCCGTCAGGACAATCTGATTGCGGTTCGGAGATGCCTCACGCACCTTTAGGATTTCTTCATGGCCATGGCCCATCCCCCCGGCCAGAACCAGTTGCGCGTCGAACCCTTTCGAAGAACTATGCAAGCGATCCCATGCTTGTATCAGGCGATGTACGTTTTTCCGCAGTTGAACCAATCCTTGGCACAAAATGAACGGTTTCCGAATGCCGCACCGACCCAAGAGTCCGGCGCTCCCTTCTGGGTCCGGTGGCACGGCGTTGTAATGCCGTTTGTCGTATCCCAGATAAGTAACTTCAATCTTGACCGGATCTATTCCAAACACCTCTACGAGGTCCTTCTTCGACCAATTCGAGATAGTGACCACTCTGCTCGCCATCTTTGCGCCCACCCGCGCAAAGAACTTCGCGCGCGACGTCGGGCTCCCGAAAAATTCCTCGGGCAGCTTCGCGTACATCGCGTCAAGGATCGCCACCACTGATGGAGCTGCCGGCGACGGTATCGCCACGCCAGCGGGAAGAAACACAAGATCGGGTCTAAGTAACGACGTGGAAACCGCCATTCCGCCCAAGCGCCACAGCCGCGTCAACCTCAATATGCGGCTCTCATGCGCGCGCAGACTAGGCGAAGCAAACCCATTCGTCGCCCAGTTGTCTTCCCGGGACACAAACGCGTGAAATTCGAGATCGGCACCTGTGCTTTCCACGATCCTCAAGCACCCTTTTAGTACGTTAGCTGCATAAGCGTGCGTCCCCGTTCTGGCAAACGGTTTCGTCAAAGGCAGCGAATCAACCGCTACGATCATGCTTGAACCGTCTCCTGCCCGCCCTTCCACACTTGCGCGAACTCCCCGATCATGCCTGTGCGATACAAATAACCAAGAAAGAACACCACGCACGCGCTCCCGACCAGTAATGGCGAAGCTAACCTCAATGGCGAAGCTAACCTCTCCCCAACCACAACCACGCCCACCAAGGTTGCAAAGACCAGCGAGGTCTGCACCCACCCGAACGGCTTTGGAAACGCCCCGACGGTCTTACGCAGCCAATATGCATTTTGAATGAGCAACACAAACTCCGTGACAATCGTGATCGCCGCGGCTGCCTTCCAGGAATAGAGAGGGATGAATACCAGATTTCCGATGAGGTTCACGGCCAGGCAAACCAACGACGTTGCTACGAACACCCGCTCGTGGCCACTGGCCAACAGCCTAACGTTTAGAGCATAGTTGACGTAACGTAGGATAACTGCCCAAATGAGAATCTTCAGGGCAATCGCAGATTCAGCGTACGGAGCGCCAAAAAGAAGAGTCACAGCCGGACCGGCATAAACCATGGTCACAAGAACCACCACGAAAGCTGCGCTCAACAAGAAGCCCATCGCTCTTTCCAGCCGCTCCCGCTCGGCCTCTGGCCCCCTCGAAAGGCTTGGCAATATGCTGTAGAGAACGCCATAAGGTACAAGCTGAATCGTACCGAGCGGGCGATATGCCGCACTGTACACGCCTGTGGCGTAATCGCCTGCCAACTTGGAAAGCAACACGATATCGAACCGATCGTATAGATTTGCAACGAAGCCGTACGTATTGAAGATGGCGCTCTTTTCCAACAATTGCTTTCTCTTCAGTCGGATAAGTTCACTTGGACGGTACACCAGCGCGAAAACCAGACCCGTCACAGTCGCAGCGGTCGGCGCAACGATTTCAGTGCCGATAACCACATTGAGGCCTCCTCCTCGCACCAAAAGGAAAACCACACCGCCCACAAGCGCCAAGTCGAAGACCAATTCGACGACAAGGTACGCCGCATAGCGACCAATCCCACGGAGCACGCCCTGAACGGCTTCACTTACTGACCGGGGAGCCAGGCTCACCGAGAGCCACGCGGCGGCCACCAGCACGATTCGGGGATAACCAAGCATCCAGAGAATGCCCAAACCTACCCCCGCGAGAGGAACCGCGCATCCAAGCCGGAGCCAAGTCAACTGCGACGCCAATCCCCAACCCACTCGCGCATCTTTCGCGGCTTCCCGAGTCAGATAATCGGCGTAGCCCGATCCCGATGCCACGGCCAACATCTCGACCATTGCAAGCAACACCGCATACACGCCAAGCCGCTCCGGACCGAGCTGACGTGCCACGATGACTCCGAATAACAACCGAAATAATCCCCGTGCGAGTTGCGCGCTCGTGAGCAGAATCGCATGGGTAACTTTCGGCCGAATCCCCACGGGGTCCACGGCCGCTTCGACCTCAGTGTTCAAAGTGCCCGCATTTTTTCTAGCCTCTCCGCTCAACCATTCCACCTATTCGCCCCTAACGGAATTCGGCTTTCACGCCGCGCTGCTGCCCATCGCCGCCGCGGCGTTTGCGTGTTTGTTTTCCGTTTTCGGTGATCCATTCCCATTCCCGTTCCCATTTCGGAGCGAAGCGGCAAAAGCGACGCCGTTCTCCGCTTTTTGCACCGCTTCTAGGTCCGCTTCCACCATCATCTTGATCAATTCCTCGAAGGTGACTCTCGGTTCCCAGCCCAGCTTCTCGCGAGCCTTGCTCGCGTCCCCGCAAAGGAAGTCCACTTCGGCTGGGCGAATGAACTTTGGATCGACTTCCACGTATTCCTCCCAATCGAGCCCCGCAGCGCCAAACGCCGCATCCAGCAGCTCGCGGATGCTGTGCGTCTTGCCTGTCGCAAGGACGTAGTCGTCCGGTTCCGCCTGTTGCAGCATCATCCACATCGCCCGCACGTAGTCCCCCGCGAACCCCCAGTCTCGTTTCGCGTCCAAGTTCCCCATCGTCAGCTTATTGGCCAGGCCGCACTTGATCTTCGCCACTTGGTGCGTCACCTTCCTCGTGACGAACTCCATGCCTCGCCGCGGCGATTCATGGTTGAAGCCCATCGCCGAGCAGGCGAACAGCCGATAGCTCTCGCGGTAGTTCACGGTGATGTAGTGGCCGAATACCTTGGCTACCCCGTAGGGGCTGCGCGGATAAAAAGGAGTCTTTTCCGTCTGTGGCGTCTGTTGCACTTTTCCGAACATCTCCGAACTCGAAGCTTGCAGGAATTTGGCCTGCGGCCGGTGTTTGCGTATGGCTTCCAGAATGCGAATCACGCCCAGCGCCGTCACGTCTCCCGTCAGCACCGGCTGGTTCCACGACACCGGTACAAAGCTCTGCGCCGCCAAGTTGTACACTTCGTCCGGCTGCACCGACTGGACAATATGGTCGAGCGACGTCTGGTCGGTCAGATCACCTTCCACCAACTCGATCTCGTCCAGCAGCGTCTCGATCCGATCGTATTTCTTCACACTGCAGCGGCGGACCAGTCCGAAAATGTCGTACCCCTCCTCCAGCAACAATTCCGCCAGGTACGAACCGTCCTGCCCCGTAATGCCTGTAATCAGAGCGCGCATTTTCTCCCCTTTCAGTTGAACCACTGAAATTTGGTCTGCCTCTTTCCTTGTTTCTTAAATTGCCACTAAATCCCCTTCGTCTATCTCCACTGCCATCGACCTCTGGATCAAGTCGAAGGAAAGTACCAGCCGACTGCGATTCTTCCGCCGCGCGACGATTCCCTCCAAGCCTGCAAGGGACCCGCGCACCACGATCACGCGTCTTCCTACCTGCAGATACGGGTGCGGTTCCGCTCGCCACCCTTGTCCCAGGAATTCGCGAATCCTGTTCATATCTTCCTCTGGCATGGGTGCGGGACTTCCCTTGAACCCCACCAATTGGACTACCCCGGGGACTTGCAGGAGACGGAGCCGCTCTAGCAGCGCCATATGAACGAAAAGGTAGCCAGGGAAAAGAGGGAGTTGCAGTCGCACTTTGCGGTCTTTCCACGTGCGTACCGATTCATATTCCGGCAGAAAATGCTCAACTTCGCGCTCGGCAAGCTGGCCCGCAACGCGTCGTTCGTGGTTCGCGCGGGTGTAGACGGCATACCATCGTGCTTGCGTAGCAGTACCCAACTTCTCGCCGACGGAACGGAGCGGCATCTCGATGCTCCGCGGGCTGAACTGTGGCTGAATTGCGTCTGAACGAATAATGGATGCGCTCATTCTGCTCTCTATACAGCTCCGCCCCGTCACTTACAGGGCGATTGTGACCTAACCCTTTATATTTCTGTCGCTTAGAGCCAGTTGTACAGCTTCGACGACCCACGCGAAAGCGGGCCGCCGTTGTCCTGACTCAGAGAACCTTTTTCCCCGGAGACCGCTCCGGCCCCGTTTCGCGAAGCCCACCACATCTGCGCCTTCAGGGTGCCAGCCACTTCGTGCAGCAAGACTTTGCGCGGATCTTGTGGATCGGCCTTTTCCCAACCCGCTGATCCCAACACCCAAACGACGGACAACGCGAAAGCCAGAAATGTGCCGAGAAACATGATCACCAAACGCGGTGGAAACGACTTCCTCTCCGGAATCGTGGCCGGGTCCAGCACCTTGACGCTGGGCGTTTCTTTTGCCTCTTGCACTTTGGCTAGTTCGTACTGCTGCGTTAGCAGCTCGAAGACGGTTTCCTGGATCTTCTCGCGGCGGTAATAGTCGGCGTACTTTGCTCCAAGTAGAGGCAGACTCTTAATTGTGGGATAAGGCAGGCCACCACCGGCCTTGGCGGCAGATGGATCCTCTGCTTGCTGCGGGGATGCGCTAGCACGGTTCACGGCATTCGCCTGCGTACCGCCAAGCTTTTCGAGTTGTTTGCGAAGTTCAGCAACGCGAGCGTTCAATGAACGGACACGAGAATTGTTGTCCGTATAGATCTGGCGGAGCCCCTCGAGTTGGGATTGCGCGGCGATCATCTCGCCAGCGATGCTTCCTGCGGCGTCCAGCATCGCCTTGCCTTCTTGCTGGATGTCGAGGGTGTTGTTCTTGCTGGAGAACTGAGCAAGTTGGTTGGAGGCATCGTCCAGGTCTTGCTTCGCTACTTTAAGGCGCTCCTCGAGAAACACTCGTTCGCGGTGCGCGGAAGAAGTCGACAGCTCGGAAACGAGCGTATTCAATTGGTCGACATATGCGCTCGCGAGGGCCGCCGCCCGCTGCGGACTGTGATCAGTCACGCTGATGGTGATGATGCCGCTCTTTCTATCTTCCGAAAGCGACGTATTTTCATCGAGCTTGGTGCGCGCATCCATAACCAGCCGCTTGTCATACACTTTTCTCAGGTCGAATTGCTGGATAAGGCGGTCTTGAGCGGTTTGGCTTCTCAGCACTCCGACGAAGAGCGCGCCCGAACTTTTTACTCCCAACAGATCGCCGGCCATCGCGCCCAGCCCGCCCCCGGCTTTTGCCGCCATTCCCGCCATCATCGCCAGTGCCGATGTGGATTGCGCATCCGGGGGCATGAGCTGTGCCGTCGACGTGTAGGATTTCGGAATCAAAAACGCCACGAGGGTCGACACCAACAAACCAACTCCTGTAACTCGAAGAAGAAGCCTACGACGCATCCAAAGCAATCGCAGTTGCTCCACTTGCCACTCGTGCGAATCTCCCAGCGGCAACTCTTGCAGCGAAACGTCAGCATCCGGTTGTGGCGCGGCCTCACGCTGTGGCTTGGTAGCTGTCTGTGTCACGTCCCTGTCACTCCGTCTCTAATTCATGTCTAAAGTTGCGACGCTCATTTCCACAAGTGAGGCCAGAGAGTCAGGCCTACACTGGTAGTCCAATTCGACTTTGCCACTGGAGCAAGCAATGGGTAATTCCACTTCTCGTACAACACTGAGCCTGAAAAACTCACGTTGGGCCTGAGCAGGAAATCGACATTTACCCCACCATCGTTCAGCGTGCCTCCATGGGGCAAATACTGCCCGTCTACTTTCTGATGCCTATACTGGAACTGAATTTTGTTGCGCGACGAAAGCCAGTAAGTGCTCCAGGCCCGCTCGTCCTGTCCGCCACGTCCCAACGGGCTGCCCATCAGGTTTCCGCGGTTCACATAAGAACCACCGGGATAGCGATCGTTGACGTAAAAGCAGCCAGCGCAGAAGGGGAAATCCACTGGCGCCGTAGTTCCTCCTTCCAGGCGCAGGTCAAGTTTGGGGACACCAGGAATCCTCGGCATGTAGATTCCCCCTTGTATCGCCGATTTGCGTGGGTAGGCCAGTGGTGAAATTGTATCCTCAGAGAAGGCGTCACCGTAGAACGTCAGCCATCTACGCAATCCTGGAACCCTGTATGTAAAGTCGAGTCCGGACCGAGGGTCCGTTATATCGTCACCGCCGCCTCCGCGGCTGACCATAGTGCGATAGCTCCTAAGCAGATTGTGCCAATTCAGCGGAGTCGGGCCACCGGCGAAGACTGTAGTTTCGCTAACACTGAACTCAAAGTTGGGTGTGGGTTTGAAACTGATTTTTTCTCCACGAAGCCAAGGCTGCCGATCCAGAGGACGGCCGAACTGGCCCACTAATCCCGCAGTGTCGTCGTGGACGAATTCGTGCCCAGTGAGTTGACCTATAAAGAACTCCACGCGGATCGGCCCCATCCAGCCTAGGGGGATCCTCGGGAGTTTGAAGGGCGAAACGCGGCTGACGCGAAACATGTTGACTGGCTCGGCGTTGTCGCTGAACATCAGCGGCCCACTCTGCATGGGACTCCACCACAGGCTTTGTCTTCCGAAGGAGACCTGCCAATTCTCGAAGTTCATCCCTACGTAGGCATCAAGCAATCGAACGCGATTCACAGCAGAGTATGGTGTAGCAGGCGGAACTCCCGGGGGGTCGACAGAGCCAATGAATTGCCGTGCCGCCACGGACTCTGCGGGCGCCGATGGTGCATGTTGATACTCGGCGCGTACGTAACCCGTCCAGCGCCCACCGGTTGACCAAGCGGAGAAGCCATCGACGGAGTTGAAGCCTTCCTGGAACGGTCTTCCAAAATCGTTAGTGATCGTCTGCCCGAAATGATTGCCATCGGTGAGCGGCGGACCGGAGATTCCTGTAACGCGGCTATAGACAGATTCGACCTTCGCGCGTAGGCCCTCACCAATCTTCCCTTCCAGTTCGTCGCTGAATTCAGTCTCGAGCAAGCGAAAAGTTTTTTCTGCCTCGGCACTTCCAATCCCTGCATCGATTTTGTCGGCCGCTTCGCCAAGGAGTCGTACGCACTCATTTCGTGTCCACGGCCGCATGCCGGCAAGTCCACTGTTGACCACACCTAGCGCCGCGAGACGGTCAAGCGCCGGGTAAATCCAACTGTCGAGCGGAACGTATGGCGACCCCTGATTGGCGGGAGACCGTTCTCCATTGCCGCGAAACACTTGGCTAATCGATCTCCAGGCCTCTCCGCCAAGCTCAGGATCGTGGTGCCGGCTGTAAATGTTCTGCGCAACCAGATTTCCAATCACGCTGCCGACTAAGACGTCAGACGGAAAATGTTGGCGGGCTCGCAAGCGTGAAACGTCTACGAGAGACGCCAAGCCATAGGCCATGATCTTCATTAGCGGACCCGGATACTCGTGAGCGATTACGCCTGCCACCGACCATGCCGCTGCAGAGTGTTCGGAAGGAAAGGAAACGCCGCCATGGAAAAACTGGCCATGGCCATTACCCTCATTGGGGCGTTGCCGCCCGAAGGAATACTTCATTTCCTCGACTACCACCAGGCTGTTCAAGGCCGCTTCGCCCGCGAGAAACCCCGTTTCACTCCAATGCTCATTGTGCTTAGCGTGACCCAACAGCCACATCCCTCCCGCGCCGCCAATCAGAGCCCCTATGCCGGCATTCGAAAGGTTGTTGTAATGACTGATTGTTTTTGGATCGCGCGAGAGATGCCCGCTGAAATCGCGGTCGGTAACGAACAGCCCCGCTGTGATGCCGCTGAGTGGCACAAGCCACTGGGTGTCTGAAAATCGAATTTTCGAAGGGCTAGTCCAAATTTGCTCCTGATCGGACAAGAATCTCCTGCTAAGCCGGGAAACGCTACGGGGCGTTGCCTCAAAATTCTCCGCCTCGGCATCGTCAACACTTTTGTTTGACGCGTTCATTTTCCTATCGGGAATTCCCGAGCTCTTCGATTCCTCCGGAAGTGCCTGTCGTCCACCCGCTTGAGGTCGTGCGGCCATCGAAGCAGCCGCACACAGCGACAGATTTAGCGCAGCACAGCTCAACGTCGTCAGGATGGCCCTCATTTGCATCACCTGCATCCTTCATCCGTCACGGATGAATATAGGCAACCGCAAGTGCGACAGAAGACGCAACTTGCGCCGCCTGCAGGGTTGCAGTCCAGTTGCGGCCGCCGATCTTTGGCGCTTTTTCTGGAACCACAACCATGTCCCCTGGTCTCAAGGTCGCGTTCAACGGATTACCACCCCACCAATCTCCGGTGTTATTCTTCGCGGCGATCACCGATCCGTCAGCGCGGATGACAAAAACGGCTTTCTTATCGGCGAGTGGTGTTAACCCGCCGGACTGGCTCAGGTACCACTTGGCGCTTCGTCCGGGTTGGTAGCCAACTGCCGTGGGATTGAACACCTGGCCGTTTACCATGACGTAGCCCGCTTTCTTGGGAACAAGCAGCACGTCGCCGTCGCGAACAGCGATATCTTTTGCCGTGTTTCGCCATTCCGCGAGATCCGGTTGTATGTGAATCACGACCCGGCCGACAGGTGCATTGGCTTCGAGCTGTTGGAGTGCTGTCTCAGTCTCGGCGATCGCTGTCAATTTGGCGTCCTTCTGGTCCTTATCGTTCTCGGGCAAGGCTTTGAGACTCACTTGCTCGACCTTGATTCTCTGGACGAGCTCCAGATGGGATTTCAGCTCCAGTTCGCGCACTTCACGCCGCATTAACACCGCCCCGTAGGGATAGGCCTGAGCATTGAACCCCCCGGCTCTTGCCAGTACCGAACTGAGCCGTTCGCCCGGCCGGATGCCATAAGTCCCCGGATGCTGCACTTCTCCCTTCAAGGTCACCATGGCACCGATGTCGTTCCACCCTGGGTTCTGGCGGATGGTCAGTACGTCTCCGTCATGCAGCGGCGGGTTTTCGTTGGCGTCGCCGTGCATCGCTGCCGAAAGCTTGATATCTACATTTTTTGCCGTACGTCGTGGCGTATTGCCTTCGACATAACTCGTTAAGTCAGCGATCTCGGGATCCGCACTTCTTTTCAAGCCACCAGCCACGCGGACCAAGTCCTCAACATGCATATTGCCCGTGAGAGGATAGCGACCCGGCTTGGCGACCTCGCCTTTCACGTAGACCGTAGGCGGGTCGACTTTGGCAGAATTGCGATGGACGATGAGTCTATCGCGGGGCTCGAGCGGAAGGTTGTCCACCGGATTCCCAATCAGGGCGTCGCTCAAATTCACGCTCAGAATTTTCAACGAGCCGTCGGGCAGTGTGCGGAAGAGCTGCGCAGAATCGAGCGAAGCGTCTTGTGTGACGCCTCCAGCCAGGTACACGGCATCCTTCAGGCGCGCTTGACCAGACGTGCGGTATTTCCCCGGAACCCTAACTTCCCCGCCCACCCAAATCTCCGGAGCAGGCTCAAAGTCGAAGCGGCTGAATATACGAACCGTATCAAGCGGCTGCAGCTTTGGTGCCGAGGCGGGGTTCGCCAAGGCGGCCGAGAGATCAAAACTTTCGACGCTTGGGCGGAAGTCCGGCGGATTCAATCTGACAATCTCCGCGTAGTGAGGCGCCGGCTCGGGCAACAAATCCTTGTACGAGCCAATCAGGTCAGGCAGCTTCATTCCGTCCTTATAGGAGTACCGGCCGGGCCGCAAAACATGTCCTTGCACATAGATTGCATCTTCGTTGTAAGGAGCGATAGGAAAGATGTGCACTTCATCGCCGTCATGAATCCTAAAGGAATCGAGTTGCTTCTTGTCCACTTCCGGGTCGCCACTGGGCGAGAGATCCAGGGCCAGCATCGTGCGTTTTTCGTGCGATTCGACACGCTGAACCTCGACGTGTCGCAGCGTCGCAGTTGGCAAGATTCCGCCTGCCAGCTCCAGCACGTCCGCAAGCGAGTTTTCACTGTGCAGCTCGTAAATGGCGGGGCGGCGGACCATTCCGTCTACTGTGACCTGCGGTCCTATGGGAGGAACAAGCAGCGTGTCACCATTCTCCAACCGATGCATATCCGATCGAACTCCGTGCAGGAGCAGATCGTAAGCATCCACTTCTTCCACAAGCTGTTTGCCCCGATAGTGTTTGAGTGCGCGGAGCGAGCCACGGCCGGTCACCCCTCCTGCCGAAAACAACGCATTGAGTGGTGTCGAAAGAGAACTGATGTCATAGGCGCCCGGCTCGGCCACATCACCGACCACATACACACGAACCGTTCTCAGCCGCGAGAGGGAAACGTCCGCAGAAATGTCGCGATATTCCGTTCTCAGCGCCTGTTGTACTGCCTGTTGCACGTCGCCAAGAGTTCGCCCACTCACCAGCAGAGGACCGGCTTCGGGTAATGACACTCGCCCTTCACGATCGACGACTCGGAAGAGTCGCTGTGAAACTCCACCCCACAGATCAATTTCGAGGCTGTCGCCTGAACCGAGAACATAGTCGGGGCCCACGGGAAGATCTAAAGGAATCACTCCCGGATCATTGGCGCTATTGCGGAAGACATCGAGGCCAAATCGCTCTGTGGGCTTCTGGTGTACCGACGCTTGCACGTACATGTCATAGAGGGAGGGGACGTCTGCATAGGGATTAGCCCTGTGGACCATCCTCACGGGCGTAACATCTTCCTCATTCCTTCTTTCTCCGGTAGTCCTCCCGCGCAGCGGCTGTTCTGCTTCATTCTTTTTTTCGAGCATTTCGCCGGCGCCACTTCGCTCAAGAAGCGAAGGGGGGATGTTTTGCTCTAGCGGCAAGCCATCGATTCCGGCCCGACCCGGTGGCTGAGAACCATCTAGAGGAATGCCGTTTCGCCTAACCGTGCTGGAGTTCAGTTCCAGGTTCACTGGCAAGCTCTCGCCATCTCGCAGTTCTGGAGTTTGTTGCAATCCGTCCGCTTGCATGATCCGCGGCGTGCTCAGTGGGGGTTGCTGCTCGGGCACGGTCTGAGGATTTGTTTGGGGCGAGGACATGCCACCCGGAACACGCACTCGCTGTCGACGATTCGTGGGTGTCTGCTGCGGACAATCTTGGTCGAGACGTGGATCGCAGCTCGCCGTGCGTTCCAAATCCCTGTTGCTGCCTTGTGGCCGAAGCGACTCTGAATCTTCCTGGGACTCAATCTGAACCAGCCGACGCGCCCGCTCCTTAAGAATCAATTCCTTCTCTTTTGCGAAGTCCGAGTCTGGATTCGACGTCGGCAGCAGATAGCCGTATCGCTGCAAGAGACGCGTGGCCACGGCTCGAAACTTTAAGTCCTGTTCCAACCGTTCAAAGATCGCTTGGTCGGTCAGATTTGAATCGTCTATGACCTGGCCATTATCGGTAGCCTCTTTTGCCACCAAACGCTTTAACTCGACCAAGAGGCCTTCATCCTTGACTAACACTGCCCGAATCTGATTTGCCGATGCTGCCACGCGGTCGAAATTCTCCTTGGCAAGATCGGAAGGCTCGGCAATGCGATTCGCTGGTGAGTCGTCGCGGGGAGGACGCTGCTTTTCGCTCACTTGCGCTTGGACAGGAAGACAAAGTAGGAGAGAAGAAATGAGACCGATGCTTAGACCTAATCTTTTGATTAAAAACATGGCAATGGCCCTCCCCGGATTGGCTCGCATCACGAGACTCCACCCACTCCTGTGGCCATGCTTCTCACTGCATTGAGGATGCCCGCCTCAGACGGCTCAATATCGTCGGAATGAATGTCGAAGGACGCCCAGTAACCGGTACTGTGATTCTGATCGGCCGCGACAGCGATGATTCGCACCTGCGGATGATCTCTGAGGACCGTGTCGCAAATCTGCGGTCGCATGCCGGGCTCGTCCAGAGTAATCACCAGCAAGTCGGGCTGGGTCAGGTGCACGCGGTCGGGGATTTCCGCATCATCGGAAACTTCGCCCACGATTTCTACGCCCGGTTCATCTGCGAGGGTCGCCAGAATCAGCTCTCTCATGAGCTTGGGGCGGTTCGCCACGAGAATGCGGATCGTCTTGTCCATGGGTAACTCCTTACTGAAAGTGGGAACAGTATGTTTGTATCTGTGTGAAAAGGAAGGCTCAACGTGGAACCCTTGAAGAGCTAGAAAAGAAAACACTTGAATGCCCAAAAAAACCGAATCCGATGGCCTCCAAAAGGGATAGTTCGGACAGCCAAAACGGACTAACCTTGGATTAACAGGCTCGTCATCGGGAGGACTAAAAAGTGCTAACTTGCCCCGACGGATGACCGAGGAGCTTATTTTTTCAGGAGAGTGATTTCTCTGCCCAGCGCGTTGGATGGTGAGGTAGAATCGAGAAGCAGACAGGCTCAATAACCCGCGATTTCCAGATTATCGTCCGCCCTTAAGGTTTTCCCAATGTAAGTATCCTTTAAGACAGTTATTCGTAAATGCTTGACAATGAACGTCACCTTCATCTAGCATGCGCGTACTTAGCCGAGACGACTTCTTGTTCTTGGCGTGGGTCCTAGGTCGCAATTCATCAGGAATCGCAATAGAGGGCCTCTTACTATGGAACAAATCAACCTCGTCCCGGTTGAGAATGTTTACCTAGTGGCCGAGCATCGTCTGTTGCGTGAAACCTTAGTTCGGCTGTTGCGGAAGAGGGCTGATATCTGTGTGGTTGGAGAAGGTCGCCACATCGAGTCCACATCTGAGTTGATCATCGCCTCAAACTGTCAGGTATTGCTCTTGGACTCGCTGACCGCACCCCACGCCGCAAAACTCCTCGATGACCTTCATGAAAAGGCTCCAAAGATCAAGATTGTCCTCTTTGGCATGGATGAAGACCCGCAAACCTTCCTAAAGGCTGTTCGTTTCGGGGTCAGCGGCTATGTAGTTAAGGACGCCTCTGCGGCAGAGATAATCGCGGCGGTTCGCGCGGTAGCGCAGGGGGAAGCTGTCTGTCCCCCGAAGCTGTGCATGACGCTCTTTCAGCATGTAGCTCG
>DASSXG010000094.1:0-3934 GCA_035704085.1 Candidatus Acidiferrum sp. | reverse complement strand
GCAGATCGATCGCGAACCGACATTCATCCCAGACGTCGAGCGGTTCCCCGAGGAGTTATGGGGCGTCGAAGATCCGCGCATCACGTATATGCCGGAACTCCAGCAATATGCCGTGGCTTACACTTCGTATTCGCGTGGCGGTCCTGGAGTGTCTCTTGCACTCACGAGAGATTTTCGCGTATTCGAGAGACTCGGTGTCGTCATGTCGCCCGACGACAAAGACGCGGCCCTTTTGCCTAGAAGAATTAACGGCTCTTGGGCTTTGATCCATCGGCCCATGACGCCGCTCGGAGCTCACATTTGGATTTCCTACTCGCCCGATTTGCGGCATTGGGGCAATCACAAGCTCATGCTGGAAGCTCGCCGGGGGGCTTGGTGGGATGCCAATAAAATTGGAATGTCACCGCCGCCGATTGAAACGTCGCGCGGCTGGTTGATGATTTACCACGGCGTTCGACGAACGCCGTCGAGTTCCATCTACCGGCTGGGGCTGGCTCTCTTCGACCTTGAGCAGCCAGAAAAATGCCTGATTCGCGGGGATTCTTGGATGTTTGCGCCAGAAGCGGAATATGAACGTCATGGCGACGTGCAAGACGTGGTGTTTCCTTGCGGCTATACGCTGGCAGCGGACGGCGATACCATCAATCTCTACTACGGTGCCGCCGATTCGAGCATTGCGTTGGCGCACGGCAGTATTCGCAGCCTTCTGGCCTGGCTTGACGCCAATGGCCATTCCGAACATTCTCACGACCGCCGGCTACGCAAGTAATCGTCTGCTTCTGCTGCCTGCACACACGGTCGCTATGAACTCGCGAATTGCCCTCCTGCAAGGGTGAAGTTTTCGAGCAGTAAAGTGTCTTAGGAGGTTGCCAATGCAAATGACTACAAGCACTCGAGAAGTAGGTGGCGTCACGATTGTGGACATCAGCGGCCGGATTGTGCTCGGCGAAGAGAGCGCCGCGCTGCGCGACCTGGTTTGCGACCTGTTAAGCAAGGGACAGAAGAAGATTCTATTCAACCTTGGCGATGTCAGTTACATCGACAGCGCAGGCTTGGGCTATCTGGTCAGCGCTTTCACGAGCGTGCGGAAGCAGGGGGGAGAACTGAAGCTGCTCAACCTTACGAACAAGGTTCATGACGTGATGCAAATTACGAGGCTGTATACCGTCTTCGATATCATGCAGGCCGAGGCCGTCAAATCCTTCGGTCAATCGGCCGCGGCAACTGGATGACTGTCGAAATGGCTTGTAGCCAAGAATCCCGCAATCGACGCAGCTTGAGATGCCCAGAGGAAAACCCACTCTCAACATTTACACTAACCGGACTTATCCCTCATTGCCGATGGGGAGACCGAAGCAATACGGTTCAATTCAGGACGGTGCCAACAAACTGCGTCATACGCCGCCATGCCTGGGGCGGATGTCTTGCGCGCGAGTCCCGGCCAAAGTGAAAGCTCAGGCTGAATCCGGAGAAATGGAGCGAAAGCGGGCCGCCTGGATAACTTTGCCGCGTGGGACGAAAGCCCTCGATACCACCATAGCCTGAAGGTCCCAACTGCACGTTCTGAATGTGCAGCGTGCTCTGAAAGGCGTCCAGTTGGAGCCTTCCGCCCCAGAGTTGGAAGAGCGGCAGGCTCGACTGCGTGAGAGTCAAGGTCTTAACCTCGTCCATTGGCGACAAATGTTCCAGGCTGGGGTCACGCTTGTAAGCTCCCGCGAACTGTAGACTGAAATGCGCAGGGAAATTCCCTGGATCCTGGGACAGCAGGAAGGAAGGGGTCAGCAAGGGAATCGATACCGTCCGGGGCGTCGTCATAATCTGGACACCACGCTCTTTCGCTAGAACGGTCTGTGGCACGGGTGTTTGTCCTGCCACCTGCACGCGGCTACCCAGAAACATTCCTAGCAGGAGAATAAACCGCTTGTATATCACAATTTCTCATTCATCTAATTCTTGCTCTCCACACTGGAGGGAAGAAACGGACTCCGCGGGCCTCCAGGTCCTCTTCACTATCGCCTGAAAATGAGCGGCTGGACTTTACCCGGAGATAAGCCGGATTGTTGAAATGCAAATAATTCTACGAAGCTCGGTGTTCACCTGTCTGTTCAAATACGCACACAAGTAGACCTGTTCCTTTTGGCACAGACTCTCAACTCTCGACGCGCTAGCCTATTCAAGGATTCTGATTCTCAGGTTTTTAGCTTCGCTGCCCTTGAGTCAAGAATGGAAATCCTGGCTAAATCGCCTATCGAAGTCTTCTTGGTCATGCTCGTGGCCTCCGCCGCGCTCTTTGCTCAAAGTGACGGGAGTTCTCCGGACAAACCTCAGAATGATGCAAGCGTCCTGGACGCCCGTCAGATTGTGAGCCTGTCGATCGCGGCCACCGAGCGCAGCTGGCAGGCGCGTGACCATTACGCGTACATGGAGCGTGATGAGGATCGGCGCCTAGACTCACTCGGGCAGGTGAAATCAGAAACTGTCGACGTCACAAGAACGATTCTTGTCAACGGCGCGCATTTCGAGCAACTGATGCAGCACAATGGGCAGCTTCCATCGGCTAAGGAACAGAAGAAAAGCGACGAGGATCTCGACAAGCTGAAGCACGAAACGCCGACTGAGCAAACTGCGCGGCTGGGCAAGGATCAGGAAAACAGGTCTTTCCTCCGCGACCTGCTCGATGCTTTCGACTTCCATCTTATCGGCGAAGAGGTGGTCGGCGGCAGGCCAGGCTATGTGCTGCAGGCCACGCCGCATCCGGGTTATCGCGCGCACGGCAAGTACGGCAAGATGTTCTCTAAGGTAGAAGGCAAGCTTTGGGTCGACAAGCAGGACTTCGGGTGGATCAAGGTCGACGGCCAAGTAACGCAGTCGTTCTCGATGGGATTATTTGTGGCCCGTGTGCAGCGTGGCTCACACATTATTTTGGAGCAGACTTGTCTCGGTGACGCGATCTGGGTGCCCAAGCGCCTCGAAGTGAGAGCGAGCGCCAGAATCCTTTTCCTAAAGAGTCTCGACCTCGACAGGATCCTCACTTATTCGGACTATCGCCGGGCGACTGACGGCCCATACTCCGTGAGCAGATAGTCGTGTTCTGGGAAATTACTAGGCATAGGGTCGGAGTAACTAAATGCCCTGGCAGTGCGTGTAACAACCCAGATCTTGCCGTTCATTGGAGCACAATGTATCTGATGATTCTGGACGAGTGGTCGCATATACCGTAGTGTTCTATTTGGAACAGTTTTGCGTCTGGTTTTGTCGCATCGTGTCCAAATGAGGATGAGCGACCTGACCGCAAAACAGTTGTTTTCTGTCCGCTGTCCTACGTGCGGTGTCGGTCCTGGAGAGCGGTGTTTGCTGCATTCAGGTGCCCCGCGCTCAGAACCACATCTAGACCGGAAGCTATCCGCGGCGGAGGCGATTGAGACGAAAAGAATTTTCCGTGATCCTGTGCGTCGATAAATCCCTTTCTGGCTAACAATCCGCTATATGCGGTGGTAAGCCCTATTATCAACTGTGCCGTTCTCCGGCAAGAGCGAAAGTTAGCGCTTAATCGTGCAGGACAACACTTAGAAGGGAATTGTGGACTTGAAGTCCGCCATTGTAATGAATGAAGCCTAGCTTCCTGAACTTATTCATGAAGAAATTGACCCGGGAGCGCGTTGTGCCAATCATTTCCGCCAGCATCTCCTGAGATACTTGGGGAAGCAGCTTTTGCGGTTGTGATTCCTTGCCGTAGCGGGCGAGCAACAAGAGAGTCCGAGCCAGCCGTTTCTCGCTGGAGTTAAAAAGCTGGTCGATCAAATCCTCCTCGATTCGGATATTCCGTGAAAGCATGTGAGACATGAAGCGGTCGGAGAGCGCATGTTCAGTGTGGAGAACCCGCATCATCTCGTTTTTTTCAATGACCAATATGGCGGTGGGTGTAATCGCCGTG
>DASSXG010000090.1:0-5787 GCA_035704085.1 Candidatus Acidiferrum sp. | reverse complement strand
CGGGTCTGTCTTTCAGTGAGGCCCGGGCGGTGAACAATCGCGGCCAAGCGGTGGGCGATTCGAGCGCTGCCGGTGGACCACCCTTCCACGCCGTTCTCTTTGAGAACGGAGAAGTAATTCCCCTCGGGACGCTACCCGGCGGTTTTGCCAGCTTCGCCATCGGCATTAATGATCGCGGTCAAATCGTCGGAGCTTCGAGAACGGCCGTCCGGGATGTACATGCCTTTCTCTGGCAGAAGGGGGAGATAGAAGACCTCGGCACCCTGCTTGCCAGTGACCACCAGAGCGTGGCCAGGGTTCTCAATAGTCGCGACCAGGTGGTCGGCAATTCGTCCACCGTCATAGGTGATCCACCGGCGCCACCTAACCGTGCCTTCCTTTGGCAGGACGGTGTATTCACGGATCTCGGCACGCTTGGCGGCAATTGGGCCATAGCTTTCGGCATGAATGAGCGCGGCCAAATTGTGGGCGGGTCATTCCTGGCCACTGGAGAACTGCACGGCTTCCTCTGGCAGGATGGGGTAATGACGGACTTGGGGACGCTGGGCGGCACATCCAGCGTTGCTCAATCACGTTTCCCGGCATCCTGCAACCTCCAACCTGACTTGGGCACGCTTGGCACGTTCAGTCTCGCCAACGGCATCAACAATCGTGGCCAAATTGTGGGTCGATCAATTGCCGCGAATGGCGAAGATCATGCCTTCGTATGGTTCGGCGACCTGATGACGGACTTGAACAGCGTCATTCCAGGTGGGTCAGGCTGGACTCTCATCGAAGCGACAAGCATCAATAGCAGCGGTCAGATCGTTGGCTTCGGCACCATCAACGGCCAAACGCACGCATTTGTTCTAACGCCAAACGAAAACTGAGTGCCGTGTTTGGATCGAGGAGAACGTTCCCGAAAAGCGGGAGGGCCTTCCCAGAAGTCTCCTTCTGGGAAGTGGCGCCGTGATCGGTTACGTCACCATCGACCGATTGGTCCCGAGTGACGGGCAACCTGAAGTAATCCACTTGCCTGGTAAGTCGTGCCGGCTCAGATGGTCGACGCAACACCATCTCAGCAGTTGATCCGACAATACTTCCCCTGGAGAACCGATCTGTTTGGCTGTATTCGGTCAAAACCTAGCCAGGGGTAGCGTTCCGACTGATCTAACCTCGCGGGCGATTTTAGCTCTTGTTTTCAGTGCAAGGTGGGTTCGAGCTGAGTGTTGCGTCGACCCATTGAGACCACCCGCCTTACCGGACAAGTCCGATTTGTGCGTTAAAGTGAGCGCCACTGATTTGGCGCGAGATCGACTATGTATTTCAGGCAGGATTCTTCTTTTCTCCGCGGGCCTCAATGTATAACAGCTGAAACACCGCGCCGGTCCCGTTTGGCTGGACTCCGACGATGTGCTGCTTCTCTTTTGTGCCGGCTTTGAAGAGCATCCCTCCCGTTTCCGGCTTGTCGTCGCCGCATGTGAGCTTTTCGGAGTTCTCGTCTTTTGCCTGCTGAGGCCGGGTGGCATTCGTGCAATCGAGAACCGCCCCGTACTTGGCCAGCGCTCTCTGATAATAGTCGGCGACTTTCCTAGGTGCGTCCTTCGACTCCATTTTCAACACAACTAGCTTGAACCCAAACGAGGTGCCCCACAGCCCGAGCTTCGCGGCTGGACTATCGTTGTCCTTATCCTGATCCTTGTGCGGTATCGATCCCGGGTAAATGGGCAGGCCCACCTCTTTGGCTGTGGCCCGCGCACTGACAATCAATCCGGCATCGGTTTCAGGGCCCTGTACAGTGACCGAGAGCTCCTTGTCCTTGCTTGTGTCCTTCTGGGGCTTTTCCTGTCCCATGAGCGAGATCGCCGCCAGGGCCGTTATTCCAGCGATCGCTATTCTGGCAAACGCGCTCGGGCGCGAGCTGAGCATACTTTTTATCTCAAACGCGCGTTTCGTTTGCTCATTTTGTCTCCTTATCCCGTATGAGTTACGCGCTTTGCTCCGCAAAAGTTCCTCCTATTCCACAAATCCGCCACCATTGGTCAGAGCGCCCGCCTTCGACTCGATGGAGTGCGCAATAGGGGACACGGTCCAGCAGCCAAGTCCCGATAAGTCGGGTGGTTTCAACGGGTCAACGCAACACTCGGCTCGAACCCGCATTGCATTGAAAACAAGAGTTAAAAGCGCCCACAGGTCAGAATCACCCAGAACGCAATCCTGGCTTGGGTTTTAGCAAGTGGAGCCAAACAGGTCCGTCTCCCTGGGGAAGTATTGTAGGACTAACTGACTAGATGGTGTTGCATCGACCGTTTGAACCGGCTCGCGTTACCGGACAAGTGGTTTCGCTGACCGGCACTTAACTTCCCTATTTCTGTCGAAAAACGTCACGGCGGATATCCGGCCAGAATTCCTGGAAGATGTGATTCAGGACGGCGGATTCCATCTGCGTTCCCCAATTCCGGGCCGTTTGACTCAGGCCGCGCTCCTGAGGCGGATAATAAGCGTTGGACAGACCCGCCTCCAGCGCATTGCCCCCCACTTCGGAGAAGTTGAAGTGCGTGCCTCCAGAATCTGTCTTAGTCACGAAGGCACGGGATATCGCGTAGCCCGTGCGTCGAAAAAAGCCTCCCTTCTCCATAGTGTAATAACGTGGGTCCTCGTGCGCGATCGTGGGGACAATAGCCTCGGTGAAAAAAGTCCCGGACACTCCATCCGTGAAGGTACGCCAATAATAGCGTCCGTATCCGGCGATACCGTGGCCCAGTTCCGGATCTGAATTTAAGGCCATAGCTTGTCCAGCCAAGACTCCGGCCCAAGTATAAGAGGAGTAATCCGTGAGGCTGTCCTTCGCGGCGAGCACGAATTTCTCGCGGGTGGACATTGGTGGCAGCTGCTTATAAGCGTCTACCGCCGCAAAATTAGGAGCGATCCACAACAAACGCTTGGTCTGTTTGCCTTCGGAATTATCTGGCGTCTGGTCCGCAGGGGTTGGAGCCGGCGCCGGAGTGGTCTGCGGGGTTTGCGGCTTAGCCGTCGCTTCTTGCCCTTGTGTTGCGGGAACCACGGGATGGTCGGGCGGCTGTTCTTGTTGCGTCTGAGCAAAAGCTGACCCCTGACCATAAATAATTAGGACAGCACCGACTACCAGCGACAGGGCAAAACACTCCAGAGCCTTTGTAGCCCGGATCATAGACAAAATTCTATCACGCTCCCATTTGCTGAAATAGTGTCTGCGACTTGTCCCCTAAGTCCTGGTTAGTCGCCTTACCGGAGATGTGAAGTAAAACTTCACTTCCTTGAAGACTGCGAAACATGAGCCTATATTGCTCGCATGTCGCCACGCGGGTTGCTACCGTTCGTTCCGCTATTTGTGGTGTGCATTCCATCCGCATTTGGACAGTTGCCGAAGAGACTGGAGAAATGCCTGCCCTATCCCACATTGGCTCAAGAAATCCGGGAGATGCAACCTGCGCCGACACGGGTTAGAGTGCATATCATCCGCGTAGTTTTCGATTCCACTGGCAGCATTCCGGCGGATGCTCAAGAGGAGATTTCGGCGAAGCTGCGAAGGCGCGTGTTCGAGCCGGAAGCGGAAAGTGCCTACCTGAAAGACTTGGCGAACGAGATCGCAGAAGTTCCAGTCAGAGGGGCCCTCCGAAATCGCGGCTATTTCAAAGTTAATGCGACAGCAAAGCTAACGGTACTATGGAGCGAAGGGGAAGACGTTAGTGCGGCTGTGGCTATCAGTGCCACGCCTGGGCCCCAATACTGGACGGGAGACATCCGAATCGAGTCCGCGGATACTGGCTATACGCTCATAATATCGCCCGAAGTCTTGCGAGGTCTCATTCCACTTCAAAGAGGCGAACTGTTTAGTGTCGAAAAAGTTCGAGCCGGTCTGCAAAACGTCGGGTTGGCCTATGGGCGGGAGGGCTACGTAGATATGACCCCAGAGCCGGACACTGAGGTTGATGAAGAACGGAGGACCGTCGATTTGGTGGTTAAGATCGATCAGCAGGTGCAATACCGTGTGGGAAGTGTTGAATTTCTGGGCGTAGACACCGCGACCCGAGAAAAATTTATGGAGTCGCTTCCCAAGCCCGGAGAGGTTTTCGACAGGACCCGGCTGGAGGAATTCTTCAAAGTAAACCGGACCATCTTGCCCTCAGATGTGTCAAAAGACGATGTGAACGTCAGGCGTGACCCTAAGTCGAAAACGGTGGCGATCTTGTTCGACTTCAGGACTTGTCCGCCGCACTCGAACTGACTTGACTCCTGGTTAGTCGCCTAACCGGACATTGAGAATCGGGCCGATTTCACTTGTACGGTAAGCGCGTTTAATCAGGCACTTAAATTTCGACAGGATTTATCGTTGCTTCAGCTCGGCAATCCGTTTGGTGTAGAGGTCCCTCAGACAATCCACCCACCATTTATAGATGGTGCATTCCTTCTCGCGGCGGGCCAGCCATTCGCGTTGTTGGCCTTGAAACTCCTGCTTCTTGTCCGGCGGGAGTTGTTTAAGAACCGCCCGGTAGACCTGCCCCAGCTGGACATCCAAGGCCGCCACGCTCGGCGAATAGCAGATTGCGCGGTCCAATTCTTTCGTAGCTTTGGCGCAGTCGTAGCTGGTCGGAAAAGGGCCATCGACTTTCATGCGGTCCAGGGCAAATTTCTTGCCGTCCCACTTATACCAAATGACTAATGGAGCCTCGCGGTCTGAAGAATCGCGCCAGCGGGTCACCTGTTCGCCGTTTTCGACAGCGAGCCCATAGTTTGGATTGCCGAAGACCGGAATCTCCCGATTAGAAAAGGGAGGGTCGCCCCTCTCGTCGAGAAACGGAAGCTCGACAACTTTGCCGTCAACGTCACGTTTGTACACGGCGTGAATGTCCGGCCCAGCAGTTCCTGTCATGCACGTGGAGGCAACAACTACGGCTTCATGCTGGCCATCGCCGGCAAAGTCGAAGTATTCGAGGTGGTCGATGTGGATGTCGTCGAGACGTTCGCATTCGTTTACACCAGAGTGACTGTTGATAACAATTTTGATCTCAGCTTCCGTGATTTTCGTTGCAGAATCCTGCTGTTGGGCGTCCAGAACGATCCCCAGCCCGCCGAACAGAATCGTGGTAATGCTCAGTAGCGGGATTCCAAATCGCATCGTTCCCGTCCCAGGTTCTCGCGGCGCATTATAGTCTGCGGTATGGTGAAACCAAAGGCCCGGGCATTTCGTCGGGACGTTTCCGCTTGTCCGATAACCGCTGCCGGCTCAGACGGTCGACGCAACACCGTCTAATCAGTTGATCCGACGATACTTCCCCAGGAGAACCGATCTGTCTGGGTGTACTCGGTCAAAACCTAGCCAGCGTAGCGTTCCGGCTGATCTAACCTGGCGAGCGCTTTTAGCTTTTGTTTTCAATGCAAGGTGGGTTTTAGCTGAGTGTTGCGTCGACCCATTGAGATCACCGCGTTTACCAGGCACAAAAGCAGGGATGGTTCAATGTTTGCCCAGCTCATTCGTAACAAAACTTCGGTCTGCAGCGTATCGGGAATGTGGTGCAACCTAAGCAACTATCTCTAGTCAAAGCTACCGAGTTCGAGTACCGTCACCAGACACTGGTACATCAGCTTATCATCGGGGCCGCCTTTCTCACGTACTTGGTCGACCGCGAGGATGTCGTATGGCGACTTGTCAAGAACACAGCGATACCCCACACGCTAGAACGCTTTGTTTTCATCGTTGCCACGATATTCGTAGCAATGGGGGTGGGATTTTGCGCTTGGGGTCGTGCTCACCAGCACCCGCAGTAT
>DASSXG010000076.1:0-4208 GCA_035704085.1 Candidatus Acidiferrum sp. | reverse complement strand
GTACACGACATAGCGCTCAATTGCGCGCTTCAGATGGCGGGCTCCGTACCTCTGGTCGGTTCCCTGTTCAAGCAGGAACTCTCGACATTGGCTCGTGATTCGAAAGAAGAAGGGCCGCGTAGTAGAGTCCAGCACGCGCTTCTGCACTTGCCTGAGTTCGATCTCAAGCACTTCATCAAGCTCCGCGCGCTTGAGTGGATGAAACACGACCACTCGGTCCAAGCGATTCATGAACTCCGGCGAGAACTTCCGTCTCGCCGCTTCTACTGCCGCCCGCTTCACCTTTTCGTGCAAGCCGGTTGTCGCCTTGTCCTTTGACTGGATGAACCCCATCGCCCCGTGCATCAAGTCCGCGATCTGGCTACCTCCTAAGTTCGAGGTCAGGAAGATTACGGTCTGCGACAAATCCACTCTCCGGTTATCACCCAGCGTGAGCGTCGCTTTGTCCAGAATTCCGAGCAGCAGTTGCCACAGGGCGTCGCTCGCTTTCTCGATCTCGTCAAAGAGTAGAAAGCTGAGCTTTAGCCCGTCGCGATGGCTTGCGGCCAATGCTTCCTGGGTGATGAGCGGGTGTGTTTCGCGATGTCCAAGATACCCTGGCGGCGACCCAATCAATTTCGCAATCTCGTGGGAGTGCTGGAATTCCGCGCAATCCACCTTGATCACCGCTCGACTGTCTCCGAACAGAATCTCCGCCGCGGCCTCAACCGTGCGCGTTTTGCCGGAACCCGTCGGTCCCAGAAACAGTAAGTTTCCGACAGGGCGCCCGGGAGAATGCAGACCGGCGCAGAACACTTGATAAAGATCGACGAGCGCTTGCACGGCCTCATTCTGCCCAACTACTCGCTGCCGCAATTCCTCCTCGAAATGACGCGACGTGGAGCTCCGCTTTTGTGGGTCCAATTGCTTGCTGTGGGCCGATTGTGTTGCAGTTCCCATAACATCTCCTTCACTGTGGTGACTCGAAAAACCGCTATCAAACTCTTCAGCCGAGCTTGCTGACGGAGCACAGGAAACTCCGCCAGCACTGCCGTTCCGGTATCCAGGAAATTTCATACATGTAAGCGTGAGCTACTTCGGCCGATGCTTTTCGATCCCAAAGCGACAAAACCTTGGTTTCGTAACGCACACTCACGCCGCTTTCGGAACCCTGTCGCATCGGTGTCGAGTGCTCAATGGCCATTCTGGGTTCTCTGTTCATCGTCATTCTCCCGTGATCCACCTGCGGATGTACGCTGGGCAATTCTTGAGGGTGATGCTGTCCGCTTCGCAACGCCTAAGAAAATTGACGGCGTCTTGATCCACAAGCCTTAGGTCTTTTAAATCCAAGATGATGCGCCGACTGTCCGCTTCTGCGCTGATCAGCTTTTCCAACTCGCCTAGGTTTTCTCCGCCCATTCGACCGCTCAGCTTAAAGACCTTCTCTCCGTTTGCTGCCCTCGTGATCTTCAGCATCCGCCGTCTCCCGAGAATTCTTAATTTCTGTGACCTCAGTCACACACCGCTGTAATAGCAATCACAGCGCCAAGATCAAGCTGTTGAAAATAGGCTGCTTGGGGGAAAACTAGATTTCGAGTTTCGAAAATTTCCGAACTTCGAAATCGTGCTTTCTGGCGGGCGTTGAGGAGTACTAAAGCCGATCGGTTGAAGGGTCTGTTTTAAAGCGATTTTTGTTAATCTTCAGCGACCTTATCTTCGAGTCGAGCGTGGACCCCGGAATCCCGAGTTTGACAGCGGCGCCTGACGGCCCGGACACTCTTCCGCCGCTTTCGCGGAGCGCAGCCTCAATGACTGCTTTCTCCTGAGAAGGAAGCTTCTTAGTGAGGGCAAGCCCGCTGTTCGGCTCAGTTGCAAGAGGTCGACGAGAAAGCCAACTCTCATCCACCGAAAAATTCTCGGTTTCACACACGATTACAGATCGTTCGATGACGTTCTGTAATTCGCGTATGTTTCCGGGCCAAGGGTAGGACTGAAGTACTTGCAGTGTCTTCTTCTCGACAGTCGTTATGTGCTTGCCCGCTTTCCGCGCATAGCGCTCGATAAAGTATTCGACCAGCAGAGGAATATCCCCTTGTCGTTCTCGAAGAGAGGGCATCTCGATCGGGAAGACATGCAGCCGATAAAACAAATCACTACGAAAGGACCCAGCGCTGATGGCGGCCTGCAAGTCACGGTTGGTGGCCGCGATCACTCGGACGTCAGCGCGGATTCGACGACTGCCGCCGACACGCTCAAACTCATGCTCCTGCAAAACACGCAGGAGTACGATCTGAGTCTCGGCTGGAAGCTCACCGACTTCGTCGAGGAAGATCGTGCCTCCATTTGCTAGCTCAAACCGACCCAGGCGCTGCTGAGTCGCGCCCGTGAAGGCGCCCTTCTCATGGCCGAACAACTCAGAAGCGATCAGATCGCGGGGGGTTGCCGCACAGTTCACACTAACGAATGCACGCGAAGCACGATCCGATCGTCGGTGGATGGCGCGTGCAACCAGCTCTTTTCCCGTTCCCGTTTCGCCCGTGATAAGGACCGTAGAATCACTTGGCGCGACTTTGGAGATACGCGAGAGCACAGTTCTCAAAGCAGGAGAGGTTCCAACAATCTCTTCGAACATCGAGGCCTTATCGATTTCTTCACGTAAAGCGACGTTTTCCTGTTGCAGTCTCTCCTCAGCTCTTTTGCGGTCGTCAATATCGGTACTAGCGACATACCAACGCGTAATCTGTCCCTCTTGGTCGTGCAATGGGTTGTAACGGAGAAAAAACCAACGATATCTTCCATCACCTTTGCGCAGTCGCAACTCCAACTCGAAACCAGCGCCACTAGAGAGAGCACGATCAAAATGACCCTGCACACGTTCACGGTCATCAGGATGAAAGAATTCATCGCGATCAGATCTCTTCCGCCACTCTTCAAGGTTAAGGCCGAAGTAATCGAGCGCGACGCGGTTGGCATAAAGGCGTTCGCGGTTCGGTCCGAATACCGCAACAAGTTGAGGTGTAAGGTCCAGCATCTGCCGGAGCTCTGCTTCACTTCTGCGCAGTTCCTCCTCTGCTCGTTTACGCTCAGTGACGTCGATTACAGTTCCTGTGAATTCGATGAGATCGCCAGAGGGGCTGAAAACCGGATGACCAATGCTGTGAATGTCCCTGACGGCGCCACCCGGATGCACAATGCGATAATCCACTTCCTCATCTAAATTTTTATGCATGGCCCTCTTGGCAGATTCTCGGAACGCCGGTTGATCGTCGGGATGAATTCGCTGGAAGAGTTCTTCCATTCGGGGCAAACCATCCCGTGGATCAAAACCCAGAACGCGGTAGCATTCCTCCGACCAATACCTGACGTCGGTGTCGGGACTCAAGGCCCAACTGCCGGTTTGGCTCAGCCTCTGCGCTTCTGCCAGGTACGCTTCACTGCTCCGGAGGGACTCCTCGGCTCGCTTGCGATCTTCGATATCGGTGACGACGCCATACCATTTGACGATGTTGCCGGCATCTCTCAGCGGCACGCCCCGCACCAAGTGCCAGCGATATTGCCCGTCCGCGCGGCGGAAACGCACCTCGTCCTCAAAAGGCTCGCCGCTGGCAACGCACGCGAGCCACTTGGCGTTGTGTCGCTCAAGATCATCAGGGTGAGTTACGGCATGCCAACCTGATCCGGTCATCTGCCCCGACGGCAGCCCCGAGTACTCTACCCATCGGCTGTTGGCGTAAGAATTCGAGCCGTCCGGTCGTGCGCTCCAAACTATCCCTGGAATGGTATCGACCACCTCGCGAAGCTCCGCCTCTTGTTCTCTGATCACTGCCTCTGCGTGGCGTTGCTCACTGACATCGGTCACCGCCCCGACAAACTCGCGATTGCCAGATGCATCCTGTAAAACGTGAGCTATTGCGTGGACGTGCTTGACTCGCCCGTTAGGCAGCAGCAAACGATAGGTATGCTCGAAATCTGTCGCCCCTTGAGACGCACCTTCGATGACCTTCTGAAAGTCGGCCCGGTCCTGCGGATGGACGCTCTGCACCACTGAATCTATTGTTGGCTTAACCGAGTGGTCGTACTCGAAAATGCGATAGGTTTCGTCTGACCAAACGATCTCTCCGGTATCGGGTTTCCACCCGAAGCTACCTGTCTGGCTGAGCCTCTGCGCCTCCGCCAGATACGCTTCACTGCTCCGCAGGGCTTCCTCCGCCGTTTTTCGCTCGTGAATA
>DASSXG010000067.1:0-179396 GCA_035704085.1 Candidatus Acidiferrum sp. | reverse complement strand
GACCAGACGGGCGTGATTCGGTTTGTGAGCCCAGGTGCTGCGGCCATCGGTACTGCCGCCGGCACGTGCGCCGCAGTTCCGACCAATCCTGGCGTTTCTGGCGCGATCGGCAACTAATAACCTACTTTCCGTCCAGCTCTCGAAACGAGGAGGAAGCTTTGCTTCCTCCTCGTTTTGTTTTGTTGTTGCTCTGCTTTCTCACCACTAGGTTTGCTCCATGCCAACAGAACGGCTCTGGCGGGAACAGGCGATCGCCGGTTGTCGTAGGTACCGGCATAAAAGGGATGTTAGACTCAGGTGGTGAGCAAAATTTGTCTGCTGTTTGTGTTTTTGGGAATGATCGTTATTTCCCTGAGTGCAGACGGACCTTCCCCATACGTCAAGTTGTTTGAGAATGCCTACCGGAGAGCCACGACCTTGCGGGCCAGTTTTCTCGAGCGTTACATCGAGAACGGACGCGAAGTGCGCGTGGAAGCGGGCACGGCCTATTTTCGCCGACCGGGAAAAATGCGGTGGGAGTACGAATCGCCTGAAAAAAATCTTTTCCTCGTGGATGGCAAGACCGCTTGGTTCTACGTTCCCGCTGACCACACCGTGACGCGCGTTCCCGCGAAAGAAAGCACGGATTGGCGAACCCCTTTGGCGTTGCTCGCAGGCGAGACCAAAGTATCGCGCGTCTGCGCGCGCACTGAGGCGGCCCTGAAGGAGAAACCGGAGTCCCCTGACAATGTCGTACTTTATTGCGAGTTGCGAAGTTCCCGGCCCAAGGATCAGAAGCAGGGCACCCCGGACGTCTCCCTACAGGCCGCTGAATCAGGCCAAGCTGTCTTCTTTGAGATCGCCAGGAATTCCGGTGAGCTCGTGCGGGTGCTGATTCGTGATTCGGGTGGCGTTGCAATCGAATTTCATTTCACCAATTGGAAGACCGATCCTCCTCTGAGTGATTCGATTTTCCGTTTTACCCCGCCGCCGGGCGTTGCCATTGTGAATGCAGAGTTGCCGCCCGGTAATGGCACCTTAAACCCATAGAATTCTGGCAGTTTCGCCCGGTCTTTCCTGTGAGGAACAGCCAACCTCATGGGCCTAGCCCGCATATCACCTAGATGAGGTAAACTGAGAAGCTATGAGTGAGTTTGTGTGTCGCGTGGCGGATGCCGAGGGGCGCGTATTCTCTCACCTCGAACCTGCCAGCACCATCGAGGAAGCGCGTCAGAAGCTTGCCGACAGGGGATTGTACGTCTATTCCGTGACGCCCCGGGGCGGCCGTCTCCTCGGCTTGTTTCGTGGCTCGCGTGACCGCCAAATCGGCGGTTCTCAATTCCTCATTCTGAATCAACAGTTCAATACTCTTATCAAGGCCGGTATCCCCATCCTAAGGGCGCTAGATCTTCTTGCCGACCGGGCCAGCTCCCCCAAGCTTCGTCCCGTGATCTCCAAGGTACGCGACATGGTTCGCGAGGGTAAATCTCTCTCGGAAGCCGTTACCGAAGCCGGAGTCTTTTCTAAGGTTTATTCGACCGCTATTCTTGCGGGAGAAAAGAGCGGCAATCTGCCTGGCGTGCTCGACTACTACATCACGTATCAGCGCGTGAGTACCGGGGTTCGCAAAAAGATTCTCGCTTCGCTTGTTTATCCTACCTTGCTGATCAGCGTGGCTCTCATCATCGTGACCTACCTTGTCACCGCCGTGATCCCGAAATTCGCATTGCTCTACAAGGACCTGGGAGTGGAACTTCCGACGCCAACCAAAATATTGGTTGCCGTGACGGTGGACTACCGCTTCGTGGTTCTGGGATTCATCGCCACGCTCGCGGCGACGGTTGCTGGCGTTTTTCTGTGGTCGCGCTCGGAGGAAGGCGGAACCGCATTCGACCGCTTCAAGTTTCGTGTCCCTGTGATCGGCGATACGCTACTCAAGTTTCAGGTTGCGCAGTTCTCTCGGACCCTGGCGACCCTTCTTACGGGCGGCACGCCCCTTGTGGCTGGACTCCAGACCGCCACTGACGCCATCACCAGTAAGCTGATTCGTTCTACTGTTTCTGATGCCACGCAAATGGTCCGCGAAGGCGAATCACTCCACGGCGCTTTGGCAGCCAAAGGTGTCATGCCGGAAATGGCCCTGGACATGATCGAAGTTGGGGAATCGAGCGGAGCCCTCGCCCCGATGCTTAACAGCGTGGCGGAGTTTTACGAGGAGGAGGTGAGCGTGCGGCTCTCGGCCCTCGTTTCACTGATCGAGCCGCTTCTCCTGATTTTCATGGGACTATTTGTTGCCTTTATCCTAATCTCTCTATATTTACCGATCTTCTCGTTTTCGATTTCGGGAACAGCGGTAAAGTAAGGAACTATGGCCACGACGGAACAACTACCTCCCGGCCCCGGACTGCCGGGTGGGGACGAGGAGCAGGAACGCTCGATAGCGCGCAAGCTCGCCGAGCGGTACCGTTACACGTTCATTGATTTGCGGGAACAGCGAATCGACCCGGAATTGTTTCGCACGATTCCGGCGGATCTTATGTTCCGCTACAGCTTTGTTCCGCTCGAGTCACACGACAATATTTTGTCCATCGCGGCGGCAGATCCCGGCCAGGTTCAATCCAGCGATGAGCTGCCGCTTCTCCTCGGCAAGAAGCTCCTGATTCGCGTCGCTACCGCCCGCCAAATCGGTGATCTGTTGAAGCGCACGGAACAATCCCAGCGCGTGCTGGAGCAAGCCACCGAAGCATTTACCCTTCAGACTTCCAAGGATGAGGAAGAAACCGACGAAACCATTTCCGGCGACCGCCTAACTCGGGACAGCACTGCCAGCCCCGTCGTTCGCCTCGTCGAGACCATCATCTTCACCGCCCTCGAGCGCCGGGCCAGTGACATTCATATCGAGGCGCGCGATGCGGAGGTCGCCGTTAAATACCGCATTGACGGCGTTCTTCAACACGCCATGCAGCCCATTTCCAAGGAATGGCATTCCACGGTGCTCTCGCGCATTAAGGTCCTCAGCGATCTGGACATTGCGGAACGCCGCGTCCCCCAGGACGGGCGCTTTCGCGTGAAGTACAAGGGCCGTTTTATTGACCTGCGCGTCTCGATCATGCCCGCCAGCCACGGTGAAGATGCTGTCCTCCGCGTCCTGGACAAGGAGACCCTTTCCGAAAAATTCCAGCGCCTCAGTTTGGATGTGGTTGGTTTCTCCGCGGAGGAGTTACGCCGTTTCCGCCGCTACATCCATGAGCCCTACGGGATGGTGCTCGTGACAGGCCCCACGGGTTCCGGAAAAACCACGACGCTTTACGCGGCCATCAACGAAATCAAGACCGACGAAGACAAATTCGTCACCATTGAAGATCCCGTCGAATACCAGGTCAAGGGCATCACGCAGATCCCCGTCAACGAGAAAAAAGGCCTTACCTTCGCTCGAGGATTGCGCTCCATTCTGAGGCACGATCCCGACAAGATCATGGTTGGCGAAATCCGCGACCAGGAAACGGCGCAAATCGCCATTCAGTCGGCTCTTACCGGCCACCTCGTATTCACCACTGTTCATGCCAACAACGTTACAGACGTGATCGGCCGCTTCATCAACATGGGTGTTGAGCCGTACAATTTTGTTTCTGCGCTGAACTGCATCATGGCGCAGCGGCTTGTCCGCGTAATCTGTCCAAACTGCAAGAAGCCCAGGAAGTATTCTCCGGAGGAACTGCAAGAAGCTGGCCTGGATCCCGCTACTTGGGCAAATGTGGTGCTTGTGGAAGGCGCCGGGTGTTTGGAATGCTCGGGCACCGGGTATCATGGCCGAACGGCCATCTGCGAACTGATGGACCTGACCGACCGCATCCGAGAAATGATTGTGGATCGCAGGCCAACCTCCGAAATCAAACGCGTGGCGCGGGAGGAAGGAATGATCACCTTGCGCGAGAGCGGCTTGGCCAAGATTCGCGCCGGCATCACTGGCGTGAAAGAGATTAACAAGGTGACGTTCGTTGAGTAACGCTGCCACATTTCGACGGGGCATTTACCAGAGCGATTTGGTGCGCCGCGTTACTCGCTGGCTTGACGCCATGCCGCATCCGCATTTGGCTATCGAATTCGCGTGCGATCGTGTGGCCGTAGCTCGCTGGAGCCGCACGGGTTCCCTCGAGGCTTTCAGCGTGGAAGTACTGCCTGCCGGCGCGATTGTGCCGTCGGCCGTGGAAACCAATGTGGTCGACACTGCGGCTGTCAGGACCGCTGTCTCCAAGGCCTGTGACCGCGTGCGCGCTAGAGATGAAGATGTGGCGTTGATTCTGCCTGACCCGGTGATTCGTGTATTTGTGCAGCATTTCGAGGAATTCCCGCGCTCGGTCGAAGAAGCCGAACCGATTCTTCGCTGGAAGCTAAAAAAAAGCTTGCCCTTCGAAGCGGACGAAACAGTCATCTCCTTCATGCGTCAAGCTCCGCGCGAAGATGGTGTGGACGTCTTGACGGCGCTGGCTCGGCTGCGCATCATCCGCGAATATGAGGCGCTGGCTGAGAGTGCAGAACTGCGTCCAGGAGTCGTGCTCAGCTCTTCGCTTACCGCCATAGCGCTCTTGGATGATGAAAAAGCGACTCTCTTGGCGCGTATTTCGGGATGCGCGCTCACGACCGCCATCCTCCACAAGGGCCTGCTTTGCGGATATCGTTGCACCGACCTCACCGCTCAAAGTGCCAGTCTTACGCCGCAAATGCTTCTCGAAGAGGTATTTCCGGTTGCCGCCTATTTTCAAGACACCTGGCACGAAGAGATTCAATCCGTCCGTGTCGCGGGTCTGGGTCCCCGCCTCCCGGAATTCATACCGCCGCTCGAAGAAGAATTTCATTGTCCGGTAGGTTCCTTGCTGCATTCGGCTGTTTCTGAAGGCCGCATCAAGGAAGATGCAGGTCCGCTTGCTGATCGCGAACTGGACGGCTTGACCGGCTGGATGTTGCACCGCGGTTGATGGAGAATCTTAAAGTCTGAGGCGTAAAGAGAATGAGGGTTCATCTAAATCTGGCGACCAAGCCCATGGAAACTCACCGGCGATTCCTGGTGGGTTCGGGTCTTGTGGCCGTGGTCGCAGGCGTCGCTTTGGTCTGGCTCGGCTGGCATGTTTACACCGTCCGGGAGGCCAACGCGGAGCTACGCGCCCGCTTCGAAGAAACTCGTAGGAAGACAGAGAACCTCGATGCGCAGCGGGCGGAACTCGAGCGGTTCTTCCAGCAGAAAAAAAATAAAGAACTGAACGACCGCGCGGTTTTCCTCAACAGCATAATTGACGCGCGCAGTTTCAACTGGACCCAGATGTTCATGGACTTGGAGCGCATTTTGCCGGGCGGCGTGCGCGTCATCAGTATTGAGCCGAAGCAGGTCGAGGGACACGTGGAAGTCACATTGAGTGTGGTCGCTAACAGTGAAGAAGCAGAATTGAAATTCCTGCGCGCGCTCGAGGAATCAAAAGTATTTACAGGAGTTCAAGTGCAGCACATCGGTGTTCCCAATCTGGGGACGAACCAGAGCAGCGATCAGAAGCTTGTGCTCTTGAGCACCATTTATTCGAGGAGCTGATGCGTCCGGACTTTACAATTCGCAAGAAGCTCATTCTGGGCGGAGTCATTCTCCTCGTCCTCGCCGACGTGGGCCTTGCCGCCTATAGTTGGCAATTGACATCCGCGCCGAATGCGTCCCAGCCATCCTGGCAACTTAAGATGCTGCAAAAAGACATCGAATCCGCGCAGAAGATCCGCGAAGAAATGCCAAAGACAACCGCCGACTGTGACGCGTTTGAAAAATCTCTTTTCCCGGCAAGCTCGGGATATTCCACGGTCTCTGCTGAACTCGGAAACCTGGCAAAGAAAAGCGGAATCCAGCTTGAGGCTCTCTCCTTTAAGCCGACGGACATGCCGAACCGCGGATTGAAGGAAGTCGCCGCCGAACTTACCGTCACCGGCAACTACAAGAATGTGATCCAGTTTCTGAACGGTGTGCAGCGGTCCACGCACTACGAAGTGGAGTCTTTGATCCTCGCGGCTGGGACAGGGAATCAGGCCTCATCGAATGTCATCAAAGTCGTGTTGCACATCAAAACGTATTTTCGGGCAGCGGCATGAAGCAGAAAAAAGAACTCGCCATACTTGCAGTGCTCCTCGGTATCGCGGCAGCGGTGTGGCTGTTCTACTTCCAGCGGGACAAGCAAGTCGCGACCGTCGATGCCAGCTCCCAGATCCGGAATTATCAATTGCTTTCAGTCGAAAACCCGCATATCCGCATCGAGAAGCTGGAAGGCCCGCGCAAGACCGAGTACAAGAGCGCCGGCCGCAATATTTTCACTGCGGCTGCTCCGCCTCCTGTTGAAAAACCTCATGTAGTGCAAAATCATGAATATCCGACGGTGAAGCCGCCACTGCCGGACCCACCTCCGCCGCCGCCGACGCTTCCACCCAACGTGAAATTCTTCGGCTATGGTACGGTTCCCAAGGGTGCCGCGCGCCGCGCTTTCTTTTATGACGGTGAGGAAGTCTATGTCGTTCCAGAGGGCGAGATCCTGATGAACCGCTTCCGTCTCTTGAGGATTAACAATGCCAGCGTCGAATTCGAAGAAATCTCCACTGGCCGCCGCGGCACGGCTCCTCTTGAGGAGCAGGGAGGCCCTCCCTCCCAATGAGCGCAAACGGAAAGAGCGCGTCGATCGAACGCCGCCAAGTCGGCTACGGATTGCTCCTGGTCATCTTCCTGTTCACGGTTATGCTTCTTCTCGCCGTGGCTGTTTCTCCGAATGTATTGACCCAGGGAAGACGCGAGCAGGAAAAGGAAATGATCTGGCGTGGAAAACAGTATACCCGCGGGGTGAAGCTCTACTACCGCAAGATGAACCGCTTCCCAACCAGCCTCGATGACCTCACCAAGCCGAAGATCGGTTCGCTCCGTTTCATGCGCCAGGCCTACAAAGATCCCATGAACACGACGGACGGTTCGTGGAGATTCATCTACGTTGGCGCTTCGGGACAACTCATCGGGAGCCTGAAACCTCCACAGCAGAATCTACAGCTCCCGCAGGAGGGTGGTATAGGCACTCTCCCCGCTGCCCTGAACGGGACGGGGACGCCTCCACAAGCCGGGTCCAGCAGCTTGTTTGGCGGCCAGCCCGGTCCGGGCGGGACACCGCAAGGGGGAGCCACTTCCGGAACAAATCAGCCAGGCGGAACTACGCCCGGCACAAATGCGCCGGGTACAACTGGAACTTCTGGATCGACGGACCAAAGCGATTCGAGTTCGAATCCTCAACCGATTCCTACAGGCGATACTCCGAGCATCGTGGGTGGCAACATCATCGGCGTCGGAAGCAAGATCAACAAATCCTCCATCATCATCTACGACCGCGCCAAGAACTATCGGCTCTTCGAGTTTATCTGGGATCCTTCGAAGGATAACTTCGGAGTAGGCCAGCCCGGCTTGCAAACGGGAACGGGTCTGGGTCAGGTTCCTGGTCAGAGTCCGTTCGGCCAGCAGCCCGTGCAGAATCCTTCCAATCCTCAGCAAAACCCGGCTAATCCGCCGCAGAACCCGCCGCAAAATCCTCCGCAGCCGCAAAATCCGTAACGATAGCTGTAATTCCTACTGGGGTTGATCCGTGCGAGGCAGGGAAGAAGTTGTCTTTGCTTCGGGCGGAGTGATTGCGTTTCCTAAAGGGTTCGATTTGCTTTTCTCATAGCTTTGCTTCACGCGGCGCACATACGAAATCGTCTCCGCGAACGGCGGCACGCGGCCGTACGATTGGACTCTCTCGGGCCCGGCGTTATAAGCCGCGAGCGCGAGCGCAAGATCGTTGTTGTACTTCTGGAGCATGTCGCGGAGGTATCGTGTCCCAGCGTCTATATTTTCCTGGGGATCAAAAATATTCCGCACTCCGAGCTGGGCAGCCGTTTCCGGAAGCAATTGCATCAAGCCGCGCGCATTCTTGCGGGAGACGGCATTCGGATCGAAATTGGATTCAATGGCGATGACGCTGGAAATGAGGTCGGCATCCACCTTATAGCGCGCCGCCGCCGCTTCCACCAATTCGCGAAAAGGCGACTTCACCTCCAATTTTGGCTGAGCTGGAACGGGAGTGAAGATTTCTTCGGGCTCGATGGCCGTCACGTCGGCAAACGCAACTTCGACGGAACCGCCGGTCATTTGCAGGCGGTACTTGTCTCCCAGAAGCTGGTAGCCGGTCACCTTCAAGCGCTGGCCGCTGCGAAGCACCACGTATTCCGCCCGCAGCGCCGTTGCGCTCGACAGAACCAGGGCCAGGAAGAATGCAGTTTGCCTCAGGCGCAAGGGGCGGCCTCCCTCAACGCAAATTCCTCGATGGCCAGCGCCACACCGTTTTCGTCGTTCGTGCCCGTCTCATGCCAGCCGTACGCCTTCAATTCCGGCACACCATTTCCCATCACCACGGGAATGCCCGCAAAAGTGAGCATCTCCAGGTCATTGTGATTGTCCCCAATGGCCATCACTTCATCGCGCGCATATCCGCGCAGCGCAGCCCATTCTGCCAGCGACGACCCCTTCGTGCAAATGGGATTGACCACGTCAATCATTGCAAAGTCTTTGCTCTCATACGTCGTTACCGCCAGCGAAAATTCATTTGCGAACGCCGCGTTTCGCAGAAGCTCCGCCGCCTCGCGCATGGCCTCAACTTTACCTGAAAACATCACCTGAATGGGATCCTCAGTCAAACACGACTCCAGCGGATTCGCGATTCCGATGAACTCCTTATTTCGCGAATAGTAGGCATAACGCATCGAATCGTCGGGGTCCAGCACTTCCAACATCAGTTGATTTTCGAGTGCCCGGTCGAAAATGACGGCCGCCCCCTCGCGCCACGGCCGCGTCAGGCGCAGGACCTTTTCCGCAGTTCGCTGCGCCAGCAGGTGCCGCAGATGCGTCCGCCCTTCCTTCGAGCGAATCAACGCACCGTTGTTCACGATCATCGTCAGCGGGGAATCGAATTGGCGGGCCACCGGCATGGCAAAGTCATAGCGGCGGCCGGTCACGAGAGCCACCTCGATGCCTCGGCGGGTCGCTTCTGCGATGGCGGCGCGGTTCGCCTCGGGAAGCTGCCAGCGGCTGTCCAGCAGCGTGCCGTCAATGTCCAGCGCAATGAGTCGCACAGCCATGTGTCCATTGTAGCTTGATTCGTGATTGATAGCCGGTGACTCGTGATTGCCGTGAGAGAGGGCTTGCCTGGCTTCGTCGCTGTGTGAAACGTATATGATTACCGGACGTATTAGAGACTACAAGCCAGATTTTGGAGGTTCGAAGCGCAATGAGTGCGGAGGAGAAAACGCAGGGGATATCCAGCGGGCTGTTGGCGGTGTTGCTGCTGGCGTTGATGGCGGTGCTGGCGGGCGGCGCGGGGCTGCGCGAGTCCGTTACCGTCGATGAGGTGTCCCACATTGGCGCGGGGGTGAGCTACCTGCAAAAGCTGGATCTGAGGATGAATGAGGAGCATCCGCCGCTGCCCAAACTACTGGCGGCGCTTCCCCTGGTACTGCGCGGAGTTCGCGCGGACTATAGCCACATCTCGTGGACGTTCAGCGAAAAGTTTTTTGCGGGCTACCTGGGGCAGTGGGTCTTCGGCGAATGGCTGCTCGAGAAGTGGAATGACCCGAAGACCACGCTCGCGTGGGCGCGGTTGCCCATGCTGCTGCTGACGCTGGTGCTGGGATGGGTGGTGTACGCGTGCGGGCGCCGGCTGGGAGGCGCGTGGGGCGGACTGCTCTGCCTCAGCGTGTACGTCAGCACGCCTGCGTTTCTCACCTTCGGGCCGCTCGTGCACACCGACGTGGCGGTGACGCTGTTTTCCCTGCTGACGCTGTGGACGTTTGCGGAAGTGTGGCGGGAGCCGAGTGGGAAGAATGTCCTACTGTTCGGGCTGAGCCTTGCCGGGGCTTTGCTATCGAAGTTTACCGCTGGTGTTTTGTTCTTTGCATTCGTGGCGTTTGCGCTGAGCCTGCGCTGGCACGTGGCCCCTGGCCAGCCAGCGGACAAAGCCGAGTTGCACAAGTGGCGGCGGGCGCGTCGGCGGGCAACGCTTAAAGGAATTTTGTGGGCGGCACTGATTGTTTATGCGTTCTACTTCGTCTTCTCCTGGCATCAGCCCACGAACGCGCTCGAGCGGATGGGAGCTGGCCCGGTGTCTCTCATCTTGCGCCGGCTGCTACTGCCTCCTTTGCTGTATCTGCGCGGAGTGTTTTGGGTGCTAATCTCCGGGAAACGGCCAACATTTATTCTCGGGCAGTCCTATCCGCACGGTGTGTGGTTTTATTTTCCGGTGGTCTTTGTTCTGAAATCGTCCCTTGGGTTTCTGGGTTTGCTGATTTTGTCTTTTGGGGCTGCGGTGAGCCGGAAGTGGCTCGGCGGGACGAACGTTGGAGCTATTCCAACACAAGTTGGCATCCACTGGCGGGTCATTTGGGTGAGTTTAATTGTGTTTACAGGGGCATGCATGTTAAGCCCACTCGATCTCAGTATCCGCCATTTCACGGTGCCCATTGCGTTGCTGATCCTGCTGCTCGCACCCATGCCACGCATGATCGACGAAGTGCACGGGCGGATGCGCTCCGTGTTGGGCGCCACAGCGGTCTTAGGACTTGCGGCCAGTTGCCTGTTCACGGCCGTGCGCGCCTATCCCTACTACTTTCCGTACATCAACGCGCTGAGCCTGGGACGTCCTGCCTATGCGCTGGTCAACGACTCGAACGTGGATTGGAACCAGTCGCTCCCAGAAGTGAAGCGTTTTGCGGAACAACATGGACTACAGAAAATTCGGCTGGATGCGTACGGGTTTTCGGATGCCACCGTGTCCGTGCCACAGGAGCAGCGGTGGAATTGCCAAACGCCCACGCAGGAGGATGAGGGAAAGTGGGTCGCGCTCTCCGCGAATATGATCCTGGACGGGCACAACTGTGCTTGGCTGATGCAGTACCCGCACGAGGCTTTGGCGGGCGGGAGCATGTACGCGGTGCATTTAACCACGCAGATCCTGCCTGCCGGCACCGCAGGCGGGCCGCCGCTGCCTGCGGCGTTTCGCGAATTTGGCGGAGCGCCCTTTGACATACGCGCCCTCTTCACGCATGTAATCCAGAATCCGAACGACCTCCCAGTAGCCATGGAATGGATAAAGACGGCATTCAGCGGCTTCAACAAGCCGCAAGCGGCACCTCCCAAGTTTCCCTGGGAACGCTAACCGGGTCTTGCCGTTTGCATAGATTGATTCACCAATTCAAATTTCACCTTGCGAAGTGACCCCAGAAGTGAAACTTACTAAACGCACAGAATCGCAGAGTGGTCAGGAGAGATCGTTGAGGAGAGTTTCCATCTCGGAACGGGCGTGCTGGTTGCCAGCTTTGGTGGCGGCGGCAATGCCGCTGGAGAGAATTTGCCTGGCTTCGTCGCTTCGGGATTCGCGCGCGAGAAGCTGGCCGTACATCAGATAAGCGGGGACGTAGTCCGCGTTGCGTTCGATCAAAGCTTGAAAATGGCGGCCGGCAGCAGCGGAGTCTCCGCTATTCATACACTCCATGGCGAGACCGTAGCGGGAGAAGGCGTCGTCGGGCTTTTTGGCGACGAATTCTTCAAGCATCTGGCGGCGGGTTTTCTTCTGTTCTGTCATGGGAGCGTCTCGTATTATACGGGTGCCACAGGGAGCGGCCAAACTCAACTGGAGATGAGGAAGCGGATGAAGAGAACGAGCGGGGGGAAACATCGGCGGAGTGCGGACACAGAGCTGGCGGGGAAGCCGGTAAGCGCGTCACGCTCGGAGATGACGGAGATCGTGCTGCCAGCGCAGACGAATCCGCTGGGGAAACTGCTGGGCGGCCAGGTGATGCACCTGGTAGACATGGCGGCGGCGATGGCCGCGCACCGGCATTCGAACAGCTACGTGGTCACCGCGTCGGTGGATTATATCGATTTCCGCAATCCGGTGAATTTGGGAGAGATTGTGAATTTGAAGTCGCAGGTCAATCGGGTTTTTCACACGTCTATGGAGGTGGGAGTGGAGGTGTATTCCGAAAATGCAATGACTGGGGAGCGGAAGCATACGACCACGGCGTATGTCACGTTTGTGGCGATCGATCAATACACGCGACAGCCGAAGACGGTGGCACCGCTGATTTTGAAGACGGCGGCGGAGAGGCGGCGGTGGCGCGAGGCGGCGGAGCGGCGGGAGACGAGGTTGGCGCTGCGGTATGGGAAAGATGGGAAGAGGCGCAATTAGAAATCCGGCTACGGTCATCGTACGAGCGAACGAGTGACTTGTTCGGCGACGGACAAAGCTTGTTCGACACAAGAGCCGATGGATGGACCACGGAGGTAGTTGCTGGTCAACCAGACTCCGGGAAAGCGCGCCAGAAGTTTGGCGATGGAAGCAAGGCGATCACCATGGCCGAGGTTATACTGGGGGAGGGCGCGTGGCCAAATGGTGACGTTTGAAAAAATGGGGGGGCTGCTGATGGAAAGAAGGGAAGAAATCTCGCGATGGACGATGCCGGCGAGTTCTCGCGTGCTAAGCTTGGCGGCTTCGGGATCGGTGACGCCACCGACGAAACTGGTCAAGAGGGCGTGATCATCGGGAGCGCGGCCGGGAAAGAGAGAGGAATTCCAGACGGCGCCGAGAACGCGGACACCCGCAGAGCGGGGTACGAGGAAACCGAAGCCGTCGAGCCCGTGGCCTATGTCAGTTTTGCGATAGCCGAGAGAGACCACGGCGACGGCTGCGTACTGGAAGGAGGCCAGCGGCGATTCGAACGCGAGATCGAGCTGGGCGAGCAGCTTTCCGGTGACGTCGGCCGGCGCAGCGAGGATTAATGATTTTGCTGAGAGAGATTGATCCTGGCCACCACGCTCGATGCGGACGCTGAAAGTACCGCTGTCTTGCCGGGTGATTTCTGTGGCCTTGACTTGGATGCGAAGAGCGGGCCCTAACTTGTTCGAGAGCGCGCGAACGAGAGTTTCGTTGCCTTCGCGGAAGGTTTGAAGAGTGGGGCGCTCGCGCGGGCCTTCTTTGGATTTGGCGAGGCGTAGCATGCCGCGGATGACGCTGCCAGAGGCCTTTTCGGCTTCGTAGACTTGTGGGAAAGCGCTGCGGATGCTGAGTTTTTCGGGATCGCCAGCAAAAATTCCAGAGACAAAAGGGCCGACCAGTTGATCGAGGAGCTGAGCGGAGAATTTTCTGCGAACAAAAGAGGCGACGGATTCATCGTCTTCTGTCGGAATGCTTTTGCCAAAGATGTCGCGCAGGAGCGCCCATTTTGTGGTGCCGTCCATCAACGAGCTGGTGAAAAAAGCCGGGGGGCTCAGGGGCACGGGCCGAAGTTTGCCGTTGACGAGGACATAGCGTGGCGCGCGCGGGGGAGCCTGGACGATTTGGTCAGAAATGCCGAGTTCCGCGCAGAGCTGGCGGAGCTGGGCGGTGCCGCTGAAACTTTGCGGGCCGAGCTCCAAAAGGAACCCGTCGCGAGTGGTGGATTGGATGACGCCGCCGGGGCTTGAAGAGGCTTCCACGAGCTGGACTTCGATGCCAGCTTTTTGCAAAGCGTAAGCGCAGACGAGGCCGGAGATGCCGCCGCCCACGACCAACGTTTGAACGTGAGAGGTCACTGAAGAAGCGACCGTCGCTTCGCGCGAGATGAGAAGACGAAGCAGCGAATACTCATACTCTTAGAGAGTTTTCGAAAAGAGCAGCTTGGCGGCAAGCTGCTGCTTTTCGAGGTAGGGATCGAAAACCATAGCAAGATTGCGAATGAAAATGCGGCCGAGCCAGGTGGCGCGGATCTCGCCACGCTCGACGAGCACGAGGCCGTCCTCGCGCGAGGGTTCGAGGCGCCGCAGTTCTTCGGCGAAATATTGATCAAAATCGATGCTGAATTCACTGGAAATTTCGTCCTTGAGCACGACGGTGTGGCAGAGCAAGCGGCTGATGACGGCGCGACGGAGGCGGTCTTCGCTCGAAAGATGGTAGCCGCGCATGGTGGCGAGACCGCGTTCGTAGACGGCTTTTTCCCATGAAGGGATGTCGCGGTAATTCTGTGCGTACGCGTCTTGAATGCCGCTGATGGCGGTGATGCCCATGCCGTAGAGGTCGGCGCCGGCCTTGGTAGTGTAGCCCTGAAAATTGCGGTGCAGCGTGCGGTTCTGTTGCGAGATGGCGAGTTCGTCGCCGGGTTTCGCGAAGTGGTCCATGCCGATGTAGAGATAGCCGGCTTCCAGAAATTTGAGGAGGCCGGTACGGAAAATTTCGAATTTTTCCATGCCTTCTGGAAGGTGTGCGGCGAAAGAGCCTTGCTGCTTTTTCAGCCAGGGAACATGGGCGTAGCTGAAGAGGGCGATGCGGTCGGGGGCGAGACCGATGATTTGATCCACGGTGTGGGCGAACGTGGCGGGCGTTTGATAAGGCAAGCCGTAGATGAGATCGACGTTGATGCTGTCGAAACCGAGATCGCGCGCGGCAAAGAGGAGGTCGCGGGTCATTTCGTAGGGCTGGATGCGGTGGACGGCCTGCTGCACTTCCGCCTGGAAATCCTGGATTCCCATGCTGAGGCGGTTGAATCCGAGTCTGCGCAAAGTTTCGAGATGCTCTCGCGAAGTGACACGCGGGTCCACTTCGATGCCGATTTCGCTGTCCGAAGCGAAATGGAAACGGTCGCGAGTGAAACCGAAGAGGTCCTCGATCTGTTCGGGAGTCAGGTAGGTGGGCGTTCCGCCGCCCCAGTGGAATTGCACGACGGGACGGCTCTTTGAGACGCTGCGACTGACGCGTTCCATCTCGCGCTTCAGCACATCGAGATAAGGCGGGGCGACGCTCTTATTCTTCTGAATGACGACGTTGCACGCGCAGAAAAGGCAGAGGCTCTCGCAGAAGGGAATATGCATGTAGAGCGAAACAGGAGTCTTGGCGCGCTCCGCTTCTTCGTGAACTTTTTCGAGGTCGCCCGGGCCGAAGGTGTCGTTCCAGATAGGCGCGGTGGGGTAACTGGTATAGCGCGGGCCGGGGCGATTGTACCTGGCGAGGAATTCTTCGCCAACATGAAGTTCATCGCGCATTTGCTGAAGACTGGGACGATCCATGGTCATCTCGCGTCGTTCACCTCGCCTGTGAAGCAGGTCTGGCGTCCAGCAATAAGGCGCTCTGGGCCGTTTCAATGAACAGCTTGGCATTTTCAACGGGGGTGTTCTGGAGAATGCCGTGGCCGAGATTGAGAATGTGGCCCCGTCCGCCGAGAGCGCTGATCGTGCCCAGGGTCTCTTCCCGAATTTTCTCAGGCGGCCCAAGCAAGACCGCGGGGTCCACATTGCCCTGCAGAGCGATTCTAGGACTAAGGGAGGCGCGAATTTCGGTCAGGTCCACGCGCCAATCGACGCTTAGCGCATTGGCACCCGATTGCGCGATGGCGGGCAGTTGATGATACGAGGCCTTCGTGTAATAGATCACGGGGACTTTGCCGCCGAGGCCGTGAATGACTTCCTGGACGGCGGGGAGCACGAAGCGGTTGTAGTCGTGAAGATCGAGTTCGCCGCACCAGGTGTCGAACAACTGGACCGCGGCTGCGCCAGCGGCGATTTGCGCCTTCAGGTAGGGAATTGTTGCTTGGGCGATCCGGTGGAGCAATTCACGAAACATTTTCGGTTCGTGGTAGAGAAAGCTCTTGACCGTGGCAAAACCCTCGCTGGTTTTGCCTTCGACCATGTAGCACGCGAGGGTCCAGGGCGATGCCGCGAATCCGAGGACCGGAACGTCGGGGCCGAGTGCCCGCACGATGCGACGTATGGCTTCGGGCAGGAACCCCGTCTCCGTTTCGGGGTCGAAAACCCTTAATTTCTCTACGTCCGCTTTGGTGCGTACGGGGTTAGGGAGATTCGGCCCTGCATCGCCAAGTTCGAGTTGCAGGCCCATGGCCTCGGCCGGAATCAGAATGTCCGAGAACACAATAACGGCGTCCACTCCAAGCCTGCGAAAAGGCTGGAGAGACACTTCCGCGGCAAGGTCGGGAGTCTTGCAAACCTCGAGAAACGCGTGCTTTGCGCGCATTTCGCGGTACTCCGGCAGGTAGCGGCCGGCTTGGCGCATCATCCAAACCGGGACGCGGGGAACGGCCTCGCCTCGGCAGGCACGGAGAAACAACTCTTTTCGGTTAATCGCGGCAGCTTCGATCGTCATGTTCCGCCTGAAGCAGCAAGCATAGCAAATACGGGCGAGCCGCGCTGGCAGGAATACGCAGAAGGCGATCGGGCGATGCGCGCGCCAGCAAGTGTGGGCTATACTCGGAATGTCAGCGTCCTTGGCGAATTTGGGTATGAGATTGTTTGGTCATGCGAGGTGGGATGGCAGGGCCATCTCCGCCGGGATCAGAAATGAATCATTTCTACTTAATTTTGACGGCACTGGCCTACGCGTTGAGCTTGTGGTTGTACGTGCAGTTCTTGAGCACGGGAAGGAAGCTCACGGGCCGGCTGGGAACCATTCTCCTGGCGCTCGGGCTGGTTACCCACTACTTCGCGTTGCTGGAGCGCTCGCGTGGGTCGCACACGGTTCCTTACCATGATCTTTACGGATCCATGTCGCTGTTCGGCTGGCTACTGGCACTGACGTATCTTGGTCTTGAACTCTTCCACCGGCAGCGTTCCGTGGGGGCTTTCGTGCTGCCTTTCATCCTTGTGTTTTTTCTGGCGGCACACCTCGCCCCGGCGGATCGCCTTCCTCCGCCGGCTGCACATGGAATCGTTTTCGCGTTTCACGTGACGCTGAGCATCCTCGCCTACGCCGCCTTTGCGCTTTCCTTCGTTCTGAGCCTGATTTTTCTGGGAGAGGAGCGGCTGCTGAGAAGACACAAAGTTGGAGATGTGGTGTGGCGCCTGCCACCGCTGGAATTGCTGGAGCAGATGAGCCGGTCGAGCGTTCTGGTGGGGCTGATTTCGATCTCCATCGGAACGGCTTTGGGATTCGTCTCGGTTGACCGGCTTCCCGGCCAGAACTCACTATTCGATCCCAAGTACATCATCACGCTGCTGGTGCTCGCGCTTTACGTTCTCTATTTTTTCCTGGCGCGGACCACGGCCTGGCGCGGAGCGCGGGCTTCGAAACTTTGCATGTTCAATTTTGCGATCGTGGTGCTCAGCTTTACCGTAGTTAATTTCTATTTCTCGCACAGTCACCGCTATTTTTAGGAGCGAATGGGCCGCGGCATGGAGATCGTTCTCGTCGGATTAAATCACCGAACAGCACCGGTCGAGGTGCGGGAGAGAGTGTCTTTCACGACCGAACAAGCGCAACGCGCTGCGGACGAGCTGCGCACCCGCGGGATTCTCGAAGAGACTTTGGTGCTCTCCACTTGCAATCGCAGCGAAGTGTATGGTGTTCCGCCCGAATCTTCCCACGAGAGCGCGCCCGGACTTTCTTCCTTCTTGAGCGAATTTCACGCGGTGCGGCTGGACGTTCTCAACGTTTCGCTGTATCACCACTACGACCGTGAGGCGGTGCGGCATCTTTTTCGGGTATCGGCCGGACTCGATTCCATGTTGCTGGGGGAGGCGGAGATCCTGGGCCAGGTCCGGGAGGCGTACCGCTTCGCTCACGAACATGGCGCCACGGGGCCGGTGCTGAACCGGCTGTTCCAGGGAGCGCTGGAAGTGGGGAAGCGCGTGCGCAGCGAAACGGAGCTGGGCACCCGGCCGATGTCCGCGGCATCCGCGGGCGTTAAATTGGCAGAACGAATCTTCGGAAAACTGAGCGAGCGCAGCGCGCTGGTCGTCGGAGCGGGAACGACCAGCGAGCAAGTTCTGTCCCAGCTGCGGGATCGTGGAATGGCGCACCTGCATGTGATGAACCGCTCGCGAGACCGAGCGAACGATTTGGCGAAACAATTCGGCGCAAAGGTTGCCGTTTGGGGAGAATGGGAACAGGCGTTGCAATCTCCAGACGTAGTGGTGTCCTCGGTGGCCGCGGAGGAACCGGTGCTGCGCCGCGAAATCGTGGAGCGGGCAATGGCGGCGCGCGGAAATCGGGCGTTGTTCCTGATGGACCTTGGCATGCCGCGAAACGTAGACCCCGGCGTCGGAAAGCTTTACAACGTCTATGTCTATACCATGGACGACCTGACCGATATCGTGCAGCAAAATCGCAACGCGCGAGAAAGCGAAATTCCACGAGCCGAAAACATCGTTGATGAGCATGTCGGTAAATTTCTCTCCTGGCAGGCTAGCGTCGAGTTGGTTGGGCTGGTGGATGCGCTGCGCATCAGAATTCGGGAAGAGCGTGCGGCGTTCATTCGGTCGCGAGTGGAATCCATGCAGCATCTGGCCGAAGCGGACCGGGCTCACGTGGAAAAATTGATGGATGAAATGCTGGAAAAGCTGCTACTGGAGCCGGCGCAGCGGCTGCGCGGCGAGAAACAGCTTCGCCGCAAGATCCAGAACGCCGAGGCGCTTCGTGATCTGTTCCTTTCGAACCGGGAGAAGCCGTGAGAACGCTCCGGATCGGCACACGAGGGAGTCTGCTTGCAAAATGGCAGGCGGAATCCATTCGCAAGCAGCTCTTTGCCGCGACGGGAACGGAAGCGGAGATCGTCATCATCAAGACCGCGGGCGATAAAATGCAGCAGTCGCCGCTTACGCAGATTGGCGGGAAGGGAATCTTTATCAAAGAGCTGGAGGAGGCGCTGCTGGAGGAAACGATCGACCTGGCGGTACACAGCGTAAAAGACATCCCGACAGAAATTCCATCGCGGCTCATGTTTCCGGCAGTTTGCCGCCGGGATGATGCTCGGGATTGCCTGGTTGGTTCCACGATCGCTAACCTCCGGCAGGGCGCCCGTGTGGGGACAAGCAGCCTGCGGCGGCAGGCACAATTGCGGCACCTGCGGCCGGACCTCGATCTCCGGGACATGCGCGGAAACGTGGACACGCGGTTGAGAAAAGTGGAGAGTGGAGAGTATGAGGCCATCATGGTGGCGAAGGCGGGCCTCGATCGCCTGGGGTTGAGTCAGCGCATTTCGGAAGTGCTCGCACCGGAAGTTTGCATGCCCGCGGTGGGCCAGGGTGCGATCGCCGTGGAATGCCGGTTGAAGGATACGGAGGCTGGGGACCTCTTGGCGCCGCTAGATGATGCAGAGACGAGAAGCGCGATTATTGCGGAGCGGGCGCTTCTGGGATCATTGCATGGTGGATGCCAGGTACCATTGGGCGCGTGGGCGCGGATCGAAAGGGGCGAGTTGGTTTTGGATGCGTGCGTTTGCTCCGTAGATGGAGTCCAGTATGTGAAAGAGCGCGCCGTAGCCCAGCCAGACCAGGCGGCGCAGCTTGGCGAGCACATGGCGCGTTTGCTGATTGAGGCAGGCGCGCAGTCTATCCTGGAAGAAGTGAGCCGGCAGCGTGGATGAGCGATTTCCATCTGCGCTGGCGGGCAAGCGAGTCGTGATTACGCGTGCTGCGGCGCAGAGCGAGGCGCTCGCGCGGGAACTTTCCGGGCGGGGCGCAATTCCAGTTGTGGTGCCGCTTGTTTCGTTCGCGGAGCCGGAAGACTTTGCACCACTGGACGCGGCGATCATGGGGATCAATGAGTTTGATTGGATGATTTTCACCAGCGCGCAGGCGGTTCGCGCGGTGACGAAGCGATGGGATGACCAGGAGTTCAGCGGAGTTCGCCCCCGCCCCTGGAGCAAGTTGCGGGTCGCGTGTGTCGGGCCGGTCAGCGCCGAGGCAGTTCGGCAGACGGGACTTCCGGTCGCGTATGTCGCCGAGACGCACAACGGCGCGGCGCTAGCGGAAGAGTTGAGGGGGGAACTTGATGGAGCGAGAGTTTTCTTGCCACGGAGCGATCGCGCGAATCCGGATTTGCCGGTGGCGCTGAAGCGTCATGGTGCGCAGGTCACGGAAGTGATTGCTTACCGCACGCTGCGGCCGACAGCGTTGGATGAAGAAAAACTGACGCAGATTGCACAAGGCGCAGCGGACGCGGTGCTGTTTTTCAGCCCGTCCGCGGTGCATCACTTTGCGGAATTGCGGGGCGCTGAGCAGTTGCGCCAGCTTCAGGATAAGCTGGCGATTACAGCCGTTGGAGCTGTGACGGCAAAGGCGTTGCGCGAAGAAGGCGTTGTGCGCGCCGTGATTGCGGCTGATACGACTGCCGCGTCGGTGATCGAAGCGCTGGAGAAACATTTTGCCGACGGGCAGAAGGCGGCTCCGTCAGGAGTAAGACGAGGATGAGTTTTCCCACGCATCGGCCCCGGCGATTGCGGCGAAATGAAGCGCTGCGCAACCTGGTGCGGGAGACGCGGCTCGCGACATCCGGCTTGATCTACCCGATGTTTGTTTGTCCGGGTACGAAGGTTCGGCAGGAAGTCGGCTCCATGCCGGGCGTGTATCAGCAATCGCCGGATCAGATCGTGGAAGAGTGCCGGGAAGTGGAAGCTCTGGGGATTCCCGGGATTATTCTTTTCGGATTGCCGGAATCGAAAGATCCACGGGGAACGAGTTCACTGAGCGCGCAAGGCGTCGTGCAACGAGCGATTGAGGCGATTCGAAATGCGAAGCTGAAACTGCTGGTGATAACCGATGTTTGCCTGTGCGAATACACGGACCACGGCCACTGCGGCGTGATCGAAAATGGCGAAGTGGCGAATGACGCCACGCTGACGATTCTCGCACAGCAGGCGCTTTCTCACGCGCGCGCAGGTGCTGATATTGTTGCGCCTTCGGATATGATGGACGGGCGTGTTGCGGCCATCCGCCAGATTCTTGACGAACATAAGTTCCAAGACATCAGCATACTTTCTTATGCGGCGAAGTATTGTTCCGGGTTCTACGGTCCTTTCCGGGAAGCGGCACAGTCGGCTCCGCAGTTCGGAGACCGGCGGAGTTATCAAATGGATCCCAGCAATGCGCGGGAGGCGTTGAAGGAAGTGAAACTCGATCTGGAGGAAGGCGCGGATATGGTAATGGTGAAGCCGGCCCTCCCATATCTGGATGTAATTCGGCGGGTGCGCGACGCGTTCGATGTTCCCGTTGCTGCCTATAACGTGAGCGGAGAATTCTCCATGGTGAAAGCGGCGGCACAGAAAGGCTGGCTGGATGAACAGCGGGTTGTTCTGGAAATTCTCACCGGTATCCAGCGAGCTGGAGCAGAAATCACTCTGACCTACCATGCCAAGGACGTCGCACGCTGGCTGAAGGCGTGTTAATTTGATCCGAACAAATTATGAGCACGCTACACATACGGGCGAAGCAGGACCGCCGGCGTTCGCGCGAGATTTTTGAGCGCGCCGAGAACGTTCTGGTTGGGGGGGTGAACAGTCCCGTGCGCGCGTTTCGGTCCGTAGGTGGGGAGCCGCTGATCATCGAGCGGGGCAGCGGGCAATACCTTTACGATGCAGATGGGAACGAGCTGCTCGACTATGTTTGCTCCTGGGGCGCGATGATCCTGGGACACGCAAATCCTGCCATCAGCGCGGCCATCGCAGATCAAGCCAGGCGGGGGACGAGCTTCGGCGTAACGACGGAGCTTGAGCTGGAGCTTGCGACTCTAATAACACAGGCGATTCCGTTTATCGAGAAAATCCGGTTCGTCTCCAGCGGGACGGAAGCGACGATGAGCGCGGTGCGTCTGGCGCGCGGAATTACCAAGCGGGATTTCGTTCTTAAATTTGAGGGCTGCTATCACGGGCATGCGGACAGTTTCCTGTCGCAGGCCGGTTCGGGCTTGGCGACGCTTGGAATCGCGGAGTGTCCCGGCGTGCCGCAGGCGCTGGCCGAATTGACTCTGAACGTGCCTTATAACGACTTGAATGCGGTCGAGCAAGTGTTTTCACGGCACGCCGGTAAGATCGCAGCCATTATTGTCGAACCGATCGCCGCGAATATGGGCGTCGTTCTGCCAGAGACAGATTTCTTGAAGGGACTGAGTGAGATTACGCAGCGAAACGGCGCGTTGTTCATGGTCGACGAAGTGATTACAGGGTTTCGTTTGCGCAATGGCTCGGTGCAGGAGCTTTTTGGAATTGAGGCGGACCTGACGACGCTGGGAAAGATTATCGGCGGCGGAGTGCCGGTGGCGGCTTACGGAGGCCGAGCGGAATGGATGAATCATGTCGCTCCGCTCGGGCCGGTGTATCAGGCAGGAACGCTGGCGGGAAACCCGCTCGCAATGAGTGCAGGCATTGCAGCGCTGAAGCAGCTCAACAGACATGGAATTTACGAAGAGATGACCAAGAACGCGCAGAGGCTGGTCGATGGGCTGCGAGCTGAGCTTGTTGATGCCGGAATTCCCGCGCAGATCAACGCAATCGGTGGGCTCTCGACCATTTTCTTTGCGGAAGGGCCGGTGAGGAATTACGCGGATGCCAAACGGTCGGACACAAAAGTTTACGCGCGATTCTTCCGGGAGATGCTCGATCGAGGAATTTTCCTGGCGCCATCGCAATTTGAGGCGGCGTTCCTCTCCGCGTCGCACACTTCGGCGGACATTGACCGCACGCTGGCAGCGGCGCGAGAAGCTTTGCATGCGATCGAATCCCGTTCAGAATCTTAATCACAGAAAGGCGCTGACGAATGAGCGAAGGAGTCGAGCTTCCGGAAGGCCAGAGTGAGCACGGGAATAATCCCCATGTATTTCCTGTTTCCATAACCATCTCGATCATGGCCGTGCTTGTGGCGGCCGTGACGTTGCTCGGCCATCGCGCGCACACGGAGGAGTTGCTTCGACAGAATCAAGCCTCGGATCGCTGGGCGCAGTACCAGGCGAAGAGCATTCGCCTACATGAAACTCAAGGGTTTTCTGACTTGATAGGAACCGTTGCCTCGCTCGACAAGGAAAAGGGCGAAGCGCTGCGAGAGAAGTACGTGGCAGAAGTCGAGCACTACCAGAGCGACAAAGAAGATATCAGCAAGGAAGCTAAGGACCTAGAAGCTGAGCGCGATCTTTCCGGGCGCAGAGCTGACCGGTTCGACGGCGGAGAAGCACTCTTGGAAGTCGGGCTGGTGATTTGCTCGATCACGCTTCTGACCAAACGGAAGGCGTTTTGGTTCACTGGCATGTCGATCGGTGCCGTGGGCATCGCGCTTGCCTCAACAGGTTTCTTGCTCCATTGAGCTAAGCGCGGGCGGGCGGCTGAGAGCCCCTCAGCAGAGCGATTTCCTTCGTTAGTTTTTCGAAGCGGTCGAGTAATTCCCGGTGGCGTACGTCCTCCGTAGCTGGCTTCTTGCCTAGAAACGTGAGCGTTCCACCCGGCTCCAGGATGCATTGCGCAACTTCTGACAGAGACTCGAAGCCCTGTTTCCTCGCGGCTGCTTCCAATTGAGGTAGGGTAATCAGTTCCTTTTTCAGGTGCTGCGTCCGCACTTTGCCGTTTTCGACCAGGACGTCGGCCTTGCCTTCAACCAATTGGTCAAGTTTGTGGTGGTCATAAAGGAAGCGGACGACGAGATAATTCGTGAGGAGCAGGGAAGCCGCTCCGATGAGGCCGCCGATCACGCTGTTGTCCTCACCGATGATGGCGTTCTGCACGGTGTTTGAAAGCGTCAGTAGAACCACCAGGTCGAATGGGTTCAGCTGTACAAGTTCGCGCTTTCCGGAGAGACGCAAGCTGACGATTAGAAACGTATAAACAATGATTGGCCGGAGGATTTTCTCCAGCAGGGGAAGTCCCATAACGAACATATCTTTCCAGATCTCATGCATGGCGGAATCGGCTCCTCAAGATTTGCTCAAAAGTCGCGAGTGAATCGTGCTTTGTCACTCTAACTTCAACAGTGGGAGCGTAACATGCGGCCATCATCGTCAAGAAAAGCTATTCCGCGAGTATTCCCCGTTTCCGCGCACAGTCATTATTTCGCAACATCGTTGAATTCAGCGCATTATGCGGGTGGCAAAATCCTGTAGGATGAGATTGTTCAGCTTTCCCTCATCTAGCTCGAAAGCAGTAGCACGATCAACTTCGACGGAGGACAAAAGACTCACCCTCGCCTGCGGTGCTCTTTGCGCTGGCTGGATTTGCGAGCAGCAATTTCATGTCCCAACAGCCATCCACCGCGCAAGGCACTGCCACGGGAGCGGAGCAACTGTTTGCGTTACTGGATTCCGTTCGCGAACTTGTTTCCATCCTGAGTCCTGATGGGACCATCCTCTTTGCCAGCCCAAGTTTTGCACGCATTTTGGGCCACTCCCCCGAAGACCTGGTCGGGGAATCCATTGCTTCTTTACTGCATCCAAGTGACGCTTCCGGAATCCGTGAACGGCTGCGCGAACTTTCTACCGACGAAGGCGGGACGATGTGCGGGCGCTGCCGGCTTCGGAGCAAAGACGGTGGCTGGCGCTGGTTTGTGGCAACCGCGCTCGATCAGAAGAAATCGCCCCGTGTCGACGGGATTGTCGTCAGCTTTCTGGACGTTACCGATTTGCAGCGCATGGAAGCGGAACGCCAAGTTATCGCCGAAGTGGTTCATGCGCTCAATGAAACCTCGAACCTTGACGAGTTGCTGGCGGGGATTCATCTGGCCCTGAAAAAGGTCCTTTACGCCGAGAATTGCTTCGTCGCGCTGCATGACGCTGAGGCAGATACTTTCACGTTCCCCTTTTTCGCCGATCAAGTGGATGTTGCACCTCCGCCGCAAAAAGTGGGACGGAGTTGCACGGCATTTGTGTTTCGAACGGGTTCGGCAATGCTGATTCCTCAAGGAGAGTTTGATCGTCTCGCGGCGCTTGGGGAAGTGGAATTGGTTGGTTCGCCTTCACCTGCATGGCTGGGTGTTCCGCTTAAGACGCCCACGGCCACCATCGGCGTACTTGTGGTACAGCACTACGAAAACGAGAACGCGTATGATTCGCGCGATCTGGAATTCCTTACTTCAGTGGGCGGCCATCTTGCGCTGGCGATCGAGCGGCGCCGAGCCGAAGTTGCCCTTCGCAAGAACGAAGAGATGTTCCGGCTGCTGTTCAGCTATAACCCTCTCCCCACCTGGGTAATTGACCTGGAAACGTTGCGATTCCTCGAAGTGAACGAGGCGGCGGTTCAGCAGTACGGATACTCCGCAACTGAGTTTAGAAACATGACCGCGCTGGATATTCGTCCGGAAGAAGAAAGAACCAGATTTCTGGCCACTTTGACCAGGGCGGACGCTCGAGCGCGCCAGCATTACAAGTGGAAACATATTAAGAAAGACGGAAAGATGATCCAGGTCGAATCCATCTCCCATGAATTGGAATATGCGGGCAGGCAAGTCCGCCTGGTTGTTGCGCAGGACGTGAGCGAGCGGCAGATCCTCGAACAGCAACTGCGCCAATCACAGAAAATGGAAGCTGTGGGCCGATTGGCCGGCGGCGTGGCGCATGACTTCAATAATCTGCTGATGGTCATCAAGGGCCATACAGAGCTCTTACTTAACAATCTTCCGCTCGCCGATCAGATCGCGAAGAAGATTCAGCAAATAGAACGGGCAGCGGATCGCGCTTCCTCCTTGACACGACAGCTCCTCGCTTTCAGCCGCATGCAAGTCTTACAACCTCACACCATGAATCTAAATAGCGTCGTTGAGGATATGGGCAAATTGCTGCCTCGACTTATCGGAGAAGATATCGAACTCATAGTGGGTACGTCGGAGGACCTTGGCGCCATTCGCGCGGACGCGGGCCAGATGGAACAGGTGATCATGAATCTGGCCGTGAATGCGCGAGACGCGATGCCCGGCGGCGGCCGGCTTCTGATTGAGACGATGAACGCAGATCTGGACGGCTCCTATAGCGCCGTGCATCCAATCGTGCGGCCCGGAAGCTACGTGCTTCTCGCCGTTTCCGATTCGGGCACGGGCATGGACGCGGAGACACAAGCGCATATCTTCGAACCATTTTTCACTACCAAGGCGCAAGGGAAGGGGACGGGCCTGGGTCTGGCCACGGTTTACGGCGTGGTGAAGCAGAGCGGCGGTTTCATCTGGGTCTACAGCGAATTGGGACGCGGAACTTGTTTCAAGATCTACCTCCCGCGCGTGGATCAGCCGGTGGAGAACTCCAGCACCGGACAAACTTTCTCCGAAGTGCCGCGCGGCACACAGACGATTCTGCTTGCGGAAGACGAACAGGACGTGCGTGAAGTGGCGCGCGAATTCCTGGAATCCGGCGGCTACACTGTAATGGAAGCGCGGGACGGCGCGGAAGCCCTGCATCTCGTCGAGAAACACAAAGGCGGCATCGACTTACTTATCACCGACATGGTCATGCCGGGCATGACCGGCCAGGAACTTGCCGGCCGTCTTCAGGAAAAGCGAGCTGGTCTTCGCATCATGTACATGTCCGGTTACAGCGAGCGTGCCGCGGCGGACGCCATGCAGGGCGATCCTTCCATTCGCTTGCTGACGAAACCGTTCAGCCGCGGAGCGCTCCTGCGCTCCGTCTATGAATTGTTAAACCGCGCTTGAGACAGTCGTCGTTCCGTTTGTTCCCGCGGGCTCCGCCGTCTGCTAATGAATTTTGGGATGTCTCTTGTGCCAATCGGTGTGCAGCTGAAACGTTCGCGCGGCTTGAATAGCGGCGATGTCGTCTCCGGCCCTGGCCACAAACTGCAATCCGGCTGGAAGGTTCTTGTCCGTGAAACCGCAGGGAACGGAAAGCGCCGGGAGTCCGCAAAGATTCCCAATTCCACCGAGCGGGTCCGGAAAGACAAGTCCGGTTTCGAGGTTCAATTCCAAGGGAGTCGCTGCCACAGGCTGCGACGCCGTAACCAAAACGTCGAATGTTTCAAACATCGCATCCATCTTCTTCTGAAGGAATTCTCTTATCTTGAGGGCTTGCAGGTAATCGGCGGCGGAGTATTGCTCGTTCACGTATCCGGCAATCTGTCCCAACGGATCGGACAATTCGCTCACTCGTCCGGAACGGATCAGCGTTCGGAAGGAAGCCGCGCTCTCCACCGCAACGACAATGTTTCCCGCATCCTCCCAAGGCCCCTCTGGCAGGCTGGCATTCTTTACGCTCGGAAAATACTTCTTCAATACTCTTGCCGCTGCGTCGACGGGCTTTGCGATACCTGGCTCCAGGGATTTCCAGGCATTCGTCAACCAGCCAATTTTCAGCGGGCGAGAATGCAGTTCTATAGACGGCGAGTAAGTGAACGCTCCTTTGTCGATTGGCACGGTGCCGCGATCTTTCGGATCGTGGCCCGCGATAGCCGCGAAGATGCGGGCGCAATCCTCTGCTGATCTGGCCATGGGGCCAACCTTGTCCATCGAAGGCGCCAGGGCCATCGCCCCATAGCGGCTCACCCGGCCGTACGTGGGCCGCAGGCCGCTCACCCCGCAAAATGCCGACGGGCAGACGATCGATCCCCAAGTTTCCGTGCCGATAGCAAATGCCGCGAGACCAGCCGCTACGATGGCGCCGGAACCGGAGGAGGACCCGCAAGTCCAGCAGGCTGTGTTCCAAGGATTCTTTGCCTCACCTTGCAAGGACGCGGAGGCAAAGCGATAACCCATCCCTCCGGCAAGCTCGATCATCGCGGCCTTGCCGATCATGACCGCGCCCACGCGCTTCAAGTGCTCGATCACCGTTGCGTCGTAATCGAATACCTGATTGGCAAAGGACTTGGCTCCCCAGGTTGTGGGCAGCCCTTTGACGGAAAGCAGGTCCTTTGCGGCATAAGGAATTCCATGGAGCGGCCCGCGATAATGACCGCGCTGAATCTCTTTTTCCGCGGCCTTCGCTTGTTCCATTGCGATTTCAGGAGTCAGATGGGCGTAAGCGTTGAACCGTGATCCGAATTTCTCGCTGCGGTCGAGATACATCTGCGTCAATTCGACAGGCGAAAGTTTTTTGGTCTCGACACGCTTCGCCAGCTCGGTTACTGAGAGATAAAAGATCTCTTCGCCAGGCATTCGCAGAGCTCCTCAGGAAGTCTTCGGCGCAGCCGCCGCTTTTGGTGCGGGTGGCCATGGCGTGGGCTTCTTTTCGCGCTCGATGAGAGGCTTCAGATAAAGGGCCGGGCCGTCTCCATTCTCCACTGCATAGGCTCGCAAACGGTCAAGCGGCGGCTGGGCCTCGGTAGCCAATCTCCGGATATCGGTCTTTTGGGCCTCAGACAAGCGGCTGCCGTACTGGGCAAGAATCGATTGGATACGGGATTCGACTTCCATTTGGCTAGCTGGCGACAGCTTCGAAGCATTCGAAACTTGTTGTGCCTGTGCCGGCACAGATGGTCGTTCCGAGCTGAGAAGATCTGCGGGAGCCAGCGAAGCCGCTGCGGAAACCATGGCCGCCCGTCGCGCAAACTCCCGGCGAGATATGGCAGAATCATTTTTGTTGCTCATCGGTCGTTCTCCCGAAACCGAAAGCGCTTGTGGAAGGGCCTAAAAGTGAGGCTACCGAATCCTCGTTCGAGCGTCAACAGACCGCAGGGATAGCTTACAGGGCGGGGAAAAGTGATGCATCCGCTTCGGGCGCGCGCAGTTTGTCTGTTTGGCGCATTAATCAACCAGGGACTGAGTCGGTGGCCACCGCAAAATACTCTGGAATTTGAAGGACTGCGGACTATAGACTTATCTACTTTAACTTATTATTCGAAAGGAGCTCCCATCTCCGTTTGAATAATCCCGCGGGGAGTTGCATGAAATATACAACTTCTTTTTCTCCTGGCTTTTGCTCTCCCTTCGCTCGTATATGCTGTTTTCTTGCTCTATCGATAAGGCATGGGCGCGCCAACGGTGAGTAACGGGGACGCGGCGCGGCTACGCGACTTCCGTCAGCGCCCGGATTTGCGCTTCCAGCGCCTGATTGTATTGCCGTTCTATTTGCAGCTCCGTCTGCAGCTTCTTGACGAGAAGGTCCAGTCGCGCGATCTCCACGCGAAACTTTTGGACATCGGAGGCGCTGGGCGCTGGACGCACGTTGGGTGACGCCGTGGATTGCGATTCGTTTTGCGCCTGGGCAGGCTGTCTCGGGGTAAACGCTTCGGCGAGCGCGCGAGGCCAGATGGATTCCGAGGTACCCTGTGCTGCGGGCGGTGGTAGAGGGGCATTCCGTGTCACTGCCGGAGGCGGAGCTGGCGAAAATAAATTGCTCAGCGCGTTTGATGCCGCTGGACGTTCAGCCGCGAACGCCGGTGTTGAGCTTTTGGGTTCAAGCAGGCTTCTTACCCGTCCGATTAATTCCTGCGGCTGAAAAGGCTTGCGAATCAGCTCATCCGCCTTGACCGCCACGGCTTTGTCCGCAACGCTTTTGTTGACCACACCGGACATCAATACCACGGGCGTTTCGCTGAATTCCGGATTCTGCTTGATCTGGCTGCAGACCGAGTAACCGTCCTGATCCGGCATAATGACGTCGGTAATCACCACATCGGGGCGGTTCTGTTCGAACTGTGCCAGGGCAGACGCGGCATCGGCACAAGTAATCACGTTGATGTTCTCGCGGCGGAACGCGATCTTGATGACTTCGCGCATGGTGGCGCTGTCATCAATGAAATAAACGGTGGGTGTCCTCTTCGCAGCGGTTTCGCCCAGCGGAGGAATGGTCATCGCTTCGCTCATAGCGCTTCCTTGTCTGCCATGTCTCGCTTGCCTTCGTCAAACTCGCGCATGGCATCCAGCATAAGATCAGTGGCGGAACGCAGCACGGTGCGGTGCGGCGACGTCGTTCCGTACACAAATTTGTACACACCCTGGCTGCCGTTCACGCAGCTCTTCAGGATGTGGATCACGGCTTCGTCGCCGAACAAATTGCCGCATTCCGCATGGACGATTTCTCCCGCGTCGTAAAACAAGAGGCCATCCGTTTCGCCGGCATTGACGTGCAGCGCGCCCGTTTGGTGCGAGTGGCCGAGCATTTGCATCACACCGGTTAGGTCGTGATGGGTCAGATTGCCACTCAGGCTGGCATCGGATTGCGCCAGCATCTGCGTCGGCTGGAAACCCTCGGCCTTGCTGATGAGAATCTGTTTAACGTGCGAAGCGATGACGCCCGGCTGCTGGTTGCGGTCAATATAATCGTCGCAGCCGGCCTGAAACGCTTCCATCAGTGCGCGCTGGCTGCCGTCGCCAAGAGCGACAATTCGCAAGCTGGCATTCTTTACATCCGCGTGAATGATTTTGGCGATTTCCAGAGCGCCCATCTCTCGCATTTTTGTGGCGCACAGGATGGCTGTAGGGGCGTCATATTCGAGCGCGGTCAAGGCGTACGCTGCTTGCGTGCTGGAGACGACTTCAAACCCCTCGCGCTTCAAGGCGTCTCCCAGCCGTTTCGCAAAGTAAACGTTACTGTCAATCAGCAGAAGTTTGGCCGGACGCCCAGGAAGGATCACGGCCGTGACTCCAATGGTGCGAGCGCCTCGGGTTGCGCCGGTACTTCCTCGGGTCCCGGCGTGAGCGCCTCGATATTTAGAACCTCGATGACGTCGCCATCGTGGGAGAGCCAGCCTGCCACATGCGGCCTGTCGGTACTGCTGGCTGGGCTCATCTCCGAGGTGATCAGTTCGCACTCTCCGGTCACAGGCAGCGCGACCCATTCGGTTTGCGCCCCGTAGTGACGCACCGCGATCAGATAAAAACGCCTGGACGTCAGCCTCTTGCCTAACAGAGATTCTGCGACGTCGCAGACCGGAACGATTCGGCCGCGCCGCAGGATCACCCCTTCGATTCTTGCCGTGCGGTGCGGAAAACGGAAAACACGGCTGGGCGCCACGAGTTCGGCAATGTGATTCGCCGCAACGGCAAATCGCCGTTCGCCGAGCCGAAGCAGCACGAACGACTGAAACTCGAGTTCGGTCGCTACCGTCATTCCGCTAGTTCAGTCCCTTCCGTTTTTCCCTGATCCGAGTCTTGTGCGGGCGGCAATGCCGCATCCAACAGGGCCAGTTCCTCGACGGACAAGAACCCTTCCGGACTCACGACCGGAACAACCATTTGATCCAGCGCCGTAAGCCCGCGGTACCATTGGCGTTCTTCATGGCAGAAGGATCGCGGAAGCGCCTGTAGCCTGGTCATGCTTGTCATTTTCTCGATGCCATCGATCAAGAGAGCAGTGCGAGTCTTCCGCAATACGAAAATCAATGCTCCGGGTGAAGGAGCAAGGCCGAAATGCGCCGCTCCATTTACAACAAACAGAGACCGATCGCCGCGCTGGGCTACGTGACGAACTTTGCGAAGCGCCGGCGCATTGATCTCTACGGTCATACCCGACATGCTGTCCGCGCTGCGGACTTCCTGCACGGAGGCGGAGGAAACGGCGAAGATGTGCCCGCTGACGCGGAAAAGAATAATCTGCTCCGTTCGCACGGGTGTTGATTTCGCCGGGGCCGCCGCGCGCATCAGCGAACTCCTGCGGGAGTTGGGCGGCAAAGACCAACGACCCGCTTTTCGATTGCGGCGTAAACGTCATCCATACCGAGAACTTGATCGACCGCGCCGGCTTTGATGGCCTCGGAGGGCATACCGAAAATTACGGCGGTCGCCTCGTCCTGGGCCAGAACCAGGCCGCCCGCGGATTTGATCGCCTTGGCTCCGTTGGCGCTGTCGTTCCCCATGCCGGTGAGAACTGCAGCAATGCTCAACGGGCCGGCGAAAGCCGCCACCGATTCCATGGTGACGTCAATATTTGGCAGATAGCCGTTGATCCGGCCCGTCGTGGCGTCAAGCTGAATGCGTCCACTTGGCGTGACACGAAGATGTTGGCCGCCCGGACAAATATAGAGTGTGCCCGGTTGAAGCGATTCGTTGGCTTCGGCTTCCTTTACGCGGATTTCCGTGAATTCCGCGAGTTGCGCTGCGTATTGCGTCGTAAATGATGCGGGCATGTGCTGGACGAGAATGACCGCGGCCGGAAAATCGCGCGTGAAACCCGGAGCGATGCGCATGACGGTAGCCGGGCCGCCGGTCGAGGCAGCCATCACCACGACAGGGAACCGCTGGTCGAGTCCGGACGTGGGCGCCGGACGGCTGCTGACCGGGGCCTTCGGTGCCGGTTTTGAACCGCCGGCATTTTGAATCGTCGAAGCCAGGCGCGAAGCCGTGCGTACTACGCGAACCTTGGCCGCCATCTTCATCTTTCGGAGCAGTTCTTCTTTCACGCTCTGCATGTCGAGATCGATGCCACTCGAGGGCTTGGCGACGAACTCGATAGCCCCGAGTTCCAGCGCCCGAAGCGTGCTGGCCGCGCCGTCCTTAGATTCCGAGCTCACGATGACGATAGGCCGTGGATTGGTGGTCATGATTTCCGCGGTGGCCTGCAATCCGTCCACGTGGGGCATGTTGATGTCCATGCTGATGACGTCGGGCTTCAGCGATTCAGCAAGCGCAACAGCCTCGCGGCCATCCTTGGCCTGGCCGACGACCTGCATTTGTTCATCCGCGTTGAAAATCTTCTCCAGCACCTTGCACATGAATGCGGAATCGTCCACCACCAGTACGCGGAGTTTTTTGTTAGGAGTCGGCATCGTTCGTCTACGCTACCGGAGCAACCGGACGCGACGCCTCCATTCCCATAAGCTGTTCCACTGCTGCAATCAACTGATCTTCCTGCACCGGCTTGGTCAGGAAAGCGGAAGCGCCTTCCTTCATGGCGCGATCGCGGTGTTTGGCTCCGGCGCGCGACGTCACCACCATCACCGGAATGCGGCGTGTCGCCGGGCTCTGCCTCAATTGCACCATTAATTCGTACCCTGTCATGCGCGGCATCTCCAGGTCGGTGATGACCAGGTGGCAGCCGTGCTGCGCCACAAGTTCTGCCGCTTCGAGTCCGTCGCCCGCCAGCTTCACGCGATACCCGTTCTTTTCGAGCATGCGGCCTACGAATTTGCGCACGCTGATGGAGTCGTCTGCGACCACGATCACGCGTTCTTGTTCGACCCGGTCGATGGCTTCCGAAGGGATCGTGCCGCGGGCCACCGCTGCCGAGCCCGGAGCAAAGATGCGCGCGGCGGTGGAGTTTGCCTGCAGAGTCCGGCGCTCGTTCGGTTCCGTCGCCACCATGCGGTTCAGGTCGATCAGAAGAATTAGGCTGCCGTCAGGTGCGATCGTTGTACCGGGGAAGAGCTTGACGCGGCGGAGATATTCTCCAAGATTCTTGATGACGATTTCGTCTTTGCCCACAACTTCTTCCACCACGAGACCGATCTGCCGGTTTCCGGCGTTGGCAACAACCATACGGAAATAACCGTTGATCGGTTCGAGAGGCGGCAGGCCGAGATAGCCATCGAGGCGCACCACTTCCGTGACGACGTCGCGCACCTTGGTCAACAGCTTCCCGCCGACGTCTTCGATTTCATCGGCCCGCAAACGGCGGATTTCCTCGACCACCGCCAAGGGCAATGCAAAATTCGTCGTGCCGCAGCGTACAAAGAGCGCAGGAGAGATGATCAGCGTGAGAGGCACCTTGAGGGTGAACTTTGTCCCCTTGCCGCTGGTGCTTTCGATTTCAATTTCGCCATTGAGGGCGTTCAAGTTGGCGCGAACGACGTCAAGTCCCACTCCGCGGCCGGCCAGCTCTGTCTTCGAGGGAGCGGTCGAAAACCCGGGATGGAACAAAATCTCGCGGAAATCGCGTTCGGTGAGCCGATCAGCAGTTTCCGGTGAAACGAGGCCGCGCTCGATGGCGCTATGCTTCACGCGCTCGTAGTCGATTCCCCGGCCGTCATCTTCCACCTCGATGTAAATGTGATTGCCGCGATGGTAGGCCCGCAGGTTGATCTCGCCGATGGCCTCTTTGCCGGCGGCTACACGCTCGGTGAGGTGCTCGATTCCATGAGCCACGGAATTGCGCACCAGGTGCACGAGGGGATCGGAAATCTGCTGAATAATGTTGTTGTCCAGCTCGGTCTCGCTGCCGGACAGGTCGAGATTGACCTGCTTGCCGGTCGAGTTTGCCGCGTCACGCACCGCGCGCGACAGCCGGGAATAGAGCGTCCCAATTGGCACCATTCGAGCGGCGGTAATTTCATCCTGCAGGTGATGCGCCAGCTTCGTGAATTCGTCGATGTCGCCTTCCACGCGTCCGATGAATCCCTGGAGCTGCGACAACACCTCATTCACGTCCGCGGAAATTTCCGCCATGGACCGCGACAAAATATTGAAATCGTCGTAGCGATCCATCTCCAGTTCGCTGAAATCGGACCAGAACGACGTTTCGCCGCTTGCCGCGTTCGAAAGCATCTTCGGAGTCGCCGCGGGGCTCCACGGCCCCGAGGGCGTGCGGCTGTTGCTGATTCTGGTGAATTCGTATTTTTCCTGGAACTCCGCGACTTTGGCTTGCAGCCGCTCTTTCGAAAAACTGAGTGTGTCCACGAGTTTTTCGAGTTCCGCCACGCGGCCAACCATGCGCGTTCGGTTGATGACCAGTTCGCCGACGGCGTTCATCATGCGGTCGAGACGCGCCAGCGTGATTCGAACGGACTTGGCCGCCGCGCCTGCGGTAAGAGGTTGCTTTACCGGTTTTTTCGCCGGAGCATCCTGGCCCGCCGCTCCTGCTTCGGCTCTTGGCTGATGTTCCGTTGCGCTTGCTCCGTCTGAGAGGCTCGCTTCCTCCTCTGTGTCAACGGGAGCAAATTCCGCAATTCGCCCGAGCAGGGAATCCACTGCTGTGCGCATCGCCGCTTCATCCGCCCACTGCCGGTGCAGAGTTTTCTTCAGCACGTCCACGGATTCAAGGCACAGATCGACGACCGCGGGAGACGGCTCTATTTCGCCGTCGCGCAAACGGCCAATCAGGTCTTCCACGCGATGAGCGATCCCGCCCAGGCGCTTCAATCCAACCTGCGCTGCCGAACCTTTCACCGTATGAATTGCACGGAACAGCTTGTTGATCTCTTCCGGGTTATTGTTGCCTTCCAGAGAGATCAAGCAGTCGCTGACGATTTGCAGATGCTCTTCCGCTTCCGGCTGGAAAAACTCGAGAATCTCGCTGGGTACTTCGTCGTCTAAAGGCAGCGCGTCAAAGTACGATCCTGTCGGAGCGGCGATCGCTTGCTCCGGCTGAACTTCCGCTGCGAATCGCGCATTTGTTTCCGACTGATGAAGATTCAGCGGCGGCGGTTCCGTTGGAAACGCGAAGCGATACCGCTCTTTGAATGCTGCGATATCGTCAAAACATTCTTTTCCTGTATCGCTGATTTCGAGCAGGTCAGTCTCGAGAAGCGAAATTCCGTCGGACAAAAATTCCGTCAAAGGCCCATGGAGGTCGCTGCCCAGCGGCGCATTGAGCGAATATTGAAAAACATGGGCCAGTTTGCCCGCAATTTCCGAGAAACGCGGAAAACCATAACTCGCCGAAGTGCCGCTCAGCGTGTGCGCCGCGATGTATAGCCGCTCCAGATCATCCCGCCGCGGTTCAGTGTCTTGAAGCACGCTGACGTACTCCCGCAAATACTGCAGGTGCTCTGAGGCTTCCTGGAGGAATAGCTCCACGGCTTCGCGGTCCTGCGTGCTCACGCTCGCCCCTCCGTCACGAGTTCGGGTTTCCGCAATTCATTCGCCGTCGGTTTTCGGTACAGAATGCAATCGTTCAATACGATGGCCTGGAACTTGACTGGCATCTTGGAAATCGATTCCGAGTGGCCCAGAAAAAGATATCCACCCGGCTCCAGCGTGTCGTAAAACCTTTGCACCAGCGCGTGCTGGCGTTCTTCCGAAAAATAAATCAGCACGTTCATGCAGAAAATCATGTCCATGCGGCCTACGTAGACGGCTGAGGCCAGGTTCATCTGCGCAAAGGAGACCATCTTCTTCAGCCGGGGCTTCACCATTTGCCCGCCGCTGACCGGTGTAAAGTGCGCCGCCAGTTGCTTTTCGCTCACACTGGCGATGCTTCGTCCGCTGTAGACCCCGCGCTCGGCGTGTTTCAATGCGTGCCGGCCTACGTCCGTGGCAAGAATCTCCACGTTCCAGGCGTCCGCAAAGGAAAGCGAATCCGCTATGGTGACGGCGATCGAATACGGCTCCTCGCCCGTCGAGCAGCCCGCGCTCCAGATGCGCAGCGTGCGCGGATTCTTCCAGAATTTTTTCACGTGCAATTCGGGCAAAACGCGCTTTTCGAATGCCTCGTACACCGCGGGATATCGAAAGAAGCTGGTCTCCTGCGTCAACAAGCGTTCCAGCAGCCCTTCATACTCGAGATTGGACTTGCGAGCCGCGCGCAAGAGATCCGTGCCGCGCTCCAGCCCTTTTGCGCGCAGATGTTCCCGCACTCGCGTGGAGAAGAAGCGCTCTCGCGATTCATCGAAGCAAATTCCAGTCCGCTCTTCGATTAGCATGCGGATCTCGCTCAACTCATGTTCGCTCAGCCCGTGCCCCTGCCAGTTGCGTTCAGTCATCGTTTTCCCGTCTTCAGGATCTCCCTCTTACTCCAGCCTCTCGACAGGGAAGAGAGTCCCTGCTTATCGCAGAGCGCCTGCTGGGACGGGCCGCTGCTCGGAATGTTCGCTTGCGGCACCCGCTTTGGAAGATGCGCGGAACTGCGCCAGCGCCTCGTTCAGCTGATCCGACAGCTTGACGAGCTGGCTCACGGTTGCCACCGTTCCGCGTGTCCCCTGCGAGGTCTGCCGCGTAATGCTGGAAATGATCTGCATGGCGTGCGCGACGCCTTCCGTTCCGCGCACCTGCTGTTTCGAGGCCAGGGAGATTTCCTGGACGAGTTCGGCCGATTGGCGCACCACGTTGGAAATGGCGTCCAGGGCGCGGCCCGCCTGATCAGCAAGAGTCGCTCCGCCTTCCACTTCCTTGGTGCCTTCTTCCATGACCACGACCGCTTCGTTCGTCTCCGCCTGAATGGCCTTGATGAGCGCGGCGATGTCTTTCGTTGCGCTGCGGCTGTGTTCTGCCAGCTTCCGAACTTCGTCGGCGACGACCGCGAACCCTCGGCCCGCTTCTCCCGCGCGCGCCGCTTCGATGGCCGCGTTCAACGCCAGCAAGTTCGTCTGTTCCGTGATGTCATTGATCACGTTAATGATTTCCGAAATTTCCAGTGATCGGTCGCCGAGCGATTTGATTTTCTTTGCCGTTGCCTGCACCGATGCGCGGATGCGCTGCATGCCCTCCAGCGTGTCGCGCACCGCTCGGTTGCCTTGTTCGGCGGCGTCCAGCGCGCGGCGTGCCGCTTCGGCGCTGGCTTCCGCGTTGTTGGACACCTGTTTCATCGAGACGGTAAGCTCTTCCACCGCGCTCGACGTGTTGGTAATTTCCTGGTCTTGCTGTGTCGCGCCCGCCTGCATCTCGTCGGCGGCCACCAGAATGTTGTTCGAGCATGCGGTCACTTCCATGGCCGCCTTGCGCACGCGCTCGAGAACTTTGGTGAAGTTGTCCAGCATGTAGTTGATCGAATCCGTGACATTGCCCAGCGCATCGCTAGTCACCTTGCCGCGCTGCGCCAAATCGCCGCGCGCCACCTGGTTGATCACGCTCAGGAGGTCTGTGATGCTGCGCTGCAACGCGTCATTTGCGTCCTGATTGCTCGTAGCCCTGGAAACTTTTGCAACGGCCCGGTTCAAATTCTCGGCGATGTAACCAAGCTCGTCGTTCGATTGCACCTCAGCGCGCGCGCGAGGATCTCCTGCCGCAAAGCGCTCGGAGAATTCCGCCAGCGCCTGCACCGGCCCCAGCAGCGCCCCGAACCGCCATGCGAGCACCACCGATGTGCCGATCGCCAGGATGAGGGCGAAGATTACGCTCCCCCCGGCTGGCGAGCCGAAATCAAAGAGAGACGCTTCGCCCGCCTTTTTGCCGGCGCCGAACGCCAGCCCGAGAACGACGCACATCACCAGGCCGTTCAGCAGGATCAGCGTCCAAATTGTGGAACTCAGTCGCGATTTCATACCACCCTCCAAATCTCTTCCGCGGAGCCTGCGCCACCTTGCGGCGTCATCTCCACAGCTCTCAAATACTGGGCCCCGGAAAAACCTCTAGCAGCCGGCGCAAATCAATCACCAGCGCCAGCCGGTCGTCGTGCCTCAGCATTCCGATACAATGCGGCACGTTCTCCGGCGCCTGCTCGAGCAAATCCTCGGTGTTCACCGAATAGGTTCCGATGACTTCGTCGGCGGCTATGCCGATGCGGATGTCATCGTGATGACTTTCGTTGCGCAGCGATGCGACCACTACGTGTTTCGGCAGCAATCCCGGCCGCCGTCCTTCCGTGATGGCGATGTCGATCAGCGGCACAATCGCTCCGCGTAAATTGAAAATTCCGATGAGGTACGCGGGGCCCAGCGGCAGTTTTGTCAACAGCGGCCAGTCCAGCACTTCTTCTACGTCCAAAACCGGCAAGCAAAATCGTTCGCGGCCGCTGCGAAAGACGCAGTACTGCGATTCTGGCGCTCGCTCTTCGACCGGGCCGAGAGCTTCCAGCAAATCGCCGGTGTCCGCCTCAGCGGGAAGTGGCACGAGATGAAAATCTTCGCTCATCGCCCTTTGTTTCCTTCACTCAATGTCATGCAAACCGCCGTACCGCACGAAGCAGCTCTTCCCGCGTGAACGGCTTGGTTACATATCCGTCTGCGCCCTGTTGTTGGCCCCAGAACTTGTCGCTGGCCGAGTCCTTGGAAGTCACCATAATCACCGGAATGGTATTGAACTCTGCATTTCCCTTCAGGTCGCGGCAAACTTGATAACCGTTTCGATCCGGCATCACGATGTCCAGCAGGATCACGCTCGGCCGCTCGCTGGCAATGAGCTCCTCCACCCGCCTGGGATCGTTCAACCCCACGGGCCAGTAGCCTTCCTTCTCCAGCAGGGTTTGCATCAGTCGGACTTCTGACGGAGAATCGTCAACGATCAAGACCTTTTTGTGCACGGCCGTGCTCTCCCCATACTTGTCCATAGAGGAGAGGTGCACGTCAGCAGCCAGCTTTGGGGTTCCGCGCGAAGTTGTTTCCTTTTAGGCTAACAGTTTATTTATCAGCGGGTTACAACGAGTTGTGAGTCGTTCAACGCCTCGGCGTTGAGGGTGTCGACGTCTCTTCCGTCTCAGCTTGAGATGCATTCTCAGCCTCGGCCATCTCGGCAGCAAGCGATGAGAAACGCTGCATGATTTCGTTAATCCGCAGAGCCATACTGTGGATAGTCTTGATCTGCGCGAGCGACTGTGAGGAGAGCTGCCCCGGCTCAAGCAGGAGCAGTTCCGCATTTCCCAGCGTTGAAGTTAGCGCATTGTTGAGGCTGTGCTTCATTTCCAGCATGTACCGTCCCAGCGTAGCGTGATTTTCATTCTTGGCGGCAAGGCGTTCCGCGCGCCGCGCCATCCGCACGGCTTCGGTCCTCCGCAGCGATTCTCCCGCGACGAGCAGAAGTGTTTGCGCCCAATCTTCGCGCAACGGAATGTGCACGAGCCTCGGATATTTCGCGCGCAACTGTCCAAACTCTCGCGAATCTGCCGGCGCGCACAGAATCACTGCCGTGGACGGGTCCAGCGATCGCAATACGCTCGTTAGTTTTCCTTCGCGGACGGGACCGATCACGACCAGATCATGCGGAGGCGCATCCTGCTCGCGCCACAAATCGCTGTTCAGAACCGTAATACCGGGCGCCTGCCGCTCGGCCTGCCAGCAGGCCGTCAGCAACCTGGCAAATTCGGCTTCATCGCTGAGGATTGCTACGTTCGCGTGTCGCAAGGAATGCCGGCTCCCTGAAAAATTCGTTTACGTCTTGCCGCGCTGCTAGGTATCTCTTTACAGTTTTTCTGCTTCATCCAGAGTGGAAAGCAGACGTTTGGTGCTGATGCCTAAATTCACCGCTGCTTCTGTATCCTTCGTTTGTTTTGCCACATCCACGCGCTCCTGCAATCGCGTGACTTCCACCCGCGCCATGTTCATTGCCTTGTCGAGTGACGTTGCGTTGCCGGTTTCTTTCGCCGATTCCATCGCGGACGTTACCAAAACCCGCGCTACCACCGCGCGCCGCAAATCCTCGGCCGATGGCCCATCCTCGCTCACGAATGCCGACACTTCCCACGACGACATCAGGATGCGGGCCCCGCCGATTTTTACCGTGGTCATCGACCTTCCCCGCGATGGCGGTGTCGCGATCAATTGTTCCCAGATCTGCTCCATGCAGGTCTCGAAATCGAGCAGTGCAGCCGGTTCCTGCTCTGTGGAAGCCGGCGGAGCGGACCGCTCGCTCGGCTTGGACTTGACGATGGTTACCGCTGCTTCCGCATCCTGTTTCTTCACTCCGACGGACAGCGGTTTCGCCGTTCGCGCTGCCGGGGAGGGGCTTAGATCGGCCTTCTTCCCAAGCGCCTTTTCCAGCGCTTGCTCCACGTCTGTCCGCAGTCCCAGCAGCTTTTCAAAGGCCTGGCTCACGGTTCGTTCGGTGTATTCCTTCTGGAATGGCTGCTTCCACTCGTCGGCAAGCTCTCGAATCTTTTGTACTGGCTCCGCTCCGGTAAGTCCGCAATGATGGCAGTCCAGGGTGCGGACACCGGCCGCTTCCAGTTGTGACAGTCCCGTTCGAATCGCAATCAAGTCCGCGTGCATGAGTTCGATCAGCGTGCGGCGCAACAGGAAGTTGAATCGAATGAAAGCAACGAGCGCCGCCGGATCGTAAAACATCCCGCCGGCGGATTCCTTCACCTTCCGGCCCTGCAAAATGAAATCCGTCTTCAGGATTTCCCGCAGGCTGTGAAAGTTGCGCAACGCATCGATCATTTGCTCCAGTGGCGCGCACCAATCCAGCGGTGCGGGATCAACGTCCCCCAGCACCGGCTGGAGAACCTGGGCAACGTCCCCGAGTTCAATTTGCTTGTGATAGATCTTTGCCGGGGCGCAGAGCGCAAAATATTGGACGAGCAGAAAGTCAATCTTATCGCGGTCAATGGTGCTCTTTTTGGGTTTGCGCAGATGACGATGGATCAGGGCGCTCAAACCGGTTTCGCTGGCGTTCAGCGTGGTCATCTGCAGCAAATGACGAAGCTGATGAACCATCACTCGCAAATCCATCGAGTCCAGCCATTCGTGCACCTGGTTGAAAAACTCCACGTCGGGCTTTTCCGGGAGATTCCGCTTGGCCTGCGAAAAGGGGACCTCGAACGTGAGTTGCTTCGCGAGCGCCAGATAGATGGGAAATACCGAACGCGCTTCCGTCCACTGTTGCTGGCGGGCGCTTTCAGCTTTCGCCAGAGCGGGGTTATTCGGCGTTGTCATCGTTTTGTTCAAGGCTGTGCCACCCAGTCGCAGGGGCCTTGTGAGAACTTGACGGCCACTGCTTTGCGTCCCTCGTGGTATTGCACGGCGACCACGGTTGCCTCCGCAGGGCATTCTTTCCGAGTTGCTTCGAGCCGCACGCGATCGTCGAATTCCAATGGCAAAGTCGAAAGAAAAATGGCGTGATCCCGGCAACTAAACTCCACGACAGTTGCTTCACGCAGCCTGGTTTTTCCTCCGCGCGCGCAAACCACCTGCACGGGAATTCGAACGGGCTTTGTCTGCGGAAAGAAGCGAGAGAGTTGCTCTGCGCAACTCTGTTCGTTCGCAGCGAGTGTCAGACTGCCGGATCGCCCCACGTTGCCTCTTGTCCCGCGGACCCCAATCGCCGCGTTCCGTTGCCGCGAGACACACCTCCCGCCGCAAAAGACGCAGACTTCCGAGGACAGAGAGATGCACGCTGCGCGCCAAAGAATGAAAAACAGAGGATCGCTGGAAGGTGCAGAAATAAAGCGGCTTAGGATTTTCCGTGGGGCTGTGCCTGGCTCACCCGTCTCACCGTGAAACGCTTTCGTCTCACCGTTCGCAGTGTGCTCGTTCCTCAGACCTGCTTCGTGAGACGAACTCCCGTCCCTTCATGAAGGCATCAGCGGCAGGATTGCACCGCGCACCAGGTTTGAACTCTCTCGCCTAACTCTAGCTGGAAGATGCACAAAAAGGGTTGCCCAGGCGCCGTTAATCGGGCACTGACCTTTACTCGTGAGCATCATCATGAGTTTTCACCCTTTGCTGGAGCATTTCTCGCCAACCATACTTAGCTAGGCGAATAAGGGGACTGTGGCCGGTCTTGAGAAGGTATTTGTGAATGTCAGTCTTTCCGTAAATGCGGTTTCGATGAGGGAAGACGGGGCCGAGGGTTAGCCGTTTCTGGCTTGGGAGGAGCGCTGCGAGATGGACGCGGTGGTGGAGAGCCAAAGGATCGCCTTTGTGATCTTTCTTGGCTTGTCGAGCTTCATTTGCGGGCTGAACCTCTACTTGTCATTCCTTCGGTATCCGCTGTTCCGGCTCCGTGGCCGCACAGCAGAGTATCGGTATGTGTCAGGGTTCCCATTTATCGGTACGGTCATGCTTGTCTGGACGCTCTTTTCGCAGCGCACACTTCACTCCCATCTGCCGCCGTGGGCAGTCCTCATCTTTATCGTGATAGCTGCGCTTGATACGGGTGGGCCTCATTGGTTTATTGCCAGCCAGGTGAGGTACTACAGAAAAAAAGCTCGCGAGTTGCAACTTCCAGGTAAAGACAGCTAGAAAAGCGATTCGAGCCCCAGGGCAGCAGGCAGCGCGCTAATTAGGCACTGACTACAAAGGTGTCCACCAGCCACCCCCGGCTTGACTTAAAGTGGACTTTAACAACTAGGATTTTCGCTAGCGGTATGCGAACTGTCTTCAAGAAGGGAGAAAGCATGCAGATACTATCGTTCAAACAATTGCCCCTGGTAATCAAAATAGCAGTGTGGTTTGTTTTCAACAACGCGTGGTGGTCCATCGAAGAGTTCGTCATCGATCGCAAGGGACTGTGGAGGTACATGCCGTACTACCGGGTGGGTAACGGTTGTGTGTGGGACCTTGGCGTCGGCCTGATCGTCGGCTTTGCGATCTGGCGCGCCTCTCGCTCAGGTGTCAGCCGTCCGGCTTAGCGCAGGGCTAGAGTGCTGGGCTGCTCATTGTGCCGTTCTTACGCCAATTTGGAAACGACCTGGCGCGCGGCTAGAGATAGCATCAGCCGGGTGAGGCCGCTGAAGAGCATGCTGATGCCAACGAGCGTGCCGATAACCCATTCCGTGCTCGATGGCCACGTTCTCCAAATCATGACCGCGAGGATTAGGGTGATGACGCCATCGAACAACAGCCAGCTCCAGCCAGGCATCGGGCGGAGCCGAAGCGACAAGATCAATTCCAAGATTCCTTCCGCAAACAGATAGATCGCGAGGGCCAGCGTAAGGGATGCCAAGCCGGCCACAGGGCGAAATAAGAGGTATGCCCCCACCCAGATATAGACAATCCCAAGCAGCAGCTCCCAAACAAATCCACCCGTCGTTCGAGTATGCCAGGCGAATACAAGATGGGCTCCGCCGCTGAATACCAGCAGCCAGGCAACCAGGATAGCCACTGCGATTCCGGCAGCCGGAGGAACCACGATTGCAAGAAGGCCCGCCACAATCATCAAGACACTAAGCCCGATGGACCACCCAATAGACTGTTTCACGATGGTGCCCACAGATGAAGCGCTCATAACCCCTCCTTTCGAGGGTCTTTCGCAGACTGCCCCGTTTTATCTCCTTGGGATTTCCATTTTGACCGCCCAGATGGGCACACTCTTACACCTTAGGCCGTTCCGAGTAAACCAAATTGTTTTGCATCGCGTCATCCACCTGGACGCCACGGCGGGAGCGCTACTCCGACCCTTACGACGGCGCTTGCGGTTCGGCAGCGACGTCGTCGGCAGCGCCTTTGACGGCTATGTTGTAACGTTTCAGCTTTCGGTAGAGCGTGGCGCGGCTGATTCCGAGCATTTTTCCCGCAAGGGCCTTGTCCCCGTTGGCTTGCTCGAAGACCCTGAGAATCGTCATGCGCTCCATCTCTGCCAGCGCCGTCGTGGACAAAGACGCCGCGTCATGCGAAGCAGGAACGGCGGCGTCTAGCTGCTCGGTTCGAATGGCGGGCGGCAAATCGTTCACGTCAATCGTTTTGCCGTTGCCCAGCGTGACTGCCCGCGCCACGCAATTCTCGAGTTCGCGTACGTTGCCCGGCCAATCGTAGTTCAAGAGGCATTTCATCGCTGCGGGAGTCACCTGGATGTGTGAGCCCATGGCATAGCGGTCCAGGAAATGATGCACGAGCACCGGAATATCGGACCGCCGGTCGCGCAGGGGAGGGAGGTGCACGGTCACGACATTCAGCCGGAAATACAAGTCCTTCCGAAACGTGCCGTTGCGATAGGCGGCTTCGAGGTCGCGATTGGTCGCGGCAATGACGCGGACGTCCACGTTCACCTTCTCATTGCTCCCCACCGGGCGTACTTCTTTCTCCTGCAATACGCGCAGGAGCTTCGCCTGCATTTCCAAAGGAAGCTCGCCAATTTCATCCAAGAAAATCGTCCCGCCGTTCGCGCTCTGGAACAGGCCATGCTTGGATTTCGTCGCTCCGGTGAATGCGCCCTTTTCATATCCGAAAAGCTCGCTCTCCATCAACGTGGGCACAAGCGAGCCGCAATCCACGGCCACAAACGGTGTCTGCGCCATGGAACCGCGGAAGTGAATCGCGCGCGCCACCAGTTCCTTACCCGTCCCGCTTTCTCCGGCAATGAGCACGGGTGTACGCGTATCTTTCAAGCGCGAAACCATGCGCAGCACATCTTGAATGTTTGCCGCCGATCCGATGATTCCATCGAGGTTGTCCTCGGTCGAGACGCGTTCCCGGAGGAACTCGTTCTCCGTCACCAAGTGGACTTTTTCCGCCATGCGTTGCAAGAGCAGGCGCATTTTTTCCACGCGAAAAGGCTTCTCGATGTAGTCGTATGCGCCCAGTTTCATGGCGTCCACGGCGGACTCGATGGATCCGTGGCCCGTCATAATCGCAACTTCCGTGTGCGGCAGCAGGTTCTTCGCCTGCTTCAGTAGATCAACGCCGGACATTGTCGGCAATTTTAGATCCGTCAGGATGAGATCTGGCGCGTCAGACTCCAACTTTGCAAGCGCTGCTTCCGCGCTCTCGGCCTCGGTGCACGCGTACCCCAGAGTATTCCCGATCGTCATGCACAGACGGCGGATGCTCTGTTCGTCGTCCACCACCAGTAACCGTGTCTTATTCTCGTCGCTCATGGTTTCCCGAAAGTTTTCTCCACAATGGAAATCAATTGCTGAACCCGAAACGGTTTTTCAATGCAAGGTGTCCCGCTTCGGGCCAGAAACGCCTGCGTGTCGCTGTTGGCCGTATCTCCGCTGATGAGAATGATCCGGGCGCTCAGTTCCGGCTTATGCTTCTGAATCCAGGCATGCACTTCCGCTCCGTTGACCGCGCCTGGCATTCGAATGTCAGAAATCACGCCCGCGTACCGCTCTTTCGAAAGCCGCTGCAAACCCTCAGCCCCCGATGAGGCGTTCACCACCGCGTATCCCTTGCGTTCCAGCGCCGCATGTAAAAAAGCAATCACGGACGGCTCATCTTCGATCAACAGAATCGGCCCGCCCGTCCACATCGCCGGTTGCGCGCTCATCGGCCTGCTTCTTTGGCGGCTGCCGCTGCCATCGCGGCTTCCGTCGCCACCGGTATGCGCACGACGAATGTGCTGCCCGCGCCATCCTCATTGCTCCAGCACTGAATTTCTCCCCCGTGCGCGCGAACAATCCCGTAACAAATGCTCAGCCCCAGCCCCGTGCCTTTTCCCACTTGCTTGGTCGTATAGAAGGGATCAAAAATCCGCTGCGGATCCGCAATCCCCGTCCCGTTGTCGGTGATCGCCACTTCAATCATGTCGTTCTGCCGTCGCGTGTGAATCTTGATTCGCCCCCGCTGTCCCGCCTCCTGCACCGCATCATACGCATTGTTGAGAATGTTCAGAAACACTTGCTGCAGTTGTTGCGAATCCCCCAGCGCGGGCAGCATTGCGTCCTCAAAATCTTCAATCACTTCAACGCCATGGCTCGCAAAATCATAACTACGCAGCTTGATCGTCTGCCGTAAGACATTGTTGACTTGGACTAGTTCGCGCTGCACCGGTCTCTGCCGCGCGAAACTCAGTAAATCCTGTACGATATCTTTCGTCCGCTGCGTCTCGTGAAGAATTATTTTCAAATCCTCCCGCGCTGTCCCCGGCACTTCCGGATTTTCCAGCAGCAGATCCGTGAAACCAAGAATCGCCGCCAGCGGGTTGTTCACTTCGTGCGCTACTCCGGAGACCAGCCGCCCGATCGTCGCCATCTTTTCGCTGTGCGCCAATTTCGCCTGCAGCAGCGCCGCGTCAGTGATGTCCGTCATCACCACCACCACGTTGTTCACCGCATTTTGCTCGTCTCTCATGGGGCTCAAGCTGATGGAAAAGTGTCCCATCGATCCGTCGCTCCGCCGCACTCTCAGCTCCAGGTTTTCCACCTGGTGCCCGTTCGCCGTCGTTTCCAGCGCCGCGTCAAAATCCTCACGGTGCGAAGCTTCCACCCAATCCACGAGCCGGTGCCCGATCAATTCATCTTCCTGATAGCCCGCCTCGTAGCATCTCCGGTTCGCATAGCTGATCAGCCCCGCGGTATCCAGCACCAAAATCATGCTCTGCGTGGTGTTCAAAATTTTCTGATTGAAGTCTCGTTCGCGCTGCAGTTGCGATTGAAACATCTTCTGATCCGTCACATCCAGCATCAAGCCGCGGATCTGAGCGATTCTGGCTCCCGCGTCATGCACAGCGGTAATGTTTTGCAGCGTATGCAGGAGCGTCCCATCCTTCCGCCGCAGCGTCTCCTCGTAATTCCGCAAAACGCCGCGTTCCCCGAGCGCCCGCAAAAATTTCTCCCGGGCTTCAGGCACAGGATAAAGGTGCGGGCTGACGTCCGCGCGCAGAAGGTCCTCGCGCGAAGCGTATCCCAGCATCCTCACCATCGCGTCGTTCACGTCCAGAAATCTTCCGTCCGGCGTCGCAAAAAACAATCCTTCCTGAATGCTGTCAAACAGCTCGCGGTAGCGCCGTTCCGCTTCACGCCGGTCGGTAATGTCTTTCAGTACGTGAATCGTCCGCGTGTCGTCGTCGGAGACGCCTCTCGCACGCGAAGTGGACACCAGAAAAATTCGCTCTCCCGAAGCGGCCACGTACTCTTCGCGTGAACGCTGCGTATCTCGGCAAAACGGACAGGGCAGATCGCTACCGGTCTCCGCAATCTGACGCAAACTGCTCATCGCCTCGCCGACCAGCGCCACCGGCGGAACTCCCAGGTGCGAAGCAAGCGACCGGTTCGTTCGAACGATCTTCCACGAGCGATCGTGCACCACGATGTAGTCGCTGATCGCGTCAATGTCTTCCACCCATTGCCGCTTGGATCGCTCCAATTGGGAAAAGCGCCGAAAATTTTCCAGAGACAGCGCCGCGTGGCTCGCCAGGGCACGCAGCAGCCTTCGTTCCTCCGCGTCCAGTGTTTTCTTTTTCCTCAGGAGGCACAGCGTTCCCAGTTTTTCCTCGTCGCTTGCCGCGATGCGCACGAAAACGGCTGCCGCCGCCTGTTCATTGCGTTTCCATGACTCGGCCATTTCCCTGGAGACTTGGAGGATCTCCACGTCGCTCTTCGTTTCGCGCGCGCATGCGATCAACCACGCCTGACCCTGGCTGGCAATGCTGTTGCTCGGATCGGAGAAAAGCTCCGTCTCCTTCCCGCGGTAAACTACGACGCCACCCCAAACCGCATTCAACATTCGCGCCGCGCGTCTTGCGAACTGTTCCAGAAAGTCCGGCAGATGGCGCGATTGCGCTGCCTGAACGGCCAGCTCCATCAATTCTTCCGCATGTTTCCCCATTCTCGCGGAGCTATGGGACGTCCCGCCCCGAAGGGTAAGGCGTGAGGTCGTTGTGGTCTTCCGTTGACGCATTGAAAAGTCGAATGAGCCGGGCGTCTCAAAGTGGAGCCGCCACGTACCTATACCCTACTGGTGAGTCTCAATGTGAGTCAATCGTCCTCCTGTACCTTGTACCCAACTTGATTACAACCACACTCGCCTCTCGTCTCCGCGCGTCTCAGCCTGAGACCATCGCATTCGTCGAGCCGGCCGCCTGAGACGGCGAGTTCCACTCCCAACTTAGTTCCGCCCCGCCGGAATCCTCATAACTCACCGTTTCTCCGCGACTTGCAGATTTCTTCCATTGCATTTTCTTGTCCCACTTTCTATCCACAACCATGGCCCTCGACGTGCCTTTCCCATGGCGGGGACATCTCGCAAACCCAGGAGGAGTGGTGTCAATGAGAACCAGCGACTGGAAGAAGCTTGTGCTGGCTGCGACCGCTGTTTTCGTTTTCTCGGAGGTTTCGGTTTTCGCGCAGTCGGGCTCGACGGATGAAACCAAGCGCAAGGTCAAGTCCAAGACGTCGCCGATTTATCCAGAGCTCGCCAGGCGCATGAACGTCGCTGGCAAGGTCAAGATCGAAGTCGTCATCACCCCGGATGGACGTGTGAAGAGCACGCGCATCGTCGGCGGCCACCCATTGCTTGTCCAGGCCTGCCAGGACGCCGTAAAGGAATGGAGATTTACAGCGGCGCCCGAAGAGACTACCCAAGTTGTTGAATTTGAGTTTCACGCCGCCAGCTAGAGGTCGTGGGCATGACGCTGTACGACAGGATGATGTTCCGGCATAAGCGGTCCGCTTCTGGCCGCCTTGCTGAGGTAAGCGGAGGCATTTAGCAATGACGATTGGAAAAAGACTATACGCCGGCTTCGGGCTGATTCTGGGCATTCTACTCCTGTTGGTCCTCGTGAATATCGTCGCGGGATTCAAGGAGAGCTCCGCGCGCAAAGATGCCGGTATGGCGCTGGATAGCGTTCGCACGGTGGAATCCGTGCGCTACCAGATCATGTTGAACCGGCTAAACATGAATAACTTCCTTCTCAGCGGCGATCCTCGCGACGAAGAAAAGGTCAACAAGGGCCTCACGGATATTTCCGATCTCATCAAACGTGGTGAGTCACAAGCCGGTAACGATGCGGTCCGCACCGCCCTCATCCAGGTCGAGAGTACAGAAGCCAGTTGGGCCGATAACTTCGCGAAACCTCTCATCGCCAAGCGCCATCAGGTTGATGCCGGCGACGCCACCGTTTCCGACCTGCAAATCTTCTATCTCCAGAAAGATCCATCTTCCTGGCTGACGAAATCTTCTGTCATTCTCGATCAAAGCAACGTGGACATCACCAAGTTCCTCGATGAAACGACGCGATCTGCCACGCGCGCCAGCTCGTTCAGCACCTGGGTGACCAGCGGCGGAACCCTGTTCGCGCTCATTGCCGGCTTCTTGGTCGCACTTTCAACTGCTAAGTCCATCTCCGAACCCTTGACGCACCTCATCACCGTGGCGCGCGAAATCGGGGACTCCGGCGATCTCGACCAGAACATCGATATTCACCGCAACGATGAAATCGGCGCTTTGGCTACTACCTTCAACAACATGGTCGCGTACTTGAAAGAGATGGCCAGCGTTTCCATGGCTGTCGCTGAGGGTGATCTAACGGTCGAAGTTGTACCGCGTTCCAAGCGCGATACTCTCGGCAACGCCTTCCTTCGCATGTCCCACGGCTTGCAGGAACTTGTTCGCACCACGCGCGATTCCGCCGGACAGGTGTCCGCCGGTTCGAATCAAGTCGCCGGCGCAGCCGACGAATCCGCGAAGGTCAGCGTGCAGGCCTCGTCCGCGATTGAAGAAGTCACCAGCACAATGCACGAGATGAGCATCAACGTGCAGAACGTGGTGAAGAATACGCAAGTCCAGGCCTCCAGCGTCGCGGAAACTTCCGCTTCCATCGATCAGATGGTTACTTCGATTCAGCGCGTGGCCGATACCGCCAAGGTTCTGCTCGATATCGCCAACCGCTCCCGCGAGGAAGTGGTCAACGGCATTCAAACCATGGAGAAGGCCACCGATGGCCTCAATCGCACCAACAAGGCCATTCAGTCCTCCGCGGAAATCATCAATATCCTTGGCCACCGCGCCGACGACATCGGAAAAATCATCGAGGTCATTGACGATCTCGCCGAGCAAACCAACCTGCTGGCGCTCAATGCCGCCATCGAGGCCGCCCGCGCAGGTGAGCACGGATTGGGATTCGCGGTTGTCGCCGACGAGGTTCGCAAGCTGGCGGAAAAGTCCACGCAATCCACCAAGGAAATCGCGGACCTGATCCAGAGCATCCAGCGGGAAGCGCGCCAGGCCGTCGAAAACATGGAGCGCAGCACGCGCATCGTCGAGGAAGGTCTTACCCTCGGCAACGATCTCGGTTCCGCTCTGCATAAGATTTCCAACGTGGTTACGGAAGTTTACAAGTTCTCCCAGGAAATCGGCGCCGCCACCAACGAGCAATCCGTTGGCTCTTCTCAAATCGCCAAGGCTACCAGCCGCTTGACCGAAATCACTCAGGAAATCAATTCTGCCGTCGAAGAGCAGGCGTCCGGCGCGCAAGCCGTCGTCCGCGCCATGGACAAGATGCGCGAACTGGTTCAGCAGTCCGCTTCCAGTTCCACCGAGCTCTCGGCCGCCGCAGAGCAGATGTTGAAGCTCTCTCGCAACCTTTTGGACAGCATGGATCGCTTTGTTCTGGATCGCGCGAACCAGGCGCAGGCGCGTCCTCGCCGCGGAGACACGTACGGCAAGCGCCGCGGCCCGGAAGGGAACCGCGAGCAGGAACCCGAATACGCCGAATTGGCGCGTTCCTGAAGCCAGGAGACCTTTAGATGGAAAAGGAACTGCAAGTTGTTGGCTTCCGAATCGGCAACGAAACGTACGGCGTTCGTATCGCTTCCGTGCGTGAAATTGTCCGCGTTCCGGAAATCACTACGGTTCCCAGCGCCCCCGACCTCATCGAGGGCGTCATTAATCTGCGCGGGAAAATTATCCCCGTGATGGATCTCCGCAAGCGTTTCGGCCAGACGGACATTCAATCCGACAAAAAGAACCGTATTCTTGTCGTGGAATTGGACAACAAACTCATCGGCCTCATCGTCAACGCGGCCTCAGAAGTCCTGAAGATTCCGCCTTCGGAGATCGAAGCGCCCGGCTCGGTTTTTGCCGAAGGCGAATCCGGTTATGTCACCGGCGTCGGCAAGTTGAAGGGCCGCCTCATCATCCTATTGGACATCTCCAAACTTTTGCATCGCCCGGAGTTCAAACGACTCGAGGAGGCTGCGGAACCGGTCGGCACCGCAAGGTAACGCTCTATCGGGTTTTTGGCGAGATTTAGCCGAACTGCCGGTCTGCCGCGCGCAAACTACATGGGAACGATCACCGCCCAGATTCAACTCACAGAAGCGGAGCTGAAACTCCTGCAGACTCTCGTCTATCAGGAGTGCGGCATGTTTTTCGATGAGCGCCGCTCTCATTTCCTGAAAGACCGCCTGCAACGCCGCCTGAAGGTTTGCCAGCTTGATTCCTTCTACGCTTACTATCGCTTGTTGACCAGCAGGGAAGGGCGCGCCGAATTGGCGCTTCTCCTCGAAAATTTGACCGTCAATGAAACCAGTTTCTTTCGCAACAAGCCGCAGCTCGATCTTCTCCAGAAGTCCGTGCTCGAAGATATTCTCCGACGCAAGCAAGAACGCCGCGACTACACACTTCGCGTCTGGAGCGCCGGCTGCTCCGCCGGACAGGAACCCTACACCGTCGCGATTCTAATCTGTGACGCGCTCGCGTATTACTACCTGCGGAATCCTCTTCCCTTCGATATGCCCACGCCCAAGCCCTTGATCCCGCCACCCTGGAAAGTGGAAATCGTGGCTTCGGACATCAGCTACGCCAGCCTCCGCACCGGCCAGGAAGGGCTATACACTGAACAGCAGATGGAGCCCGTGGATTACACCTGCCGCCTCCGGTATTTCGAGAAGTCCGGCGACAAGTACGCCGTCAAACCTCAGCTCAAAGAGCTCATCCAATTCGACTTTCACAATTTGAAAACGGAATTCTTGCCGCGCCGCAACGACATCATTCTTTGCCGCAACGTCATGATCTATTTCGATGAAGCCGAGCAGAAGCGCTTGATCGAGAAATTCTGGCATTGCTTGAATCCGGCCGGGTATCTCTTCGTCGGCCATGCCGAGAGCCTGTTTGGCTTGACCCAGAAATTCCGCATGGTCCATGAGAATAATGGCACGGCTTACCAGCGCAACGAGGTCCATACGTGAGTCGCCCTCCCGAGGATCGTGGCGGCGAGTTGCGCGCTCTCTTCTTTGAGAGCGCCAACGAACTGCTCCAATCGCTGAATGAGGCGGGCCTCGAACTCGAGGCGCGTCCCGCGGACGAGGACGTCATCCGTCGCGTCCGCCGCGCCGTGCACACGCTCAAGGGTGATTCGGCGGCGTGCGGATTCCACAAGCTCAGCGAACTTGCCCATGAGCTGGAAGATGTGCTGACTCCGCAAATCGCACAGGCGCGCGGCGCGCATTTGGCCGAAGTGGTTCTCGTTGCGGCGGATAATTTTGGCGCGATGCTCGCTGCCTATCAGCGGCGTGCCGATCCGGCTCCCCCCGCCGCTCTTCACAGCATGATTCAGCGCCTGCTGCACGAGCCCTCCGCACGTGAAGCAACAGATACTGCTGCGTCGCCGCTGCCTGCGAGGTTTCCCTGGACGGAGTACGAGCAGCTTATGATTTCCGAGGCCGTGCACCGGGGTGAGAGTGTTTACAACATCGCTGTGCGCATCGATCCGAACAGCTTGATGCGCGCGGCGGCTTTCCAGCTTATTCGAAACGTCCTGCATGGCAGCGGAACCGTCATCGCCCTGCGCCCGGAGGACAATCTCACCGCCGCTTCCGTGGAAATTGTCGAGGCGGCTGTCGCGAGTTCGCAATCCGAGGAGAAACTCACGCAGCGCTGCCGCATTCCCTCGATTGTCTCCGAGGTTCGAATCGAACGCGCCGCCACCGCGGAAACCCCCGAGCATGAATTGCTCGGCGACCTCCTCGAGGCCCAGGCCGCCCAAGTTGCCGGCTCGGAACATCCGGAGAACAGTGGTGGCCCAGCGAAGACGCCCGGTTCCAGTTCGGCAGCGGCCGCTGTTGCCGAGAGCACTTTGCGCGTGGATGCCACTCGCATTGATGCCGTGATGAATCTTGTCGGTGAGCTGATCATTGGAAAGTCCATGCTCAATCGCACACTTTCCGAATTCGATCAAAAGCATGCGCGTGATCCTGTGCGCGCGAAGCTTGCGGACGCAATGGCCTTTCAGGCGCGGATCCTGGATGAGCTTCACAAGTGCGTCCTGAAGATTCGAATGGTGCCCGTCGAGCAGCTTTTCCGCCGGTTCCCGCGCGTCGTCCGCGATGTCGCCAAGCAATGTGGCAAGGATGTTGCTCTCGAGGTTTCCGGCCAGAACACCGACCTGGACAAAGGCATTCTCGATTCATTATCCGAGCCGCTGATGCATTTGGTCCGCAACGCCGTGGATCACGGAATTGAGCCTGCGGACGAGCGTCTCGTGGCCGGCAAGCCCGCACGCGGCACCGTTTACCTCAACGCCTACCACCAGGGCACTCAGGTGGTCATCGAAGTTCGCGATGACGGCCAGGGAATTGATCCTGTCGCGCTCCGCACCCTTGCGGTAGAAAAGGGCATCCTGAAAGCCGAAGAGGCAAAGCGCCTCACCGATCAGGAAACGCTGAATCTCATTTTCGAATCCGGCTTCAGCACCGCTTCCCAGGTTACCGAAGTTTCCGGCCGCGGCATCGGCATGGACGTCGTTCGAACCGTTCTGGACCGCCTGAAGGGAACGGTTCAAGTGATGTCCCAGAAAGGACGCGGAACCACCGTCCAGCTTCGCGCGCCGCTCACGCTCGCCAGTATCCAAACATTATTGTTTCGCGTTGGCGGGCGCTTGTTCGCCGTGCCTCTTTCTTCCGTCGTGGAAATTACGCGCATCTCCGGCGAGGACATTCATCAGGTGGATCATCGCGAAGTTCTGCGCCTCCGCGAGCAGATCCTCACGCTCGTGCGATTGAATCACCTCAGCAAATTGCGCAGCATAGAGACCCAGCCGGCCAGGAAAAAGAATTTTGTCATCGTCATCGGCGCTGCCGAAAAGCGGTTTGGCCTCGTGGTAGATAGCCTGGTGGGTGAAGAAGAGCTGGTGATCAAGGCGCTTCCCGGCGAAATCGTTTCCAGCGATTTGGTCAGCGGCGCTTCCATTCTCGGTGACGGCACCGTCGTGCTGATCCTGAATGTTCCCTCCGTTCTTTCGCGGCTCTCTCGTTCCACGCCGCTCGGAGCGATCGCATGAGCGAACGCATCCGAGTTCTTGTTGTGGACGATTCCGCGCTCATGCGCAAGCTGATTTCGGCGATCCTTGCCCGCGACTCTTCCATCGAAGTCGTTGGCACGGCCATGGACGGCGCTTTCGCGCTGAAAAAAATCGAGGAGCTCCGGCCGGACGTCGTCACCCTGGACCTGGAAATGCCGCGCATGGATGGCATGGAAGCGCTTCGAATGATCATGAGGCGTGCGCCTCTGCCGGTCATTCTCTTCAGCACGCATTCGAAAGAGGGCGGCTACGCCACGATCAAGGCTCTCGCTCTCGGGGCCGTCGATTTTGTCCCCAAGCCAAAAAACGCCGCCTCCGGCCGCCTCGAAGAGATTGCCGACCAGCTCATCGCGAAAATTAAAGTGGCCAAACGCGCCGCCGGCCGCAAACTGCCACCCGCCATTGTTGGCGAAGAGCCGCCCGTGCCGAAAAAAGGAAATCGCGCACCGTTGCCACCGCGCCGAATTATCGCCATCGGTATTTCCACGGGCGGTCCCAACGCGCTGCAATATCTCTTGTCGCAAATTCCGGCCGATTTTCAGTCCACCATCGTCGTGGTCCAGCATATGCCGGAAGGTTTCACGGAAATGTTCGCCAAGCGTTTGGACGAATGTTGCCCGCTTGAGGTTCATGAAGCGCGCTCCGGCGATCTGCTCCTTGCCGGCCGTGTTCTCATTTGCCCGGGAAACCGGCACATCATGGTCCGGAGGATGCCCCGGGGAGATATGGTAGTGCTCTCTGACGGGCCGCCGGTGAACGGCCATCGTCCATCCGCGGATGTGCTCTTCCATTCCGTGTCCCAGGAGTTTGGATTGGTCGCGGTGGGAGTGTTGATGACCGGCATGGGGGATGATGGCGCAGAAGGATTGGGCGCGATTAAGGCGGCTGGCGGAATGACTATCGCGCAGAGTGAAGAAACCTGCGTGGTAAGCGGGATGCCGCGCGCGGCCATACTCAAAGGATATGCCAACAAGATTATTCCGTTGGAAGGGCTGGGGACGTATTTAGTGCAGCAGTACGGGGCGGAAAGAAGTTCCGCGGAAAAGTCTGAGAGAAGCGAAAAGCAAGACAAAAATGAAAAGCAAGAAAAGATCGAAAGGACATCCGTATCATCCCAGCGCTCGTGAAAGCGCGCGCGGGGATAAGGAGAAGGCCATGAAACAGTTCGCCGCTCTACTGAGAAAAGACAATCAGCCGGTTCGCTACCTGGTTGTGGACGATTCCGTCTTCGCGCGCAAGAATCTCATCAAAATGATCGAGATGTTCGGCGGTGAAGTGGCAGGGGAAGCCGGCGATGGCCTCACCGCCATCGCGGAATTCAACCGCATTACGCCGGACATCGTGCTCATGGACATCACCATGCCGCAGATGGAAGGGATCGAGGCGGTCGAGCGCATCGTGCGGCAACACGCCGGCGCGCGCATCGTCATGGTCTCGTCGGTCGGATACCAGGAGAACATCCTGGCGGCGCTCCAGAAGGGCGCCAAGCACTTCGTGCAGAAGCCGGTGAAGCCGGAGGTGCTGTACGAAATTCTTCGGTACGTCTTGAGCGACGATCCCAACGCTGCGGGCGCGCCCGTGGCCATGGCCGGGGAGCACCGCTCATGAGAATGGAATTGATCCAACCGTTCATCAATGCTGCGGATGCGGTGTTCGCGGAGTCTTTGCAGGCGCCGACGAAAATCCAGGACCTCTCGATGGACGAGGAAGCCTACCGCCGCAAGGGTGTGGCGGCGCTGATCTCTATCAAGGGGGACATCGAGGGCCGCGTGATTCTGGACGTTTCGCCGGACGTGGCCGTGAAAGTGGCGAGCCAACTGGCGGGAGAGGAAGTTCCGGCGAGCGAGCAGGTCGTGAAAGAAACGGTTTGCGAGCTGGCGAACATGGTCATCGGAAATTCGGTGACGCTGCTGAACGACCAGGGTTTTCATTTCAAGGTGTTTCCGCCGGAAATTCATCTGAACGATACGGGGCTTGCCGGCAGCGCGGACACCGAAGCGCTAGTCATCTGCATCGAGACGATTTGCGGCGACATCTACCTGAACATTGCCATGCACTATCTGCATCGCCGCCGCGCCGAGCGCGATTCCGTCCCCGCGTTGGATTGACTCTCGCTCCAGCCTGTCATTCCGAACGAAGCGGGCCGAAGTCTCTCTCTTTCACGTTGGCTCCTGCGAACGCGCCGGTCTGCGAATGTGAGGAATCTCTCTTCATCCCCCGCTTTTTCTTTCTCATTTGTAGTGGCGGGCCTTTAGACCCGGTGAGGCGAAGCCAATCAAGCTTTGGCGGCGGCGCGCATCTGAGCAACGCGCTCATTAAACTGGCGCGTGAGATGAGGAACGATGCCAAGCAAGCGTTCGATGAGCATCAACTGGGCGCGATGATGCATCTCGTGCTCCTTGGCGCCCAGAAGGCGTTCGAAGCGCGACTTGGCTGTTTTCCCATCGGGCTCGGTTACCGGTTCTGCGAGGATCTCCGGCGTCAGGGTTTCCATCCATGCGGCAAACTGCTCGCCCTCGGTACGCAACAGGCTGAGAATCTCGGCTTTCGAGCGGGGCTTAGTTTCTTCGGCATTGAAACGGTCCCTCATGCCGAAAAAGTCGAGACCGGCCAGAGTGGTGAGGCGCTTTTTGTGGATCTCTTCCCAACTGCGGGTAGCGAGGGCGATGTGGGTCAACATGCGCGCCACGGAGTGGATCTCCGGTGCGGCCACATAGTTGTAGTTAGATTCCGGGATGTCCTCCGCAACTTGAATCGTGTTTTTGCGCACGGTGCGGAATGCGTTTGCCAGTTCTTTGCCGCCGTAAGAAGTCATCGAGTCACCTCGTTATGGGATTCTGCGCCCTGGGGGCTGCCAGGTTCGATGCGCTGGTTCCGAAGGCCGTCACGCGCAAAAGACGTCTCATCGTGCCCAAGTCGCACGATGGAGAAGAGATCGGCGTTGGCGCGGGGCGAGCGGCTCCTGCTGAGAGGGTTTTGTCTTGGCAATCGCCGGGCCATGCAAGGTGCTGATTCGATTCGCCATGGACAGTGCGGGGCACGCAACTCTTAGGCCGCATAGGGGTTTAACGCAGTGGGAGGGCTCTTCAGACTAACCTGAAGCGCCTGTAGGCCCCAGGATCCAGTTAGGGTTTGAATGAGTTTGTGGGTCCGACGAGAGGCTAAAATGCGTTATCTAAAGTACATGGTCCTGCTTGGGATTTTCATGCTGGCGGCAAGTTCCGCCCACGCGCAAGTTAGAGTCGGCATTGGAATTGGTGGACCGGTTTACGCTGGCCCAGCGCCTGTATGCGCCTACGGCTACTACGGCTATTATCCTTACGCCTGCGCGCCCTACGGATATTACGGCCCGGATTATTTTGTGGGCGGAGTTTTCATCGGCGCGGGGCCATGGTTCCATGGGTTCTATGGCCGTGGCGGGTATGGTTACTATGGTCGCGGTTATTATGGCCGCGGCTTTTACGGACGCGGATTTGATCGAGACGACTTCCGGCACGGAAGAGACCGCGACTTCCGCGGATTCCGAGGCGGTGAATTCCATGGCGAGCGAGGCGGCGACTTCCACGGAGGCCGTGGTGGCGAGTTTCGCGGCGGTAGAGGTGGCGAGTTCCACGGTGGAAGAGGCGGCAGTGAGCATGGAGGCGGACACCGGTAAGCGATCTGAATTCCCAATTGAAAACAGGAACGGCTGTCAGCACATGCTGGCAGCCGTTTTCAATTTAAGCAGAGCATATCGCCAATATCGATTCCGCTGATACGGTGACAGGCGTGCCTGCAGAAGGCTGCTACGTGTGGGGCGCTCCTCAACATGTTACATTTCTACCCACAGAGCATTCGCCGGGGCACCGGACCGGGTGCCAAGTTCGTCTAAGCTTCAATCTGTCAAGTACTTACAAGAGATAGGGCAATGGCTCTTGGTGTGCGTATCTGTACGCCTGAAAGAAGTGAGTTTCCCTAAATTATGGGGACCACACAACAGATACAAATTGAGGGAATGGCATGGCGCGCATGAATAACAACCGGCCCAAACAGTCCCGGAGGAAGGGCAATCATAAGCAGTTGCAGATCCACAGCAGCACCACGAAAGGTTTCACCACACTGGAGTTGGTCATTGCGATGTTTGTGATTCTGATCGTGACGGCCATCGGCGTTCCGCAATTCATGAACATGATGCACTTGGCCAGGAGCAGGGGAGTAGTAAGTGATTTTGCCGGGCTTGTGCAAGCGCAGCGTATGCGCGCGGTGGACGATGACCGCTATTACTCAACCTATGTGCTCGCCGGGGGCGGCAACAACCCACAACGGGCTTATGTGGATATCTACCCCCAAAACGTGAACGGAGCTTCCGGGACCGGCGGGGCAGCTTACACCTGCAACGTTAACGGGTGCGACCCCATGGTGGTGATGTCGCAAGAAGTCAACCAGCAGCCTGCAGCCAATGCGCCGGCCACGGCTGCTCTTAGGTTGCTTGTGTTGCCTGCAAATTCTCCGGTGGTACCCAAAGATGGAAGCCTTCCCGCGAGTCCCATTACCTTTGGCCCGCGCGGTCTTCCCTGTACGCCAGTGGCGGTGGCCGGAGGAACCGTTTGCGACAGCCTGGGAGGGCCTACCGCCTATTGGACTTTTTTCCAGAATAACACCACAGGATACTGGGGCGCGGTCACGGTCAGCCCGGCAGGCAGAATCCGCAGATGGTTTTTCTCCGTTGCCGGAGCCAATGGCGCTAACTGGGTAAGTTACTGAATAGAGGGACGGAAGGAAGCCATGAATCGCATGCTCAATCGCAGGACAGATAGCAAGACGAAGCGGGAAGCTGGCGCGACGTTGATCGAGTTGATGATTGCCATGCTGATATTGGCGATCGGACTGGGAGGGCTGACGACTCTGGTCGTCACCAGCATGGCTACGGATACTCGCAACAGCAAAGACACGACGGCCACCCTGCTGGCGCAGAAGGTGATCGAGGAAGTCACGGCCCAGAACGCCAACGCCCCGGGAGCAATAGCCCTTACCGATTGCGCTGGAAATGTCTGGACGATCCCTGCCACGCAGGGCTTGCCTGCTCCAAATGGGCAAGGCGCGGCTCTGATGAACAATGCCGCGAGCCCCTTTTTCGGCGGAATCGATTTCACCCAGGCGCTTGGCGCCGTCCCGGCCGGTTTCTCCATGCAGTGGGTGGACTGCGATCCGGCCGGCCAGCGAACGACCTATGACGTCCGCTGGAACGTGATGACCGTCACGGCGGGCAGCACCAGGATGATCACTGCGTCGGCGCGGCGGGGGTTCGCCGCAACCCAAGGCGGTGGGCTGATGTTTGCTATTCCGGTGACGTTGCGTTCGATTGGCGGAAGCTGAGAGGAGAGCTCGAAAATGCAGTCCAAAGGCCGCAATAAAAGAGAGGCAGTTCAGGGCGGTTTCACCATGATCGAGTTGATGGTGAGCGTAGTCATCCTCACGATCGTCATAGGCGTAGTGGTCCAAGGCCTGACCGCAGTTCAGCAGAGAAACACGATAGAGACCGCCAAGGTCGATCTGACGCAGGAATCGCGACAGTTCGAGGATCAAATTGTGAGCGACATTCACCAGTCCGGGTATCCCAGCATGAAAATGTTTGACCCCGCTGGCCTGGTTCCGCCCCCTGTTCCGATCACATCCACGCCGAATTGCGCCCTTTATCAACAAGTTTCCTGTGGGCTCGTCAACGTGACGCCCAGCTCCTTGCAATTTGAAGCTGACGTGGACGGCAGCGGAACCGTCAGCGAAGTGTTCATTCAGCTTAACCCGCTCAATGGCCCGTGCCCTTGTATCATCCAGCGCGGCACAGTCACGAAAGCACAATGGATAGCGGCGCCGGGAACCTTGCCGGTTTACTACACCGAAGTCAATAACGTGACGAACACCAATATTTTTAACGGCTACGACAACGGTGGGAATAACGTGGCGCTAGCGGGCGTCCCAACCAATAATCTGGCATCCATTGAGATTACCCTGAATGTGCAGTCGACGACGCCGGACGCAGGTAGAGTCTATCCGACAATCACCATGTCCACGGCGGCGAAAATTCATAACTTCAACTGAGTATTCGGATTTTGCGGAGGAATGCGATGCGAGAAGCAAACCATAAAAAGAAGATCAGCCGGGAAAGCGGCATTGCGTTATTTTTTGCACTCTTTGCGCTGGTGTTGCTTTCCGGGATTGCTGCTTCCCTAGTCTTAATGACCAACACAGAAACCGCGGTTAACGCCAACTATCGCCGGGAGCGGGTGGTCGATTTTGCCGCCAAGGCAGGGTATGAGGAGGTCAGAGACCGCATGATGGCCGGCAACCCGAATTCCATCAGTCTCAACCTTCCTACGGTCTTGCCGCCGGCAAATAGTTCCGTGCTTTATATCTTGAACGAAGGGAACACGCCGGGCACGGTTCAGCCATGGAACAAAGGAAATGCCTACATGGACGACGAACTGTGCCACGATAACTACGCCTTTACCGGATTTATGCAACAACAAGCCAATTTCGCGTCGGATGTCCGGTGCACGAATGTGCCGAATGGCAACAACTGGTACGCCACAGTGGTCAGTACCGCTCCCTGGAGTGGCACGTCTGCCGCGCTTCCCTATAAATGGATACGCGTGGCCCTGAAGGTGAACGGTACGGTGCAGGGTGGACCGGCGAATCCGACAGCGTATTATGTGAACCCTATCCTGCCAGCTACCACGCAGGTATGTTGGAATGGTTCCCAGGAAATCCTCCTGGCCGGCGCTCTAACTTGCCAGAACATGGCGCCATCGAATAATCCGGTGTACGTTATTACATCCCTCGCAGCTACAACGAACGGCACACGAAAGGTCGTTCAGGCGGAGGTGGCGCTGGATCCTGCTCAGCCCTTTCCGTACGGGTTGTACGCCACCGGAACTACCTGTCCTGCTTTGACCATGGTCGGGAATGCCTTGACAGACAGCTTTACCACCGCCAACGGAGGAACGTACGCAGGCACGGTGCAAAATACGGGTGGCGATGTGGGCGCGAACGGCGGCGTCAGCCTGTCAGGCAATGCGACGGTTGGCGGCCTAATCGGTGTGCAGAACATTCTTCCGACCCCGCCGGCGGCGCCTAACCCATGCATCGGGCCACAAGGCGACTACAGCGCTGTCGGCAACGCAGGCTGGGTGAACCTCCCGGGTAATGGGCTCGCCCAAATCCCACAGCCTTACGTATTTCCCACACCCGCAGATCCAGTCCCGATGCCACCCAACACTGCCTACAACGGGAGCCTGAATTTGGTTCCTGGAACGTATGGCAACATTACTCTGGCCGGCAAACAGACCCTTACTTTGGCGCCGGGGACGTACAACATCTACAGCCTCAATATGAGCGGCCAATCCTCCATCGTGGTTAACCCTGCGGGAGCCGTGGTATTGAACTTCCCGGCTGCCAGCCAAACTCCGGTCACCATCACTGGACAAGGCATCGCGGCTTCAAGTAATACGGCCAACAACTTCCTGATTAAATATGGCGGCACGGGAACGGTACAGCTTTCGGGCCAGGGATCCAGCTATATGAATCTCGACGCTCCCAATGCGGCCATAAACGTTACCGGTCAGGGAGATATTTATGGACGAGTCATCGGCAAGACGCTGAATTGGACCGGAAATGGAAAATTCCATTTCGACAAAAACAGCGGGCTTGCACCTCAACAAAACGGGATTTACAGGGTGCTTTCTTTCCGGGACGCCGCTTACTAAACCAACCCCGGGCCTTTCAGGATAGGCCAAACGGGAAGCCACAAGAATTAGAGGGGCTGCTCATGAGCAGCCCCTCTTTCAATTATCGCTGCAGATGATGCTCGGTATATCCAAGTTGTTTCCTGCGAGTATTAGGTGACTTCGATCTGCCAGACGATTACGCTGTTAATTCACGGTACGGTGAAGGACGGCGGCGATTTGACGCATTTCATCGGCGAGGGCGGCGAATTCTTCCGGGAGGATAGACTGCATGCCGTCGGAGAGGGCTTTGTCCGGCTCGTGATGGACTTCGATGAGCAGGCCGTCGGCGCCTACGGCCACGGCGGCACGAGAGAGCGGGAGAACTTTGTGGCGCTTGCCGGTGCCGTGGCTGGGATCGACGAAAATCGGGAGATGGCTGCGCTTCTTGACGGCGGGAACGACGGCGAGGTCGAGGGTGTTGCGGGAAAAATCGGAAAACGTTCGAACGCCGCGTTCGCAGAGAATGACATTGTAATTGCCCTCGGAGAGGATGTATTCAGCGGCCATCAAGAATTCGTCCAGGGTGGCGGACATGCCGCGCTTTAAGAGGACAGGTTTCTTAGCGCGGCCAGCGCGCTTGAGGAGAGAGAAATTCTGCATGTTGCGTGCGCCGATCTGGATGACGTCGGCGTATTCTTCAACAAGGTCCAGAGATTCATTGTCAATCGCTTCCGTGATGATGCCGAAGCCATGCGTGGTGCGAACTCTCGAAAGAATCTTGAGGCCAGCTTCGCCGAGACCTTGAAAGCTGTAAGGAGAAGTGCGGGGCTTGTAGGCGCCACCGCGGAAGAGGCGGGCGCCGGATTGTTTGACGCGTTCGGCGATAGCGAGGCATTGCTCTTCAGATTCGACAGCGCAGGGGCCGGCAACAAGGGCGATATGCCGGCCACCGACGAGGACGTCGCCGGAGGGTGTCGGTATGCTCAGGATGGTGTCTTCTTCCTTGGTCTCGCGGCTGACGAGTTTGTAGGGTTTGCTGACGGGGATGCATTCGGTGACACCGGGAAGCGATTCGAGGACGCCGAGATCCACGGCGCCTTTGTTTCCGGTGATGCCGATGGCGGTGCGGTTGGCGCCCGGCATGGGATGTGCCTTGAGGCCGAGGCTCTCGATGCGCTGGCAGACCGCGCGGATTTGTTCCTCGGTAGCGTGAGACTGCATGACGACAAGCATGGAGGGCTCCCGCGCGATGGACGAAGTATGAGTTTACGGCATGGTGGCGGAAAGCCGCAAATCTGAGAGGAAGGGCTCAAGGGCGAGAATGTTGATTTCCATTGACGCCCAGCCCGAAAAAGGCATCCAATAAAGGAGCAAAGCCCCAGCCGGGAGGAAGAATTGCTCTCGGAACATGTTATTTCCCTTTTTGGCCGATCCATCACCATCACAAGAACTGAGCAGTTCGTAGCGATCGCGGCAATCGTTGCCATAGCAAGTGCATGGGCAGTGATGCAGTTCCGCAGGAGACGGGTGGTAATCTTGCAAAGGTCCGCGGTGAGCGACCAGCTGTTGTATGAGCTGTCGCGAATCGCTGATGCGCTCGACCGCATTGCGAATCGTCCAGTAGACCAGTCATTTTCGGAGGCGAATCTCAGGCCGGAAGATTCGCGCACAATCCCGCTTTCCATGTTTGGAAGAGAGAGACCACTGGGATAGAGCAACTCTGACGAGGAAATGTTGAAGGCGGCCAACACACTAGAGGTGTCGGCCGGTTCGAACAATCGCTGAAGGATGGGGGATTTGGCGCATGTGATAGAATGGGTAGTTTAAGACGGAGCGGAAATCCTCAACAAGCATGCCCGAACAGCCCATCACCCAACCTACCCAATTTGACCCCGAAGACGAATATCGCCCAGAACCTGAGCCGGAACGCCAACCACCATCGTGGATGGATGGCAGCGTTCGAATCGGCATCCATACTTCCATCGCGGGAAGTTACCTAAATGCGCTGGAAGCGGCGCGGAAGCTCGGCGCGAACGCCTTACAGATTTTTTCAGCGAGCCCGCGGATGTGGCAGGGCGGGGCGGCGCGGATTCCGGATGTGGATGCGGCGGCGTTTCGCGCGCGGAGAGAAGAGTTGCGGCTGGGGCCGCTGGTGGTTCATGCGAATTACCTGATTAACCTGGCCGCGCCGCAGCCGATGCTGCGGACGCGGTCGATCCAGGCGCTTCACGACGAGATTGTGAGGGCGGTGGCGCTGGGAGCGGATTTTCTGGTGGTGCATCCAGGGGCGAGTGGGGAATCCACCTCGGAGCAAGCGGTAACTACAATTATTGAATCGGTGAAGCAGGCGTCCAAACGCGCACCCATGGGTGAGCTGCGGATTTTGATTGAAAACACGGCGGGTATGGGTACGGCAGTGGGGGCGCGACTGGAGGAAGTGGGAGAAATTCTGGCGGGATTGAGGGGGCTGCCGGTGGGGGCATGCCTGGATACGGCGCATTTGTTTGCGTCAGGATACGACATCAAGAGCGAGAGCGGGCTGGCCTCGACGCTTGGGCAAATTGACGGCACAATCGGGCTGGATAACGTGCCGGTGATTCACGTGAACGATTCGAAAATTCCCCTGGGCGGACGCGTGGACCGGCATGAGCATATTGGGAAGGGCAAGATTGGCGGGCAAGCGATTGCGCGGATTTTGCGGCATCCGCGGCTGGGCACGTTGCCGCCGGAAGGGCTTGTGGGACGAGCGTTCCTGCTGGAAACGCCAATTGATGATCCAGGAGATGACCGGCGGAATGTGGCCATACTGTGGGAGTTGGCGGGATTGAAAGAGCAAGCACCGGAGGCGGAGAGGGGCTTCTCGATGCTGACGGCGGCGATTAAGAAAATTCAGAAGAAAACGGCGAAGATGGAGCAGAGCAGGAAAAGACTGGCGGCGAAAGTAGCCGGCGCGGGAGCAAGGGCGAAGAAATCAAAGGCGGCGGGGAAGCGGAAGAGATCGAGGTAAAGAGGACGGCACGGCGTGGCGGAGCAGAGCACAACTGGGACAGCGGGTTCGGGATACGATCCGCAGAAGATTGAAGCGAAGTGGCAAAAGCGGTGGGCGGAAGAGCGCGTATTCGAAACTGAGGCCGACCCGTCGAAGCCGAAGTATTACGTGCTGGAGATGCTTCCGTACCCTTCGGGCACGCTGCACATGGGGCACATGCGCAACTACGCCATCGGGGATGTAGTGGCGCGAGTGAAGCGCATGCAGGGATTTAACGTGCTGCATCCGATGGGCTGGGACGCGTTTGGTTTGCCTGCGGAGAACGCCGCGATCCAGAACAATACTCATCCGCGGACCTGGACCAACAACAATATCGCGGAATTTCAGACAGCGCTGCGGCGCTTTGGGTTCAGCTACGACTGGCGGCGGGAGATTTCTACCTGCGAGCCGGAGTATTACCGGTGGAACCAGTGGTTTTTTCTGCGCATGCTGGAGCGCGGCTTGGCGTACCGGAAAAAGAGCCGCGTGAACTGGTGCCCGAAATGCCAGACGGTGTTGGCCAACGAGCAGGTGATAAACGGTGGGTATTGCTGGCGGCACGAAGATACTCTGGTGGAATCGAAGGAGATCGAGCAGTGGTTCCTGAAGACGACGGCGTATGCGGAGCAGTTGTTGGATGACCTTAAGCAACTCGAGGGCGGATGGCCGGAGCGGGTCATCCTGATGCAGAAGAATTGGATCGGGAAGTCGCAGGGCGCGAAGGTGAAGATTGCGGTGGCGGATGTCCCAGGCGTGGAGTCGATCGAGATTTTTACGACGCGCATTGACACGATTTATGGGGCAACCGCATTAATCCTTCCGCCGGCCCATCCGCTGGTGTCGAAACTGCTCGAGGGTTCGCCGGCGCGCGCGGAGTCAGAGCCGAAGCTCGCGAAGATGCGCCAGGCATCGGTGAAAACCGAGGATCTGGCGACGATGGAGAAGGTAGGAGTTTTCACCGGGCGGTACGCCGTAAATCCTTTCAGCGGGGAGAAAATGCCCATCTGGGTAGGAAATTTCGTGCTGATGGAATACGGCACGGGGGCCATCATGGCTGTTCCGGCGCATGACCAGCGCGACTTTGAATTTTGCAAGAAATACGGATTGCCCATCCGCGTGGTCATTCAGCCGCTGGAGGGAGAGCCACTCGTCGCAGGGAAAATGACCGAGGCGTTCGAGGAACACATGCAGGGCAAGCTAGTGCACTCCGGGCCGTTTGACGGACTTTCGCCGGCTGAAGCGATCGCGAAGATGACCGCATTCGCGGAAGAGAAGAGCTTTGGGCGCGGCGAGACGATTTTCCGGCTAAGGGATTGGGGAATTTCGCGGCAGCGGTATTGGGGAACGCCGATACCGGTGGTCTATTGCGAGAAAGATGGAATGGTGCCGGTGCCGGACAGGGATTTGCCGGTGTTGCTGCCGCCGAATCCGAAGTTGACGGGCGAGGGAGAATCGCCGCTGGCGACGGATCCGGAATTCGTGAACGTGAGGTGCCCGAAATGCGGCGGACCAGCACGGCGGGAGACGGACACGATGGACACGTTCGTGGATTCGTCTTGGTATTTCTATCGCTACTGCGACCCGCACAACGACAAAGCGCCTTTCGATTCCGCGAAGGTGGCGTATTGGTTTCCGATCGACCAGTACATCGGGGGAATCACGCACGCCATTCTGCACCTGCTGTATTCCCGGTTCTGGTGCAAGGTCATGCGGGACATGACATTGATTAACCACAATGAACCGGCAGCGCGGCTGTTTACGCAAGGAATGGTGCAAAAGGGCGGCGTGGCCATGTCCAAATCGCGAGGAAATGTCGTAGGCGCGATCGACATGGCGGAGAAATATGGAGCGGATACGGGGCGGCTGTACACCTTGTTCGCGGCGCCGCCGGAAAAGGATCTGGAATGGAGCGAGGAGAGCATCGAAGGCTCGTGGCGCTTCCTGAATCGCGTGTACCGATTGATCGAGCGGCACGCCGTTTCGGTGCGCGGCGCGAAAGACTGGAACGAAGACCCGAAAGGACTGTCAGAGAAGGAAAGACAGCTTGTTCGAATAACTTATCAGACGTTGGCTCGCGTGACCCAAGACTTCGACAAGCGCTGGCACTTTAATTCTGCTATCGCGCTCCTAATGGAATTGGTAAATGAAATTTACGCCCACGAGCCGCTCGAACAAGGCGTCCGGTCGGAAATACAGCGGGAAGTGCTGAGCATGGTGACGTTGATGCTGGCTCCCATGACACCGCATCTGGCCGAAGAACTGTGGGAAATGCTAGGTCACTCCGATGGTCTATGGAATGCACATTGGCCTATGCTCGTTCTTGAACAAAAAGAATTGATGCGCGAAGACGAAGTCGAAATTCCAGTGCAAGTGAACGGACGCTTGAGGGGGAAAGTGAAGGCGGCAGCAGGGGCTGGCGAGGAAGAAGTCGTGAAGCTGGCGCTGGCCGATCCCGCCGTGGCGCATCACGTGGACGGAAAACGCGTCGTGAAAAAGGTTTTTGTGCCAGACAGACTACTGAATCTGGTGGTGGCTTGACAGGAGGACGGCGTGGCCGAAAGCGCGGTGAGGCAAGTGGCTGAGGGAGAGCGGGGGCAGGGAGGCAGGATGAAGGCGGAGCTTGGGGGAGTCGTGGTGCTGGATTTCGGCGGCCAGTACACGCAGCTGATTGCGCGCCGCATCCGCGAACAGCAGGTTTTCTCCGCCGTGTTGCCCTGCACTTCTTCCCTTGAAGAAATCCGCAAGCTGAACCCCTCGGGAATCGTTTTGTCTGGCGGGCCGAGTTCGGTCTATGACGCGGATGCGCCGAAGTGCGACCCGAAGGTGTTGGCGCTGGGAATTCCGGTGCTGGGGATTTGTTACGGGATGCAGTGGATCACGCACACGCTGGGTGGCAAGGTGGAGAAAGCCGAGCGACGCGAGTATGGCCGCGCGCAACTGAACATCAGCGATTCGAACGAGCAAAACGGTTCGGAGCTGTTCAGCGGAGTTCCGGCATCGTTGCGCGTATGGAACAGCCACGGAGACCACGTGCGGGCGCTAGCGGAGGGATTCCACACTATCGGGCGCACGGAGAACGCCATTGCGGCGGTGGAAGACCCGGAGCGGAGAATCTATGCAGTCGAGTTTCATCCCGAGGTGAATCACACGGAGCGAGGCACAGAGCTGCTGCGAAATTTCTTGTTCCGCGTGTGCAAGGCGGAGCCGAAATGGAGCGGGGCCGCTTTCATCGAAGAGACCACGGCCGCTGTTCGATCGAAAGTTGCAAACAAGTGGGCTATCTGCGGACTGAGCGGGGGCGTGGACTCCACTGTGGCCGCAGTTCTAGTACACCGAGCGATCGGCGAGCGCTTGACGAATATCTTCGTGAACACGGGGATGTTGCGAAAAAATGAGTTTGAGCAAACGCTGGAGATGCTGCGGGATCGGTTGGAACTGCGTGTTATCGGTGTGGATGCGTCCGAACGGTTTCTAGCCAAATTGAAAGGAGTTGCGGATCCCGAGGAAAAGCGCAAGAGGATTGGCAGTGAGTTTATCGCCGTTTTCGCCGAAGAGGCACAAAAGTTGCAGGCGGGCGAGGCCCACGGCGAAATCGGCTACCTTGTGCAGGGGACGCTCTACCCCGATGTCATCGAATCCGTATCCGTGAAGGGCCCTTCGGCGACGATCAAGACGCACCATAATGTTGGCGGTCTGCCTGAAAAAATGCCATTTGCCCTCATTGAGCCCCTGCGCGACCTGTTCAAGGACGAGGTGCGTCGAATTGGGAAGGATTTGGGGCTGCCGAAGGAGATTCTGGTGAAACATCCCTTTCCCGGGCCCGGGCTAGCCGTGCGGTTACTCGGTGAGATAACCCGTCCACACCTGGTAATCCTCCAGGACGCCGATGCCATCGTAGTAGAGGAAATCCGGCGAGCAGGTCTCTATGAAAAGGTGTGGCAGGCCTTTGCGGTTCTACTGCCGGTGAGGAGCGTGGGGGTCATGGGAGACGGCCGAACCTATGGACTAACGGTCGCCGTTCGGGTGGTGGAATCGGATGATGCCATGACGGCCGACTGGGTGAAACTGCCTGGCGAAGTATTGGAACGTATTTCGACGCGAATCGTGAACGAAGTGAGGGGAGTGACAAGAGTGGTTTACGATATCAGTTCAAAGCCACCGAGTACAATCGAGTGGGAGTAGAGAAGAGGCGAGCGTTCCATTTTGAAACAGTGAAGTCTGAGCGAAGCCGACCCTCAAGCCCTACGGGGGCAACTCGCGAGACCTAAGAGAAGAGGCCGCGCAGCGGGTACGCGCGGCCTTTATCATGAGATCGGATGATGCAGACAGCGACTGCCGGAGAAGGATGATCGAAAACTAGCGATTGGCCATTTTCTGGGCCATGTAGAGAATCAGCTTGCGGTCCCCTTCATCCGTCTTGCTCAGCAAGCGACGAAGCTTGTTGAGAAAGCGCGCATCTTTACCGACGCTGCCCCAGGCGATGTCATCGGACGATTTCCGCTTGGGGAGATTCGGCAATACGGGCGGCTCTTCGCCGTCATAAAAGAGTTGATAGAGTGGGCACTCGAGAGCACGCGCCAGTTTTTCCAGCGTTTCGATCGCCGGTACGGTATGACCATTTTCCACGCGGGAAATGTAACAGCGAAGTAGGCCGGTACGCTTCTCGATATCGCCCTGGGAGAGTTTCTTTTCTTCGCGGAGTGCGCGAAGACGGTCGCCAATAATCATGGGCGCATTGTTGCATGTCGGTAAGATGGAAGGCAAGTAAAAAGTTGAGGCTGGTAAAATGCAACGTATGATGCAGGGTATAGTGCTGGGTGGAGCATCCCGGGGAGAATGACCGTAACCAAACGCCGATGCCACGCGTCCCAAAAGTAGAGCCTTTGGCCGCCCCGCTGAGAGTGGCGGCAGCACCGGCCCGCCTTGTCAAGCCGGCGGGAGCCGCAGACGACCGGGAGCTGGTGAGACGGGCGCAAGGGGAGGACAAGGAGGCGTTTGAGGAACTGGTGAAACGGCACCAGCACCGGGTGTTCGCGGTGGCGGGCGGAATCCTGCGAAAGCGCGAAGACGTGGAAGACATTGCCCAGCAGGTATTCGTCAAGGCGTACTTTTCGCTCAAGCGATTCGATCAGCGGGCGGCCTTCACCACCTGGCTTTACAAGATAACGGTAAATGAGTGCTGGGACCTGCTGAGGAAGAAGAAAGTGCGGCCGCTGGTTTACGAGGCCGATCTTAGCGAAGAGCAGGCGAGGCAAATCGAGGGTTCGGAACGCAAGGACGCGGAGGTACCGGATGTCAGCGAGCGGTTGGCGGCGCGGGAGCAGATAGAGCGGCTACTAGAAGGATTGGATGAACGGGACCGGTCGATGCTAATGCTGAAGGAAGTGGAAGGTTTTTCGATCGAGGAGGTCGCAGAAGTTTTGGGTTTGAATGCCAATACGGTGAAGGTGAGGCTTTTTCGGGCCCGGCGGCGAATCGTAAGTCAGGCGAAAAAGCGCCGCAGTTGAGAGACAAGTGAGACAGCGGTAAGGAGGCGGGTATGTGGAACCTGCTAAAGAAGAATACCGAAGAATGCGGTAAGTTCCAGGATTTGCTCGAGCAGTCTTCCGTCACGCGTCCGCACGCTGCGCGGCTAGAAGAGGTGCTGGAGGATTTGCCGGTATCGCTGCGGCAACACTCGACCGTATGCAGTATGTGCCGGGAAGCGGGAGAGGATTATTTTGCGACGCGGAAGATTTTCAAGGGTTTTGAATCTCGGGCGAAATCGGGGGGACCGTGGTTTGCAACGCGGGTGATGGAAGCGATCGCCGCGCGGCAGCGTGAACTTGCTAATTCCCTGAGTCCCTGGACCGCTGTGCCGCGCTTCGCTTCGCGGCTCGCGTGGGTGGCCGCGATCATCCTGGTCGCCGGGAGCGCATGGCTTTACGAAAGGCCTGCTACTGCTCCGAGCAAGCAGCCAAGCGCTGCCGCATCCCAGGAATATCTCTTTGAACCCCCGGCACCACCCATAAATCAGGATGATGTTCTTACTAGTATGGCGGAGAAGAATCCATGAGCGAGTTGTCGGCGAGCCGGAAAGCGGCCCTTTGGGTTGGCGTAGTATTCCTGCTGGGCGCGGCGCTGGGCGGGATGCTGGGCTACGTCTTCGCGCACCGCACGGCGATGGCCGCGCCCGCCCAGATGACCGATGCAGAGAAACGGGCGCAGAAGGTTCAGCGTTTGACGGAGGAATTGAACCTCACGGCCGAACAGCAGCGCCAGCTAGACGCGATTATCGCTAGCATGCAGAGGGAGTATAAGGCGATTCACCAATCAACGGATCCGCAGATCGATCAAGCGCGCCAGAAGGGGCGAGAACAGATTCGAGCTATTCTGACGCCGGAGCAGAAACCAAAGTTCGAAGATTTCTTGAGGCGGCTGGACGAAGAAAGAAGGCGCAACACACATCCGTAATTTCGTGGACTCCTACTAGACCGATCACACTTTGACGATGGTCTTGCCGATGTTGCCGCCGGTGAAGAGCATGTTGATGGCTTCCGGCGCCTTTTCCAGCCCTTCCACGATGGTTTCGCGGTCCTTCAGCTTGCCGAACATTTTCCACTGGCCTAGTTGTTTTGCGGCTTCCATGAAGCGTGAAGCGTAATCGAGGATTAGGAAGCCCTGGATGCGGAGGCGCTTCACTATTACTGTGCCGAGGCTGACCATATTGGGGTCTGCTTTGGTATAGCCGGAGATGAAGCCGCAAACCACAACACGGCCATAAAGATTCATGCGGGTCACGACTTCCTGCATGATTTCTCCGCCGACGTTCTCGAAGTTGATGTCGATGCCATTTGGGACGGCCGCAGCGAGCTTTTCCTTCCAATCGGGGAGTTTGTAATTGATGGCGGCATCGAAGCCCAAATCTTTGGTGAGCCAGGAGCATTTTTCGTCAGTGCCGGCGATGCCCACGACGCGGCAGCCGTGAATCTTCCCAATTTGTCCGGCGATGCTGCCCGTGGCGCCGGCAGCGGCGGAGACTACGAGCGTGTCGCCCTTCTTTGGCGCGGCGATCTCCATGCCGAAGAATGCGGTAAGTCCGTTGGTGCCAAGTGCCCCGAGAAAGACCGTGTCCGAAACAAAGGGAATCTTCGGCAATTTTTGGAAGAAGGTTTTCGCGGATTTATCGATGATAACGTAGTCTTGCAGGCCCGTGAGGCCCGTGACGCGATCCCCCTTTTTGTACTCCGGATGCCGCGACTCGACGATTTCCGCGAAGCCGATGGCGCGCATCACCTCGCCAATTCCTACTGCCGGGAGGTAGGTATCAACCGCCATCCAGACGCGCATGGTGGGATCCACGGAGAGATACTTGACCCTGGCGAGCGCCTGGCCGTCCTTTAGTTCGGGCAACGGCGCTTCGATGAGTTGCAGATCATCTGGCGCGAGCAGTCCCTTGGGGCGGGATTGCAGGTGGAGTTGACGGTTCGTTGTAGGCATCTAGATCTCCGAGCGCGCAGACGAAGAGCGTCCTAAAGGGTCCTGTGCTGCGGGTACTTCCACTGAGTCTCGCAGACTATAGAGACATATGGCGACCAAACTTAGAAGGGAATATCTTCGTCGGAGATTTCCGGGCCGCCGGATGGGGCCCCGCCGCCACCGTAGGAATCGTCGGCCGGAGCGGCGTGGCTCTCCATGTCGTCACCGCCCCGGGACGCGCCTCCACCCATTCCGCCGCCAGCGGCTGCGGCCCCTTCGGCACGGCCACCCAACATGCGGAAATTGTTGGCGACGATTTCGAAACTGGTGCGCTTCTGACCCTCCTTGTCCTGCCATTCGCGGGATTGAATGCGGCCCTCAATGAAGATGAGTGAACCCTTCTTCAAATACTGTTGAGCGATTTCGGCCTGCTTGCCCCAGACGACAATCTTGTGCCACTCGGTGCGCTTCTGGCGCTCGCCGTTGCGGTCTTTGTAGGACTCGTCGGTGGCGACAGAAAAATTCGCGACGGCCTGGCCGCCCCCGGTGTAGCGCGTTTCGGGATCGCGGCCCAAGCGGCCAACAAGGATGACTTTATTAACGGACATGGAACTCCCCCTGAGACGGCGAAGATAACACGCGAGTGAAGAAAAGGGAAATCGAGTATAAGAAAAGCTCGAAGAATGATTCGAATGGGAACGTGAGGAGGGGCCACGCCGAATTGACAATGCCGTGGAGACATCCTAACGTCTCATTTCGTTTTGCCGAGCGGAGGAATGCACTGTGAACTGCAAGAGGAAAACGATTGATGTGGCGGTGCTAGGCTGCGCGGCCATCCTGCTGTGTGTTGCGAAGAATAGTGCCGGGCAGAAGGAAACTGCTGCGCCGGTTGGCATGTTTGATGGATCCGCAGACGTTGGAACAGTGTCGCATCCTGGAAGCGTGGAATATGACGCGGCAAAGCAAACCTACACGATTGCGGGCAGCGGCGAAAACATGTGGTTCGAGAAGGACGCGTTTCAATTTGCGTGGAAGAAGAAGATGACTGGTGACGTGACGCTGGAGGCGGACATTTCGTTTCTGGGAAAAGGTGTGAATGAGCACCGCAAAGCCGTGCTGATGATTCGGCAGAGCCTCGACGCGGATTCGCCGTACGCAGATGTGGCGCTGCACGGGAGTGGACTGACCTCGCTGCAGTACCGGGGCGAGCGGGGCGCGATCACGCACGAAATCCAATCCAATGTCTCCGCGCCCAAGCGACTGAAGATTGAAAAGCGCGGGGCATATTTTTCCATGTGGCTTGCAGAGGAAGGCGGAGAATTTCACTTGGCGAGCGGCTCGGTGCGGATACGGCTGAAGGAGCCGTTTTACGTGGGGATGGGGGTGTGCAGTCACGACAAGGATGTGACGGAAAAGGCGACGTTCTCGAATGTTGCCGTGAAGACTTTGGCGTCAGCGCCGGCTGCGGAATCCACGCTATACAGCACGCTGGAGATTATCACGGTAGCTTCGCTGGATCGCCGGGTGGTCTACGTGGCTCCCGAAAAATTTGAAGCGCCCAACTGGATGCCGGACGGGAAGAACCTTCTGTTCAACAGAAACGGGCGGATCGAAAGGATCCCGGTGGGCGGCGGCACTCCGGTGGCTCTGGATACGGGATTCGCGACGCGTTGCAACAACGATCACCTGATTTCGCCCGATGGCAGGCAACTCGGGATCAGCGACAACTCGCAAGAAGACCACAAGTCGCTCGTTTACATTGTGCCGCTCCAAGGAGGAGAGCCGCGGCGCATCACACACAAGTCGCCTTCGTACCTGCATGGCTGGTCACCCGACGGAAACACATTGGCGTTCGTGGGGGAGAGGAACGGCGAGTTTGATATCTACGTGATCCCTGCCGCAGGCGGGGAGGAAACGCGGCTGACGACGGCCAAGGGACTGGACGACGGACCGGAATACACGCCCGACGGGAAATACATCTATTTCAACTCTGAGCGCACGGGACACATGCAAATCTGGCGGATGCGGTCCGATGGAAACGAGCAGGAACAAGTGACGTTTGGCGAGGAGAACGACTGGTTTCCGCATGTCTCGCCAGGTGGACAGTGGATGGTTTTCCTCACCTACGACAAAACCGTGACCGGGCATCCAGAGAACAAAGACGTGATGCTGCGAATGATGTCGCTGAAGGATAAGAAAATAAGCGTGGTGGCGGAATTATTTGGAGGGCAGGGAACGATGAACGTGCCGTCGTGGTCGGCGGACGGCAAACAATTTGCGTTTGTCAGCTATCAATTGGCACCAAGAGAGTCAGAGAAAAGGTAGAGAGAGAGTGAGGCGAGCTGGAAATGGAACGGAATTCAGGGCTTAGGGAAGACAGGGGGCGGGCTGCGGGGCAGGGTTCAACGAGTTGCAGTGATGCCGACGCCGAGTTCTTTTAACCTCGCACGGGCCTGGCGGTCTTCCTCGGTTCCCGGATACCGCCTGACGACTTCCCGAAGTTCACGAACGCCGCCGGATTTCTGACCGAGCTCGAGCAGGGCCATGCCCTTTCTGAGGCGGGCGGGAGCGAGCTTGAAGCTCTTCGGATAATTGATAAGAACTTTGTCGTAGGCGCCCACAGCATCGTTATATTGCTTTTGTTTGTAAGAGATTTCGCCGAGGTAGAACTGGGCGTTGGAAGCGAGGTCGGTGTCGCCGTAGTACTTGAGGTAGTCGAGGAATTCGGAACGAGCCAGATCATACTTGCCGCCGGTGATGTCGCGGAGGCCGTTCGAATAGAGGGTGTCTGCGGATGGGGCTGGGCCCGTGGGCATCCCTGAAGAATTCGAGGGCGATCCAGCAGTTGGCGTCGCGGTGCCGGTCGCCGGGCCAGGCGAGTTGCCGGAAACTTTGGCGTCGATGCTCTGCACGGAATTCTGCAAGTCCACGAGTTGCTGGTTGAGCTTGCCCAAGCGCGACTTGATTTCCTCGAGGTTGTCCGACAAACCCTGAACTTGCGTGGACATGGTGTCGAGGCGCGCACCGGAGTTCGCCTGAACATCCTGGACGGACTTTTGCAGCGAGCCGATGGTGCTGCTGACCCGGTTCATATTGTCATTGAAACCGCCGACAATCGTTTTGATGGCGGTGTGGTCCTGGGTCATCTCCGTGGCGAGATCTTTTTGACCCTGGAGCAGGGAAGTCACGTCGCGCTGAAGCTCAATAAGTTCACGCGCTACGGCTTCAGCAGGGCGGGGGCCAACCAAGCTCCCAGCGATCGCGCCAGCCAAAGCGGCGGCACAAAAAACGGCGATATTTCGAATACGCATGAACAATCCTCCTCAGGGGCTCCGAAGGGCTCCACATGAATGATGGCCGGGAACGGCCAACGAAAATCATACAGGCCGGGGAAACAGTTTTCACTCTAATAAGACGGCCGCGAGCGGGCAAGAGGTTTGCCCAGGCTCGCGGCCCTGTTGGTCACTAGCCGGTGCTTGTCGCGAACAGGAACGTGCGGCGAATTAGTTCGCCTTTACGAAATGGCCGCGGCGGTTTTGCTGCCAGCAAGTCTCATTGTGCTCCGTGCAGGAGGGCTTTTCCTTGCCGTAGCTGACGGTACTGATGCGATCCGCAGAAATGCCAAGCGAGACGAGATATTGCTTGACAGAATTGGCGCGACGATCGCCGAGCGCGAGGTTGTACTCCGTCGAACCGCGTTCGTCGCAGTGGCCCTCAACGGTCGCCTTGATCTGCGGATAATTCTTCAAGAAATCCGCGGTCTTGGAAAGAGCGGCGCGGGCATCGGGACGAATGTCAGCTTTGTTGAAATCGAAGTAGGCGTCGCGAACTTCCTTGAGGAAGAGTGCGTCGAGGTCAACCTGCGGCGGTGGAGGGGGTGGTGGAGGCGGAGCATTCACGCTAACCGTGGCAGTGGCGTTTGCGGAGCCGCCGGGACCCGTGGCGGTAATCGTATAGGTGGTCGAGTCGGAGGGCGTGACCTTGCTGGAGCCTTGCGCGGTCACGGCGCCAACTTCCGGAGCGATACTCAGTTGCGTCGCATCGGTGGAATTCCAGCTCAGCGTCGCGGATTCACCCTTGTTGACGGAAGTGGGGCTGGCCTGCAACGTTACGGTTGGGCGTGCCGGTGCCGGCGCAGGTGCGGGCGGGGGCGGCGGCGGCGCCACCGCTTTCTTTTTGCAACCAACGGTAAAAACAGCAGCGGCGACCACGGTGAGCAAGCCGACGCGATAGAGCGAACGTGAAGCCAAGTTCATGCGATTCCTCCTCAGACAGTAGTGTTCCCGTGTTCGTCCCACCAGAGGGAATATCCTAACACCAGCGGGCTGGGTTCGGGAAATATCTCGTATCACGATATATTATACAATGGTTCGAAATTCCTGCGAATAGCGTTTCCAAAACGGCATCGGGTCCGGTGCGCCCCCAGTTCGGCACAATATACACAATTGAGATGCACGGAACACCCCCACGGGCGCAATGTAATTTCACTTTGAGGACCAATTGGGCGACTCGTTGTTGCCGGTGGCGGTCAATTGATGCGGTTGAGAGCCATCCGCCAGCATGGTCCAGATTTGCCGGGTGCCGTCGCGAGTCGATTCAAAAACGATATGGCGGCCGTCAGGGGCCCAGCTGGGCCGTTCGTTGCGGCCCTGGTCGCGGGTCAGCTCTACAAGTTGGAGGGTGGCAGGGTCCATGACGTAAATGTCGTAGTTGCCGTTGGGTCTGCGCCAACTGAAGGCCAGCAACTGGCCGTTGGGGGCCCAGGCGGGATCGATGACGTAACCCATGTCCGGCAGGTCCAGTTTCGTGGTGCTGGTGCCGTCAGAATTCATTAGGTACAGCTGAGGAAAACCGCCACGATCGCTGACGAAGGCGATACTCTGGCCGGTCTTCGGATTCCAAGTCGGAGAAAGGCTGGCTGCATTGGAGAAGGTCAGGCGCTTGGGGCGGCCGCCGTTGACGTCAGATACAAAAAGCTCGGAATTGCCCAGCATCGAAGAGGAAAAGATGAGTTGTGAGCCGTCGGGCGACCATGCGGGAGTCGTGTTGGTGCCGCGAAAACGGGGGAAGGAGACGAGCTTTCCGGTGTCCATCGAGTACATGCAGATTTGCGCGCTGGTCACCCCGCTGGCCGGGGCGAAACAGGTGAAGGCGATCCGCGAGGTATCCGGCGACCATCGAGGCGTCAACGAAATGGATTTCAAGGAAGTCAGCTCGTGCTGGTTGGTGCCGTCGTAATCCATCACCCAAATTTCCTTGGAACCGCTACGCGCGCTGACGAAGGCGATTTGCGTGGCGGCGATACCGGGAAGGCCGCCGGAGAGCTTGCTGATGATCTCATCGGCGAACTGATGGGCGAACTTACGGACCTGGAGGTCGGTGGGCCCGCCACGGTAGACTTTGCCGATGACCGCCTGAGAAGTAGGACTGCGAACGTCATAGAGCCAGGCCTCGATGGCGACTTCCGCGGTGCTCTCGGACACATTTCCGAAACCGACATAATTTGCGCTGGTGGGCGGATCGGTCCAGGCCGCATATCTCAGTTCGGGAGGAATGCCTGGGGCTTGAGGAGGATAAAAACTCGGACTGGGAACTTCCAGGATGCCGCTGAACTGGATGTCGTCGCGAACGACCTGAGTGAAGAGGGCGGCGTGCGACTTGGCGTTATCGGAGCGAGGCGCAAAGTCGGAGATGGCGACACGAGGCTTGGCTTCACCGAGACCGGTGCCGGTCCGGAACCAATCCTGCGCCATGGCGGAACGAACAAGAAGCAGAAGGGAAGCCATAAAGAGAACACGCCCAAGCAACCTTGCCAAATTCAACACTTGCACCCCCTAGGTATTTATAATCCACCGCGCCAAAGCACAAAGAGCACAGCTATTGCGTCAACGCCAGATCAAAATCAAAAGTCACGTCCACATACGACCCCATGTAGTCATTGGGAAGCCGGTTTAATGTGCCGAGACTTAACAAGGCCCGCTGTGCGGAGTAATCCATGGATTGATTGCCGCTCGATTGAGAGAGACGAACATTCGTCACAGTGCCATCGGCGTTGATTCGAAAGGTCATTACCGAGTGCGCGCGATGTGCCGCACGAACTGTCGCATCAATCGTGTTCTGGTCCCAGGCCTGGCGAATCCTGGTGCGGACGGAATCCACGTACCACGGATAACGAGCGCCAAAATCACCGCCGCCCTGTCCTTGTGCAGCGACGCCCGTCGAGCCACCGGGAGTCTGAGAATACCCCGTTGGCAGATCGGGATTGCCACCTTTGCCATAAGGCACGGCGTTGTCTGGAATTGGAGTCTTGTTCTCGAAAGTCTTGGATTTCTGGGAAGGAGGCAGGCGTTTTTCTTTGTCGAACTTAGGAATCTTGGTAGCGTCTTCTTTTGGTTCAGGAGGTTTTGGTTTTTCTTCCTTGTAGAGGCCCTTGGTGGGATCCACAGTCTTGCTATCGGTGACGACAGATTCCTTGGGCATCGGAATGCCAGCGGAAGTGACAAGACTGACTTTTGTGCCGCCGAGAGTGCCCCCAACGCCGCCCCAAGCGTTTCCCCGGTATTGAATGTAAGCGGACACAGCGATGGCGACGGCCAGCCCCGCATGCAGAGCAGCCGAATAGCCGAGAAATTTCTTAAGGCTCAGGTCTTCCGCATTGGCATAGACAGTGGTCATCTTTACTGGGTGCGCGCACGGTCGGTAATGGGCTCCGTGACGATGCTAATGTTGTTGATGCCGGACTGGCGAAGCGCGTCAATCACCGCGGCGAAGCTTCCGAAGGGGACAGTCTCGTCGCAGCGTAAGAAGACGCTCCTCTGCGTGCTTTTCAGCTGGGCATGAATTCTCGCGCCAAGCTGGTGAATATTGACAGGATCATTGCCGAGATAGATGCGCTGCGCCTTGTCCATCGTGACCACGAGGCGGTCCTGATTGATATCTTTTACCGTATGAGTCTTTGGAACATCCACTTCGATGCCGGACTGCAAAATCGGCGCGGTGATCATGAAAATGATGAGCAGCACGAGAACCACGTCCACGAACGGGACCATGTTGATCTCGGAGAGCGAAGTCCTGGTCGAACTGGAAAGTTGCGGCATGTTTCCTGAGCCTTCAAATGCGGCTGGGCGGTGTGGCCGCGTGATGCTAATTCAATGCTTTTTCAATCTGCGCGGTCACTTCCATTGTAAACGTATCCAGGCGCTGGGCGAGATCGCGAATATTTTGCAAAAACTGATTGTAGAAAATAACCGCCGGGATGGCGGCGGCCAACCCCGCAGCAGTGGTCACGAGGGCCTCAGCGATTCCGGGAGCTACCGCACGAAGGCTGGCAGCACCGGCGCTGCCGAGGCCGGAGAAGGCGTCGATTATGCCCCAGACTGTTCCAAACAGGCCGATGAACGGCGTGACGGAGCCTGTGGTTGCAAGCCAGGACATCCCTTTTTCAACGCGACGCACTTCTTCCGCGGAAGCGAGCTGCATGCTCACAGTGACGGCTGACAAGCTCTTCAGTCTGGGCGGATGCGGATTGCCCGTCGTGCCTCCGACCTGGCTCTGCAGTTCGCGATAGCCGGCAGTGTAGACCAGGGAAAAGGGGGAGCCCGCGGAAGCCAGGGCTTGCGGATTGGCGAGGCCGCGAGTGGCGCGGAAAATGCGAAGAAATTCGTCGCTCCTCCGCCGGATGCGGCCGAACATCCCCAGCTTCTGAAGAATCATGGCCCAGGAGACGATGGAAAATAACAGTAGAAGCAGAAGAACGCCGCGAGCCACCGAGCCAGTTTGTGTAAGGATGTTACCGATATCGGTTACGAAAATCGTTGTGAACAGAAAAATGATGTACCCCTCAGTGAGAACAAAATTTTTCCGGGCTTAAGAAACGTAGCACACGCCGTTGGCCCGCGCAATCCATAGGATGCAAGTGTTTTGTGTTGTGCTGCTTATCAGGAAACAGGCTGATTACTTGCCGAGGACGTCCAAAGCGGCACGGAAGCCCGCGGCGAGTTTCAGGGAAGGGCCACGGCCCCAATAGTGAAGGAAAATAACCAGGGGCTGCGTGCCGAGCATGTGGTTGTGGATGGCTACGATATTCAGATCGTGGGAACGGAGTGCTTTCAACACGGAGTTTACTTCGCTCTCGCGCATCGCGATGTCCCCGGCGATCTGCGCGTCGGAGTCGGACCCCGCGAAGGCGGCCCAGGAGTTCAGGCCCATGCGAGCGTTGATGGAGGCGCCCATTTCGGTGAGGTGCAGGTCATCGCGGCCCGCGGTAAATTTGTAGACGGCGCCAAGCTTTTCTCCCTCGAAGCCTACGATTTTGTTGAGGGCCGTCGCGTCAAACGGAGACACCGTTCCGGTGGCGGCAGGAGGCTTTGTTTTCAAGCCGGGTGCGGCCGGCGGCACATTTCCGATGAGATCGAGCGCGGGTTTTATGGCGTTTGCAAGGCTCAGGGCTTCGCCATGTCCGTGGATGTGCATGAAATAGAGCCGCGGCTCCTCAAAGAAAAAGTGATTGTGCAAGGCAGTAACCTCGATGCCGTGGTCGAGCAATGCAGACAGAACCGGGTTAACCTCGAATTGCGTTAGGACGAGATCGCCCATGAGAACTTCCATGCCAGCATCGCCTCTCGTCATGGCGACCCATCCGCCGAAGCCAAAGGGGGTGGGCGCCGGCTGCTCCAGGATGGTCACAAGTAGATCGTTGCGCGGGATATTGACCTTTAGCACCTTGGCCTTGAAGTCGCCTGTACGGCCGAGAAAGGTGAGGACTTCTAGATATTCCTTTGGCGGCTCTTGTGCGGGCAGCGAAGCAGTCGTGAGAACAAGAGCGATTAGGCTGAAGATACCGCCAAGGCGGATTTGTTTCATGAATGTGCCCCTCAATTCCTACTTTACACTGAAGAAGGGGCGGAGAAAACGCGGCGCGCATGCCCATTCCAATAAAGCAGGTGTGATAAACTGCGAATGGAGCATGAGCAAACCGTTTGACATCGAATTGGAAAGACTGACGGGCCGGGATTCTTATTCCGGCGGACCCGGGGCTGTCCACGCCGGGCAGCGTGGAACTTTTTTCCTGGAAACGTTCGGCTGCCAGATGAACGATCACGACTCAGAAAAGGTCGCGGGCGTTCTGCTCTCACGCGGTTATCTCCAGGTGGAGACGCCGGAAGCTGCTTCGTTGATCCTATACAATACGTGCAGCATCCGAGAGAAAGCGGCCCAAAAGGTATTCTCGCGGCTGGGTGAGTTTCGCGGCGCGTCCAGCGATGGAAGAATCATCGGGGTGCTCGGATGCGTGGCGCAGCAAGAGGGCAATGAGATTTTCAAGCGCGCACCGTGGGTGAGCCTGGTTTGCGGCTCCGCGAGCTATCGGAGACTGCCGGAGCTTATCGCGCAACTGGAGGCGGGGAATCCTCGCGTAACGGGCCTCGATACGGATACGGACGAAACTTTTGAGACGGAAATGACGCGGCGGGATAATCCCTGGCGGGCCTACCTGACGATCATCGAAGGCTGCGACAAGGCATGCTCATATTGCGTCGTGCCGTACACGCGGGGGCCCGAACGCAGCCGGGCGAGCGATTCCATTTTGAGAGAAGTGCGGCAGCTTGCGGAACTTGGCTACTCCGAAGTTCAGCTTCTTGGACAGACGGTGAACTCTTACGCCGATCCAACGCCACGGAAGATGCGCTTTTCGGAACTGCTGCTGGCGGTAGCCGATGTGGCTGGGATTCAGCGCGTGCGTTTTACGACTTCGCATCCGAGCGACTTCACGCGGGACATTGTCGAAGCGATCGAATCCCAATCGAAAATCTGCGACCATGTGCACCTGCCGGTGCAATCCGGTTCGACAAGGGTTCTCCGAGCGATGCAGCGGACTTATACCCGAGAAGAATACCTGGAAAAAATCGCCATGATTCGCGGGGCGAGGAGACCCATCGCCATAACGACCGATGTCATCGTGGGCTTCCCTGGCGAAACGGAGCCGGATTTTGAAGCAACGCTGAACCTGCTTGAGAAAGTGCGCTACGACAGCTTGTTTTCTTTTAAGTACTCGCCGCGGCCGAATACGCCATCTCTGGCGATGCCAGATGCGATTCCGGAAGAAGAGAAAGGCCGGCGGCTGGCGGTTCTTCAGGAAAAGCAACGGGAGATTCAATCCGTGCGGAACGCGGCGCTGGTGGGGAAGACATTTGAAGTACTCGTGGGCAGTAAATCACGGCGCGACAACCAATGGTCAGGGCATACTTCTTCGCACAAAGTGCTAAATTTTACTTCCCATGAGAAAGAGCTTCTGGGAACCTACATTCAGGTGCGCGTCACGAGCACGGGTCCGAACAGCTTGGCAGGTGAACAGGTGGTCTAGTTTGAGGGAGGCCTCGATGGAAGTGGAGATGAAAATCCGTGGCCTGATGATGGATCCCGTCACAAACATGCCCATCGTGGTGCTCAAGGACGTGCAGGGCCAGACGATTCTGCCGATCTGGGTCGGTGTGTACGAAGCCAACGCGATCGCCCTGGAAATCGAAAAAGTTCAAACACCTCGCCCGATGACGCACGACTTGTTGAAAAACGTCTTTCTCGGGCTGGACGTGCGCGTACAGAAGATCGTCGTGAACGACCTGAAAGACGACACCTTCTATGCGCTCATCTGGGTCGAGCACGCAGGTGAGATGATGACCATTGATTCCCGGCCCAGCGACGCACTGGCCCTGGCGCTGCGCATGGACTGCCCGATTTTCGTGGACGAGGCCGTGCTGAAGAATTCCAAAGTGACGAGCGCCGTCTCCGAGCGCAACACGAATGAGCAACTGCGGAACTATCTCGAGGGCCTCTCGGACGACGATCTCGGCCGCTACAAAATGTAGCCTCAGCAGGATCCCTTTACTGCATCCGGCAAGTATTTCTCGCTAAACAAAAAGGTGGCGGAGGCAGGGGATCGCCACCTGTCGAAGAATTGCCCTGTTGTTGCGGACAAGATTCAGGAGTTGGACTCCTTCATGTCATCCGAGGCTTGCTTATTAGCCTTCTTGCTCTCGGCCTTGGCATTTGCGTTCGGAGCAAGTGCTTCGATCGCTTTGCCAAGGCTGACGGCTCCAGTTCCAGTCACCTTCGCTTTTAGGGCATCAAACCCCCCCGGAATGTCCAGGTTTTTTGCCACATGCGCAGCGGCTACGCATTGGCCCAGATTCTTGAAGCCGCTGCACGCGGTCTGCGCGTCCTGGCCAGTTAACGATTTGATCTTGCCAGCGATGGCGGTGTTGTGACTGAGCACTTCATTTGGCGCAGCGTGCGACATGTCCGTGTGGCCCGTGGTCCCATTCTTAGAAACTGCACCCAAGTTGGGGCCGGATTCACCAGATGGGCCGCGCCCTGAGGGAGGTCCGCCACCGGGATGGGAACGTTGGGCGAGAGCAGCCGAGCTACCCGCAAGGGTCACAGCCACGAACAGAATAAGATGCGTACGTTTCACGTAAGCCTCCTGTTTTGGTGTAATGGGGCTAGCCGACAGAGGGACAGGCTCTAACGCCTGGCCTACCCAGGATCTCTTCTTGATTCTAGGATGCGCCCGCGCCGGAGGGGGATGTAAGCCCACTGCACGAAAATAGGCCCTCCGATGGTCTCGGGGATGAGATAAGAACCCTAGTTGGAATTACGTTTGGGCCGCTACTTCGGTCAATGGGGAGTGAACCAATTTTCGCACCGTGCTGCGCCATGCCAAGAGCAGGACGATTCCGATGAGAATAAGCGCCAGGCTCAGGCCGGCCCATAGTCCGAATGCCCCCCAACCGCGGCGAAAGCATAGCCACGCACCAAGCGGGAGACCGATGATCCAGTAAGCGGTGAAGTGGCAGAACATGGGCGTGCGCGTGTCTCCTGCACCCCGCAGCGCGCCTGTGGCCACGGTCTGAATGCCATCAAAGAGTTGAAATGCAGCGCCGGCGGCGAGGAGAAGAACCGTGCTGCGAATCACCACCGGATCGGGAGTATAGATGCGCGCGATCCCGCGGGGGAAGAGCAGCAGAGCGATTCCGGCGAGGGTCATGAATCCAGCGCCGAAAAAAATGGCGCTATCGCCTGCGGTCGAGGCAGCGGATGGATCCCTGCGGCCGATCGCTTGGCCTACGCGCACGGCCGCGGCCGAGGAAATTCCGAGCGGCACCATGTACGTAAGAGAAACGGTGTTCAGCGCGATCTGATGGCTTGCAAGTGAGATTGCTCCAAGGCGTCCAATCAGCGCGGTGACCAGCGCGAAAACGCCGATTTCAAGCGAGATTTGCATCGCCGCGGGAAGCCCGAGAGCGATCAGTCGCCGGATGCGCATCAGGTCCGGCTGAATCGGCGTGCGAAGCAAATCCGTCCGGTATTTGTGGTCATACCAGAGAAGATAGCCGACAAGAACCGCAGCGAGATAGATGCGGGCCCAGGCGGTGGACCAGCCGGAACCAACAGCTCCCATGACGGGGGCGCCTAACTTACCGTAGATCAGTATCCAATTACCGACGGCGTTGATGATGTTCGCGGTGACCAGAGCAAAGGCGATCGGCCCAACCATATTCATCCCCTGCATGCATCGGCGAACGGCAAAATAGAGAAGCAGGGGCAAGGTGCCCCAGGCGAGTGCTTTCGAGTACGGAACGGCTAAGGTGATAATGTCCGGTGTTATGCGTGCGAGGCGAAGCAGGGAGTCGAAGAACCAGACCGGCGTCATCAGCAAAGGGGTGAGAGCGAGGCCGAGATAAATGCCATGCACGAGAGAGCGGTGGCAGTCCTCGCGCCTGCCAGCTCCGAATGCCTGCGAAACAAGAGTATCCAAACCTACCAGCAGACCACCGCCAAAGAACGCCAGGACGTGCACAAGAATGCCTCCCAGGCTGACTGCGGCGATGGCCACGGCGCTGTTGGGTAGCCGGCCGACCATAATGGTATCCACGACGGCCATGCTCATCCAGCCGAGCTCTGCGAGGACGAGAGGAAGAGCAAGCCGTAGGGTGGGACGCAGTTCTGCGCGAAGTGTTTGGAGTCCAATCATGGCATTGAGATAAGCGCATCGAGTGTAAACGGCAGAGTGAAGGGGCGCAAACGGGGCTGGTTGGAAATCACGAGCGCGGGCTGTAGGTTTACTCCTCGAGCGTACTGGGCGAGGAGTTCCATTGACGTGGCCGAATAACGCCAGTTAGGCTGTTGATGTCGTTGATTTTCAGCGGTTTATACCGGGGGAGACGAGCGTGGCTTTTCTGAAAGATGCAAGTTTTGAGACTCGAATCAGTCACGCTCGCAGCACGGGGCGTCTCAATTCGCGGGTGGCCGTCGCGATTGAATGGAGCGAGGCTGGGCAAAACCTGCGCGCCGAAGGCTACACCGTGGACATAAGTCCGAAGGGTTGCCTCGCTGTGATTCCCCAGGGTTTCAGCGTGGGGCAGAAACTCAAACTCGTTAATCTCATCAACCAGATTTCTTGCGAAGCCATACTGATCTGGCGCGGCCACGAAGGGCGCACGGGCTGGGAACTCGGCCTGGAGCTGCAGGATCCCTCCGTCGATTTCTGGGGGCTGGATTTGTAAGACCTGCGGATCGAATGCTCAAGAAACTGTTCTGAGTCCCAGATTCGGTTTCCACTAATCCACAGGCGATTCGTCCACTTTTCTCTTGCCAATCCATACCTCGCAAACGTAGAGTTAGCCTAGGCCTTGGGGGTTTTCTGGAGGCAGCACCCATATATATGCATTCAGTTGCCGGACCGTGGCGGCTCGATCGTGCGTGCACGGTCGGAGGCCGAGACAGATGACTGCCATCATCACGATTGCGAATCAAAAGGGCGGCGTCGGCAAAACCACCACGGCAATCAATTTGGCCGCCGCGCTGGCGCACCGCGGCAAACGCACGCTGCTGATTGATCTCGATCCGCAGGCGAATTCAACGATCGCATTTTACGATTCCGGCGAAATTTCCACGTCGATGTTCGAGGTCCTTAGCGACAGCCGCGTGGGAATGACGTCGGTGATCAAGCCGACGAAAGACCCGCTGCTCTTTCTTGGGCCGGGCCGGTTGGCGCTCGCGAAATTGGAGCAGGTGCTCGCCGGCCAGTTTGATGCGCCGTTCAAACTCAAAGACGCGCTGACGCCGGTGCTGAAGGATTACGATTATGCGATCCTTGATACTCCGCCGTCGCTGGGCATCTTGACGGTGAACGCGCTCGTGGCTTCGACGCACTTGCTGGTGCCGATTCAGGCGGCGTATTTCGCGATTGAAGGCACGGACGATTTGCTGGAGACCTACGAACGGATTCGCGCGCGCCCCAATCCGGCGCTGAAAGTTCTTGGCGTGGTCATCACGCTTTATGATAAGCGCACGAATATTTCGAAGGACACGCACGGGCAGATCCGTTCGGTGTTCGGAGAAGTCCTATTCCGGACCAAGATCAGCAAGAATGTGCGGCTGGAAGAGAGCCCTGCTTACAAGGAAACGATTTTAACATTCGCGCCGAAATCACCCGGTGCGGTCGAATACAAGAAACTCGCTGCGGAGGTTATCCAACGTGTTGAAGAGAGCCGGATTACCCGTCACGCTGAAGATGCGGCATGACGCCCACTACGTTGAATCGCTGACAAGCTATAGCGGTGCGGCGGTCGGGCGGATGATTCGGGTGGACCAGATTCGCCCGAATCCCGACCAACCCCGCAAGGCGCTCGGTGATTTACGCGAGCTGGCGGAATCCATCCGCGAGAAAGGCGTGCTGGAACCGCTGCTGGTGCGCTACGTGCCGCGCGAAGATTGCTTCTACATTATTTCCGGCGAGCGGCGCTACCACGCTGCGCGCGCGGCGGGCTTGCGGGAAGTTCCGTGCATCGAAAAAACCGCGGACGACGCGGAGACGCTGGAGATCGGGCTGATCGAAAACATCCAGCGAAAAGATTTGACCCCGTTTGAAGAAGCGGACGGATTGCACCGGCTCAGCACGCAGTTCGAATACACTCACGAAGACATCGCGAAGAAAATAGGGCGGGCGCGTTCTTCGGTAACCGAAACTCTATCGCTGCGCAATATTCCGGATTCGCTGCGGAGGAAGTGCCTCGAACACGGGATTATTTCAAAGTCGCTGCTGCTGCAGATCGCGCGGCAACCCGCCGAAAAGAAAATGATCGAGATGTTTCATCGCATCATGCAGGGCGGCTTGACGCGGGACGAAGCGCGCCGCGAGCGCCGCGAAGAGCAGGCAGGGCCGCAGCGTCCGCAGCCGTTCATTTTTCAGTTCGAGCCGGAGACCGAAGCGTTCAAGTTCAGGATCCAGTTCAAGAAGAGCCATGTTTCGCGCGACGAATTAATCCAGACGTTGCGCGAAATTCTAGCGCAACTGGAAGATACGTCCGAAAAAGCGGATTCGACAGCGGCATAGATTCAACCGGGACGCAGCGAAACCGCTCGGGCGAAAACACATAAGTTGCCTCCGGCCCTGTCGTTTATTTCCATGCTTGAACTCTCCCCTCGACAGATGCAGACGATGGAGCGTCTTTTTACGGCGGGGTTCCGCCCGATCGCGATTCCTCCGTACGAGAGCGCTCTCTGCGTGAAAAAGGGGGAATGCGCCGCAGTGCTTGCCCCAGTGCCAAACGGCCGACTGAGAATGCTGGCGCCTCCATCGTATCTCGTGGACGGCAAGCTGAGCGTACGGCTCAAGCGCGGTAGGCGGGACGTGTTCGTCTGGAAAAACAGGGAAGTGGAAGCGACACCAGAGAGAGTGCGCGAACTCGAAGTATTCCGCCGTGAACTCGGTGAAGTCCTGGAAGTTCCTCCGGAGCAGTAAATTCGCCTCAATTTGCAATTGCGAAAAACTCCCTTCAAACTGAAATTCTCATGGAAACCTACGACATTATCTGTTTCGGGGCGGGGCCAACGGGGCTGGCAACGGCGATTGAGGCGAAGCGAGCGGGGATGCGACCGCTGGTAATTGACAAGGCCAGCCTGTGCAATTCCATCTACCACTATCCGGTGAACATGGTGTTTTTCACGACGCCGGAACTCCTCGAAATTGGCGACCTGCCGCTTGTTTGTGCTGCGGAAAAGCCCTCACGCGGGGAGGCGTTGAAATACTACCGCCGGGCGGCAGAGCACTATCAGCTTGACCTGCGGTTGTTCGAGCGAGTGCTGCGCGTGGATGGTCAGGATGGAGATTTTTCTATCGCGACGAAAACCGAAAAGGGAGATGAGTGCAAGTACAGCGGTAAAAAGATCGCCGTGGCCACGGGCTACTACGATCTTCCAAATGAACTCGGGGTGCCGGGCGAGAATCTGCCGCACGTTTCACACTATTACACGGAGCCGTACGAGTTTTGGAACCAGGACGTCGTGGTGGTTGGCGGGAAAAACTCAGCGGCCGAGGCGGCGCTCGACCTATATCGAAATGGAGCGCACGTCACGCTGGTACATCGCGGAAAAGAGTTGGGAGCCACGATCAAGTACTGGGTGCGTCCTGATATTGCGAACCGCATTAAGGCGGGACAGATTCAAGCGTTGTTCGAAGCCAGGGTCGAAGAGTTTACGGCAGATGAAGTGATCATAGAACATCACAACTCTCGCAAGAGTTTGCCTGCTCGCCAGGTATTCGCGCTGACTGGCTATCATCCGGACTTCCGCTTCATTGAAGGCCTGGGCGTGCGTCTCGATCCAGAGAGCCGCAAGCCTTCATTGGATCCAAACACGCTGGAGAGCAATGTGCCCGGGATTCATTTGGCAGGTGTGGTCATCGGCGGGCGGCACACAGGCGAAATCTTCATCGAGAATGGCCGCTTTCATGGGAAGCAGATCATCAAAGCCTTGACGGCCTGAGCGAGCGGAAACTCCTGTCCGCGGAGAGGTTTGCTCGAGCATGCGACGTTTGCTAGACTTTTAACTCATGGCATCCATCATCCGGGAAGTCGGCGAGACTTTTGGCGCGCTGGTAAAGGGTTTCAGCGTGACCTTCCGCAATATGTTTCGGAAGACGGTCACGGAAAACTACCCCTACGAGCCCGTGCACTTCAAGCCGCGCTACCGCGGGATTCACGTGCTACACCGGGATGAGAACGGTCTTGAAAAGTGTGTTGGCTGTTTCCTTTGTGCCGCTGCCTGCCCTGCAAATTGCATATACATAGAAGCGGCGGAAAACACGAATGCCACTCGCATCTCCGCTGGCGAACGCTATGCCAGTGTTTACAACATCGATTATTCGCGCTGCATTTTCTGCGGGTATTGTGTGGAAGCGTGTCCGACTGATGCGATCACGCACGGTCACGGCTTTGAATTGGCACCCTTCGACATCAACGCGCTCGTGTACCGCAAGGAACAGCTTCTCGAAAAAGAACCCGCCGTCGCGGCTCCCGCTGCGCGCTAACCAACAGCAAATCTAGTTTTTTTAAAATTCCGTTTGGGATTGCAGGATGGTGTGTATCCGGATCATTCACCGCAGTCACTCGCCTTCGTCCCTCTTGGGTCTCCTAATAAATATAAAGCCGCCAAGACGTAAGTACGGGAGGAAGTGCGGGGGAGGCTGCGAAGATGATTCGCGTTGAGCAGACAGGCGGCGCAAGGACCAATACAGGGCTCCGGAAGAGCGGGTTGGCGCGGGGCTGGGCGCGGCGGCAACACAATCGCTGGAGCACACCCGCGAGCCGCGCGAACAGCAACAGGCTCAACGGTAAAGGCATCACCGAACCGCGAAGTAAGCGCCGAAAAATCGTCATCGCCTCAAGACGGACCGCGGTTTACGAGAGGAGATATGGTCCGATCCGCAAAATAGTTATCGGACACATGTGGACCATCCTTCTGCGGCGTGCCGCCGAGCACCGGTTCTTGCACGATCGGGGGGCGTTCGCGCTGCTCCATCAGCCAACGCGCAAGCATGGCGGCGGAATTCTCTTCTATCCACTGGTCGAGAAGCGCGCCGATCTCCTTGCGGAGATTGGCGGCATGGCTGAGACGCGAAAGTTCGTAACTCTGGAGCGAGTTGCGCGAGGCCGAGAGCAAGAACTCCCACGGCGGTTGCGTTTTATGAACAGTCAATTGAGGCCTCCTGAGCGGGAACGTGCAGGAATTATTATACAGTGAACAGATAATAGCAATACTGTACGGTAAATATCTGTGAAAAAGTGTGGAAAACTGCGGCGGCAGAGTATCTGCCAGGAAGCCACGGCGGGGCGTCGCACCGGATTTTTCCGGGCGGATGGCGAAGCGAATTCCCTTGCCGAGGTACGGGCCTGCAGCGCCTGCGCGGGGGATTATGAGGACCCGGACCGGACCGCTTGGACTCCAGATGTCCCCGATGAAGTAGAAGGCGCGGCGGCTCGGGACGCGGGTGGGGAAGAGTTTCCAGCCGAGGAATGAGGAACGGCGGAATGGAAGGCGACGATGCAGACCATTCGAAGGAGAAGTTCAAACCAAAATACGCGAAGGAGGCAGCGCGACGTATTGCGCGACGTGTTGTTCAGCGCGCGGGAATGCGAGACCTGGCTGACGCTCGACGAGCTCGCGAAGCTGACGCACTACCCACCCGCGAGCATTTCCGCTCAATTGCGGCACTTACGGAAGCCGCAGTATGGCGGGTACCGCGTGGAGAAGAGGCCGCGCATCTCGAACGCCTCCTTGCGAGGAGAGGATTTCGGAACGGTGTGGGAATACCAGCTCAAGCGCGCGCCACGCAAGGTGTTTGGACGCACACGAGTGTCGAGTGCCAGAGAGCGGTTGGCGGCGCAACGGGCGGCGAGCTGAATTGCTTCCCGACTGAAGTTCGTGTGGAACTGGCGGAGGAGCAATGAGAGTCAAACCGGAGGTGGCGCTGTGCCGGTAAAGGCAGAACTTGCATTTGACGTGTGCTGGGAAGTCTACCGCGGGGCGCGCGAAGTGCTGGAAACCAAGCGTGGCGTCTCCGCGCTGAACTGGAAGGACACGGGAAAATTTCTGTGGCGGCCGGACTTTCGCCCGCGGCTGAACGAATGGGTTGCGGACTTTGCGCTGGCGGGACAGGCGGCGCTGGACGGGCCCGACTGGGCTTCGCGCATGGTGATGTTTCGGCTGTATTACCTGGGGCTCGCGCCGTACGAAAAGGCGCGGCATTTTCTCGGCTTGAGCGAGCACAGTTGGGTGAACTGGTCGGAACAGATCCGCCACCGCTGCGGGAAAGAGCTGCTGCGCCGCGGGATGTTCCCGCCGCGAAAGTATTTTGCGAACAGCGCTTGAGAGGCGGTGGAACAGCATCACCAAGGGCAACGTACGCAGGCGTTTCGCCTAAGATCCTAATTTAGGGGCGGCGGGACGGCGTTAAAATTAATGGGCCGGCCGCGTTCGCAGGTCCTCTTTGAGCACTCGTCTCAGAATCTTTCCCGCAGGTGACTTGGGGATTTGGTCGATGAACTCGACGGCGCGAATCTTTTTGTAGGGTGCCACGCGAGCGGCGACGTACTGTATGAGCTCCCCAGCGTCGAGCGCTGCGCCGGCTTTCTTTACCACAAAGGCCAGCGGGATTTCGCCGGCTGCCTCATCGGGAGCGCCAATGACTCCGGCGTCCAACACCGCCGGGTGAGATTGAAGAACATCCTCCAATTCGGCGGGCGAGACCTGGTATCCCTTGTATTTGATGAACTCTTTCAGCCGATCGAGAATAAAGACGCAACCATCCGCATCGAGATACCCGATGTCTCCAGTACGCAACCAGCCATCACCTACCAACGCTTGCGCAGTGGCTTCCGGCTGCTTCCAGTAACCTTTCATGATGTGCGGCCCACGCAGCCAAATCTCACCGGTCTCGCCAGCGTCTAGGTCGTTCCCGCTTCCGGGCTCAACGACACGGGCTTCAGTCGAAGGGAGCAGGGGGCCACAGCTGCCGAATTTGCGAACCGCGCGATCCTTGGAGTCAATCGATGTTGCCGACGTGGCTTCGGTCATCCCGTATCCTTGCCGGAGAACCAAGCCGGTGCGCAGTTCAAATTCTCTGTGTAGGTCGGCGCCCAGCGGAGCCGTCCCGCAAGCCATCCACACGACGCTGTCCAGCCGGAATTTGCTCCACAGAGGAGACTTCGTAAGCGCGACCACGACGGGCGGAGGACCGAACAGGATCGTGGCGCTATACCGTTCGCACAAGGCCAGCCAGCGCTCCGAATCAAACCGCCGCATCAGCACCAGGGTCCCGCCAACCGCGAGAAGCCCAGTGAGGAAGGAGACTAGTCCCGTCACATGATACGGTGGCGCCATACTGACCATGACATCCTCGGTACGTGGAACCCCGACGGCCCGCGCTTGCCGCAAGCCGCTGAGAATATTGAAGTGCGTCAGCATGACACCTTTAGGCTTGCCGGTGGTTCCGCTGGAATAGGGCATCGCGGCAAGGTCTTCGACCGAAGTCAGCACCGTGGGCGGTGCTGCGGAGCACTCGAGTATTTCGTTCCAATTGCTGCCGGTGACAAAAACATGATCCACGACACGTTCGAGCGAGGTGGCGCATTCCGTAGCCGCGACGACATAGCGTGCACCCGAATCCTGGATTTGCGTTTCTAATTCCGGCGGTGTGTAAAGAGGGTTGATGGGAACGACCCAAGCGCCCGCGCGCAGGGTTCCAAGCCAGGCCAGAGCGAAATCGATGCAATTTGGCAAAACGACCGCGAGAGGCTGGCCCGGTTGCAAGCCGGCGAGGGAGAGCCCGGCCGCAACACGATTGGCGCCATCGATCAGTTGTCGGTAGGTGAGAACGCGTTCGGTTTCGCTTTCAATGACGGCAGGCTTGTCCCCACGCCGTTCTGCATCGCCGAGAATTTCTTCGCAGATCGAACAGGACGGCAGTTCGATGTCTGGCCAGGGACTGCGAAACACCATGGCGTGGAATTTACCACAGAACCCCCAGGATGGCGGTTCGAGGTCGATCCTTTAAAGCACCAGCTGATCGCCGACGCGCAGGAGCTTGCCGGTTTCGCTGGAGGCGACGCGTGTGTTGGTGGCGAAGCGATAGTAGTGGTCGAAGCGCGCTTCCGGCGCCCAACTCGGAAGGTTCGAGCGGCGAAAGTCGCTGAAAGTTTTCTGGAAGCCGACGATGATTTCTCCTGTTTGCGGATCGCGCGGCGGCACAGGGCAGCGCGCGCAGGGATTGCTGCCTTCGAAGTTCACTTCGCCGATACGAAAGCGCACGGCGCTGCGCTCCTCTTCGCCAAAAAGCTGATCCTCCCAAAACGCCGGGACGCCGTCGATTTCCAACGAGGTGCGGAAGCGCTGGCGCACATTGTCGAGCGTCATGCTGGGGAAGAGGCCGCAAACCGCTTGCAGGCTGGCGGTGGACACGATCGTCGGCCCATAGGCGATGGTGTCATCGGGAAAACCTTCCAGAGAATGGCGCACGGTGATGGGCTGCTCAAAGAACGTGGTGAGCCATTTGGCTGCGGCCGCGCTGTCGCCAGGGAAGGCGAAAGTTCTTGTGGGAATCTTGCGGTGATCGCCAGGCACGGAGAACGTCACGGAGCTGAGGTCCGGCGCGTAAGCAGCGCGAATCAGATGAACGGCGGCGGTACGCTTGCCGTTTACCCACTGGCCATCGGCGGAGTAGAGCGCCCAGGCGCGGTCAAACTCCAGCCCGCCCCCCGGCCCGATGCGCGCCTCCTGCACGCTCAGAGGATCAAGCGCCTTGATCGGATGCAGGCGAATATTAGCGAGCTTTGGCGTGACGGTCAAAGAATTCACTGAGAAAGTTTAACAGAAGGCCTGAGGTTGCATTTGCACGCGAATGTACAAATCGGAAGATTTGTACAATTTCGTACAAACGATGAAACGCAAGGTAAGACCTCAGTATTGTTCGCGCAGCTCGGGCGGATTGGGGCGGCTCGCTGGCGGAACGATGCTGTTCTCGCGCAGGTACAGGACCATCTGGCCGTAGTGGTCGGCGTTATGCCAGACAATGACGGTGGCCAAGCCCAGGCGCGTGTTCGGCCCCGCGTACGGGCCTTCGATGGGATCGAACATATTTTTCGAGTCCGTGGCGCCAAGGGATTCGCGAGCGGCGGTGTACGAGTCGCGCAAATAGATCAGCAATTCCTTCTTGGTTTTCGCCGGGCTGGGGCCACCTTTATAACAGCCAGGCGGCGGAGTTGCGCCGTCAAGTTCTGCGGCAAACGCGAAGTTCGCACAGGCGACGTGCTTTACCTGTTGGGCAAAAGTGCGGACTTCCGCGAGGCCGAACTCCGGCTTTTCGTTTTTGAATTTTCCTTCAGCGGGGCGGTAGCTGTATTTTTCCTCTGGCATGGCTTCCGCGGCGGAGCGCACTTCGTATTCCTGATATTTGAAGCCGCGCAGAAAAGCGGAAGACACGGTTTCTTTCTTGCTCATCTCCACTGCAGTCGGCTGGCGCGGAGGCTCGGCTTGCGGAGTGGATTGCGCAAAAGCGGGTTTTTCTTCGAACGAATAAGCGCCGAGCAGGGAAGCGGCGAATACCAGCGGCCTAAGATACACGGCGAGCAGACGGTTTGACTGCATGGATGCCTCCTGGAGTGAGCCTATCACTCGAGGCTACAGAACGAGCCTCAAGGAGCACACCACCCACTTGCCCTCGCCCGGATGGACGGGTTGGGCGGCGCCGCGTTAGCGAACGAGTGCCTTAGGTGCGCAGCGTCCATCACGGACGCGGGGCGGCAGCAGCGCTGGCGGCTGCGGTCACCGGCTTGTATCCACACGTCGCGGCTTTGCGCATCGCTTCCAGCCCTTCAGCGTTGGACATCAACGCCGTGGTCTGGTACTGGCGCAGGGATCCGCCGGCAGCGAACGCCAGGGCGATCGCTGCAGCCGACACGTTGTCCGGCATCTCGGTGATGAGGATCGCGTCAGCCTGCCCGAAGGCAAAGTAGGAGTTCAGCACTCTTCCTCCGAGCTTCTCGATGGGGGCGCGCACGGCGTCAAAGCGATCCTGTGGATTGGCGATGAGCCGCGCGAGCGCTTCCGGCGTGTAGCTTACTTGATGAAGAAAAAACGGCATGGCAGGTCTCCTTACGAGGAAAATTACCTGGGGATAGGCGGAAATATGCTCCCGAAATTGTCCCGCGTCAAGGGATGGAGAGAAATTCAGCGAGGAATAATGTTCGGGACCTCGAAGGAATCACGGCGCTTATTCGCCGTGCGCTTAGGAAGTGCTGTTTGACGGGGAGGGCCATTTGCAGCAGGGAACGACATGCACAATCCTGACGCCTGCTTTGTGGCAGGGGCAGTTGCAAAGACGTACGGCCGCCCGCGGATTCGTTTTTTCCTTTCGCGATCTCATTGAAAACGCAAGGGTAGCAAAAATCTTTGCTTGACCCAAAGATTTTCCTTGACAAAACTTTAGAATGTGATACACTTTGTCTTGTAGAAAAGTGTGCCCCGATTTAGTCGGGGCGTTTTGCTTTTTAGGGCTGATCCCATCGGCCCATTCCCATGGGCCAGATCACACGGAAAAATCAAGACGCCGGGCTAAAGCCCGCCAAACCATAGAGATTCGCGCCGCAGCCGGGCAGGGGCGTCCGTGTGTCCAAGAACGATTCATTGCGAAGAGTGGCTGCGCCACTTAAGGAGCCAAAATGCCGAGCTATCAGAATGTGACTCCGCCGATTTCCCTCATGCCAGGCGATGTAGGGTTCAGCTTCAACAACGAGGCTTTCCCGGGCAGTGCGCAGGCGGGCAGCCAGTTTGCCATTCCCAGTTACGCAGGGCAGCCGGATACCGGCACCGCCGTTCGCTGGCAGCTGATCTATGGAACCGCGCCGACCGCGGTGAGCCTTGTGCTGCAAGCTGCGATGGCCGACGTGGATGCGAAATACCAAACGATTGACACCGCAGCTGGCTTGACGACAGGTGAGGCCCGTACCGTTTCCGGCGTGCAAGCGAAGTTCTTACGCATCAAGTTTGTGTCTTCTACCGGCGGAGCGGGGTTGACGGCAAAAATTCTCGTGTAGGCGAGCCGCGAATTAGCCACAACGATGACCGCACTCGTGAACTGATGAGATGCATCGCCTATGTTCGTTCGGATCGCAAGGGGAATGCCTGGAAGCCGTGCCTTCGTCGCGCGACGGCGGAAACTACGTTTTGCTGCGCACATCGTGACGCGGTGGCCGGCGCCTTCCTCGGGCTTATGGTGAAGGGCTTTCCGGAGCGCGCCCTGTGGCAGCAACTCGCTCGACCAGCGACGGCGCAGCCGTAACACCTGGGCTGGATTTTCCACTTCCAAGATTCTGCGGCGGAACGAGGGCGCAAAAGATTCTGAAGGTGCTCCGGGAGATACTGTGTCGCCCATCGAGCGTAAGCTGTGGCGCGCGGTTCTCCTCCAGGCCTATGAAGACGCGGAGATGACGCCCGTTGGCGACGGGAGCCCGCTCGAACCGTTTGAGTGCACCCGCGCGCGAAGATACTTGCGAGCCGACAGCTCCCACGAAGCAGAGAATCTCAAACTCGTTTGTGACTTTGCGGATATTCCCGCGGACCGCGTGTACTTGTGGGCGCGGCGGCGCTATCCAATCGCCGCCTGATCACGCCTGAAAAGCAGTCCATGAGCAAAAAGAATAATCACCACGGAGCAAACGGGAGCGCCGGAGCGAACGACAGCGTCACCGGCAGTGGCGCCGCCGGCGCGCGCGTCGCAGCGGAGTCTTCTCAATCGCAGGGTAAAAAGGGCAGGCCCCGCCCCAGTAGCGAAAGTTCCAGCCAGGACAATGGGGATGCAATCCATCTGCTCCGTCGGACCGGAGCGGTAGCGATAGAAGACGGCGCAGCGTACTTCGACGCCGTGGCCGCGCGCGTGGATCTTGTCGGAGCCAGCGTGCGGCTAATCATCAACGCGGATCTAAAGATTTCCAAGTCAGAGCTAGACCGCGTGCGCGAAATGAAGTTCGGAAAAACAGGCGCCGCAGTGGAGGAAGTTATTCGCGTGGAGCCGGGCGATATGCCCCGGCCGCCGCGTTAGACCAATCGAGGGGGAAGTATGGCGAATGCGAAAGCAATTTTCATCGGAGAAGTGACGCAAACAGCGGGAGTTGCAGCAGTTGTGGCTGGTATTGTCCTGAGTTTGCACCACTGGCCTGCTGCCGTGTTTCTGATCGGTGGTGGCGTGGCGTTTTACGCCGGGAAGAAACTGCGCGCGCCGCAGTAGCACAAACTTTAGTCTGTGCCTGGATAAACGGCGGCAGTCAGTTTGCAACCCGTGAGCTGGCCAGCCTTCTGTGTCCTTTGCAAAATCTTGCTGCCACTGGAGCGTGCACAGGCTAAAGCCGGTGCCACTGACATGCCGACACGTCGAACACGGATCGCGCGGCTGAGCGATATCTACAAGCCGTTCGACAAGCAGAAACAGTTTCATTATTCGCCAGCGAAGTACCGCTTGTTCGGCGGCGCAGCGGGCCCTGGAAAAACCAAGGCCTTGCTCTTTGAAGCCATTTCTCACGCGCTTGAGGTCGACGGATGCGATACGCTTTTGCTGCGTCGCACCTATCCAGAGTTGGAATCATCGCTCCTCTCGTATTTTAGGCGCGACATTCCGCGCAAGCTGTACAAGAGCTACAACGAATCGAAGCACGTCATCACCTGGCACAATGGCTCGACAACGCGCTTTGGCTACTGCCGCACCGAGTATGACGTTTACCAGTATCAGGGTGCCGAGTTTTTGTTCATCGGTATTGACGAGTTGACGCACTTTACCCTGAAGCAGTGGCAATTTCTCACTTCGCGCAATCGCGGCCCCGCGCGCGTCTATTCCGCGGGGCAAAATGCAGGGAAGAGAATCGTGCCGTGCATGGCAGGCGCCACGAATCCCGGCAACATCGGCCACGCCTGGGTCAAAGCCCTGTGGGTCGATCATGTGCCGCCCGCAGGCTTCGAGCAGTCGCATCGCTACAACGCCAACGACTACGAATTCATTCGCGCGCGGCTAGACGACAACCCCATCTACGCGAGCGACGCGGAATACCGCCGCACGCTGGAAACGTTGCCCGAGCATCTGCGGCGCGCGTTTCTTGAAGGCGACTGGAACGTTTTCGCGGGGCAATACTTTGACATCTTTGATTACGGCCGGCACACCGCACGGCCTGAAGAGATTTGCTTCGAGTCCTGGTGGCCGCGCTGGGTTTCGGTGGATTGGGGTTTTCAACACCCGAGCGCGGTGTATTGGCATTGCGCGGTGCCCGCCACGTCCGGCGGCGGCACTCGCATTGTCACCTACCGAGAATTCGTGCAGAACGGCCTCTCTCCCCGCATGCTGGCGCAGGCTATCGCCGAGCGAAGCGGCCGCGAGCGCATCTGCGAAGTCTTTCTCTCGCCCGACGCGTTTGCGCATCGTACTTCGGAATCCTCAATCGCCGAGCAACTCGGCGACGTTCTGGTGGCCAACGGCTTGCCGCGCCCCGCGCCCGCGGATAACGATCGCCTTGGCGGCTGGCAGTTGATGTATGCGCTGCTGGAGTCGAACTCCTGGGTCATCACTGATAATTGCGCGAAGCTGATCGAGTGTTTGCCCCAACTCGTGCACGATGAACGCCGCAAGGAGGACGTTCGCAAGATCGAAGGCGACGATCCCGCCGACGCCGCGCGTTATGGATTGGTCTCCGGCGGAAGGTTCGCTGGTGTAGCGGGTCGCGTAGCGCCGGGCTTTAGCCCGGCATTTGTGCCCGATGCCGCCCTGAAGGGCGGCGCTACGCAACCCAGATTCGTAACTGGAATGCCACTCGACGAGCAGATCGCGCGGCAGGTTTCCGCGAAAGATCAAACTTCGCGCGCGATTCATTATCAGCGCCTCGAAGCGGAAGCGAAGAAATTCTTCCGCCCCAAGCCGCTCCCGCGCCGCCGGTGGTAATCAAGGTGAGCTATTGTCACAGGAGGAATGAAGGCATATCATCCCGGTTTAGCGGGAGAGTTGTTTACAGATGCTATCAGCCAAACTCTTCGCGGCACTCGCAATTATCTTCTTGACTTGCACCGGGCTCGCCTGGCTGAGCCCCATGCCTGCTGTAGACATTAGTGTGCACGACAAATATTTCGCGTTCGGACCGAGACTTGTGTTCTTGTTTTGCACCGTGACGAGCGTGAATTTTGCCGTCCTGTACTATGCTGCCGCTCGTTTCTTTCGCGCGCGCTGGAATCGGACGTTAGGTGTTCTTCACTTTTCACTGTTTGGCTGTTTTGGATTTTCGTTCGCAGTTGTTTTTGCGGTGTCGGCGCGTGTGGCCAGTGAACCTGGCACTGGAGAAGCGCTTCGTTGGTTGGTCATCCCATGGTTTCTGGGGATTCTTAGCCTTGTGACCTGTTTTGCATTGTTCGGAGTGAATCTGACAATGGTTGTCGTTCAGATCGTGCGCGCACGTTTCGCCGGCCATTAGCAGCAAGTCTTCGTATTCCCATCCACATATGTTTGAACTTTTCAGAACTGTGCTCCGGTCGAGGTACGTCCGCACGCTGGAAGAAGAAGTAGCGCGCCTGCGCGCGGAAAATCGCGCGCTGATGAATTCACTCCTGGGCACAGCGGGATTTCCTCCCGTGGAGTTTCCCGAAGCGCCGAAGCCGCGGCCATTGCCGCGCCTGAGAAAGCGCTCCTGGCACCAACTACAGGCCTGGCGTGAAACCGGCGCAAACCGCGACAGCTTTGCAAATTGTGAAGAGAGAACGTCTGAGAGGACGAATGGACCTGTACCCCACAGCTGAATCCTGGACGGGCGTCCCCGGCGCGATCGCGCCTGCCGATGGCAACCTCGCCGCTGGCGTAGCGCCGGGCTTCAGCCCGGCACCTCGCGAAGGTGGAGAAGATGCCGTCCTAAAGGGCGGCTCTAGAACTCCTCCGGCCGATCTCGGCCCGAACAACGAGCGGCTCGAAGACGCGAAGCCTGAACTTGTGAACGCCCTGCGCGAACTCGTCCGGCAATACCGCCAAGAAGGAATCGTCGCACGACGCCACGAGATCCGACGGATCCGCCAGGCGCGGCTGTTCTGGCAGGGGTTGCAATACGCCTGGTGGAACCCCAACGACATGAACTGGCATTTGCCGTTCGAGCAGCGCTTCAGCGACGACCGCGAGCTCGAAGAGATGCCGCGGTACCAGTTCGTCACGAATTTTTATCAAGGGTTCGGTCTTTCGTTCATCGCGGTGCTCTCGCAGGACGTGCCAAGCGTGCGGTTCTACCCGCAGTCGGCGCAGGCGCTCGAAGATATAGCCGCTGCGCGCGCGGCCAGCGACGTCGCGCAGCTCGTCGAGCAGAACAATCATGTCGAACAATTGCTGACGTCGATCGGCTATTTCCTCTGGACCGATGGAAAGCTAGGCGCGTACGTTCGCTACGTTGCCGACGGCCACCGCTTCGGCTTCCACGAAGAGACGATGCTGGAAGCGCTGGAAATTCCACTCGGTGAAGATGTCTATGTCTGCCCAAACTGCGGCAAGGAAATTGGAAAATCGAAACTCGAAAATGGAAATTCGGAGGACTCGGATGACGCCTCGATTGTAGGGGCGACCCTTGGGTCGCCCGATGACGTCCCACGCGGCAACGCGCAAGCGGGCGGGGCAGGCCCCGCCCCTACGCCATTGGCTATTTACCCCGCTTGCGGCGCTGAACTGACTGACGAAAATCTGCGCAAGGCCGAGCGCGTCACCGTGCCGCGCGTGGTCGGCACGCGCCGCGTGCCCAACGGCCAGGAAGTCATCTCCATCGCTGGCGGCCTCGAGCTGAACACGCCCGTCTGGGCCAACGAGATGCACGAGTATCCCTACCTGCAATGGCAGGCGGAAGTGCACCGCGCGAAATTGAAAGCGGCGTATCCACTGGCCGCAAACAAAATTGAATCCGCGCCGTCGCAGGGCGCTGAAGATGTCTACGCGCGCGTTTCGCGGCTGAGCGTCGAGCAAGGGCTGCCTTCGATCCATCCCGGCGATGCGCTGATGAACCTCATCACGTTTGACCGCACCTGGCTGCGCCCTTGGGCCTTCTACGCCATCGAAGACGAAGCCGTGCGTAGCGAGTTGCTCGCCATGTTTCCTGACGGCTGCTACATCGCGTTTGCCGGCGACGTCTACTGCGAATCGCGCAGCGAATCTATGGACGACCACTGGCGCGTGCTCCACGCGCTTCCCGGCGACGGGCAAAACCGGCCGAGCGTGGGCGATTCGCTGGTGCAAGTGCAGGAGCGCTACAACGTTCTTTCCAACATGCAAGCGGAGACCTACGAGTACGGGATCCCGCCGATTTACGCCGATCCGCAAGTGCTGGATTTCGACGCGCTGGCAAACCAGGTGGCGGAACCGGCCGCGCATTTTCCGGCGCGCGCGCGCCCGGGGCAGCCGCTTGCGGCGGGATTTTTCCAGCCGGCGCCGGCGCAAGTTCCGCCGGACATGATTCGTCATCAGCAGGATCTGATCGGCCCTGTCGCGCAATTTCTCACCGGCCTCTTCCCCGCGATTTTCGGCGGCAACATGGAGGACGTCAAGACCGCGTCGGGTTACGCGCTGGCGCGCGATCAGGCGATGGGACGGCTCGGTTTGGTGTGGCGGCGCACGAAACAGTTTTACGCGGACGTTCTGCTCCTCGCCGTCGATTGCTTTCGCAAGAACCGCCCTGAAGACGTGGAGATTCCTCTACTCGGGCCAGACGGCGTGCTCGACGCGCGCAGCATCCGCACCGCCGATCTAAAAGGCAATATCTGCGTGCATCCAGAAGCGGACGAAACATTTCCGAGGCTGAAATCGCAGCAGCGCGCCGTGTTGCAGCAGCTTTTCGGCATCAACGATCCGGTCCTCCAGCGCGCGCTCACCGAGCCTGCCAATCTCGGCTACATCAAGAACGTTCTCGGCCTGACGGAAATGGTTATCCCCGGCGAAGATTCTCGAAACAAACAGCTGCGGGAGATTCAGCAGCTGCTGGCCAGTGCGCCCATCGTGGTGCACGCTCCAACGCAGCCTGTAGCCGCGGTCTTCAGACCGCGGGGTTTAGACGATCGTGAAGCAGAAGGCGCAAAATCAGATTTGGGTGATGCGAAAAACCCGCCCTCTGAAGAGAGCGGGTACAGCAATCACAAGTCATCGGGCCGCCCCGGGCACGGCCACGCCACGAGTCATCAGCCCGCCCCGACCGGGTCACATGCTCTGGTGCTGCCCTCCGTCCCGGTCGACCAATTGCTCGACGATCACGCCGTGGAATTCGAGGAGTGCAAGCGCTGGGCGAATTCTGAAGCCGGCCAGTCCGCGCACATGACGAATCCGGCGGGCTTCGCCAACGTCCGCGCCCACGCCGAAGCGCATCTCCGCGCGATGAGTCAGCCGGCGCTGCTGCAACCACAGCCCGCGCACAAGTTATAGACTGTCAGCGGTTTAGTTGGAGCGGCGGAGGGGACTTGGACCCCTGTCTCCGGGTTAGCAACCCGGCGCTTTTTCCGGTTAAGCTACCGCCGCCCGATAGGAGATCGAACGTGTCACCGCCGGCGCGTAAGCAAAAAACGTGTGTAGTCCGAACACGACAGGTTGCTGCCGGAACCGTTCAAATCCCATCACTGCAGCTTGCGGGCGGTGATGGTGGGCATGTCACTGTCGCTTGGAAGTGGTGAGGATCGATACCGTAGGATCTGGCCCCGAGAAATCGGGGCATTTTTGTTTTGGGGTAGAGAATGGATCATCAGATTACAACCGCAGGCCCGGCAAACGGCGCCAGCGCGCCGCATGAGTTATTTGCGCTGACCGATGAGCAGATCCTCGAGATCGAGCCGGAAGCGGCGGAGGCACCGCTAGTAGAACAGCCACTCCTGGCTGTTCCGGACCGGCGCCCGGAAGCTGCGAGTACAAAATCCGCAACAGATCCGAACAGCATCGCAACATCACCGCGCTCAATCGAGAACATGCAGCAGAGCGCACAGGCAAGAGTGCCTGTGCCACGAGAGCCTCCCCCTTGGCTCGCGGCACAGATGAAAGACCCGTGGAACGGGGAAGAAGCGAAGGAGTTGTGGAATGGCGTGCAACAGGCGAAGCAAGAGGCGGCGGCTTATCGCGAGGCGATTGCGACACCCGAGGAGGCCCGCGCGCTGAAAGAATTGTATCCCGGCGGCGTGAATGAAGCGCGCGCAACGGCGGAGCGGGCGCGCACGCTCGAGGACATTGATCGCGCTTACTTCGGCGCGGCAGGGACGTCGGCTGAAGAAACCAGCGCATCGCGTGCGCAGCTCGCGGCAATGATGTTGCGCGAAGATCCGGCCGCGTTTCGCGAAATGGTCTTCGCCGGTTTGCGTGCTCTCGAGGAAGGAGAGAAGGGAATCGGCGGCACTGCGAACGCCACGAATCTCCCGCGATTAGCGCAAGTCTTTGCCGCAAACCACGGCGAAGCTCAGGCATCCGTAGGGGCGACCCTCGTGTCCCGAGCAGAGCCGAGGGATGGGTCGCCCGCCGCAAGTGGTGGCATGGCGTCAACGGGCGGGGCAAGCCCCGCCCCTACGACTGCAACAGGCGGACGGCAAGGTGATGCAAGTATCGCGAACCACGAGGCGCAAGTCGCGGCTTATGCCGCATTTGAGAAATCGGCCAACGAAGACTTAGAGCGCAGCGTCGGCGGCACCATCGAACGCACGCTGGAGCAGGCTCTGCCCGCGGCAACCGGAACGGATAATGGCGCGCTGAAGGGACGATTGTCGGGAGCGATTCGCCAGGACGTCGAAGCCGCGCTAAAAGCCGACCGCCAGCTCGGCGAGCAAATCGCTCAGATTCTGTCGGCGCGGCGCTTCGACAGCGAAACTCGCGCGCAGGTCGTGCGCTTGATTGATGAACGCGCGCGCCAACTGGTGCCCAGCGCGGCGAAGCGCGTCCTCAATGAGTGGACGCACACAACTATGGCCGCGCATCGCAGCAACGCGTCGCGCGCCGACGCCGCATCAACAAGAAGGGAAGTAGCGCCGGTTTACCCTGGAGGGGCATCTTTCGCGGCGAGTTCTTCTGCCAATGTTCCGCCAGGTAAGAGCCTCGATCCGAATCGAGGCGCTACACGCTCTCGTGCGGTCGACTACCGCAAGCTAAGCGACGAGCAAATTCTTGAGTTGTAGCGGCCGGTTTACCCCGCCGTTCGTAGCGGCGTAAAGCCGCTGCTACCAGTCGCTGATCACCAGTCGCCAATTTTTCGGCGCCTTCTCAAGAGACGCCCGCGCGATTCCGCGCCGCGAAGCTGCGGCATCCCGGAACGCAGCCATCCTAAGGAGAACAACAGATGCCAGCACAAGCGAACGCGAACGTCGTCGCGTTGCAGCTCGAGAAGGTGCGCGACAAAGTGCCCCTGCTCTACGAGCGCGACGACATTTTACTCACCATGATCCAGCAGCGCGGCGACGTGGAGAAAGTTTCCAGCCGCAACATGCGATTGCCCTTGCAGGTCAATCCCGGCGGCAAAGCCGGCTCGTACAACGCCGACGGCGGCGACCTCGGCCGCGGCTCCGGTACGGCCTACGATGTCGCGCAGGTCTCGCCGATTTTCTTCCGTTTCGCGATTGAAATCACCAAGCTGGTGGAATACGCCACCACCGGCCGCGAACGCGCCATCGAAAACGCCGCCAAGCGCGAAGTCGCCAACGGTATGAAACAGTTCCGCGCGTTTCTCGACAAACTGATGCAGACCGCCGGCAACGGCGTGCTGGGAACTATCAATTCGGTCGCGGGCACTGTGCTCACCATGAGCGTGCCCAGCGGAGCAGCGCTTGTTTACGTGGGCCAGACGATTCAGGTCTACGACACCACGCTGACCACCAATCGCGGGACCTGCAACGTGGTTGCCGCAGATCCCATCAGCCCGACGCAAACCATCACGGTCGACGTGCTACCCGGCGGCACCGTGGCTACCGACGTCATCGTGCACGACGGCCTCAGCGGGGCGAGCCCGGTCTCCCTCTTCGGCATCAAGTATCACCAGAACAACGCGACCACCGGCACCTGGCTCAACTTGAACCGGGCGACCTATCCCGTGCAGCTCGCCACGCCGCGTGTCAACGCAGGCAATGCTGCGCTCACGCCGTCCAATGTTCGTTTGGCGATCAACAAGGTCCGCAAAGCTCTGGGCATCAACCACCTCAGCAAGCTCATCGCCTACATGGCCGTGGAGCAGGAACACGCCTGGGAAAATCTCGGCATCACGGTTTCACAAATCATCAAGGAAGGCGGCGGTGGCAACGGGAACGATCTGGATCTGCTCTTCAGCGGCCGCAAAACCATGAGTGGCATCCCCATCAAATCCAGCGTGAACGCCGACCAAACGCGCGTGGATTTTCTCGATCTCTCGCACTGGGGCCGTGCCGTGTTGAAGGACATCGACTTCTACGAAGTCAACGGCAACACGGTGTTCCCGATTTACGGTGCGAGCGGCGGCCTCGCGGCCAGCTACATCTTCTACTTCGACACCGCATTCCAAGTGTGGGATGACTCGCCGCGCACCGGCGCGTTCATCGACACCTTGGCTCGGCCATCCGGCTACTAAGAAGCAGTGATCCGCAATCGCACCAACTGTAGGGGCACGATATGTCGTGCCCCTACGAACCCTAATTGGAACACGCGTTTGTAGGGGGCAGCAACGCTGCGCCCCTACAACCAAGCCTTCAGCCATTTGTTCGGTTTGTTTTTGCGTCGCGCTGCATCACATGCGAAGAGTTTTCATCGGTGGAATCTTCCTCTTGGCGTGCGGAGTGATCACTACGCGCAGCCTGCCTGCCGTGGCGGGCAAGCCCGTTCCGCTGATGTTTATATTCGTTCGCGTGGACCCAAAGCAAGAGGTTGCCATCCTGCGCCCGATGATCGCGCTGGATATTGGCGTGCAGCTTGATTCCGGGCCGCGCGATCTCAAGCCAGGAACGGTTCTCCGGTGCACTGAATCGGGGCGCGTACACGATGCGATTGTGGAAACCCAAATCGCAAGCGTCACGGAAATGCTCCTGGATTGCGGCGATTACAAATTTGTCGTGAAGACGCTGGACTTCACGCCGCGCCCGAAGTGATTGTGTAGCGGCGGGTTTACCCCGCCGCCTCCACCGCAAGCGGCGCGTGCCGCCTACAGCGGCATAAAGCCGCTGCTACACGCATCTCGAAAACGTTCATGATCCAGGTTGTTCGCGAATCGCACGAAACACCCGAGGCGGTGGCCCAGAGGCTCAAGCAAGCGGGCGGAGTCAATCGCTTCGGCGAAGGGAATTACCGCGCCGTGTGGGGATGGAACCGCCTTGCGTGGATTGGCGGCAAGTTTGAGGACCGCGACGAACACGGCGTGCTGCTGCGAGAGCGCATTGAACTCAGAAAAGAACCGAAATATCCCGCGGTGAACCGCTGGCATATCGAGCGGTGGCTACCGCCGGAAACGTACGGCTCGCCGCGCGCGTGGTACGCGCAAACCGTTGAACGGGAGAACGGCATCAGCATTCCTGCGTTGGGGCCGTATCCATCACGCGGCGAATACGAGCATTGCTTCACGCTGGAAGTCCCGCGCGGCGAATTTCTTCAGCTCACGCCAACCGTGGCAGAGCACATTGCGCGGGCCATCGAATGGTCGCGGAAGTACCCGCGGTCAGGAACCCGCAGCCGATTATACGATCGCGAGCAGCGCGCCGAGAGAAACTACGAACAGTGGGCTTTCGACGTAATGGACGACGCCGTCCCCGCGTTCCACAACCAGCCCTTTGTCACCGTCACCCAGGGTGGCTCAAACTTCAGATAGAACGTCTACGATGTCTGACGGATTCAAACTGGAAAGCAGGGCCTCAGCGGAAGCCTCACGTGCCTTGATGACGCTTCGTCCTGCAACGGAGACGTGTGGTACCTGTCGCGCGTCTTTCAGAACCAACGTCACGAGATTTGCGCCGTAACTCGATTCTGGGAATTGAGCGGCCTTCTCGGCCAGCTCCTCGGGCAGATCGAATTTGACTCCGTAATTATTCAAAGGGTTCTCCCGGTGACTCTGGTGCTCTCATGAATATCATGCGGCTCGAGATTTGGCTAAGAGGACTGGCCGCTGCCGCGATCAGCGGCGCAGCCGGCGGCATTCTCACCGGACTCGCCGCTGTAGGGATCGATCCGCAGCACTTTAATTTGCAATCGGGAAGCGGAGCAACGCTGCGCATCGGCGCTGCGGCTGCACTGATCAACGCCGTCATCGGCGTCGCCGCGTATCTCCAGAAATCGCCCTTGCCCAGCGAATGAAACGAACGCACCGGTGAAAAAAGACAAAATCTCGTTTTTTCCAGACGAGCGCGCGGCCATCCACGCCAAGCTCGGCGGAATCTTGAAGGCAGGCGACCCAGCAGAAGTTCTTCTCGTGATTATTCTGCTTCTCGCACTTCGCCCGGTCCCGTCACGCAAACCTTGCGCTGCGAAGCTTCAAAAAAAGAAAGGGCAGCCAAAACGGCCGCCCCAAAAGACTTGCGCGTAATGCACACACCTCTCAAGCAAGTTAAGCATCCACCAGGTTGGGAGATCGATACATGCCAGTCGTTGGATCCAGCGCCTACAACACCGCGGGACAAATCACCTCGCTTGTCCGCTCACTGCTGAACGATTCGCAGGGCAACCTGTTTACCGACACAGTGCTGCTGCCTTACGCCAATTCGGCGTATCGCAAACTGCAGCGCGCACTGGGCAACGCAGGCGGCGGTGGATTCATCCAGGACGACGCACTGCTCGTTGTGACTGCCGTGCTGCAGCCGGACACGTCGCTCCAAGTTTCCATCACGGACGCGACTGCGCCACCAAACCAACTCCCGACCGATCTGCTCGTTCCGCTGAAAATCTGGGAGCGGCCCAACGGCTCGACCGACGATTTTCTCGAGATGGTGGACCTGACTCGCCACGGCGGCTTGCCTTCGCGCGTGCAAGACGTGACGCTGAGCGTCTGGGAATGGCGCGCCGACGGCCTCTATTTTCTCGGCGCCACGCAGGACACACAGATTCGCCTGCGCTATCTGAAAGCCTATCCCGATTTCACCGATGCGACTTCGCCGGTCCTCGTGCGCAATTCACAGGAAGCCATCGCCTACGCAACCGCTGCGCTCGCCGGTTGGGCGCGCGGCAGCCCGCTCGCCGAGAAATGGGATGACGCGGCCGCCGATGCCATCGAGGATCTGGTCAGCGCCGCCGTGCGCCGCGAACAGCAATCCGCGCGCCGCCGCCGCCCATTTTCCGCCCGCAGCGGCTATACGCCCTTTTAGGATGCCAGCGGGACACGGAGTCAAAGAGAAGCAAGGGCCAGCCGCATTGTGATCTTTGCCCCTCTGTCTCGATGCCTTAGCGATTCTGTTACCAATTCTTCTTTTCGGAGCTAAATAATGCCAATCACAATCTCTCTTCTGCCGTCCAACCTGGACGGCTCGGGCAGTAATTTTACATACGCCATCGGAACGCTGACGTTTTCGGGAAATTATCCGACGGGCGGCGACACGCTCGACTTCACCCAGGTGGCCGACAAATTGCCGAGCACACAAATCATCCAGGCGTTCGCGGAGAGCCAGAACGGCAACAGCGGCTACTACGTCGTTGTGCAAGGAAGCGCGCTAAACAACTTCAAATTGAAGGCCTTCAACGGCGGCGGCACGGAAATCACCGCAGGCGCGTACCCGGCGAGCGTCACCTCGGACATCGTGCAACTCTCCATCACCGCCCGCAAGCTGCTCTAACCCATCCGTTTTATCGAATCCCGAAAGGCCTTGAGGCAGACGCATGATACGATCGAAAATCGCGATGGGGTTTCCCTGGGGATTGCTGGCGCTCGCGCTGAATTTTTTGCCCGGCATAGTCGTGCCGGCGCATGGGCAAGGCACGCGCAAGGACGACATCGTCTTTAATTCGCGCGGTACTCCCCTGGCCGGAGCGACCGTGCGCGTTTGCGCCATGCCCGCGAGCGGCCAGCCCTGCTCGCCATTGGCACTGATTTACTCCGATGCCGCGCTGACGCAGGCGCTTGCCAATCCCACCACCACTGACGGCCTGGGCAATTATTTCTTCTACGCCGCGCCGGGTAAATACGAAATCGAAATCTCCGGGCCCGCCATCACCACCAAACAAATTCCCAACGTCATTCTTCCGAACGATCCTTCTTCTCCGACATTCAGTGGCATCAGCGCCTTCTCACTCAATCTCAGCGGTAACCTCACCGTGAACGGCAATACCACTGTCGTTGGCAATCTCGCCAGCGGCACGCTGAACCTGTCGAATCAAAGCGCGCCGCCGGGAGCCGCCAGTTCCGGCACCGTCAATCTTTACACCAAGACCGCGGACAAGCGTCTCTACTACAAAGATGACACCGGCACGGAGTCCGGCCCGCTCGGCGCCGGCGCGCAGACCAACGCCATCAACACGTTCACGGCCAATCAGAACCTGGACAGCGGATTACACATTAAAGGGCCCGACCCGTACAACGACATGGCGCGTTTCGGCGGGTATTACAACGCCTCACCGCCAAGCACCACGGCAAGCTGCACGAGCGGCAGTCCGAACATCACGCTGGCCGCTGCGCTCGATTTCAAGGATGCGACCTCGTTTCCCGCCGCGAATCTTGGGAACGGCATCGTCATTTATAAGTGCGGTGCGCCGAGCGGTCTTAGCACTCCGCCAGCGTACACGGTGACTCCGATTGGGCTCACAGGCGGGTCAACGACGTACAACTATCAGGTCGTCGCCGAAGACTTCAACGGTGGCTTGACGGCGGCCTCTCCTGTGGGCACTACAACGGTTGGAGCCGCATCGCTCGGACTGAACAACGTGACGCTGGCGAGCGCGGTGTGGAATAACACCGCCAACGGTGAGCAAGTCTATACCTGCTCAGGGAACTGCAACATTCCGGTCAACACGCCTCTCAGCGTCCAGGGATTTACCAATAGCCATTTCAATGGAAACTACACCACGATTGCAGCGACGGCCACGACGTTCACCGTCTACTCACCCGCCCCGAACGGCTACGCCGTAACGAGTGAAACGGCAGCAGGCACGGCGACCGTGGCCGCTTGCAACGTGCTCTCGATGAACACGTTTAACGTCATCACCACCGGCGTGGAGACCGGTGGCGACAAAGTGGTGCGTTGGTGGGTCTATCGTAATGGATCGATTTTGGGAGCGGTCCAGGGCCGCGATTCGTACTACGACGACTGCGGGGTGACGATTGCCGCCGGGAATATTCCAAGTTACGTTCCGTCTTCCCCCGGAAGCGCAGTCAACAAGTATCTTGCCACGACCATACTGAGCGGCGCCGGGACGACGAGCATCGTGGTCGCCAACAACGCCGGGGCTACCACCAGCGGTCAGACAGTGAAGCACGACAATTCACAGAACCTGCGGGCCTGCATGGCGGCGTCGGCATTCAGTACGCCTTGCTATATGAACGTGGGCACAGGAGCCCCTTTTGAGGCGGCAACCATCTTCGACACGGGCAACACTCATCTGCTTTTCACAAGTGTCGGCGTCAATCAACCTTGGGTAATTCGTTCTGGGGGAACATACTTTGAAGGTATACGGCTTAACGGTGCAGGCTCGTTTATCTTCAACAATGTCGCTGTAATCGGTGGCGCCGCTTTCCCTCTCGTCGAGATCCTTCCGCTGGCCAGCGGCTACCAGTTCGACAACATCAGCTTTTCGGCCCCTCAGCTTCAACAGACGGCTTTCGTGGCCGATTCTGGCAGCTTCTTCGGCTTGGTAATGAATCGGGTCAGTTTTGGAAATTCCAACAGCAACTCCAACGTCAACATTCCTCCTGCCCGGCTGAGCGGCGCTACCGAATCTCACATCGGCCAGCGCGGGAACCAAAATGCTTGTTCTGCGGCACAGCTCGCCGTTGGCCCCCCGTGCATTCGCTTCACGACCCAATCACAGGCTGCGGGCGGAAATGCCGGCACTTTCACTGCAATCGGTTCTATGGATATGTGGGGATTCGCCTACCAAGGGGGCGGAGCCAGCATCCAGGTGGATTCTCTGCCGCTGACGAGGAGCGGCGGAAGTAACAGCAGTCTCACGGGGGTCGGGCCTCTCCTCATCGGAGACTTTCTTCGAGAAATTGGCAAGGGTCCTCTCCTTCGCCTCGCTTATGCGGGCCCAGGAATGGCGATTCGCCTTGAACGTGGAGACGACGATGCCCCCAACGCCGCCGTAGGGAATGGCCTGATTGATGCCGCCTCGAACGAAGGCGGAAAGCCCACTAGCCCAAACGTGGACGTCTACAACTTCGGCACCAGTGTAAACGGTCAGGTAGTGCTTGCTGGCCCCGGCACGGTAAGAGCATCGGGATCGGGGATCGCCGTTGGAACGACGTTGAGCGCAACGCCTCCCGTAGGAGGCTATTCCACTTATGATGGAGGCTCCATCCTCACATCTGGAGCGGGTACCGGGATTCAGGCGGCAGGCATTTCTGCGCTCGGCTATGCCATGCCTCAGCCGAACGCCCCAACGGTCAATGTCAGCGCACACAGCTCTTGTGCCTCTAATTGCGTTGCCGCGGGCACATATTTCTACGCCATCGTTGCAAACGACGTGAATGGACGGAACTCCGTTGTGTCCCCGCCCAGCGCCTCCGTAACAACCGATGGCACGCAGATCATCACCGTGAGCTGGGTCCCGGTGGGCGGGCAGGTCATCACCTCGCGCGGCCGCGGCCCGGCGGCGAATAACATCTTGCTAACGGACAGCATCGGAACCGGCGTTGGCGGCACCAGTTACACAGATTTAGGATCGCTTTCTTATAGCGCGAGCTTGCCGCAAAGTTCTTCCGCGAATTCCAGCTCGCTCGGCTCGGCGGGTCTCGCCACGACGCAAATCGTTTACACCAACAGCGGGTTTGCCGACACGATTGGGGGGATACTCTCTGCGAATCGCACGCAAACGGTCCCGGACGTCACGGGTTATATACCCGTGACAGGCTATGTGAACTCTGCGTATGACAACGCTACGCGCGCCAACGGCGGAATCGGCGTGAACTGGACCCTTGAGCAGAACGGCCTGAACATCACTTCCAATCAAATTCAAGGGACATCGAGCGCTGGCTCCAACACCGCCTACTGGAATGCGAATACGTTTTCGGCTGTCCAGTTTGCGCAAGCCACCATCACCGCCCTGAACGGCACAACCGATTTTCCTGGCGTCACGGTGCTGGCCTCGGGATCTGGCGGGAGCTCGACGTATTACGATTGCGTTGAAAATTCGACGACGATCTTCATTCAGCGCGTCGTGAATGCGGGAACCACGAACCTGACCAGCACAGCTTCCGCGGGCGCCGTCGGCGATCTTTTGCGGCTCGAAGTGGCGCAGGGTGGCGTGTTGACCTGCTTCAAGAACGGCACTGTCGCACTCACTGCCACAGACACTCAGATTGCTTCCGGATCGCCCGGCCTGCTGATTTCCGGCAACGTAGCGACGGAAAAAAATTGGAGTGGCGGAAACCTGCATCCATTGGCGCAGCTTGATAGCGAACAGGATTGGACGAAGACGCAGCATTACATACAGGGAGTGGCTTTCGGCACGGAAACATTAACGGCCAGCCCGCGCGCGGAGCAGAACGTGTTCCTGCCGGGAACGCTGACCTCCACGTGGACCGGAGCGACCTGGACGACCGACAAGGCGCTCACCATCACACGCATCCAGGTGCAGGCAAAAACAGCGCCTGCCGGTTGTACAACCAACGCCGTGGTGCGCCTCACAGACGGCACAACTCCGGTGAATGTCACCATTTCCGCTGCCGCAAATGATAGCGGCGCGATTTCGCAGAATTATCCGGCCGCATCTTCGCTGCAAATTCTGGTGCAAACGCCTGCAGCTGGATGCACCACCAGCCCGGCGGACGCCAACGTGACCGTGCAATACAGAATGCAGTAGCGGGGGGTTTATCCCGTCGTCGGTTTTCTTTGTTTTTCCGAATCACAGGAAGAGGCATTTCTATGGCTACCGCCACGGCAGCAGAGCTTGGCACCGTCTCGCTCGTAAATATTTCCAAGGAAAAATGGCCGCCGCGCCACCGCACCTACTTTGGTTCGCTGGAGGTGCGTTCGCCGCAGGCTGGCGAGCCGTATGCCATCACCATCATCCGCGGCTGCATCGGGGTGATGGACCTGGGCGACAAGCGCACCATGGAATACCGCATCACGGCACGGGAAATCGCCGAAGACGTCGCGCGAGAAATCAATAATGATTCGGGGGAGGGAAGTTTCCACGGCGTCTTCGTAGCCGCCGGCCCCGAGCCAACCGACGCGGAACTCGCTGACGCACGGCGCCGCCTTGAAGAATTTCAGCGCCGTTTGGTCGCCGCAGCCGATCTAGAATGGGAGCGCACCAAAAATCCCATGTTCATCACCGACCTCGAACGCCGCGCCGCGCGCCAACTCGGTTTGGAAAAGCCCTGGCTCTACGATCCCAAGCCGCTCGCAGACTGTCCCGTTTGCGCGGAAAAAATCAAGCCTGGTGTGGCCGTGTGCCGCTCCTGCGGCGCCATCCTCGACCGCGAAAAGGCCGCGCAGTACGGCCTGGTTCTCCGTGAAAAGAGCCGCAGAGAGTCGCCAACAAGACACTAGCCCAAAATAGAGAAGGCGGCGATTTCTCGCCGCCTCAAAAGATCAACGTGCCTTGGGCACGCCTGACAAGCAGGTAAAGAATAACACAAGTTTTGGGCCTGTCAATACTCGCGCTGAGAGTCAGTGCGGAGAGTGGGAGACTCGAACTCCTGGGGCTGCAGAGCAACCCTCAGCGCTTGTCAGGCGTGCCCAGTACCCCCACTGGGAGCACTCTCCAAAACACACCTGCACCGGCAGATGTATCACAGAGTTAGATAGTTATACAAGAAATGTCTACCCTAGGCTCATTCGACGCCCCCATCGAGATTTTCGGCGGGCTCGTCACCGACATGTCTCCCGCGGATTTGCCGCACGGTGTGTCGCCCGATTGCCAGGATGTGATTTTTAGCAACGGCGGCGTGGCAACGCGCCCGGGCTTGCAGGCGTTGTTTGGGCCGCTGGCAGGGAATCCCACCGTCAACTACATCAAAACCTATGAAACGCTGAACGCCACGCTGCGCACCATGGCGCTGGACTCGAACGGCGTGCTCTACAAAGAAACGACGCCAGGAACGCTCGCAAGCATCGCGACCGGCCTCGTCCCAAATTCTTACGCGAATTCGACCACGCTTTTTGGCAGGGAATATCTCGCCATCAGCGACGGCAAAACTGGCAACGACCTGCCACGCCAATACGACGACAGCAATTTCGATCGCGTCAGCCAGAGCGGCCCCGGCGCCGGGCCCACAGTCGTGGATGAGAACCTAATCGTCGCGATCACCGCAAGCCCAAATGGCGCCACGCAGCCTGCCGCTGTCGCGATTACAGCCAGCCCCAACGGCGCGACCGAGAACGGTTTTCTCGTAACCATCACGACGAGCGCCGCGCATGGACTTTCCGCGGGCCAGTCGGTCACCATCACCGGTGTTGGCGTCTCCGGTTACAACGGCACGTTCCCCGTTGTCTCCATCCCGTCCACCACGCAGTTTACTTACATCGCGGGCGTTTCAGGTCTCGCTGCTTCCGGGGGAGGCACCAGCGCTTCCGCCACAGCAACGATTCAGACGGTTGTCGCGCATGGCTTCGTTACGGGACAACTCGTCACCACCGCGAGCATCGGCGTCGCTGGTTACAATGGCACGTTTTCGATTACCAGTGTCCCGGATTCCACGCACTTTACGTTTACCGCCACGACCGGCGGACTCGCTGCCTCTGGCGGAGGAACTGCCGCTGCTGCTGGAAGCGTTTCCTCAGGCGTCCACCAAGTCTGCGTGATTTTCCGCACGCGCCAGGGGTACCTCACTAAGCCCGGCCCGGCAACGAGCTGGACCTCCAGCGGCGGAAAGCGCGCCGTCGTCACCAACATTCCCACGGGTCCGTCCAATGTTGTTGGCAGAATTTTGTGCTTCACCGGCGCGGGCGGCGCGAGCTTTTTCTACACCGGTGGCGGCACGACGCTCTTCAGCGGCAACATGGTGATCGGCGACAATTCGACCACGTCTCTCACCGTGGATTTCTCCGACGCGATTCTTCTCGCCGGCACCAACGTGGACAATCTTTTCAAGCTGATCGAACTCGGCGATTGTGCCGGAGTGTTGGACTACGCTCAGCGGCTTTTCTGGTGGGGCGAGCGCAACAAAATGAACAATTGGCTCAACCTTGGTTTCGACGGCGGTTTCACCGGGCCCTTGTTCCCGCACTATCCGTTGGGCTGGACGCCGGATTCCGTGTTCGCGCCTGGCGGCACGGATGAAGAGAGCTTCGTCGTGTGGGGCGCTGCCTATTCCATCGTCGGCAACGGCACGACGCCGACGCGCGGGCTGATGACGCAAGGCGCCGTTCAGGACGCACTCGGAGCGCCGCTCGTTCAACTGAACACGGATTACACCGTCCGTGCGCGTTGCGCGCGAAATGCCACGCTTTCGCAAGGCACTCTCCACATTCACCTCTTCAGCGCCGGCGGCGGAATCAATACGATGGGCTTGCAGCTCACCGCCGCGCAGCTCACCACCAGCTACGTCGAGTACGCGGCGCAACTGACGGCGCCGCTCTCAACGATTCCCACCGATCTCGTGTTGCGCATCTACGCTGACGGCACACCCAATCAAAACGGCCAGTTTTACGTGGACTGTATCGAAATCTTTCCCACCACTCAGCCGGTGAACGCTTCGCTCGTGCGCGCCAGCCGCGTCGAGGATCCGGAAAGCTACGACGGCGTCAACGGCCTGCTGAGCGTCGCGGAAAACAATGGCCAGGCCATTCGCGCCGCGTTCAAGCTGCGCGAGCGGCTCTATTTTGTGAAGGAGCATTCGATGCACGTTACCCAGGACGACGGCACGAACGAGCCGTCGCTCTGGGCCATCGCGGAAGTTTCGCGCAAAGTGGGCACGCCCTCCGTGCGCGGCGTGGGCATCGGCGAAGACTGGGTGGTCATCGCGCATCGTACCGGCCTTTACATCTTTAGCGGTGGCGAACCCATCAAGATTTCGCAGGAAATTCAGCCTACGTGGAACCAGATCAACTGGCAGTATGGCCACACGTTGTGGGTGACCGTGGACACGAAGGAGCGCCGGATTTTTGTCGGCGTGCCGCTGGGCGCGGCAACTTCACCGAATAAAATCCTTACGCTCGATTATCGCGATTTAGATGACGCGGACCTGATCGCCTCGCGCCCGCCCATCAATATCACCTACACTGGCCGAAAGACCGCCACCGACAAAACGCGCAAGTGGTCGCCGTGGACCATTGCCGCAAACGCCTGCGCGCTCATCGAGCGCACTGATGGCACGGCGATCGTCGCGCTCGGCGGCGGAACGCCCGGCATCGGCGGAGGTGGCCCAACCGGCAAGGTCTATCAACTGAAGGACACGCAGCTTTCTGACGACGGCTCCGCAATTCCCAGCTACTACACCACGCACTATTTTCCCGAACGTGCCGTCGAGCAATCGCTCAGCCTCGGCGCGCATCGCAAACTATTCAGCTATCTCACTATGTTTGTCGAAGGGGCAGGGAACTTGTTGCTGACCAGCTTCACCGATTCCTCGAGCGCGCCGCAAACCCAGCAGCCGCTGGCGCTCAGCTCGCCTTCCGTCAAAGATCTCGAACTGCCCATCAACGTGCTCGGTGAACGCGTCGCGTTTCAGGTCAGCACCAATCAGCCCGGCGCGTGGTTTCGCCTGCAAAAGTTCACGCCCCTGGTGCGTCCCGATCCCTGGGCCCCCGTCCGCGGCTGGAACTGAGTAGCGTAGCCACTGCCCGGCGTGACGCCAGAAGATTCTCGTTTACTCACGGGCAGTTATTTTCGCCGGATGGAAACTCGGCTCAGTGCTTTCAGCGAGGTAATGACCCTTGTTCCGGAAGTTGCATCGGACTGGACACTATGTTGACGCGGCCCTGGGGATCACTGCTTTGAAACTTTGATTGGCTTTCGTACGCGTAATAGAGGATCGCTCGAATTTTCCCACCTAGATGTGCGATCTTGCGCGGGCATACAGAATTGTTCCATCCATGCGCCGTGTCCCCGATCGGCACGACATTATGGATTTCTTCATTAGGTTGGAGGGTTGTGGTGTCCTCGCCTACTAAATCGCGACAAGGACCGACGGACTGCCAACCCAATTTGTCATTCCACTGCTGAACATCTAAGGATTGAAGCGTACGCCCGGGGATAGGACCGATAGCTTGTTTACGCCGCGGAGTAGGATCGATGGCAGGGCGGAGCACCCATGGCGCTGAACCTAGATTCCTGATCTTCACATAAATGTTGTAGCCGCTGTCGGTCGGCGTGAACTTTTCTATCGTCAATTGAATCTTGGGGTGCCGAGAATTTTGTCCCAATGCAGGCAGCGTTAGGAATAAAACCGCACAAACGATTCTAATGAGTCTACGAGGCAGTATGCTCATCGCAAGTAACTCTAGCACTCTGAATATCATCTTGCAGTCATAAGCAAGGCCCGCTGCATGCTCACCGTTGCCCAACTCGCGCCTCTCAAGGACCGCGACCCATACCTCTACGAAACGATGGTGAAAGTTGTGGCCGCTGTAAACGCCACTAGCCAGCGTGCGGGCGTGGACCCCAGCACTCCGGGCCCCGCGCCGGCACCCATTGCGTCCGTGACGGTGCAAGCCTCCAACGGGTGGTTCGACATTTCCATCTCCGATCCGTCCAGCGCGCGTCCCGGGCTGTTCTATTTTGCGGAGTCGGATACCACGCCGGCTTTTGCCGCGCCGCGTGTTTACTTCATGGGTGCTTCGCGCAACATGTATGTGCAGCTTGGCAATCAGACCCTCTTTTGGCGAGCGTATTCGCAATACATCGGCTCGCTCCCGTCATCGCCGGTGACGTTCGGCGCGCCACCGGTTGCACTTTCCGGCGGAGGTTCGGCCGGCCCAACGCCTCTGCCATCGAGCGGAAGCGGCGTGTTCCCGAACGGCGTTCCGCGCGGCGGCAACGGCTTTGGCATCCACCCTGGGTCGCGCGTCGTCCGCCAAACGATTCTGTAGCAGCGGCTTTACGCCGCTGCCTCCTGACTGCTCAAGTGTATCCGCTTGGCAGGTAAAGCTGCGGGCACAGGTTGCCAATCGTTTGAGCGGCGGGATAAACCCGCCGCTACAATCTAAGATTTGCATGGTAATCCGCAGATACACCGAAAGCGATCTGGACGCGCTTCGCAAGATTCACGCGGCGCAGGGATTCGACTACGCGCTGCCGGATCTAGGCAACCCGCTCTTCGTAACAAAGCTGGTTCTTGCGGGAGAAGCTAGCCCTGCCGATCGAGTCACCGCTGCTAACGACACGATTGATTCGGCGAGCCGCAAGCGGGAAGGGAAGTGCGAGGTGCTCGGCGCAGCCCTGCTGCGGCTGACGGCGGAAGCTTATCTGTTACTCGATCCGCGAGCCGGCACGCCGCGCGAGCGCTGGCAATGGCTTCTGGCGTTGCACGCCGCCGCAGAACGCGACGCCTGGCAGCGCGGCCTGGAAGACGTCCATGCCTGGCTGCCGCCGCCCATTGCTAGAAAATTCGGCAAGCGTCTCGCGCGCCTCGGCTGGACCCGCGACGACTCCTGGACGCCGTACTGTAAGAAATTAAGAGCGTAGTAGGCAGCGCTCACGGAGTCTCTATTCCAATTTCGGTTTTCCAATTTCCAATTTCGAGGTGTTCCATGGGACGCGGCGCACAAACACAAACACGCCAGATGACCGATCAGGAGCGCGCCACGATAGACGCGCTCAACCAACAGTTTCTTGGCCAGCAGCAACAAGTCGGAAACATGCTGCTCCCGCAATATCAGAGCATTTTGACCAATCCCGGCCTCAGCCCTGCGGACAAAGCCGCAGTGACCGGGCAATCGCAAGGCTCGCTGGCCAGCGCGTTCGATGCGCTCCAGCAGTCCGCGCAAAACCGCCTGGCGCGCATGCGCAATTCCGCGGGGTTCGGCGAACTCGCCGACGAACTCGCGCGCCAGAAAGGCGTGGCCGAGGCTGATCAGGCGCAGAAGAACCAGCTTGCCTTCACCAACACCGCGTTTCAGCGCCAAATGGCCGCGCTCCAGGGCCTCTCCGGCCTTTTCGGTGTGGACTCAAATCTTCTTGGCCGCACGCTCGGCATCCCCGCGGAACTCCTCAACGTCCGAGCCAACGCTTCGCGTAACAATCCCGGAGGGTTTTTCTCCGCGCTCGGCTCCGGCCTTGGCTCGACCCTCGGTGCCCTCCCCGGCGCATTTTTCTGAGAGCAGCTTGAAGAAGACCTTTCGGTGAAGTAACGTCCCGTAAGGGCGGAGCCAAGAATCTCTTTTTCTTGTGCTGGTCTACCGCAGTGCCACGACAGCAATGTGCACCGGCTCTAGCTTGCTTTCATCGATAATCTTGTCGTCTTCCAGATTGTCGATCCCAGTGTTGGTCATGAAGTAGAAGTTTCCCTCAAAGATGGCGCCCGTCGTGGGGTCCTTTACCAAGTCCGTGCCGCGTTCGAGAATCTCGTTTCCAGTGACCGTGTGTCCATCTTTCGCGAGGTGCCAGCGCATCACCCGGTAGGCCGCAGTTCCGTACTGCACGCCAATAAGATCGCCCTTGTACCAATACAAGCCGTCGATTCCGGACAGCGTGTCGTGCGCATCGGGCACCACGTCCTGCGCCGAGCCTGCGCCCAGATCGACTGCGATCACGCCCAGCATGTCCGCGACGTACAGCAAGTTGCCGCCGCCGGAAAGCGTGATCCCATTGGGATAGAAAATCGGCCGCGGAAACTTCAACACCGTGAAGGCGTGTGATTTTCTGTCGAACCGGAACACCAGGTTGGCGTCGGTGTCCGTGACGTAGATTTCGCTCGTGCCGCGTAGAACCAGGTCATTCAAATAGTGTGTTCCTGCTCCGGGCGCTGTGTATCTCTCCAGCAGCTTGCCTTTCGCGTCGAAGTGCACAATCTCGGAGCGATTCTTTTCCCCCGGATCCGTGGCTGCCCAAACGCTATGGTCCGACGCGTCCACGTGCACTCCGCCAACCGGCATCAAGTCATACCGGTCTGCCGGAACGAAGTCGGAAATTTCCCCCGACGGTGTAATCTTCACGATTTTCTTGCGGTGCATGCTGCCCATGTAGAAGACGCGCTTCTCCGCATCCACCGCCAGTCCTTCCGGGAACAGGTCCTTATCCGGCACGGTGAACGCCACACGAGCATGATGTACCGGCGGATACGCCCGCCGCACTTGTTCGACCAATTCCTGAAACTCAGGATTGGCCTTCAAGGGCTCTAGCCTTCGATGCGCTCCAGGATCGAATCCCTGGTCCAGCGCCACGCACTCTTTCAGATGCGCGAGAGCCTTCGGAACCTCGCCCACGCGCGTGTAAAGGCGCGCCAGAAAAAAGAGCGCCGCGCCGCGATCGGCAATCTGAGGCATCGCGCCTTCAACCTCGTGAATCAAGGAGAGCAGCCCCGCATCTGGCGGAGCCGCCGGTGGCGTTGGCGCACTTTGCTGGGCCGCGCCCGCGATCGTTTGCTTCGCCAAGCAATGGGAAGAGCAATCGGGCGCGCCAACGCTGAGCGCAATCAGAGCGGCGACCATTGCAAAGCCCAGCGTCGCTACCAGCACTTGCACTACGTACTTTTTCCGCACCGAACGACCCCCTCTTGACAGACGTGGAACCAGCCCGGACGTAAGCAACACGACAAGAAGAGGGGCCTTCAGCAATTTGTACGCAAAGCCGAAGTGCACAGGAAATTCTTTACGTTCTAACCCTACGTGTATGGAGGGATTGCATGCCCATACATTGGTACGCCATGCTCGCCGCAGCCTTTTCCGTGGGCGTGCAATTCGTCCTGTTTCTTCGCTGGCTGCATCGCCGCATGCGCAACGACGAAATCGTGCGCGCCTTCGTCCGCGACATCGCCACGAACCATCTGCCGCACATCTACAACGCGCTCCGAAAGATTGCCGCCCAGCAGGGAATTACGCTCGACGAAACGCCCCTGGTCCGTTTCGTCGACCTGAACGGCCAGCGCCGCCGGTAGTGTAGCCTCGGGTTTACACCGCCGTATGCAGCGGCGTAAAGCCGCTGCTACAAAAGCAAATGTTCTCGAACCCCCCCTCGCAACTCCTGGCACTGGCGCGCAAGGCTGCCGCCGCACAGTCGCTCGACCCCGCGCTTGTCTGCGCCGTCATCGAGCAGGAATCCGCGTGGAATCCGTGGGCGATGCGCTACGAGCCCGCATTCTTTACGAAATACGTCGCATCCTTATATACGAATAACAAGGTTACGGCGTCGGAGGCTTACGCTCGGGGATTCTCCTGGGGATTGATGCAGGTGATGGGGCAAGTCGCGCGCGAAGCGGGCTTCGATGCCCTGTTTCTTTCCGCCCTGTGCGACCCGGAGCAAGGTCTCGCCATCGGCTGCAAAGTCCTGCGCAAGAAATTCGACGCCATGGCCGGCGACACCACGCGCGCGCTCCTGGCCTGGAACGGCGGCGGCAATTCCAATTACGCCGCTCAAGTCCTCGCCCGCCGCTCGCACTATTTGTGAATTTTCCGATAGGTTCTTTGTAGGGGCACGATACATCGTGCCCCTACTATTGCGTTACTCCTAATCATCCCATGACACCTCGTCTCTACTTTCAACTCGGTGCGTTTGTCGTCGCTGCGATTCTTTGCGTGGCCGCCATTCAAGCTTGGCGCGCCGATCGCCGCGATCGCGACCAACTTGCCTCCGAACTCGCCGCGACAAAGCAGCTCCTCGCCGCTGCCGACGCCCGGCAACACGACCGCGACACCCAACTCGCGCAAACGCTCGCCACTCTGGCCGCCGAGAAACGCACCATCGCGACGCCCGAGCAAATTGTGCGCGAGCTCCCGAGCCGAATCTCTCTGCCATCTCCAATCGTTCTGCAATCCGCTCCAGCTCTTCCAGACTCCCCAACGCCAAAAACCAAGGCCGTCATCCCCGCCGAAGATTTGAAGCCGCTCTACGACTTCGCCATCGACTGCAAAGCTTGCCAGTCAAAGCTCGCCGCCGCCCAGGGTGACCTCACCGACGAACGCGCCAAGACCGTCGCGCTCACCCGTGAGCGCGACGATGCTTTGCGCATCTCTCGCGGCGGCAGCGCCTGGCGCCTCATCGGCGCCGCCGCCGGGGCCGTTGCCGCCAAAGCCGCCCACTGAAACGGTCTTCATGCGATTTTCACAATTCCTAGGGTATAATCCGCGCAATTAGTCGCTCTCATGCCGCGCCCCGACATGCCGGATACCGGAGCCACGCCGGGTCCCGAAGGGTCTTCCCTCCCTGATAAGAAACTCGTTTCGTGGAAGGAGATAGCCACTTATCTGGGCCGCGAAGTTCGCACCGTCCAGCGCTGGGAAGAGACCGAGGGGCTTCCGGTCCATCGCCACGAGCATCTGAAGAAATCCACGGTTTACGCCTATCCCACTGAGCTGGACGCCTGGTTCAAGAAGCGTCAGCCCGTTGACGATCCCGAGGCCGACGCCGCATTCGTGCCAAAGCCGGACATCGCTGATGTCCCTTCTGACGCAGAAAACGGCGAGGCAATCCGGTCTGTCAATGCGCCTGTTCCCGCATATAAGCCTGAACCTTCTCCTCCATCCGGCCGCGCCGAGCGTCCGCCGCCAAAAGGGAGGCGGGTTACTATTTTGCTGGCCGCGGCTGCAATTCTCTGCCTCGCGGGCTACGGCGTTTACCGGTGGATCTTTCCCGCGGCTGGGTCGCACGACAGAGTCCGGCTCGTCGTCTTGCCCTTCAGCAATCTCAGCGGCGATCCCAAGCAGGACTACATCAGCGCCGGCTTGACCGACGAAATCACTACGCAACTCGGACGGCTCGATCCGCGCCATCTCAGCGTTATCGCGCCTACATCCGCAAAGCTGGTTTCTCACGAGGCCATCACCCAGATCGGGCAGAAGTTGCAGGTGAAGTACGTGCTGGAAGGCAGCGTCCAAAGTGTCGCCAGCCAAATCCGCATCGACGTACGGCTCATCGAAACCAGCGACGCTTCCTACGCATGGACTCAGTCATTTACCCGGCAACTATCCGACTTTCTCCAGGTGGAATCCGATGTTTCGGACACCGTAGGCCGCCAGATTCTTGCCGCACTCCCCGTTCCGTCTGCACCCAAGCCTTCCAAAGCGGTCCGCGCGGGGACAGTGCATGCCAGTTCTCCGGAAGTCGCCAAATCCCGCGACGACTACCTTCGCGGACTGTTCGCTTGGTACAGCCGGGGCGACTGGCGCGGCATCGATGACTTGCGCAGCAGCATTGATTCGTTTCAGCAGGCCATCAAGGAAGATCCGTCTTATGCGGAAGCCTATGCGGGACTTGCGGCGGCAACCGCGATTCTTGGTCAGGTGCCTAACGACGGATTGCCTCCGCTGGAAGCCAAGCCCCGGGCGCGCGAAGCTGCTCAACACGCCCTGCAACTCGATCCGCGGCTTGCCGAGGCCCACGCCGTTCTTGGCAACGTGGCCATGAGCTACGATTGGGGCGGGGGCTTAGACACAGCAGAAAAGGAATTGCAACGCGCCGTGGAGTTGAATCCCAATGATTCTACCTCCCACGAATGGTACGCCCACCTGCTCATTGTGCAGGGGCGCAATAGCGAGGCGCTTGCCGAGGCCCGCCGCGCGCTGGACCTCAGCCCCGTCTCACCCCTCTTTCATACCGTGCTTGCGGAGACGCACTACTACGCCCGAGACTACGACGCGGCCATTGAAGAAGCACAACAAGTCGTCAAGCTCCATCCGGATTTCCTGCTTGCCCAATTCTGGCTGGGCTCCGCCTATCGCGAGAAGAAGATGTATCCGCAGGCCGTCCAGACCTTCGATCATGCGCGAAAGTTGTCCGGCGACAACCCGGCAATGCTTATGGCCTATGGCCATGCCCAGGCGGTAGCGGGAAATACCCAGGAAGCTCGCGCCGCTCTAGCGAAACTGGAGCAGGCGCGTGGCACTCATTACATGCCGAGTCTCTACCTTGCAGCCATCCACGTCGGCCTGGGAGAGAAGGACGAAGCCTTCAGACTCCTGGACGTCGCGCTTCAAGAACGTGTCGACCGCCTCGTGTACCTGAAGGTCGAACCCATATCCGATCCTCTCCGTTCCGATTCGCGCTTCGCCCAACTCCTGGGCAAGATCGGCCTGCATTAAGCATCCCTCGACCCAGGGAATCCATACCAGTCCGACGGCAGGGAAGTAGTTCCCCTCCGGTAAATCTTCCGCACAGGTAGAACGCCCTTCACCTAGCGCACAACCACACGGTGCTAAAATCCAACGGAGAATGCAATTCGGTCATTCGCAGGGTAAACGATTCTCTGCTACCGCAAACAACTTGCTGGTCGGCGTTCACAACCTATTCATTTGATTGATTCGTTGTTCCCAGGCTGGCGCACCCCCCGCGCCAGCCTGGGAAACCAATCAGGAGGCACCCCCTGGAGGCCTCTTGGAGGAGGCCTCCTGTAGGCGGCTCCGCCCCCGAAGAAATCTGTGGAAAACCCGAAGATTCCGTTTGACATCGCGTCCCATAAGTTATATTATGTTAACTATAAAATAAGTCTAGATTTTAGGCGCGCCGCGGCGCATTTCCCCATCCGTGCAGCGTGGAACCTACTTCTTCTCTGCTGGCTTAGGTTGTTTCTGTTGGGCTAATTCGTAGTTGATATATTGTTCGAGCGAGCGGGCATCGGCGCCCACGAGGCGGCGCCCGTTGACGAAGATTGTTGGCGTGCTGCTGACTTCGAGTTGCTGTCCGTTGGCGCGGCTGGCATTGATGGCCGCAGTTGGTTCGGGGCTGGCCATGCAAGTCTTAAAAGTGTCGGTGTTCAGGCCGGATTGCCCCGCGTAGTCCATCATCTTCGTCCAGGCGTTCGTGGCAGAGATGATCTCCTGATTGTCGTAGATGAAGTCATACATTTTCCAGAAGGCCTTGGGATCTTGCTGGTAGGCGCAACGGCCGGCGATCGCGGCGGTCCTTGCCCAGGGGTGAAGCTGCTCAAGCGGAAAGTCTTTAAACACCACGCGGACCTTGCCAGCGTAGTTTGGCAACAGGCCGCGGAGGGCATCGTGCAGGCTCCGGCAGACCGGGCATTGAAAATCGGAGTACTCGACCAGGGTGACCGGGGCTTTGGGGTCGCCCAGCGTGGGCGCATCGTCCATTTGTATTTGCTTCCGCGTTTCCGCCAGAGGATCTTTGGTCAGGTCGGATAGTTCGCCGCGGAAGAGAAAGCGCCCGTCCTTGCTGACATAGAATTTTGCGGCTTGCTTGTCTTCACCAATAGTCACGTCAATGTTGGTCTCGAGCAATCCCTCCACCGGCGTTTCTTTCAGCGGGCCGACCACGAGCTTTACGTCGAGTCCGAAGGCATACAGGTGACGGAGATATGCTTCGATGTTCTTTTGCGTAGGAGACATCGTCGCGGCTGCGGGACTTGCAGCGGCCGATTTAGGCTGCTGCGCATGTGCAACCGATAGCATGAATGTGCAAGCAAGGATTGCCGTTAAGCTCGTGGCTGTTTTCACGGGGGACCTCATTGGTCTATGGGATGAACTTCTGTGCGATCGGAAACGGACGTCCAAAGCCAAAAGCGCGAGAGGTAATCTTGAGCCCTGGCGCGGCCTGCTTCCGTTTGTACTCATTGCGATCCACCAGGAGTGCGATGTCGCGAACAAGTTTTAGGTCGAAGCCGTAATGATCGGCAATCTCCCGCGGGCTGCGCAGGTCTTCAATATAGGCCTTAAGGATGCGGTCCAGGACGCCATAGGGTGGCAGGCTGTCCTCGTCCTTCTGGTCGGGGCGGAGCTCTGCCGACGGCGGTTTTTCGATGGTCGATAGGGGGATCAGTTCCCTTTCGCGGTTGATCCAGCGCGCCAGTTCGTAAACCATCAGCTTCGGAACGTCGGAGATCACCGCGAGACCGCCGGCCATGTCGCCGTAAAGCGTACAGTAACCGACCGCGATTTCCGATTTGTTGCCGGTGCTCAGGACCATCGAGCCAAACTTATTCGATAGCGCCATCAGATAATTTCCGCGGATGCGCGCTTGAATATTTTCTTCCGTGACATCCACGGGACGATCGCCAAATGCCGGCGCGAGCGAACGGCGATAGGATTCGAAGACCTCCGTAATCGGCAGCGTGATGTGCTGGACGCCAAGGTTCTTGGCCAACCTCGCCGCGTCGGTCTTGCTGCCTTCCGAGGAGAATGGTCCGGGCATGGAAACGCCCAGAACATTCTCAGCGCCCAGCGCGTCTACGGCAATCGAGGCGACCACGGCGGAATCGATGCCGCCGCTCAAGCCAACCAGCACCTTCTCGAAGCCGCACTTCCGAACGTAATCGGCTGTTCCGGTGACCAGCGCGCGGTAAGCGTAGGCGATTTCTTCGTGGGGTTGCGGGTGGATCTCGCCTTGTCCCGTAACCGTATCGAACAGTACCAAATCTTCCTGGAAGGCCGCCGCTTGTGCGGCGACTTTGCCATCCGGCGTGATGGCCATGCTCGCGCCGTCGAAAATCAGGCTGTCGTCGCCTCCCACTTGATTCACGTAAATGATCGGGCGGCGGTGGTTCATGGCGATTGAACGGAGCATTTCGATCCGCAGGGATCGTTTATCGATGGTGTAGGGCGATGCAGAAATGTTCAGCAATACGGTAGTTCCCTGGCCAACGAGCTCGGTAATGGGATCTCGCTCGTATCGCAGATTGGCCCAGAAGTTCTTGTCGTTCCACGCGTCTTCGCACACCGTGATTCCCAACTGTTCGCCGTTGAAGTTGAAGACCGTTTGGCGTTCCGCCGGCTGGAAGTAGCGTGATTCATCGAACACGTCGTACGTGGGGAGCAGCATTTTGCTCTGCTCGAAAACCACACGCCCGCCGCAAATCAGGGCGGCTTTGTTGGCGATGGCCTTCCCCGTGCCATTTCTTACGCGTCCGGCATATCCAACGAGCGACGGCAAAGGAACCTTGGCCGCCAGCTCCTTCAATTCAGTATAGTTGCGTTCGATGAAGGCGGGGCGTTCGAGGAGGTCCTGAGGCAAATACCCACAGAGGCAAAGTTCTGAGAATACGGCGACGTCGGCGCCGCGTTGCTTCGCCTGGGCCGTCAGGCTCAGGATGCGCGCCGAATTGCCTGCGAAATCGCCGACGGTAGGATTGAACTGCGCGAGCGCTATTTTCATGCCCGGGCTTTAGAATACGTTTGGAACTCCAGGATTGCAAATTCAAGCGGCGCTCCGCGACGCTTGTTGTATGTCAATTTGGTTTTAATTCTGGTGCCGGATCAGTTTCCGATTACCCGACTCTCGGGGAGCTGAGATCGCGGACAAGCGCGTAAGCCTGTAGGAACGAATATGGTACACGCTGTTATGAAAATGAAAGAATTTTGCGGGCAGAATCCACGCCTCGCTTCGCAGAAAGCCTAAGTCGCGATCCGTAAAAACGGCTTTATCAGGGAAAGGGCGAGTCCGACACTTCCTTCTCGGGCCGGTCGTCCGATTGGCGCGGGAAGTCCCTACGTTTTCCGTTACGGGCGGGGCGGTACACCTTTTTTTACCTCATCAAAAACACGGTTGGCAATCCTATCCATCACCTGCGACACGACCTCGATCTCCGGCATTGCTTCCTGAGTTGAAAACGGAGCGCCAGAAATCGCCGACTGGTCACCGGTTCGATAGAGCTTGTATTCCACCGTAGCTCGGTATTCGGGATTCATGGCCGCCGTTTCCGGACTCTCAGTTCTCTTGGGATTGATTTCGATGGTGCCCGGGCGACGCTGCACCCGATCGCCCTGGGTCCGAAGTTCAATCAGAGTTGTATACACTATGTAATCGCACTTCTTCTCTGCTCCTTGCGAAACGGCTTCCTCCGGGTTCGTCCCGTCGAGCGCTACGCCTTGCACTTTCATATGTAGCTTTTTGTCAGGTTTCTCGCCGTTGAGCGCCTTCACTAGGCGATCACGTTCCAGGTTACCCGGAACGCTGCGGCCGGCATTGTTTTTCATGACCGGTACGCCGACGCGAATAACACGCAACTCCTGCGCGAAGGTACGCGGAGACGCTGTCAAAAGCATGGCGAATAGGGCGGTAGTAAGTGCGATAGAGCAACGCATTTTATGGGAACCTCCCTTTGACTTGAAGAAACAACTCCATCCTACGGCATTTCTCCTGTTCGCGGGCTCGTGGTGAGGTTCTGAGAGGCAGCGTAACGAGGATTGACCGCCCTGAGGGAAAGTGACCCAATGCTTCAATTCTTGTTCCCTGGCTTTTGCGCGAGCAAGCTGGCGATTCCCTGCCCGGCCCGCAACTCACGATAAAATAGCACGCGCAATTCCGGGAATGCTTCTCTGAGCTCGCCTACTTCCAGAAGATAAGCCGGGTTTCGCGGCCCGCCCCCAAATTCAAGCTGCGCGCGCGTGAATGTCTCAAAGAGCAATGCCCCGCCCGAACGCAGCGCGCGACTCATCTGCGGGAATAGCGAACGCTGGAGATATTGGATACAGAGAATCAAATCGAATGCTTGCTGCGGAAGAGCAGCGTTCTCGAGATCCGCTTGGACCAACTCAATACTGCTGCGTGAGGTCTTTCTCCTGCCGTGGATTGTATGGCTGCGGCCGAGCGGCACTTTCATCACTCTCGCTCGTGCTTCCAAGATATCCAGACCAGCAGCAGACCAATCAATCGCGGTGACATGCTGTCCCCGCGACGCCAGCAGCAAGGAATGTCGCCCGGTTCCGCAGGCGATGTCCAGGGCCGTGCCCTTCGGCAAGAGCGGCAAGAGTTCGCTGACGATGCTCGCGGGCTCAGCGGGAGGCGCGTCTGCGGCGAGCCTGTGCTTTGCGTCCCAATCGGATTGGCTCGAGGGCATAAAAAAAAGCCCCTGAACATTTCGTTCAGGAGCTTAAGGATAATACTTTACGTGCGTTATGGGCTTCCGCGCGCGCTTAAACGCTGAAGGAACTCCCGCAGCCGCAGGTGCTCTTCACGTTGGGATTGTTGAACTTGAATCCTGCCCCTTCGAGGGTCTCGATATAGTCAATCTCGATCCCTTCCAGGTACATCGAGCTCATCTGGTCGACCGCGACCTTCAGGCCGTCAAACTCAAAAATCTGGTCCGCATCCGAGGTCTGGTTTTCAAACGCCATGTGGTACTGAAAACCCGAACAGCCGCCTCCCACCACCGCCACCCGAAGGGCGGCAGGCACGGGGCTCTGCATGTTCATAATTTCCTTGACCTTGGTACTGGCAACGGGCGTCAAATTAATCATAAATTCTCTTGGCCTCCGCTCGCAGGCACGCCTGCGAAGCTAACAACAATTACAGTATAACAAAACTCTTTCACATCTGCACTGCAACCGCGTTCCTATCAAGAACCCCTGCTTGCGCGGTGTTTCGACAAGGCATTCCGCTTCGCATACAATGAGATGCGCTCATGAGACACAAAGTTACCCTGATCCCCGGCGAGGGCATCGGACCGGAAGTCGCGGCCGCAACGCGTCACGTCCTCGATGCCGCCGGAGTACAGATCGATTGGGAAGTAATTGGCGGCCGCACCGATAATTCCGCGGACCAGGGAAAAGCCGTGAATCAAGCGGCGGTGGAATCCGTGCGCAGGAATCGCGTGGCGCTCAAGGGGCCGATGGCCACCGCCATAGCGGGCGGAGCACCAAGCGTCAACGTTGCCCTTCGCAAGAAACTCGAGCTTTATGCCAATTTGCGGCCGGTCAAAAATCTACCCGGCGTGAAATCGCACTTTGAAAATGTGGATTTGATCCTCGTGCGGGAAAATACGGAAGACCTGTATTCCGGTCTGGAACACGAGGTCGTTCCCGGCGTTGTCGAAAGCCTGAAAATTATCACCGAAAAAGCCTCCACCCGGATCGCCCGCTTCGCCTTTGAGTACGCCAAGCGGCACGGACGCAAAAAGATTCACGCCATCCACAAAGCAAATATCATGAAGCTTTCGGACGGCTTATTCTTGAAATCAGTTCGCACCGTGGCCGCGCAATTTCCCGAAATCGAGTACAAAGAACTGATCGTAGACAACGCCTGCATGCAGATTGTCATGGATCCTCTGCAATTCGACATGCTGTTGCTCCCGAATCTCTATGGTGACGTGATGAGCGACTTGGCGGCGGGCCTGGTCGGAGGACTCGGCGTGGTGCCAAGCGCGAATATCGGAAATGAGTCCGCTATGTTTGAAGCTGTGCACGGAACCGCGCCCGACATCGCCGGCAAGGGTCTGGCAAATCCCACGGCGCTGCTCATGAGCAGTATCCTCATGCTCGACCACCTGGGAGAGCGGACTGCCGCCAGGCGCATCGAAGCCGCGTTGGAAAAAGTGTATCGCGAAGGGAAACACACGACACGGGATGTCGGCGGGCGCGCGGGCACCGGTGAATTTGAAGATGCCGTCATTGCCGCGCTTGATACTCACTAATACTTTCTCGATTGTGGAAAAGTACTGGTAGTCCCAAATCCTTTATATAGTTGTATTTAGAACGATTTCATGGCAACATCTTCGTCCAGAATTTCGAGTCTTCCCTTCCGGGGCGGCTGATGCAAAGAACTCGCTATCCAGAGCGGCGTCGCACGATGCGGCTCTCCCTTCAGGTTCCTCTGACGGTGCGATGCCGGCTGCCTGAAGGGGAAACGATCGATCTCAAGGCTTCCACTTACATTGTGAGCGCCAACGGGGCGCTTCTCTTGATGGACACGCCACTGATACCGGGCCAAACCGTGCGCGTATTCAACGAAATGACCGCGGAGTCAGCGGAGTGCTACGTCACTTCTCTAAGAGAGAAGCGAGAGAGACGCTTTGTGGGGATTGCCTTCGCTTCGCCCGGCATGGATTTCTGGCATATCACGTTTCCAAAAGCAGGCACTCGTCAGGCGATTCGCTCCGCGCAAACCGGCGGATTGGTGCCGCCTGGATTCCGATCGGAGAACCCTCCGCAATTCTAGCTGGAATTCCTGCAGACGCGGCTTCTCCCACTTAATTCACCTTCGGTGCGTAGATTTGGTACACCATCAGGTAAACGATCACACCTGTCACGGATACATAGAACCACAGCGGCAGAGTCCAGCGCGCGATGATCTTGTGCTTGTCGAACTTCTCCAGCCAAGCGCGCCGCAGCGTGACCAGAATCAGCGGCACGATCGCGGCTGCTAGCACAATGTGTGAAATCAGCAGAGTGAAATAAACCGGCCGGATCCAACCTTGCCCAGTGAACAGAACCGCTTTCCCCACGCGGATGTGGTAATCGACATAGGAAATTAGAAATAGTGCAGACACTACGAAGGCGGACACCATGAACGCTTTGTGCACATCCCGTTTGCCCGCACGGATAGCGGCGTAGCCTGAGGCAAGGAGGATTGCGCTAAAGCCATTGAGGGACGCGTTTAGAGCAGGCTGCGAGAACATGAAGTTGGATTTTTCCTTCCCGGAATCCGGCTTCCCGGTCAGCGAGGCAGTTTGTCGTAAATCATCAGGCCCAGCAGCAGCGGGATGTGTATCACCGTGGCGTGCATGAGCCACTTGGCGCGATGGTTCGTCTTGTTGCTCGCCGCCCAGAGGCACACCTGCAGCAGCGCCGTGCTAATGACCAAAGCCCCGAAGAAGTACAACACTCCCGCCAGGCCGACGATTGCCGGGAGCAGGCTCGCACCGACAAGACCAGACGCGTACAGGATGATCTGGCGAAACGTGCGCGTTCCCTCACGGTCTACGACAGGCAGCATCATGATTCCCGCGCGGGCGTAATCTTCCCGGTACATCCAGGAAATGGCGTGGAAATGGGGGAATTGCCAGAGAAAAAGAATTCCAAAGAGCAACCAGGCTCCGCGGTCCAGCGAACCCGTGGCCGCCACCCAGCCAATCATGGGGGGAATCGCTCCTGGAAACGCTCCCACGAAGGTGGCCCACACGGTGCGCTTCTTCAGCGGAGTGTAGCCCAGCAGGTAGCTCAAACAGGTAACGACGCCCAGTCCCGCAGCAAGCGCGCCGGCAACGAAATAGAGGTCCGCGGCGCCGGCGATGGAAAGCGCAACGCCAAATACGAGGGCTTCGCGCGGCTGAAGAAGACCCGTCGGAAGCGGACGCATCGCTGTGCGCCGCATATAGCGGTCGGAATCGCGCTCTATGAAGTGATTCAGTGCGGCCGTGCCCGCGGCAATGAGCATCGTGCCGAAAACCGCGTGGATCATGTGCAGCCAACTGACAGGGCCGCGCGTTCCCATGTAGTAGCCGGCCGCTGTGGTCATCAGCACGAGAAAAGAGACATCAGGTTTGGTCAGCGCCACGTAGCCATTGGCGCGCGCCGAAAGCGTGAATTCCGTAGTGCGCGCGGTGCTCATCCGAGTGTCACCGGGCTGTGCGCGGGCGCGGCCGCTTCCCTTCTACGCGGGATCAGCCGATAGCAGATCAGCACTACCAGCACCGAAAACGCAAAGAGGATGGCTCCCACGACTGTATGGATCACCGTTAACACCACCATTACCGGCATCGGCTGTGGTGCATCCGCGGTACTAATGCGCGACCAGTAAGCACCAAAACCGAGCAGGAACTGCGCGCCGAAAATCGCATGCAGGAAAATCCGCGCTTTCGAGAGTTCGCGCGATTGCCCGAAGCGCTTGCGCAGCGCCACCGCCGTCCACGTTACCGTTCCCAGCACCACTAGCGCGCCAACGATGTGCGGCCAGATTGGAATCTCTTTGTGACGGAAGCCGGCGCCGAGAATCACCTGGAGATAAATCACGCCCGCGTTGAGGACGACCAAGAAATGAATGGAAGGCGTTCCTGTGTCTTCCAGTTGGGGCCGCTCGGAAACCCACCACTTGCTGGTGAACACGGCAATACCTAGAACCGTCGCGAAGACGAGCTGCGCAAAGCATGCATGGATGACGGGAAGCCAGTAGTGGAGCAGCCGAATTACCACTTGGCCGCCAAGAACAGCCTGTACCGCGACGCCCAGAACGGCAATCAGGCCGAGCCTGCGCAGCCAAGGCTTCGTTTCCTTCATCCAGACCAATGCGGCGAGGATAATAGTGAGAATGCCCAAACCGCCTGCAGCCGCGCGGTGGGAGAACTCAAACAAGTCGCCGCCCTGAAGCATACTCAGGGAGGGAATCCAAGCGCCATGGGATTTAGGCCAGTCCGTCACGGAAAGCGCCGCGTCTTTCGACGTGACGAGCGCTCCGGCGACGAAGAGGAGGATGGTCCAGCAAACTACCAAGATCGAGAACCTGTGCACACCAGGGTTGTAGGTAGAAGTCATCGCCCAAGTTCCAGCGGCGGATTATACATTCAACTGGCTGCTGAAGAAAGCCGCTCGGACGGCTCACCTGCATTGACACCTACGGCTCTCAGCACGAGCTCTTTCAGCGCGGCAATGAACAAAGGCGAATCACCCACCGCGGGCATCATGCGAAACTTTTCGATTCCCACCTTCTCCGCTTCCTCGCGCGCTTCGATGTTAATTTCGTGAAGTGTTTCAATGTGTTCGGTTACAAACGAAATCGGCACGACGAGCAGTTCCTTCACGCCTTCGCGGCCCAACTTTTCGATGCTTTCTGTGAGCGAAGGTTGCAGCCATTTAGCAGGGCCCACACGGCTCTGATAGCAGAGTAAATGAGTCTTCGGCCAATCTGGATATTGTTGTGCTCCTAGCTCGCAGGCCAAGTGCACTGTTTCTTCGATCTGCTTGGGGTACGGGTCGCCTTTTTCCACCAGGCTCATCGGGAGTCCATGCGCGCTGAACACCAGATGAATGCGCGAGCTGTCCGCGAATTGCCGCAAGACGGATCCGATGCGTTGTACCAGCGCCCGGATGTAGAGCGGCTGGTCGTGAAAATTGTTCACGGTACGTTCGGGAGGACCGTCCGCGGGTTGTCCATACACGCGGAGCCACTCCTTCAAACTGCTTAATGTGGTTGCGTAGGAGTAGTGTGGATAGAGCGGCAGCAGCACGATTTCGTCCAGGGGACCGGATTTTCGCAATGTGTCGACAGCTTCCGCGGTAAACGGATGCCAATAGCGCATGGCCGTGACAGCAACGGGATCGATGTAGGGCGATACGGCTTCGACCAAACGAACGCGCTGCCGTTCCGTAAGAGTTCCAATCGGAGATCGTCGGCCGATTTCAGCATAACGGCCGGCGACGGGTTTGGAGCGGCGCGAAGAGATGAGCCTGGCAATCGGTCCTCGCAACAAGCTGAAAGGCCCCAGCGGGATAATATCCGGATCGAGAAAAAGATTCAGCAGGAACGGCTCCACGGCCTCCAGCGAATCTGGCCCGCCGAGTTGAAACAGCACGATCCCGACTCTCTTCTTCCGAGGCAAATTACTTACCCCGCGTCAGCGAGTTTTTCAGCCGCTCGATCTCATCACGCAGGATGTCCATGCGCCGCGAGATCGACACAAAGTAGACAAAGAAAATGACCCAGCCAGCCAGATAAGCCGCCAGCACGCTATCCAGGTTTTTCATTGGACCTCCGCCTCTGTCCGCAAATCTTCCACACTGGCCCGCATGGCCTCCAGCTTGTAGCGCGCGTTCAACAGCAGAATCAAGAGTCCTGTAAACGCCCCCCAGACCAGCAGATAGGAGACGCGCATACGTGCTTCGAGGCCGGAACCCGGCCCGCCTAAGATCACCGGTTGAGGGTGCTGCGTGCGCCACCAGCGAATCGAGAAATAGACCAGAGGAACATCGAGGAAAGCAAAAATCCCAAAAAGCGCGCTAAACAACGCACGCTTATCCGGCTCTTCGAGCATCGAGCGCAGCAACAGATAGGAAATGTAAAGCAGCCAAAGAACGAACGTGAGCGTCAAGCGCGCATCCCATGTCCACCAAATGCCCCAGACGGGATGCGCCCAGATCGGGCCGGTCACGAGCACAACAGAAATAAACGCCAGGCCCACTTCCGCGGCGGACACGCCCAGCCAATCCCACTTTGGCTGGCGCTTGAAGACGTACATCAGGTTCGCATAAAAACAAACTCCCAGTGCGACGAAAGAGCTGAATGCGCTGGGAAGGTGCAGGTAGAAGATTTTTTGGATGACGCCCATGGATTTCTCAATGGGCGCGTAGTTAAAAGCCAGGTAAGCGGTGAAGGCGATCATCAAAAACAAGACAACGGCGCCGAGAATCGTCTTTAGCACCCTAAGCCTCCTTGAAGCGGGGCGCTTCCTTGCCAATTCATTCGCATCGCCCTCATTCCTCCAATAGATATTCGCCGAAAAGCCATAAAGCCGTCAAAAAGACGACGTCAAATCCTGCCAGAAATCCGAGCCAGTCCCGACGTAGCTCGGGCTTGGTATCCATGAGTGAGGCGGTTGCTTCCGTGCTGGCGATCAGCACGGGCGTCAGCAGCGGCAGCAGAAGCAGCGGCAGCATCAGCTCTCTCATGCGTGCCTGCGCCGAAATGGCCGAAAACGCCGTGCCCGGAATGGCCACGCCCAGGCTGCCCAGAAAAAAAACCAAGATGAGCTGCGGCAACACGGAAAGAATGCGGACGTTATAAAGAATGGCAAAAACGGGCAACATCAGCAATTCCGTCAGTAGCAGGAAAAACGTGTTGGCGATGAGCTTGGCGAGAAAGATCGCAAAGGGATCGCCGGCCGACAATCGCAGCGCGCTCAACGTGTCGTTGTTCTGTTCGCGGAGGAAGCAAGGCTGCAACATCAGCGAAGCCGCGAAGAGAAATGCCAGCCAGAGCAAGCCCGGGCCGAAGCGCCGCGATTCGCTGACGGACGGATCAAACGTGAAACTGAAGAGCACTACCACCACGAGAATGAACACCACCGTGGTGGTGAGCAGCTCGCGCGAGCGAAACTCCGTGCGGAGCTCCTTGCCGAGCAGCACCGCGGTATTGGAGAGCAGCGTCATTCAGGCGTCCGCAAAGGTAAGGATGGAACGAAGATTGGCGCCGGCTTTGGTGTCGGCAACAACCGAGCCGGCATCCAGCCGAATCGCCCGCGTTGCCAACGCGGAAATTTCCGATTCGCCATGCAAGCTCATCAGGATGGTGCGCCCGGCGTCTCGGAAGCGGTGCAATGTGCCAGCAAGCCAGGCGATTCCCTGCGGGTCAAGTCCAGTGGCCGGTTCATCCAGGAGCAGCATTGCCGGCTCATTCAAGAGCGCGCGTGCAATGGCGATGCGTTGGCGCATCCCCCGCGAGAAGGTACGCACTAGCGAGCCTCTACGCTCGATGAGGCCGACCTCGTTGAGCAATGCTTCGGCGCGCGCCGTAGCATTTGGGATTCCTTGCAGCCTCGCGAATAGCAAAAGATTTTCTTCGGCGGTCAGCTCGTCATAGACCATGGTGGCATGAGCTACGAAACCGGTTGCCGATGCCGGCTCGGGTTCCTTTCCGTTTTTCATGCGGAAATCCACTGTGCCCGAGGATGGGCGCACGAGCCGGGCCGCGATTCGCAAGAGTGTCGTTTTGCCGGAACCGTTACGCCCAGCGAAAACTGCACATTCACCAGCCGAGATATCCAGCGAAACGCGGCGCAGCGCGTACAACCCCCCGTACCGTTTTTCGATTTTTTCGAAGCGAATTCCTGCTGGGGAAAATGCCGGAGGCGTCACCGGGGAGCCTCGGAGATGGACAGATAGTGCCTCGTCTTCAACGCTCAGCCTCGTACAAGATCGCGCAGCACTTTTTCCGCGCGGGCGCGCTCCTGCACATATTCGTCTTCGGAGATGGTTCCGGCCTGCCGGCGCAACTCCAATCGGAAAAGGCGCTCCTTCAGAGCATCGAGGCTGGTGCCGATCGCGGCATCCACGTCGGCCAGGCTTGACGAGCCATTCGTGGGAGTTCGGCCAGGTGCGGCGACTGACGCTGGATCACTTACGCTCTTTTGCGGTCGTGATTGTGACGGGGCTTTGGCCGTAACGGGCTTATCCGAGGGGCCATCAGGCGACCCGATGGGTACGGCGATGACTTTCTTGCTCCAGAGCAGAAAAGCCAGGAAAGCGAATCCCGCAACGAGAGACAGAATCAACATCCACTTCGGCAAATACCCCTCGAGTCGCGGCGGAACCGGCTGGACCCTCACGCCGGAGGATTCTGCGCCGGCCTGCTGTGCATCGCGGCCTTGCGGCCCTTGCTCGGCTCCGGTGCTGGCTTCTGATGGCGGCGGGGCCGTACCGGAGAGGTTCACGGTTACGAGTGCGCCTGCGGGGACATCCTGCCGCCCGTAGAGGTTCATGCCCTGTTCTTGTCCGCCGGGTGCCAATCCATCGCCGGTAACCTGGACGGTAGGCGGTGCCACGACCAGCAATCGTCCGCCTGGGTACACCGTTGGGAGTTTTACCGTCGCTGTGTTCCCGGCGTACGGGAGTTCGTAGGAGAAACGGACCGAGCTGTCACCGGGCCGAAATGCGTAGGCGATAGAGTACCGATTTTTCTTTTTGTCGATAGGCAGTTGCGTGACGGGCATGCCTGCCGATCCGGTAGCGGCCACCTGTTGAAGCTGGCCGTTTTCTGGCAACACAAAGTCGAAACTGCCGTCGGTACGGAAATAAGCCTGCGGAGGCTGAGACTTATTCTCGATTTGGTATTCTTCGCCAACGATCAGCGTCGAGCCGTTTGGCTGGAAAATCACCACGTGCGATGGAACATTAATGGTCTTCGGATCTCTCGTTGGCTCAAAGATGTCGACCTGGACCGTGCTTCTGCCGGGAGGAACCATCTGGTTAAAGTGGATGCCGTGATAGTTGGCTTGAACTAGCATCGGCTGGGTACCGAGGCCAGGATTGTCGAATGTGAATTCACCCTGAGCGCCGCTCTTGGAATGGGCGACTTCCTGCATCCCGCTCATGGGCTGGAGCAGGGCCAGCTCGATCCCTGCAGCCGTCTGTCCAGTGGTGCCGTTATGCACTGTGCCGTGGACCGTTCCCGCGCGCGCGATACCCGGCGGAACGAAAACCAATGCCACGAACACGGCAAGCCGCGCCGAACGCCGCGTCATTGCGGGCTCCGGTCGGCTGACGCGGAGCGCCCTGCGCGTGGCCGCCTCACCTGCGATTCCGTTACCTGATCGATTTCAGCGATCACAAGCGCAGCTTCATTTTCCAACGCAGTCTTCATCGCTTCAAAGTCACCCTCGGAATATTTTCCGGAACGGTGCTCAAATCGCAGGTCGCGCAGATTGTCATAGATGGTGTCCCGGCGCTCCAGCAGTTGATCGAGTTTTGTGCGGTGCGGCTCAAGGTCCGAGGCATCCGGTTGAATGTAGAAAATGAACAGAATGGTGGCGAAGGCTAGAGCTACACAAGCGCCGAGAATCGCCCACTCTCCGGACGCATCCACAAGCAGCAGAAGTGCGGAAAAAAGCGTCACTCCTCAGTCCTCCGTCTCGCGCGCTGCTTGCGCCCGGCCACGCTCCAGCAACTCAGGAGAAATCCCTGGCTTGCCCTCCATAGAAATAACCGCTCCAACAGTGTGCTTTCGCCAGCGGAAAATCACGAAAATCACCAGAACGGTTCCTACGAGCAGGTAAACGCTTGGCATCACCCAGGCAACTAGACTGAAGCCCGACCTGGGAGGCTCCGCGTACACTTTCGTCCCGAATTCCTGCACAAACATCTGCGTGATGCTGTCTTCGGAGTCCCCTCGTGAGAGAGATAGATTCATTTCTTTCAGCATGGCTGCTGAGGTTGTGCAGCCCACGTGGTTGCACTGCGTGAGCACCTGGCTGCAGCCGCACATACACATGAACTTGCCGCCGATTTGTTTGCCACGATCGGAAAGCTGCTGTGCCCCAACCGGAATGAACATTAACGGCGCAATTGCAATCAGCAAAAGGACCAACGCGGCGGCAATCCGACGAAATTTAATCATGGCCTTCTCGCATCGTTACCGATGGCGTCAGCCCGTGGGGCAGCGCTTGAACTGCCGGCTGCGGCACATTTGCCAGCACCAGCACGGCGCGGCGATTCGGCAACAGCGCCACGATGGTTCCAAAGACCACCAGGACGCCACCGAACCAAATCCATTTGACCAGCGGATTCAGATAGGCGTGAATCACAGGTAGTTGCGTTTCCGGGCTTTGTCCCGCGTAGACCACGTACAAATCTTCCTTCAGTGTCGAATAGATAGCCACCATCGTGCCATTCTGCTCGGTGGTTGCGAACTGGCGCTTTTCTGGATAGAGCATCATCAGCGGTTTATTTTCCCGCAGCACTTCTACCAGCATGCGTTGCGCAGTGTAATTCTTCTCGGGCTTCGTATCGAATCCCTGAAGGAGCAGCGTGTACGGCCCAATCTGCATTATCTGCCCGGCTTGCATCTCTTTCTGAATATCGCGGTTGAATGCCGCCCCGGCCAGCCCGATAAATACGAACACCATGCCCATGTGCACGACGTAACCGCCATAGCGCCGGGTGTTGCGCATCGTCAAATCAATCGCTGAGGCCGCGAACGAAGCACCAGAACGCGCGCGAATCACTTTCGCGCCGCGATAGAACTCCAATACGATCGTGCCCGCGACGAAGAAACACAAAATCAGGCACACGAGAGAAAAATACTGGCGCGCGCCCAGCCCGAACGCAATCGCGCCTCCGGTAACGCCGACAAGCAGTGGGCCGCCGAAATTACGCTTTAGGCTCTCCGTCGAAGTCTTGCGCCACGCCAGCAGCGGCCCCACGCCCGTCAGGAACAGCAGCAAGAGGCCGACCGGAATATTCACCTTATTGAAAAACGGAGCGCCGACGCTGATGCGGTCGCCTGTGATCCATTCCGAAAAGACAGGAAAAAGCGTGCCCGAAAGAATAGCAATGCAGGCGACTAGGAAAAGCAGGTTATTGAAAAGGAAGCTCGACTCTCGCGAAACGACGGAATCGAGCTGGTTTTCACTTTTCAAATAATCTCGGTTCCAGATATAGGCGCTGAAGCAGACGAGCACGACGATGCCAATAAAACCTACGAACCAGCTTCCAATGCTGGATTGTGCAAAAGCATGCACGGAGCTAACGACACCGCTGCGCGTGAGAAACGTTCCCAAAATGCACAGAAGAAACGTTGAAAATACCAGCCACACGTTCCAAACTTTCATCATCCCGCGCTTTTCTTGCATCATAACGGAGTGCAGGAAGGCGGTGCCCGTTAGCCAGGGCAGGAGCGAAGCATTCTCCACCGGGTCCCAGCCCCAGTACCCGCCCCAGCCGAGCACGGCGTATGCCCAATGGGCCCCGAGAAGGATTCCCAGCGACTGGAACATCCAGGCGATCATGGTCCATTTCCGTGTCAAGTGAATCCATTTTTCGCCTGGATACCGCGCCAAGAGCGCGCCAAGCGCAAATGCAAAAGGGATGGTGAACCCGGTGTAACCTGAATAGAGATTCGGCGGATGGATCACCATCTCCGGGTACTGCAGAAGCGGAGTCAAACCGTTTCCGTCGGTGCGTGCGACATAATTCATTACGCCGTCCGCGCCTGGCGAGGCCAGTACCTTGAACGGGCTGGCCACGAAATTGTTCAGGGTCAGAAAAAAAATCTGTACTCCCGCCATGACCACGCCAACGTACGGCATCAACTCGCCGTTTTTGTTCCGATAAGTGATCAGCACGGAGAAAACATAAATCGCCAGCAGAAAGCTCCAGAACAGCAGCGAGCCTTCCTGCCCGGACCAGAGCGCCGCAATTTTATAAAAAGTGGAGAGATCTCGATTGCTATGGGAAACGACATAGGCGACGGAGAAATTGTCGCTGAAGAACAGATATTCGAGACTAAACGTTGCGAGGAAAATCAGGCAGCAGGTGGCCATTCCGGCCTGTCGCGCGCTCTTGATGAGCAGCGGGTGGCGGGTGAGGATCGCGGCGATGCCCCCCGCAAACGCGTACGCGGCACAAACAAAAGCTAGGACGAGTGCGAAGGAACCGAATACATCCACGGGGACGCTACCTCTCCCCCGGCGATCCCGGGTTTGCTACATGCCGCTTTTTTCGGTTGAGCTGGGCGTCGCCCCACCGGTACCTCCGGGTGCCGCTTCATACTTCGAAGCACATTTTGCCTGGACGTGTTCCGCCACAAACCGGCCGTCCTGAGCGGGGCGGCCCTCAACCAGGGCTTGGGCCTTATCCGTGAAAGTGTCTGGCAGCGGGTCGCCGCCGATGTAACTCACCGGGATGGACTTCCCTTCTCCCTCCAGCACAAAATCAACTCGGCCGGACAGGCGATGAATGCTCCCTGGCGCAACGGTGCCACCCACCCGAATGCGCTGATTTCTGGCGGAGCCCGTCAGCGTCTGAAGTTCCGCGATAGTGTGGTAATAGGTCTTACTTTCGCCATAACCAAGCCAGGCCAGAAAGGCCAGCGAGACAATGATTACGCCGCTTCCGACCGCAAACTTCATTTGCTTTTTCACGATGCTACTCCACGAGCCGCTGTCATTTTGACTATGCGTCTGATACTACCATAGATGCAAAAGTGGGCCACCTGATACAAAGGGCACAAAAGATCGTGTCGAACGGGCCTTCTTGCCTGTCCACTCGTTCAGCCCGCTTCTCGTAGCCCCGGAGCCTCACGCAATCGCCCCACCGCGTTGTTCAGAGCGCCGCTATCCAGCTCAAAAGGCTTGCCGTCGTCCATCACAATCGGGCAGCCCAGCTCCGATCGCATAATATTATCCAAAATGGGTTCGAGCGCCTTTGTGACCAGGATCACACGCTTAGGCTTAAGCGACCGGCGGATGCGCGCGGCGGCAATCGGCAGCTGTTCGGCGAGCAAGGAGGCAATCACGGTTGTTCGAGTGTCTTCGGGTTCGACGGGGCATTCCAGGACATAAGTGAGGAAAAAACCAGCGCGCTGAAACTCTCCTTGCACCGCATCCGGCGTTTTCCCAGGGGCGGTGATCTCGAGGGCATTCAGCAGCAGGGCCGCTTCGCCGTGGAACTCTCCCTTCGGCGAGTAAAGAAAATCACGCTCCTCCACCGGCGAGAAAGAACCTAGCAGCAGCGTATGGATATGCACCGGCCTGTACCGTGTTGTCCATTGCAGTCGTTGCAGCCGTCGCGCGGTGTGTGCCGCTGATGCAGCTTGACCGCAACCATCGCATCGCAAAGCAGTAGCGCCTGTATTCATCTTCCCGAATGTATTGTATTGTCGGGGAGACTGCAAATGAACGGAAATAGCCTCTTGCATCTCGAATCGCGGATTGGAGCAGAATACCGGAGCTTTCGATCGAATTTTTAGGAAGTTACGGGCGCGTCCTTGGGCAGCTTAGCGCGCAGGCACCACTTCAACTCTTGGCTCATCTCCGTAATTTCCATTCCGGGCATAACGATGAACTTGCAGCTGAGCATTTCGTGGGGTTCATCCTCATCCGGCAATTGGCACGTTACCCGGCAGTATTGGCAGTCCTGATTCCAGCAGAAGCGCCCGTACGGAATCGTCTCCGGACTAATGAACTGGAAACACCTTAAGAGAGAATTTCGCTCCGGAACCTGGAATTTATTTCCGAAGATCGTGATCTCCACAAGCTTTTCGTAAGGACGGAAGGGTTCCGACATGACAAATCCTGTTTTCCGTGGACCGGCCTGCGCCTCCGCGGCGTGCTTCCCTGGACCGGGACACCTGAATGATTGCTTTATGAGATTAGACCGCGGCCCTCACCCATTCAATGTCTCGTCTCCAGTGCGTTCCCAATGTGCTACGGGGTCGTCACGCCTTCTTTCAAGAGCGTGGCAGGATTTGGGAGTATCACCAAGACGACGCACAGCGTGCTAGCGTGGCAACGGAAACAAGCCCAGCGGCTCAATAGGGCGATACGGTGGTGTCGATGGCAAAGGTACCGCCGTAGACGGAGAGCTTCGAGATCCGTTCACGGATGAGACTCGACACGGCTTCAGCTGCTTGAAGAATTTGTGCGAAGCGCTCCTTGCCTTGGCGATAGCGACCTTCATTGAAATCGTTCCGTTCCAGGCTGGCCCCAAACTCCTGTCTTTCTAGGAGAGCAACTTCTAATACGGCCTCTAGTTGCTGGAAGATTTCGTTTGGATAGAACGGGCTCTGATAGTCAATGGCATGAATAAGGTGATTCACTGCGGTGTCGAACAGACCAAATGGTGCGAAGAGCAGACTTGGTAGACCCTCCCCCTTCAGAACGAGCGCTTCGTGTAGATGGAGGCGATTCATCCGAGCCCGGACCTGAGCAACCCGTCGCCATATTACGGCAAGTGCCTTGAATTCAGTCTCGAAGTGGGTCTTGCTCACGAAAAGTGTTTTTTCGATCTCCCCCTGTAGTAGTCGAGTCGATCTCTCTAGGCTGCTCCTCAGTTTTTCCAATTCTTTCGCGTGTTGAGCGCGTTCCTTCTCCATCAACCGATCTGCCCACAGCTTGCCGAGCCAGTTTGAGAAAGCTGCGACAATAACACTCCCCCCGCCTAGGCTGGCCAGCACGGCCCCAGCGACCCCCCAGACATCGCCAGTCGTCATCAACGTCCTCCGGAACCCAAGATCATAACTGAACGCGGGTGGCGAAGACGATACGTCCTAAGACGAATTGGAGCGGCGTAGCAGCAGCTTCGCTTTTGTTCCGTGGCAGCTATTCGAGCGTAAACGCCACGAACATGAGCTTCTGATCGCGCTGAATTTGCAGTACTACCGCCGCGCCCGGCGGCAAAGTCTTCAATGCGCTTCGCAAGCGGTCCAGCGTGGTCATGGGTTGTCCGTTTAGGGTTCGGATCACGTCGCCCGTGGTCAGCGGCACTTCTGCGCCGGCCCCAGCCGCCCGCGCGGCCACGATAATTCCAAACGGATCGCGCAAGTCCGTCGTCATCGCCGCGATTTTCTTGTCAATCTCCACCCCAAGAATTCCGAGCGCTGGAACCACATTCTTCTCCGGGTCGGCCAAGGCCGTGATCTGGTCCATGTCCTTTGGTGGGTCCATGAGCCCCACATCAAAGCCAAGCCGCATCTCTCCACGCAATACATCCAGGTGCACTTTGTCGCCCCTCTCGCGGGACATCAAATGAAATGCCACATACGGGACGCTGCCAGCCATTTTCCCGTCGATGGCCAGCAAGACGTCTCCGATACGCAGCCCCGCGGCCTCCGCCGGCCCTCTGGGCAGGACGTCTGAGATTAGGACGCCGTACTTTCGCTGCAGTTTCAGCCCTTCTGCCAGCGCCGGAGTAATCGTTTGCACCCCAATTCCGATCTCCGGCCGGTGCAGATGCCCGTATTTTCGCAGCTGCTCGTAAACGATGCCTACCACGCCGCAGGGAATCGCAAACCCCAAACCTTCGTTGCCCCCGGACTGCGAAACTATGAAGGTATTCACACCCGCAACTTCCCCGTTTACATTCACCAGCGGGCCGCCCGAATTCCCCGGATTGATCGGCGTATCCGTCTGGATATAAACCATCGGCGAATCGGGATCGATCTGCCGCGCAATCGCGGAAATAATTCCGTGCGTCACCGTATTGCGCAGTCCTTCCGGGCTGCCCAAGGCAAACACCGACTCGCCTTGCCGGAGCTCCCGGTATTTTGCAAGCTTTAGCGCAGGAAGATTCGGGACCTCCACCTTGAGCAGGGCGAGATCGACCTCCCGGGTGACGCCTACAATGCGCGCCGGCACAAGACTCGTTCGTGCAGAGAGCGTCGCCTCCACGGAACCGTCCGTGTTGCTGGCCGTCAGCACCACTTGCACGCGCTGCGCCCCATTCACCACATGGGCGTTCGTGATGATGTACCCGCTCGGATCAATAACGAATCCCGACCCAATTGCGCGCTGCCGCCCGATGACCACGCCCGTGCTCCCATGCTCGCCTCCCTCGAGCGGACCATACCCCGTCACGAGAATCTGTACCACGCTCGGAGACACCTTCCGGATCAGCGCATCCACCGATTCGTCCATCTTGTGCAATTCGTCTGTCGAACGCCCCTGCGCATGGACAAGACCTGGGGAGAATAAAAGAATGTTCAGCACTGCTATCGGAAGGAGAACGCGCATTGCCCGCTGGCGCGTCGCCGTCTGAAGATGCGCTTGGGACCTAAACACGGGGTCGGTCCAACTTCTCAAAATCTCGCTCCATCAGGAATTTCCCTTTGATTCCGCAGACGGTCACCTTTATACACCCGAGGCCCATCGGAGTGAAACAAATCGGTTTTCCTCACTAAACCTTCAGTTCCCCGCTCTCATCCCTTAGCGTTATACAAACTCACTCTCCCGCCCCTGGCTCCTTGCTTCCCTACTCCCGTTTCCCATGCAACAATTCCGAGGCCCTGATGAGCGGTCCCAAAAACTTTCGCGTCTATTTCCTGACCATGGTTCTGGCTATCGCCAGCCTAATCGTCCTTCTCCGCGAGCACCGCCCATCCTTTCTCCGGCCGGATTTACATCTCTTCGCTTTTGTCACCACGTCCGATGGCAGCGTCAGCGTGGTGGACTTGGTGGAGCTGAGGACCGTTGCGCGTGTCCCGGTTGGTCCCTCACTATCCGGAATGCGCGCGCATCCCTCACGCGCGGAAGTGTTCGGAGTTAGCAGCACGGGGGGCTACGTTTGGATTCTCGATCCTCGCAAGAACCAAGTCACCGCGCGCATTGCCGTCGGTCCCCTCCCTTATGCGCTCGATTTCTCGCCCGATGGGAAACGCGTTTATGCAACTACCTCAGGGAATGACACGGTTCTCGCTATTGATTCCACTTCACACGCCGTAGTCGCGCACGCCCTAGCAGGACGTCAACCAGTTCTTGCCCGTGCCACGCCGGACGGAAAAGCAGTCCTTGTCGTGAATCGTGGAAATTCCACGCTAACCATACACGAAGCAACAACACTACTTCAGCGGGTGAGCGTCCCGGTCGTGGCCGAGCCAGAAGATGTTGTGGTCTTGCCAGATAGTTCGATCGCGTTTGTCTTGAGCCGCGCCGAGCGGAGGATCTCCGCGGTAGACCTTCGCCGCGGCGTTTTGGTAACAAATCTTGAGCTGGCGGGGAAACCGACAGAAATGCTGCTCAAACCGGACGGGGGAGAACTCTATGTGATTTCGCCTGAGGCCCATGGCTTGCAGGTTATCAATACGTGGACGCACGAGGTTGGCGATTATCTGGTACTCGGATCAGCGCCGACCCGCGGCGTGCTCAGTTCGGATGGAACCTTGCTGTACGTTTCGGACACCGCTGCGGACCGCGTTACTCCGGTGGATATGACCAATCGCCGCATCATTCGCGACCCGGGGAAGGGCTTTCCCGTTCCCGCCGGCAATGCGCCTGCGGCTTTGTCCTTCGATCCTGAGTCGCCGGAGACACTGCTCCTCGTCGTCAATCAAGGCTCAGGCGATCTATCCGTCATCCGTGTGCGCACGAATTTTCTGTTGACCATGATCCCAGTGGGTGATCATCCTCAGGATCTTGCCGTTAAACTGTTTTAAGCGGTTTGCCCTTGAGGATAAACCTGCCGTTCAAATCGTATCGTCGTCCGCGTGAAACCAAAGGCTATGCATCTATTCTGGGAACCAGGCCACATGTTCTTCGCCCAGACTGACTTCGAGGAATCCTTCAGCGGGGAGCACATCAACTGGCAATCCCCCATGCCACAACGCTACACCGAGTCTCAATTTGGTTTGGCCTTTGAGGTTGATTTCAGCCTTTTGCACAGCCACTTCTAGAATTCGCTCAAATGCAGCTTCCGCAACGCGCTTCGGGTTCAAAAGGCAGAGCTGGCCCTTCTCCACCCCAAACTCCCGCACGTGCCCGCGCTCCAATTTCACCACAATTGTGATTTCTTCGGCTGCGGCAATAGTGATGCGAAACTCCGGATCCTCAAGCTCTCCAAGGACGTCCAGGAACGGGTCGATCCGCACGCAGAATCGGCCCTCTTCGAAACCATACCGCAGCTCATGCAGATAGAATACGCGCCCGTGCATTGAGCCGCCTCTTCTCTCCGGAGAATACAGACCTGCCCCGAGCCACTCAAAATACGATGTGTCACGGCCGTCAATCTTGACGTTCAAAAGATTTGTCGGAGCAAGCTGTAGCGCGTGCTCCGGGCGGCGTTTAATGGGTTTGGCCAATTCCGGTGGAGCTACTTGTCCCAGGGCCAGGTATACGGCGGTCAAATGCTTTCTGTAGAGCGCGTCAAATTCGGCGTCGTTTGCGGTGCTATGCTCCGGGCCAAACCACCAGCACCAGTCGCTGCCCTCGGCGGTCAGCAGTGATTCCTGCGCTTGTTTCAGTGCCGTTTCGCTTGGAGCGTCCGCGCGATCTTTTTTTCTCGCATCCGCGGCGCGGGCATACGCGTCCTGTGCGTCCCATAGCAGTTCCCATGCTGCAACGTCCTCCGCATGCCCGATCCAAACGTCGAAGTTCGCATTGATCCAGGACGCGGGGAAAATGCCACTTATGGCCGGAATATCACCGGCTTCAGCGATGGCTTCGCTTACCGTGAGCGCTCGAAAATCCTGGTCGCTCTGGATGCGCCCATAGAATTCGCGAAGGAAGGCTCGTCCGTTTCCCGGGTAATACTCCCACGCGTTTTCGCCGTCCAGGAACAAACAAATCGTTAGCGGCTGATTGCCCTGCACGGTTTCTCCCAGATGGCGCAACCTTCCGTGCAGATCTGTGGCGGCCACTTTCGCGTCCATGCGGCTATACACGAAGCCAATCAAATCGGACAAGTGGTGATCGCGGAACAAGCCGGTGACTCCGTTGGAAACCAACTGAATGCGCCAGGGTTTGTAAAGGCGGTCGGCATTGGCGGGAATCCCGTTTGCATCGCGGAAAAAGCCTACATTTAGCGTACGGCCCAGCACCCCCTCATCCGTGCCGAACCACTTGAAGCCTTCTTCCGATGCGATGGTTAGCGCCTGATCCGAAACCGAACCCTCCGAAGGCCAGAGTCCTGTCGGCACAGTACCGAATGTTTTTTCGTGATAAACGCGCGCCCGCTGCAACTGTTCTCGAGCGTCCTCCGGGCGGCGGAACGCCCGCCGCGGAAGCGGCGTGGACGGATTCGCAACGCGTGCAATGTCCGAATCGCAGATCAGAGGCAGGATCGGATGATAAAAAGGTGTTGTGCTGAGCTCAATTTGCCCGCGAAGGGCCGCCGCCCGATACCCGGGAAGCACCATGCGCATCAGTTCAAATTGTTTCTCCTTGAGGGCGGATTTATCTTCTTCGGCGAAGTCCTTCCCTTTCGCGGAGAGCTTGCTGACCACCGGATCTTTTTCGAACCAGGTCTCCTCCATCCAGGCCAATTGTGAGAGGAGTTGAAGGTCGCGCCAATCACGCGGCGTGAAAGTAACCAGCGCCTGGGCTCCCCCAGCCGGACGCGACCATTCGTAGAGCTCCACGAAACGCGGCCAGCGCGACATCAAGCGCTCATGGTTAACTTGAAAAGCCCGTGCGATGATTTCTGCTTTGTCTTCCCGCGTGAGTTCGTCCGCATTCTTGAATGCCAGGGAAAACCACGGTTCATTGAAGTTGCCGCTCGCGTACTCTTCGAGTTGCATGCCCAGGGACGGCACGACGTTAAACGTTGCGTGAAAGCCCGGGAACTCCCCAAGCATTTCCACCATGCCCCAGTAGTCCTTCAAAGCATGCAGCCTCGTCCAAGGCAGGACATAGCGGCCGCTTTCCGGATCCCGGTATTGCGGCTGATGCATATGCCACAGCAGAACTAGATGAACCCTCTTCATTCTTCGCGCCTCTCCCGTGCTAATCCTGTGGCCGTGCTACACTCACCGTTCGCGCCATGCGCATCCTGGACCGCTACATCGTCCGCGAAGTTTTTCGCCACGCACTCCTCGGACTCCTCGTCTTTACTTTCGTCCTCTTTGTTCCCAAGCTCGTGAGATTGATGGAGCTGTTCGTGCGTCACTCAGGGTCGGGCTCCCAGATTCTCAAACTGTTCCTGTCCATTTTCCCGAGCATCTTTGTCTTCACGATTCCGATGGCCATCTTGATCGGTGTACTTCTTGGCCTCGGCCGGATGTCAGCGGACAGCGAAATCATTGCCCTCACCGCTCTGGGCATTGGCCGACTTCGCATTCTTCTGCCCGTCGGTGTCTTGGCTTCGATCGGGGCCACAATCACGCTGTTCATGAGTCTATGGCTTGCCCCGCTTGCATTGCGGAACTTGCGGGCCATTGAAGCCGATCTGATAACCTCACAGATTTCATTCCAGGTACAGCCGCGGGTGTTTGACGAACGGTTCCCGCGGATGGTCCTCTACGTCAACGATGTCGCTGCCAGCGGCACGCAATGGCATGGCGTGTTTCTCGCGGAGGCCGGTGGTGAGAGCGGCTCGAGCCTGACGCTGGCGGAGAACGCGATTGTAATTGCCGAACCCGGACGGGGCAAGCTGGAACTCCACCTTCAAGGCGGCACGACCCACGAATTCTCGCGTTCCGATCCGGACCATTACTCCGTCACCGCATTTGGACAAAGTGACATGCCCATCGAGTTCACCGGCCTCGGCACTACGCAGCCGCGGCAACTTAGCAATCCCGAGCGCTCCGTGCGCGAGCTTCTCTCCGACAAGGGCCCTGGCTGGCGCGAAGCGCGCGTCGAGCTTCACGGCCGCTTTGCTTTTCCCATAGCCTGTTTTGTTTTTGCTCTCGTCGCGGTACCGCTGGGAGCGCAGCCTCGCCGTGGCGGCAGGGCGGCAGGGTCATTGCTCGCGGTGATTCTAATCGCTTCGTACTATCTTCTATTCGTCCTGGGCGCGGGGCTTGCTCGTCAAGGAAAAGTCTCGCCGGCTGAGGGAATTTGGTTTGGAAATTTTGTGCTGGCCGTTCTCGGAGTGACGTTACTGCCCAGGATGGAACAATTTCGGGGAGAGAGCACATGGCTGCGTCCCTTTGGATATCTGAAGACCTGGGTTCGCCTGCTGCGCCGTCGCAAGGCACAGGCGCGCGCGAGGGCGGCCACAGCTCGCGCTTCCAATGGCGACCGGGGCCAGCAGGCGATCGTCCTGCCTTCCAGCGGGAGCTTCCCGCGCGTTTTGGACCTGTACATTCTGCAGCGATTCTTCTACTACTTCGCGGTGCTGATGACCTCGTTCGTGTTCCTGTTCGAGACCTTCACCTTCTTCGAACTCCTGGACGATATCGCGCGCCACCGCGTCCCGTTCCTGGTTGTCGTGGACTACTTCCGGTACTTTGCGCCTTATCTGCTCTATCAGTTGGCTCCGCTTGCGGCTCTTGTGGCGGTTCTCGTGACTCTCGGAACAATGAGTAAAAACAATGAAATCGTGGCCATCAGGGCCAGCGGCATCAGCCTGTATCGTATCGCGATTCCATTGCTCTTCGCGGGTCTGGCCCTCGCTGCTGTTATGGTGGTTCTTGACGACACATACCTGCCGTACGCCAATCAGAGGCAAGACGCGCTCCACAACCAAATCAAGGGCCGTCCCCCGCAGACGTACACCCATCCGCAGCGCTGGATTTTCGGCGAGAGCTACAAGATATACAACTATGACCTGTTTGACCCCGCGCAGAACCTCTTCGGCGGATTGAGCGTTGTCGAATTGGATCCCGCCAATTTCCAAATTCGCCGGCGTGTCTTTGCCTCCCGCGCGCGGTGGTCCGCATCTCTGAAGACATGGGCGCTGGAGGGAGGCTGGGTGCGTGAATTCTCGGACGGAACGATTGTCGGCTACAAACCATTTACAGTGTTTTCCCTGCCCGAATTGACCGAACCCCCCTCCTATTTCAACCGTGAAGTCTTGCCGGCATTCCAGTTAAGCTGGCGGGATTTGAGCACTTACATTGACGGATTGCACCGGGCTGGTTTCGATGTGGCCACCCTAACCGTGCAATGGCACAAGAAAATCGCTTACCCACTGATCGCCCCGGTGAGCATGCTGCTGGCGCTTCCCTTTGCTTTTCTTGTGGGAACACGCGGCGCTCTGGGTGGAGTCGCACTCGGTGTAGGCATCGGTCTCGCCTATTGGGCGATGGCGGCTCTCCTGGAGGCCATGGGAGGGATCGGGCAGCTTCCTCCGCTCCTAGCGGGCTGGTCACCGGATATCGCTTTCTTTTTTCTTGGGCTCTACTTTTTCTTTAAGATGCCCACATAAAAAGAAAAGCCGTCAAACAAGCAGCCTAGTGATGAGAAAGTCCGGCAGATCATGAGTTAAAGTATCGCTTTAATTTGAGCCGGCATCCTTTTCTGACTACTTTCCTCTCTTTTTCTTTAATTGTTTTTCTTCAACCACTACTTGAGCTGCGGCCAATCGGGATATCGGCACGCGAAATGGTGAGGCGCTTACATAGTCCATGCCGACAGCGTGGCAGAACTTGACGCTATCGGCATCCCCTCCGTGTTCGCCGCAGATGCCGATCTTCAATTGGTTCTTGGTCTTGCGACCCTGCTCAATTCCCCAGCGCATGAGCATTCCCACCCCTTTAGTATCGAGGGTTTGGAAGGGGTCTGCGCTGAAGACGCCCGCCTTCTTCTCATCCACGTAGTCCGGCAAAAAGCGTCCGGCATCGTCGCGCGAGAGTCCCATGGTGGTCTGCGTGAGGTCGTTAGTGCCGAAGGAAAAGAATTCCGCGACCTCGGCGATTTCTCCCGCCAGGAGAGCCGCTCGCGGAAGTTCGATCATGGTTCCGACGAGGTACGGCAATTTGACGCCGGACTTCTTGATCAAATCATCGGCAACGCGCCGAGTGGCTTGTTCAAGAATCGAGAGCTCTTTCCGATCGAGCACCAGCGGATGCATGATCTCAGGCAAAACTTTAACTCCGACTTTTTGGCATTCGATGGCCGCTTCAATGATGGCGCGGACTTGCATTTCGAGAATCTCGGGATAGGTGATGCAAAGCCGGCAGCCGCGATGGCCAAGCATCGGGTTGGCTTCGTGTAATTGGGCGACACGGCGAGCCACGGTCTCAACGTCGATCTTCAAGTCGCGGGCCAGCTCTTCCTGCTTGGCACGCTCGTGCGGCACGAACTCGTGCAGGGGAGGATCAATCAAACGAATCGTGACCGGAAAGCCGTCCATGGCTTTGAAAATTCCGATGAAGTCGCGCCGCTGGAACGGAAGCAATTTGTCCAGGGCCTTGACGCGGGCTTGCTGGTTGTCCGCCAGAATCATCTCCTGAATGGCGCGCTGGCGCTCGTGACTCTTCTCCGGTTGTTCGAAGTCGGTGAAGAACATGTGCTCCGTTCGGCACAGGCCAATGCCTTCCGCGCCGAATTCGCGCGCCTTGCGGGCATCCTGTGGCGTGTCCGCATTCGTTCGAACACGGAGTCGCCGGGTCTCGTCGGCCCACTTCATAAGTGTTTCGTACGACTCGGGAAGCTGGGGAACGACGAGGGGCATCGCATCGGCGTAGACGATACCCTCACCCCCATCGAGGGTGATCCAATCCCCTTCTCTCACCACTTTGCCATTGGTAGTCATGGTGAGCGATTGGTAGTCGATATCCAGTTTTTCCGCGCCCACAATGCAACACTTGCCCCAGCCGCGGGCCACCACAGCAGCGTGACTGGTCTTGCCACCCGTAGCAGTCAGAATTCCCTGTGCTACGGCCATGCCTCCAACATCTTCGGGGCTCGTCTCGCGCCGGACGAGAATCACTTTCTCGCCGTGCTCAGCCCACTGCTCCGCCTTGGGGGCAGAAAACACCACTTTGCCGACAGCGGCGCCCGGGACGGCGTTGATGCCTGTCGCGAGAATTTTGGAAGAGAGAGACCTTCTGTCCACCTTTGCGTCAATCACGGGATAGAAAAGCCGCTCAATGTCTTCAGGCTTGATCCGTAGAATGGCCTCTTCCCTGGTTATGAGTTTCTCCTTTGCCATGTCTGTGGCCATACGGAACGCCGCGGTGGGCGTGCGTTTGCCCGTGCGCGTTTGCAGCATGTAGAGCGTTCCGTCCTCGACAGTGAATTCCATGTCCTGCATGTCGCGATAGTGCTTCTCAAGTTTTACTCGAACTTTTTCGAGTTGCCCGAAAACCTTGGGCATCGTCTTGGCCATCTCGCTCAGATGCATGGGAGTGCGAATGCCGGCGACAACATCTTCGCCTTGCGCGTTCACGAGGTAGTCGCCGTAGAAAATCTTTTCGCCAGAACTTGGGTCGCGAGTGAAGCAGACACCTGTGCCAGAGTTATCCCCCGTGTTTCCGAAAACCATCTGAACGACGTTTACAGCTGTACCGAGGAGCCCGGTGATCTTTTCAACGCGGCGATAGGTGACCGCCTTCTCCGCCATCCAGGAGCCAAACACCGCGCCGATAGCACCCCATAGTTGGTCGATCGGGTCATCCGGAAAGTCCTGGCCCGAGGCCTTCCGGAAGTAGGTTTTGTATTCTCCCACCAATTCCTTCCATCCGCTGGCAGGCACCGCAGTGTCTTCCTTGACGCCGAGCCGGTCTTTGACGGCGCGAAGGCGGTGCTCCAAATCGTCCTTGGGCATACCCATAACAACGGTCGAATACATTTGTACAAAACGGCGGTAGGCATCGTAAGCGAAACGCTCGTTCCTTGTGGCCGCGGCAAGTCCAGCTACGGAGCGGTCATTGAGTCCGAGGTTCAATATGGTTTCCATCATTCCCGGCATAGAGCGAGCCGAACCGGAGCGAACGCTGACGAGGAGAGGGTTCTTCGGGTCGCCGAGCTTCTTCTTCGTGACCCGCTCGAGCTTTGCCACCTTTAGCGCTACTTGTGTTTTGAGCTCAGGAGGAAACTTCTTTCCGTTCTTGTAGAAGTAGTCGCAGGCTTCCGTGGAAATCGTGAATCCGGCCGGGACGGGCAGACCGATCTTGGTCATCTCGGCGAGCCCGGCGCCTTTGCCACCGAGAATGTCCCGCCACGTTCCGTCCCCTTCCGCTTTGCCTGCCCCAAAAAAATACACCCATTTTTTCACTGTAAGCCTCATTTGCAATTTTAGATTAGTCAAACACTTCCTGCTGTTACCGATTTTCTATTGAGCCGCCGCCGAAAACATGTCGGCGCGCCGACGCGACCATACTTCAAGTAAAACTTGACATTGCTACTGGCGCTCTTCGCCGCCCAATTCAGAAAAATCCGCTACCGTTGTGAACTCGCGCAGCAATTCCGCGAGCAATGTTAGACGGTTGGTGCGCACAGCCTCATTTTCGGCCATCACCATTACGCCATCGAAAAACTGATCCACTGCTTTTCGGAGGCCCGCGATGACCTCAAGCGCCTCCTGATATTTCCCGGCGCGCTTCTGCGATTGTACTTTCGTGGCCGCATCGCGCACGGCACCATACAGATCGCGCTCGGCCTGATTCTCGAACAGTTCGGGGTTTACGCGCGGCGCCTCGCGAGAAGGGACAGCTGCTTTTTCAAGAATCTTGCGGATGCGCTTGAAAGATACGGCCAATGGTTCGAAGTTCTTGGATTTGCGGATGGCCTTCAGCGCGACGAGTCGCTTGTGAGCATCCACGAGATCGTCGGCGCCTGCCCGAAACACGGCGCTGACTTCATCGTAGCCAAACCCTTCGCGTTCTCGGAACACGAATTTTGCACGGTCAAGAATGAAATCTAGGATTTGCGTCTCTTGCGCGGGAGTTACACCGCGCTTGGGCTTGCAAGTGAGCAGCGCTTTCGAGGCCGCGCCGATGGCGAGAGACAGCGAGACGGGAAGCTTTTTCTCGAGGATGATCTTGACGATGCCGAGCGCCGCGCGGCGCAAGGCGTAGGGATCGCTCGAGCCCGTGGGGATTACGCCGACGGCGAAGCAGCCGACGACAGAGTCGAGCTTGTCCCCAAGCGCGACGGCACAGCCAGTCAGATTGCGTGGAATGGGATCTTCTAGCCCGACGGGGCGGTAATGATCGTAGATGGCGTCGGCAACTTCATCGGCCTCACCCTGCGCCCGCGCGTAGAGTCCGCCGACAATGCCCTGAAGCTCGGGGAGTTCACGAACCATTTCGGTGGCGAGGTCGCACTTGGCGAGTTCGGCGGCACGATCGGCTTCCGCTACGTGTGCCTGGAGCATGCCGAGGTTGAACCATTGCTCAGTCAGCCACCGTGCAATGGCGCGGACCCGTTCGACCTTGTCGCTGTAGCTGCCAAGCCGCGATTCGTAGGTAACACGATCGAGCTTGGGGAGATAGTCGGCGAGCCGACACTTCTGGTCGGATTGCCAGAAGAATTGCGCGTCCGCGAAGCGCGCACGAAGGACGCGCTCATGTCCGGCGCGAATCAGACCCTTGGAGTCCTTCTCGACGTTGATCACGGCTAGAAAGTGTGGCGCCAGTTCCCCGCTCTTCTTTTCCAGGGCGAAATACTTCTGGTGATCCCGCATGACCGTCACCAGAATTTCGTCCGGCAGATTGAGAAAGGACGGATCGAAATCGCCCTGAATGACGCTGGGGTACTCGTTTAAATAGGTCACAAGTCGGCGCAGCCCGGCATCCTCATGGACGCGACAGTTCGCCTTCTTGGCGTGTGCTTCCAATTCCTTCGCGATCTTTTCTTGCCGGCGGGAGGGCCGAAGGATGACACCGTTCGCTTGCAGTTTCTTCTCATAGTCGGCGAAGTCCGTGACGCGGATGACGCTCGAGCCGAAGAAGCGGTGACCTCGCGTGATATTCCCTGCGGAAATCCCGGCAACCGAGAGCTTCAGAGTTTTTCCATCGAGCACCGCAACAATCCAACGGATGGGCCGGATAAACCGGGGGCCATCCAGACTCGTCCACGTCATCGAACGCGGCCAGGTGAGATCGTGAACCGCGCGAGGGAGAACTGACGTCAGGATCTGTTCCGCCGTCTTGCCGATACGGGTCTGCTTCGCAGCGAGGTACTCGCCCTTTGGAGTCTGTACAAGATAAAGGCCGCTGACGTGGACGCGCAATTTCTCCGCGAAGCTCAATGCCGCGCGAGTCGGCGCGCCGACGGAGTCGTAAGCCACTGCCTTTGGCGGGCCCGTCACTTCCGTTTCAACATCGGGCTGCTTCGCGAGCAGTCCGCGGACCCAGGCAGTCAATCGGCGCGCGGCGCTGTACGTTTCGACCGTGACACCCCCGGCAAGGCTCTCTGCAGCCAGAAGTTTTTCGATGTTGGTGCGGAGTTCCTCCTCGGCCTTCGGAAGCATTTCGGCGGGAATTTCCTCGCAACCCACCTCGAATAGGAGTTCGATTCGTTTTTCATTTGCGACAGCTTTCACGCCGGCACCTCACGCCGAGGAGCCTGGCCGCCGATCTGTTCCAGGTACCCTGCGGCAGTGCGGCACGCCAGTGCGCGTACGCGGGTCATAATCGCGGCGCGTTCGGTCGTCGAGATGACGCCGCGCGCGTCCATCAAGTTAAAGAGATGAGAGCACTTGAGGCAATGATCGTAGGCCGCGAGCAATGGATATCGGGCGCGGTCCTTCCCTGCTGCGGTCTTGAACCCGTCGAGGAGTTCTTTTGCCTGCTTCTCGTGCAATTCGAATTCGGACCGGATAGCGTGGGCATCGCTGCGATCGAAGCTGTATTCAGAAAACTGCTGTTCTTCCATCAGGCGGATATCTCCGTAGGTCCTGTCCGCCGCCCATCGGAGGTCGTAGACACTATTCGCACCTTGCAGGAAAGCGCAGATGCGCTCCAGTCCGTACGTGAGTTCAACGGAAATAGGGTCGAGGTCAATGCCGCCGCTCTGCTGAAAATACGTAAACTGCGTTATCTCCAGACCGTCCAGGAGCACTTGCCAGCCGATACCCCAAGCGCCGAGGGTCGGCGATTCCCAATTGTCTTCCTCAAAGCGAATATCATGTTCCTTGAGGTTAATGCCGAGGGCGCGCAGACTCCTCAGATAAAGATCCTGCACATCAATCGGCGAAGGCTTGAGGATCACTTGAAATTGGGAATGCTTGTAAAGGCGATTGGGATTCTCCCCATAACGACCGTCGGCGGGCCGACGGCTCGGCTGGACGTACCCAACACGGTACGGAGACGGGCCTAGGACGCGCAGGAAAGTTTCCGGGTGCATCGTCCCTGCGCCCACTTCAATGTCGTACGGCTGTTGCAGGACGCAGCCTTGCTCAACCCAAAACTGGGAGAGTTTCAAGATTAAATCTTGAAACGTGAGGCCGCGCAATTTTTTCTCAAGTATTACTTTAGATTTCAAAGGGTCTCCAAAAGTTTACGCGTTAAGAGTTGACGTTCTACTTGATGTTCTACCCAGGCAAAGGAAGCCTCACGCAATTCTCGAACATCGCCTTGCAGCGATTTTTCCAAGTTCAAGTGATCGAGCCGCTCACCTGCGAATCGCTCTGCCAGATTCCTCGCCTGGGGATGAAACGGTTTCATCCCAAGCCGCCGGCACTTCTCACAAAATAATCCCGGCTCATGCGCATCGTAGAAAGCGGGCTGCGAACCGAACGGTGTGCCGCACGATACGCAGCGATCGAAGCGCGGCAGCCAACCACCCAGCCGAACGGTCCAGAAAGCGAAGTAAGCAAGTGGGAGATCCCACCGCCCCGTTCGCTCGATTTCCTGGGCTGCGAGGAGTATCAGCCGGAACATAGGTTCGGAAACCTCATGCTCCGGCAGAACCAGTTCCGAGATCTCGCTGATGACCGCTAGTCCGGTGCTCAAGCCATAGTCGCTCTGCGACCTGTTAAAGGACTCGACCAGTTCGGCCTGCTGGATGCGCACCAGCTCTCGCGTTTCTTTTTCGTGGTACCAAATACGCACGTGCGAGAGCACCTCAAGCGTCGAGCCGTAGCGATTCTTTATACGGCGCGCCCCTGCCGCTACGCCGCGGACGCGCCCGGAGGAACGTCCAAGAAAACTCACCAGGCGGTCCGCCTCGCCCAGCGGAAATGTCTTCAGGATTATGGCTTCCGTCTCCCGGGCAGGCATGAGCTGTCGGCGCGCCGACGCGGTGTCCCATCAACTGCGGCATCTCATCCGAAACGCACGCACACGTAGAGCCAATTTATTTATCATAGGCGACTTCGCGACGCAATCCTTCCTTGAAAAATTTAGGATAATGCCGTACGGACGCTTTGAGTGCAACTGCCTGAACTCGTCCCTGACACACCACACGATTTTTGAGGTGCGAGGGAGATAAACGCTGTCAAGTCAGCCATTTTCCTTGCGGGATTTATTCCGTTAACTAGCCCAATTGCTGGCTCAACATTATCGGACGCATCGTAGTCGTCTCATTCCTGCCGCTTTTCATTTTCCATGAGTTCCGCTACTCTGCTTCGGGCCATTTCCCATGTTCATTCCTCTCAAGGATCTTAATCCCAGCCGCGCCTATCCCTTCATCAACTACACTCTGATTCTGCTCAATGTCGCCGCGTTCCTGTACGAATTCAATCTCCGGCTCACCCTCACGCCTCGAGCCTATGATGCTTTCTTATTTACCTATTCTGTCGTCCCCACCCGCTTCCTGGGTTTTCTCGATGGCCACACGAGCTTCGAAGTTGCATTCCTCCCCCTGCTGACCAGCATGTTTCTCCACGGTGGTCTCCTGCACCTGGCCGGCAACATGCTATTTCTGTGGATCTTTGGCGACAACGTCGAAGACAGTCTTGGCCATCTCCCGTATCTCTTCTTCTATCTTGTCTGCGGAGTAGGTGCGGGTCTGCTCCAATCGTTCTTCAGTTTGCATTCAAATATCCCGGCTCTCGGCGCCAGCGGAGCGATTTCTGGCGTGATGGGCTCTTACATTTTGCTCTATCCCCGGGCCCGCGTCTTGACTCTGATATTCATTTTCGTCGTACCTATCCCGGCTGTGTTCGTTCTTGGTCTCTGGTTCGTGATGCAGTTCCTGTCTGGAATAGACGCGCTGGGCGCAGGCGTTATGGGGGGAGTTGCCTGGTGGGCGCACATCGGAGGGTTCTTGCTGGGGATGCTGCTGACCAGCCTATTGGAACGGCGGCCCTAGACTGAATTCAGCTGTTCAAATCTTAAGTTAAAGTGTTACTTCAAATCTGATTTCGTGCGTGTTGTTCTACGCGACGAGTCAGCCAATCGCCTACATCCTCTGTCCGTTTGTTGCCGCCAAGATCCGGCGTGACGACGTTCTCGTGAATTGCCGATCGCACAGCATCGCGAAGCGTACCAGCTTCCGACCGCCAGCCCAGGAAGTCCATCATCATCGCCGATGCGAGGACGGCGCCGAGAGGATTAGCGATTCCCTTTCCGGCAATGTTGGGAGCGGAGCCGTGCACTGGCTCGAAGAGAGAGGTTTTACCTGGATGGATGTTCCCGGAAGGTGCCAGGCCCAGGCCTCCCGCAAGCTGCGCTCCCAGGTCGCTCACAATGTCGCCAAAAAGATTGCATGTGACGATGACGTCGAACTGGCGCGGGTCACGTACGATCTCCATCGCCAGAGTGTCTATGTATAAGTGGCGAGACTCGATGTCGGCATACTCCGCGCGCACTTCTTTGAAAACTCTCTGCCACAGGTCATGGGCAAAGTTCATGGCGTTGGATTTGTCGCTCATACAAACCCGCTTTAGTCCATTCTGTTTGGCGTATTCGTAAGCGTACCGGATGATGCGCTCGACGCCTTTGCGGGAGTTGACGTCTTCCTGGACCGCAATTTCGTCCGAGGTGCCTTTTTTGAAGAAGCCCCCGACGCCGACGTAGAGACCTTCGGTATTCTCGCGGAAGACGATCAGCCGTATATCCTTTTCCGTGCGATCTCGCAGCGGCGTGAGCCGATTGTGAAGAAGCTCAACGGGCCGCGCATTGACGTAGAGATCCAGCTTGAAGCGCAACCCCAGCAGAATATCCGCGGCATGCTGGTTGGAAGGTACACGTGGATCGCCCAGAGCTCCGAAGAGGATGGCGTCAAATTCGTCGCGGACCATCTCGACAGCGCCTGACGGCAAAGTAACACCCTCTCTCAAGAACTTGTCCGCGCCCCAGTCGAACTCCACGAATTCCACTGGTTTTTTCGCCGGTGCTACCACGGCCCTTATGACCTTCACAGCTTGTGGGGTCACCTCCGCGCCGATGCCATCGCCAGGTATAACGGCGATCCGCGCCGCTGGGCCACCACTGCGCAACGGAATGCCAGCCAAAGTCCTGCCTCCTGGGCGGATGTCAAGCCTGCCCTCGGGAAACGGTTCCCGACTGAGACTTCGACCGGTATTCTTCCATCAAAGCGCCGTCCGTGCCACCAGAACTGCGACACACTGTTTACGAGCCGGCATTATTTCTCACGGCCGTGTCCCGGCCAGACTCAATCCAATACACGCCACCGAGCGCGAGCGCTCCACCCAACACCTGGCCCCAGGAGCCTTTTTCGCCGAGCCATAAGATCCCAAGGATCGTTGCGGTGACGGGAAGCAGGTAGGTAAACGCGGCCAACTGCGAAGCTTCCAGGTATCTCAGAAGCCAAAAATAGAATACGTAGGCAAGCGCGGAACCGAAGATCGCCATGTACAGCAGCGCGGCCCAGGCCTGCCACTGAATGGGCCAGTTACCGGCTCTACGGAGATTCGCAGCTTCGATGATGGCGATGGGGAGCACAATAACCGCGCCTGCAAAATGATTGAAAGCCGTCATGGTAAGTGCATCGTACTTCCCCGCAACGCGCTTACCCAGGACAACGTAAACGGCAAAGCCGACGGAACCGGTCATGGTAATGGCATCGCCCACGAACGAGGAGGAATGCACGGAAATTCCGTTCTCGGAGGCTAGCACAGCAATGCCAATGAGGGCGATGAGCATGCCGACGACTTTGTGCCCGGTGGCGCGTTCCAAGCCGAACAGCACGGCGAGAACAAGGATGTAAATCGGTCCGAGGCCGACAATCACAGCGGCATGACTGACTCGCGTGAAGTAAACGCCCACGGTGAAGCAGATTTGATTGACGGTAACGCCGAAAAAACCAAGGTAGAGAAATACCCAGAGATCGCGCGCGAAGAAGCCTCGGCGCCGGACATTTGCGGCTTCGGCGAAGGCCGGCATTCGAGAGCACAGGAAATAAGTGGGAATCATGGCGGCTCCCGCGATGACCACGCGAAAGGAAGCCATGGCCAACGGCGGCAGATAGCGAGTCCCGATTTTTGCCGCGATGAAGTTAACCGCCCAGGCGATTACGATGATAGCGATGGAGGCGGCAATGGCCCCGCGGCCGGGTGCTCGCCCACTGGAAGTCTCTATCTTCACCGCGTCAGACCAGTCGCTCTTTTCGAACGGTGAGTTTCTCGATTTGGTCCAGGCGGGGTTCGAATCCGATACCCGGCTCATTCAGGACGTGAATCGTGCCTTCTTGAGAAACGGTGACTTCCGGGCGAATGATGTCCTCTTTCCAATAACGGTTGCTCGCAGCCACATCGCCGGGGAGCGAGAAATTGAAGAGGGTTGAGAGAGCAATGTTGTGCGCCCGGCCGACGCCGGATTCGAGCATCCCCCCGCACCAGACCGGTATTCCGCGTTGCTGGCAAAGATCGTGGATGCGCCGTGCTGGAGTGTATCCGCCAACACGTCCGAGCTTGATGTTGATAATCTTGCACGCGCCGAGTTCCACGGCCGCTCTCGCTTGCTCTTCCGTGTGAATGCATTCGTCCAGACAGATCGGCGTGTCCAGTTTCCTCTGAAGCTCCACGTGGCTGTAAAGATCATCCCAGCCGAGCGGCTGTTCGATCATCATCAGGTAGAAGCCGTCGAGTTGCTTCAAGAGAGGCCAGTCCTCCATCGTGTAGGCAGAGTTGGCGTCCACCATCAATTTGATGCGCGGGAATTCTTGGCGCAGCCGTTTCACCGGCTCTAGATCCTTCCCCGGTTTGATCTTGATTTTGATCCGCTGGTATCCTTCGGACAGTTCTTTCTTGACCGAGGCAACCAGCTCCTCCAGCGATTCCTTGATTCCTATGGAGACGCCGCAACCCACCTCGCCCCGAGTTCCTCCCAAGAGCTTCCATAGCGGCATATTTCTGATTTTTGCCTCAGCATCCCAGATCGCCGTTTCGAAAGAAGCTTTGGCCATGTTGTGGCCGCGAACGCGTGCAAGCCCGTCCCAAACTTCAGCGGCCGTGGCAAACTCTTTTCCACGGACCATGGGCCATAGAAAATCACGCAGGATGCGCCAGGCGGTATCTATCGTCTCCGGGCTGTAGTAAGGCGATTCGCCCGCAACACACTCCCCCCAGCCGGGGATTCCATCCACACTTGCTTCTACCAGGAGGATGCGGCGCGCCTCGGTGCGTTCCATGCTGGTCTCGAAGGGCGTGACCAATTTCATTCGCACTTCCCGCAGTGTGATTCCCTGTATTCGCATGATTTGTCGAAGTTCCGGCCTTTCTTAGAAATCACTCCACGGAACTAAGAGATAAGCCGTGGTTCCTGGTTTTGAGCGTAAAGCGACCGCCGCATAACCCTTCGAAAACCATTTTGTGAATTCATCGCGGGCTCGCCGCTGTACTTTCGCCACTTCCGGGGAATCTTCACGCTGCCAGCGCTCCAGTTCCGTTGGAAGTTCAATTTGCGCCGACGTGTTGACTGGATCCGTTGACAGCTCCTCAATGGCCGCAACGACTCTCTTGGTGTCGAGGTGCCATTCGGCCAACAGGCGGTCAGTCTCCAATCCGCGGTGAAGCGGACTGGTTGTCACGCCGTATAAATTTGGGAAGTACTTCCGGCAGATGGCGCCCAGCCGATTTAGATTGAAGTGCGCGTTGCGTACTTCGAGCGGATCAAATGTCCATTCGATCAACCGTATCCCGCGCCCCAGCGCTTCATCTCGTTGGAATAGTTTTAGCATTCTCCCGACGCCGCGGTCGCGATACTCCGTCTGCACCCCCGTCATGTGCGAATGCAAATAAGGCACGCCGTTACGAAGACCGGCCACCGCCATGGTATAGCCCACCATGTGATCCCCATCGAACGCGCCCAGCACCTGCCCCCCGGTGTGCGCGGCGACGATGAACATCGTGGCCGGCTCGACTTCCAGGTCCGCTTCTCCCCAGATTTCCCGCTGGAGGGCCACGCACTGGTGAAACTCTTCAAGCCCCTCGCATTTGCGAATTGCGATTACTTGGTTCATTTCTTGGCCTGCGCACCAGTACATGCTTTCAATTCGGGCTTCCTCTCGATTCTTTTGCTGGCGTCCCAGAGGGCTTCCATTTCTTCGCGCGGAAGATCCTTGAACTCCCTGCCTCGAGTCCTTGCCATCTGTTCCATGCCCCGGAATCTTCGCGAAAATTTGGTGTTCGCCCTCTTCAAAGCAATTTCCGGGTCAACCTTCAAAAATCGAGCGAGATTCACCGCGGCAAAGAGCAAGTCCCCAAGTTCCTCTTCAACCTTCGGCTGGCCGGGAGTCTCAATCGCGTGTTTCAATTCCGCGGCTTCTTCATTAATCTTTTCAAAGATGCCGCCGACAGCTTCCCAATCGAATCCGACCCTCGCAGCCCTGCGCGTCAAGTGGAATCCTTCGAGTGTGGCCGGCAGGCTGCGCGCGACCCCATCGAGCAAAGAATGTTCTTTCTTCGCCTTTGTTCCGGTCTTCGCATCACCAGCGTTGCCTTTCGAACGCCGCTCTTCCGCTTTGATCTCTTCCCAGTTTCTCAGCACCTCAGCCGAATCTTTGGCGCTGGTCTCGCCGAATACATGCGGATGCCGCCGCACCATCTTGTCGTGGATTTCCCGAATCACGTCAGACACCGTGAAGCGGTTTTCCTCCCGGGCGATTTGCGAATGGAAAATGATTTGCAGCAGCAGGTCTCCCATCTCTTCGGCAAACTTGGAGTCGTCGCCGCTGTCCAGAGCCTCCAGCACTTCGTAGGCTTCTTCAATCAAATAAGTTCGCAGCGATTCGTGTGTCTGCTCGCGATCCCACGGGCAGCCGGTTGGCGCTCGAAGTCTGGCTTGCACCGCTACTAGTTTCTCAAACCAATCACCGGGAGACAGTGTTTCGATTTTCTCCGGTTTGCGCTTTCGTCTGTTTGTTTTCGCGGTTTTCTGTGACCGTTTCTTGCGGATGGGCGTCACCTGTCCAATCATTTTCCGAACGAATCAAGCGTTCCACTTTAAGTCGCAACTGCACCTTTGACAAGCGCATCCCTCTCGTCCCGCGCCCTGGCTCGCGACCGAATTCGCCAACTCGTGATAAACTGGCAATGAAAGAAACCACTGAGGAACGTACATTGTCCGACCACAACGAGGAATCGTTTCGTGTAATTGACCGCCGCCCCTTCACATCGGAGGGTGAGTTGCGCCAGGACGTCGTCGCGGAACAGGAACGTGAAGCCAAGCGCGAAGCGGCTACTCATCCACCTGCACCGCCCGAGGCCGCCAAGGGTACTGCCGCGCCCTCTCCCGCTGATACTCCCAAGCGGTCCACCGCGTTCGAAAATCTAGTCCGGATGATGGGTAGCAACGCCGCGATGGTCTTGGGCGCGTATGCGGACCCGCGCACGGGCCAGCCTGTGATTGACCCCGATGCGGCGCGTGAATTTATCGACATGCTCGATGCCTTGCACGAAAAGACCAAGGGCAACCTGGCGCCGGAAGAAGACAGTCTCCTTCTCGACCTGCTCGGCAAGTTGAAAATGACCTATCTGGAGATCAATCAGGCGGTCGCGTCACAGGCGAAGCAGGCCAAAGCCAAGACCCGTCCTTGACCGGCGGACATCCGCGATACACTGCCGTATCGGGCGTTGATTCCAGTTTCTTTCATCATGTCTTCTGCACCGTTACGAATCACGGTTCTCGGCTCTGGCACATCCATGGGAGTCCCCACCCTCGGGTGTCCATGCCGCGTGTGCAATTCGAATGATCCCAATGACAAACGGTTGCGTCCTTCTCTGCTTCTTTCAAGAAACAGCCAGAACGTTGTAATTGATACGACTCCCGACTTCCGCCAGCAGGCGCTCCGTGCGGCGCTTGATCGCCTTGACGCCATTCTCCTGACCCATGGCCACGCCGACCACATCCTGGGATTCGACGACATTCGTCCATTCAATATCCGTCAGCGCGCTGCCCTGCCTGTTTACGGCAACGAGGAAACGTTTCAGATTATCCGGCGCGTTTTTTCCTACGTCTTTGATGACAAACCGACTCTCAGCACCGTGCCCAGCGTAACTCTTACGGTTGCGAAAGGGCCGTTCCACTTGATGGGGATTCCTTTTGTTCCTGTCCCTCTCCTTCACGGAGAAATGGAAGTCCTGGGCTTCCGTTTTGGCCGTGCCGCCTATCTCACGGACTTCAGCCAGCTGCCAGACTCCTCCATGAAACTGCTCGAAGGCCTGGACGAGCTCATCCTCGACGCCTTGCGGGACATTCCCCATCCCATGCACCAGACTGTGGACCAGGCGCTTGCACTGATTCAACAGCTCGGACCGCGGCGCGCGTGGTTCACACACATTGCCCATGACCTTCCGCACGCCGCAACGAATGATCGTCTCCGTCAGATGGGCTTTCCGCATGTACAACTGGCCTACGATGGCCTCCAGCTGGAAGTCCCTGTAGATGACGAGGAGGAAGATCGGGACGCAAGACGAAACGCCGAAGAGTTACAAGCGAAGGCAATCAACGCTAGACCCACGAGATTGGCGACGTTTTCTTCCTCGCAGGCTTGGGCATCCCGCTATGCAAGTTACGGACACAGAAGCGTGCTCGCCATCGGCAACTTCGATGGCATCCACCTCGGGCATCAAGCCATCCTTCGCACCACCGTCGAGCGCGCTCGGGCGATCCATGCCGTTCCCACGGCGCTCACATTCGACCCGTCGCCGCGAAAAGTCCTTCGGCCGGATACTGCGCCGCCACGTCTCTCCACGAATTCGCAGCGCATGGAGTGGTTCGCTGCCCTGGGCCTGGAAGCCGCCGTGGTCTTGCCATTTACGCTGGATCTCGCACGCCTGTCACCCGAGGGATTCACCTCGCAAATTCTCGACCATGACCTCAGAGCAGCGATTGTCCTCGTCGGTGAGAATTTCCGCTTCGGCCATAGGCAAACCGGGGACGTCAAGCTGTTGAGAGAGCTTGGCAAGAAACACGGCTTTGAGGTAGTGCTCTTGCCTCCTGTCGTCTATCGCGGCGAAGTCGTCTCCAGCACGATCATCCGGCGGGAAGTGGCGGAAGGCGATGTCAACCATGCTGCGCGTCTGCTGGGGCGGCCCTTTGTCCTCACCGGCGAGGTTGTTAAGGGCACGGGTACCGGCCGCCGCTTTACGTTTCCCACGTTGAATCTCGCGGCGGAACAGGAGCTCCTGCCCGCTCGCGGCGTCTATATCACGCGCACACTGGTCCATGGCGAGCAGCGCAGCCGCCGATCGGTCACGAACATCGGCATGCGCCCGACTTTCAATGGTTCCGCGCTCAGCGTGGAGACGCATGTTCTCGACTGGGTGCCGGCACCAAATCTCGCGCCGGTTTCCGAAGTCTCGTCCAACGTAGCGTCGGGCTTTAGCCCGGCATCCCTTCTTTCCACTCCGAATCGCATCGAGGTCCGCTTCTGGGAGCGGTTGCGCGACGAAAAAAAATTCAGCGGCCCAGAAGAATTGCGCGCGCAAATCGCTCGCGACGTCGCCAGCGCCAACAAATTCTTTTCGCGCTTGCGCCGCTTCCGCTCCATCCGCCAGCCATCTGCCTTCCGCACCGCATAGCCGCAGGTCCGCGATTGTTCAGCTCGCGCGAGGGCGGTATGACGAACCAGGAGGATAGCCATGACCACGGAGCGAATCGTCATCGATCCCGCCGTCATGATGGGCAAACCCGGGATTCGCGGGACGCCATCACGGTCGAGCTCATCCTGCGCAAACTTGCCGAGGGCGCGACCGAAGCCGATTTGCTCGAGGCTATCCTCACCTGACAACCGAAGATATTCGTGCCGCCGTTGCCTACCGAGCGGCGAGCGTGGCCCGCGAAGAAGTAGTGCTCCTCCCCGAAGCGCCAGTTAGACCCAAATCCTGAAGCATGATCTTCCTGGCCGGCGGGGAAACCCATCAGAGAAGGCGTCCCGTCCGTCCCCGTGTCTCCCGTGTCTCCCGTGTCTCAAGATAAAAGGCACCCGATAGCGGGGCGGTGCCGGTCCTTGGTCGCTTCAGCAAGAGCATGAAGGGAAAGCCAAGCTGTCCCGGTCGCCCTCGCTCATTTGGAATGCCAAGGCGCGCATGTCTTCATTCAGGTGATCGAGTTTTGACGTTCCCACGACCGCGTGAAAATTCGGCGCGGTTTGTAATATGTAATTGAGCGCGATAACCGGCACCGGAACGCCATACTTCTGGCCGAGAGATATGAGCCGACTTATCCTTCGCTCGTCCTCCGGCTTGCGTTCAGCCAAGCGGCGGTCAATACATCTCTTTAGGTCACCGCGCCCCAGCGGTGAGTAGGCAAGGAAAGGAAGAGCGTTTTCCCGAAGATAGTCCACATATGTCCTGTCGCGGGAAATGTTCTGCGCACCCTTCCACCGCTCCCCATCTTTGCACGGGAGAGCGTTAAATTCATTGCTCACCCACGGCACGACGTTTGCCTTCCGCAAGTAGGCCCGAAACTCCTTGAGCCTGGCAAGCGAGACGTTGGAATATCCGATATTATGGGCCTTCCCGGATCTCAAGAGTTCAACGCTCCATTCCGCAATCGCCTCCGCAGGAACTTGCGGATCGTCATAGTGCAATAGATACACGTCGATGTAATCGGTGCCGAGAGCTCGTAACGAATCGTCCAGTTGGCGCAATAGCTTTTTCCGCGTCAGCGGCCTTCTCCAGAAAAGGCTCGGGTGTCCGCCCTTCGAGATGATCCGAAAAGCGCTGCGACCCAACGGATGTTTCCTGACGAAGCGCCCGACAACCCCTTCGCTCCAGTACATCCTGGCCGTATCGAAGGAGTTGATGCCCATCTCAACGGCGCCGTTCAGGATGGCATCCGCGCGCTCTGTCGGAACGACATTCCAAGAGGCAAGATTCGGCACGGCAATCATCCAATCGGTGCCGAGAACTATTCTTGACATTTCGGATTTCATGTCGCTGCGTTAAGTGTAGGTCTTGATCAATCGCTCCGCCAAGCGATGGGCGAGCGCCATGATCGTAAGCGTGGGGTGCTTCTCGCTGAGAACCGGCATCACGCTTCCGTCACAGACATAAAGGTTCTTGCTCTTGAAATATTTTAGGTCCTTGTTGACGACGCCGCCTTTCGGGTCAGCGGCCATTCGGCAGGTGCCCGCGTAATGAACGCCTGATCCCGGAGGAGACCCGACGTCATCCGCGATGTATCCGCTGGCTTTCCTTAGCATTCGGCGGGCCAGCGCGGCGAGCCGCCGGCCGTGGTCGGCCTCGATCTCTGACGTTTCGTAATCAATACGCACCTGACGTTGTCCGAAATGATCTACCCCATCGGCCAAAACGACCTTGTTCTTTCGCTGCGGAACGGCCGGGCTGAACAACACCAACGTCGCCGTGCTCTTAAAGACTTGCCGGGAAATGGTTTCCAACAAGAATCGTGGCAACCGGGGCATTTCGGCCAGATAATAGGGAACCTTCGTGAAATCCGACCAGAATTGGCCCACGAATGGAAAGCGTTTCCCTTGGGAATCCTTGATCTGACCGCCCAGCAATATGTGATCGCCATAACCGCGGTCCTCGTTTGCCGGCCTGAACCACAATCGAAAGAGACTGGTGCCGACGACCGCACGCGGGCTATCCTGCAAAAACTCGCCGACCTGCTCGGCTTTGCTCCGGTCGTCGGCGAACGAGTTCAGCAGCAGCCGCGGCGATTCGATTGCGCCTGCACAGACGATGACCACGTCCGCTTCAATCTCGACGATCCGCCCGGCGCGTTCGTCGATCGCCACGACATGGGAGATTGAGAACCCCTCCGCATTGTCACAGTCGACGGCGGTGAGTTTGATGGCTCTGGTATGTTCGAGCAGCCGAAAGTTCCGCAGCGCTCTTATCTCCGGCAGGAGATGCGTGGAGAATTTATAGACGCTGCCGGAACGGCACCCGCGCCCGCAATTGCCGCAGGCCACGCACTTTTGCGTAGAATCCGGCCGCAAGTCGACGGCTTTCCTGTTCTCCAAAAAAAAAAGATCCGGGCCGAGCGAGCCGGCGTTGCTGTCGATGAAAACGCGGTCAATTTGTCTGGCGCTGCGGGGCGCGAGAAAGGATCCGTCCGGAAATTGACGCAAACCGTTGCGCTCACCCACCACCAATGCGAGCCGCTCGACCTCTGAATAGTGATCGGCAAGATCGCCCAGAGAAATCGGCCACCGGCAGTCCTCACTATAGGGATTGCGGTTGGCAAAATCGTCCTCCGAATACCTCAGGCAGATCCCATTCCAGAGATTCTGCAAGCCGTTGACGTGGTGAATTTGGTAGTGATGGAATCCGCCTTCCCGTGGACATTCTATGGAGCTCCGGCGACGGGCGTCCGCGAGGAGCGGATGAACGATACAGATTTCCGGCCTGACCGGGAAAGTGGTATGAGGGCCTATTTCGAAATGGCCTTTTTGTTCAGGGCTCAGCTCGTTTTGAAATTCGGATTGCGCTGGAATACCGCCTGAGTTGATAACCAGCACATCGGCGCCCGCCTTCGCCAAACGGTAGGCGAGGATGCCCCCGCCGGCGCCGGTGCCGATCACGCAGAACTTCGGGCGAAGCGTCACCGGCCTCTCCGAGCCGAGCGCGCAAAGGCATCGCTGGCGAAATACAGGTACTCCACAAAATCGCAAAGCACCTTGATTTGGCCCCGAGCGAAATATTGCCGCGGCGTCAGATCAGGCGTCGCATTTTGTCGCCACGCCGTCCATATAGGGCGGAGTTGGTCGTTCCGCTCCATGATCTCCGGAATCAGCCCGATGAGCGGCTCGATGCGGCTGGCATATGGCGAGACCTGGCAGAGTCGCCTGGCCAGCGAGTCATGGCCACTCATTATCGGACAATCATCCTTAAGGCCCATCCGAACGGCCATGGAGTCGCGTAAATCCGCGACGATTTTGAAAGGTTTTCCCACCGTAATTACTCTAAGTGCTCGCGCCTCCGGAATGTGAACAAGTCTACCACGGGAAACCGGGGGCAGGCGGGACGCTTTCCTGGCCGTAAGCCTGCTATCCCTCAGAAGACAAACTACTTACGTTTTCCTCGACAATTAATGGCTATATGGTATAATGGTCCTGGTGCGCGGGCACGGCGCTCTCCTGCCCCTCAATGGCCTCTGTGACCTCCCTACCCCCTGCGTAATTTCCTCCGTACTTCCCATTTTGGAACCCGGGGACTGGCGGAATGTTTTCCGGCACTTGATTTCTGATGACACGCATTCAGGCAAGGCTTTAGGGAGAAGCAGTGGCCCGCCACGGCGGGCAGGCGAGTGGCCAGCAAAGACAACACCTAGGGCCTAAGAAAAGAAAGCAAAAAAAGGACTCCTCAGGCCCGTTCCCAAGACAACCTTTTGCGCCCCTTGCACGGGCGCTTTTTGCGGAACCACCATTCAATTGCAGGCAAGTCCCGCTATAATTAGGGTTCCATTTCTTCAAAGCGGATCGACAAGGAGACAGCATGCAAGGTTACCGGCCCGACTGGGTTGGTTTCGTGCTCATCGTAGTGTCGCTTTCGATTACTTCAACCATTGCCGCAGCTGCAACGCGCAAAAAACCGGAAAGAAAATCAATTGTAATAATCAGCGTCGTTGTCGGAGTCGCCTGCGCATTCGTTGCACGGATAGTTTTGCATCATTTTGGGATTTAACCAATTCGTCTGAAAAGCAGATCCCTCGCTGCGCCTGCTTGCCGCAGGCAGGCTCGGGATGACAAAGGTGGCGAGGAAAGTCCATTCCGCCCCCGAATTCCCCTCCCGAATTCCCATTCCTCAATGGGCTCCCAGATGGCTCCAACGTCTCATCCGGAACGATTCAGCCTGACTTTGAATTTTCTGATTGGTTACCGTGTTATTAGCTGGACGATCTTGTGGCAGGAGGAGGAAATTTCCCACCTTCTAAACCGGCTGATCTCGTTAAGGTTCGCGCGTGCGACTGTTGCAACCACGCCCGCATCATCCAAGAGTCCCAGTACGGGAACGGAGTCCGGTATCAAGTCGAATGGTTCAACGAAGTAAATCAGTGCGGCAACTCCCGCGAGTACCGTGAGAAATGGTGGGGAGTATTCTCCACCGAGCCAGGCGCGGACCATCCGGAGAAGGATCTGGAAGCTTTCCCACGGGGCAAGAAATAACTCGTAATTCTGCCTGGCTTTGCCGATTGCTTTGGAAAGCAGCCGTGCCAGCTTGTCCTTGGAGCTGATGTATTCTGCGGCCTTCTCTTTCGCCTGCTCAATGGATTTCACGCCATTCCGCGACATGGTGATAAGGCTCCTGCAATTTCTGAGTTCAGTTTTTCTGACCTCGCGCGAGTATATGCCCGACCCGCTGCCCAGAACAAGCATTGGCCCCCAGGGACAGACGAGACATTTCCTGCACTTTCATTTCTAACCGCACGCATTCACGCAAAGGCTAATGGTGGAGCAGCCGGTCATGAAATTAGTGGGCGGAGCTTGCCTGCGGCGAGGTCTTTCACGGCGCGCAGGCGTCCGTCGAGTTCCGCCGGGGTCAGGCGCCCCTGGCGGTAGAGCGTGCGCAGAAAATCCGGCGCCCGTCGGTCGCGCTTGCGCGCGTTGCATTCCATGCAGCAGGAAACCAGGTTGCGGTAGGAATTGCGTCCGAAGCGCACGAGTGGCACGACGTGGTCGAGGCACTGCACGTTAGCGGGGGTGCGGCGGAGGCAGTAGAAGCAAGCGCCGCGCTCGCGATCGTGAATGGCTTTGCGGAGCGCCCTCGTTTTCCAGAAATCCGTGGCTTCGAGCGTCGCGACGCGAGGCTCCCCGGTCGTCCCCGTGGCACCCATGTTCAATGACGCGCCATTTTTGCGCCAGCGGACCGCGCGGATCTGTTCGGGCATACGCATCGCCACCAGGTGGCCCGTCTTGTTGCTGCGTTTGAGCACGCGCAATACCCCCAGCTCATCAAGCCGCCGCACCGCCCGTCGCGCCAAGCCGGCCGAGATCCCCAGAGCGCGGGCTAGGGCGCTAACTGCAAACTGCAGGCGCTGCTTGCCTACCACGAGGGAGTGGCGCAGCAAATAGGAATACACCGCTCGTTCCTTGACGGTCAGGCCGAGACGCGGCGCGACAATGTCCTCAAATTGGATCCAGAGAAGTTTGGGATTTGGTTTCTTTGTTTGCATAGGATTAGTTCCTTGAGAGTGGAATTGAGGAATTCGCCCCAGACAACGGACAGAAAACGAAAAGGCTCAAGACAGAGAACATAGAGGCCGGAACAGAGAGAGCATGGAGGAAAACAAAAACGCCGGCTGCAAGCCGGCGCTACAAAATAAAAAAGCCCCGAACAGAGTCGGGGCGCACTTCTTTACAATCCTTATACTACCAGAGTCTTTATACACTTGTCAAAGAAAAAGTTAGTAAAGGGGGCTGACTGGGCTAAAGGCTTAACGGGCAATAAGATAGGAAGATGGGCTAAGAAACAAGAAAATAACGAGCCCCGCAGGCACGGTACTATTCCTTGTTAGGTTGAGGCTTCCTACCGACAGACCCGTGAATTTTCGTTTTCGCATGTGGTTGGAAACGTCCCGTCTCTCCCCACGCTTCACGCTTCCCCACCCGGACGAGCGGCTGCCAGCAAAAACTCCTACTCGCATCCGAGACAGATTCCAAGGGAAGTTGCTACTGTTTGTCGAAAACCACTACGTTGTTGATGTCGCGACCCTGCGCGTCCTTACCCTTCCACGTAGAGGTCCGCGTCTTTCCGTCCTTCGAGACAACCGAGGTGACAGTTATCAGCACCTGGCCGCCCTTCTTTTGCTGGCTTTCGATCCCTCCTCCCTTGAGCCGCTTCACGGATACAGAATCGGCGTTCGCCAACCCCGTCGCGGGATAATCCTTGCCGTCGAATTTGGCATCGTACGCCACATGAAGTGGAGTTCCATCGTCGTTGGTCCCGTCTGCATTGATCTTGAAGTGGTTTTCGTCGGCCTCAATCTTCACCGTGAGCTCTTTCGGTGCCGGCCCCGGGCTGAATTTTGATTTTGCGCTGTTCATCTTCCACGTTCCAGACATGTCATCGGCAGCCGCCGTGGAAACGTACGCCGTTAACGCGACCAACAGCAGCGCTGCAATCGCAAAGGCAATGGATCTAGTTCGCATCATCGCACCTCCGAGGTGGGGTTGGGCTGGGTTTGTCCCTCCCTCATAGGCCCGTCTGGGCAAAATGTCCAGCTATTTCTTTTCCCGTCTACCGTGCTCCGCCAACTTCGTTCGTCATACAAATCTTGACCTCAGACAGCCTACGGCCGAGATCTCTGCGCCATTGCGCGTTTTGTGCGCAATGAAATCCCTCTTCAATCTGCCTTGTTTGTCTCGCCACTCGTCACTCGCCACTGCTCTTCACAGTGATGGCCGTCTGCTGGCTTTCGGCGCGAACCTGTAGGCTTCTTCCGTCGTGTGTGTCATCCCGCCTGCCCTGAGCGTAGTCGAAGGGAACCCGGTCGCGTTCGCCCGCGCCAAGCGGGCGTGAAAGTTGTCGCGAACGGGGGTGAGGGATCTGCTTTTTCTTTTCTCGCCACTGCTTTTTCTGCCCTTGTTAGATTGAGGGTGCTCCACCCGCCAGCTTTAGCTCTGTGCATTTAATAGCGTTTAGCAGTAAGCTCCCGATTAATGAACACCGTCTCGGTTAGAGTATCGTACCGTCCAATCCGGGTTGCTTGGTGTGTTGCTGAGGGCTCATTGGACGAGTTCCGCAAAGCGGTCCGGCTTTCATCAACTCTTTGGGGCGGGAAGTTCAACCCCATTATCCCGGTGGGTCCTGGTAACACGGAGGATGCTGATGAGCTTTTGAGGACGTTCAATGTCGACGCGCTGTTTCCGTTGACCGATACTCCGGAGGTGACGCAGTTTGTACAACGAGCAAATCATCTACCGTGGCCTGACATTCATGAGAGAAGCCTTTTCATTCAAGGTGCAGGTGGGCCACTCCCAGTGTTGCTCGACGTATACCATCCAGTGCGAAAGCTCGGCGAGGAGCGTGAAAAACGCGAGGTGACCGCTCCCGACGGTGATACCTTCCAATTCAATCTGCTAATGCGCCCAAAGACGGGGGCCGATCCTCTTAGTGATGCACTGCTGGCAACCCTGGGGGACTACCCCGACGGAGATTACTGTCCGATTGACTACGCTGGATTTGCTGACCGATCCCTCGGAGCAAAATACCTTCTCTTAGACAAAGAGGAGGAAGTTCCGAGGGATTACTGGAGCAATCTGACTCCAATTGCGGTGACCGAGCAGGATTTGCTGGTCTACAAGAGCCGCGGGGGACACGATACGCCCGGGGTGTTTGTGGGCGACCCTGCATCATTTTCAGACTTGGTCACGTTTTGGAATCTCCGCGCGGCGGACATCCAAGTTACCTTCTTCCCGGAACAAGGTGACCAGAGACTAGTGGGCGCGACACGAAGCTGGCTTAAAAGGGTCATGTCGCATTTGGAAGGAAGCGGACATTTCATCAAGGTGCCGGCGCTCTGGTGTACGTCTGAGAAGGACTACGCGACTCATAAGGAGCTCTTCGATGGCGGCTACTCAATACATCGCGTGTCTGACGGGACATGGAACGGATTGAATGTTAGGCCACCTCGCGTGCATTTTGAGCAACAATCTGTTTTGGGCACTATCGACAAGGGAGAGGGCTCAATTTCCGTGTCGTTCTCCCTGCCCACCAGGCCCTTTTTGGAAGCGCCAGAGACAGAATACCAGCATGTGATCGTCTCAGTCCGTCCGCTGATTGACCCTGAACCTGCCCTAGGAACTTTTCACTTACCCAACATTCCGCAGTTAAATCAGTTCTACGGTCGAAAGACACGCTACGACCATTCCAGTGCGAGAATTGAGCCAGAAGCGCTAGGCACAGTCCTCAAGTTGCAGCAGAGCCATCTTCAGCTTAATGGTGTTTCTATACCCCAACTGCTGGTGGAGGTTTTTCGCCTCGCTGGAATTACAGCCAAGCAAAGCGCGGCCGGGAAGATCGCTTTGCGAATCATTCAGCATATGGGAGGCTTGGATAATTGCCGGGTGTTCAAAATTGCGGGTGTCCGCGGCCTGCTCCATGAGTTCACCGCCTCGAAGAGCTTCACACATGACCAGGCCCTGGCCCGAATCGGTAAAGGCTTCGAACCACACAAAAAGCTCTTCATTGAGCCGCGCGAAGAACGTGACCTGGAGCCTCAGGACGTCTTCCTGCATCTGGTCCGGAAGAGAATACTTCGAACCGGGGTTGTCCTTGAATGTCCCACCTGCGGGCTCGGAGAGTGGTGCTCCCTAAACGATCTCGCCGAAGAGGTAAGTTGCCCTTACTGCGGGGCAATGATTGATACGGGGCCACAGCTGCGCGACGGCCTATGGCACTACCGAGTGTCCGGACTCTTCGCGCGGACCCGCGATCAAGAAGGCGCAATTCCAGTTGCTTTGGCCCTCTTGCAAGCCCTGCGATGCCTCGATATGAGAGGTATGACCTGGCTGACTGGCATGGACCTGACCTGGGCGGAGCCCGGCAAGAACGTCGAGGCGGAAACTGACCTCGTGGTCCTCACTCGGAACTACGAGAATATCCCAGAGATATTGCTCGGCGAATGCAAAACAAATAAGGAACTGGAAGTGGAACAGATCGAGCGCCTGGTGACAGCAGCGAAGCGCTTGACTGATTCTGGCGTCAAGACTTTTGTCTTGTTCGCAAAAGCTGGCAGCCCGTTTTCGGCTAAAGAACTTGAACTGATCGACGCACGTCAAACGATCGACCTTAACTTCATCCTTCTCACGCCTACCGAGTTGGAGCCTTACTCTCCGTACGAGAATGTCAAGGTGGACAAAGCCCGATCCGTGTCGCCACACACCCTCGAAGACTGGGCTGAGTACAGCCGAGTTCTCTACCTCAAGACACCGCCAGAAGAGGTTCTGGAGCGTCATATGAAGTCCCTAGAGGGCGCTGGATAGCGAAGCCAGGGACACACGGGATGTTTTCCCCTGCGGTCTGGTGTTGGGGAAAGTGGCGAGTGGCGAGCCTACGGCCAAGGCTAAAAGAGCAAAAAGCAGATCCCTCAGCCCCGTTCCCACAGAAACCGTGGGACCGGCTTCGGGATGACACCTAGAGGAAGTGGCCCGGAGGGCGGAGCACCCCAAACTTTACTGCGGATTTGCTGCCGGAACAGCCCCCCTGAAATGAAACAGGACCCAACAGCGTATATAAAGCAGCGCCCGAGGTGTCGGCGCTAAATCTGCGCACTCAGGAGAGTCAAATGAAATTCCAGGCTATGGCGTCAGCAGGGGTGTTGTTCCTGGTATCCACGGCGGCTTTCGCACAGGATTCCAAAGCTCCGCAGGGGGCCTCGAACAGCAAGGCAGAGCAGGCTTCCCAAGGTCCGTACAGCACCTACAATAAAATCTTCTTCGCCAGGATGAAAACCATCCTCGTCAGTTCCGCTGAAAAAATGCCCGAAGAGAACTACAACTTCAAGCCCACGGACTCCGTCCGCAGCTACGGCCAGATTGTGGGGCATGTCGCGGACGCCCAATATAACTTTTGCTCGATGGCACTTGGGGAAACGAATCCCGGCCTCAAAATCGAGGAGACCAAGACCACCAAAGCCGATCTCGTGGCCGCGCTCAAAGGTGCGCTGGCCTACTGTGACAAAGCTTATGACGGCATGACGGATGCGTCCGGCGCGCAAATGGTGAAGATGTTCGGCATGGATATGCCCAAGTTCGGTGTGCTGAACATTAACAACGCGCATGACATGGAACACTACGGCAATCTGGTCACATACATGCGGCTCAAAAACATTGTTCCCCCGACGAGCGAACCGGCTCCGGCGGCACAGCAGAAAAAGTAAGTGGCGAGTGACGAGATGGTGGCGAGACTCATCCAATCCCGGCAGGAGGGTCGTAAGGATGCATCACGTGCGCCGAGAGAATCTGCCATTTGTTGGTAGTTCGCATGAGTTTGTTGGAGCGGAGCAGGGCGACACCGGTGTTTCCGTGTTCCTGTTCCATGGCAAGCCGGGTCCTGGGGGGAAGCCCGGTTCGGGACCGGGTCCGCACCGGCACCCTTATGACGAGATCCAGTTCATCCGCGAAGGCCGGGGGATGTGGACCGTCAACGGCAAGACCTTCGAGGGCAGCGCGGGGGACATCTTTGTCATCAAGGCCGGTGAGATTCACAGCTTCAAAGCGGTTGGGGATTCGCCGCTGGTACAAGTCGACGTTCACCTCAGCCCCCGCTTCATCCAGGAGAACCTGTAGAGGAAGTTGCGAGCGCCCCTGAAGCTCGGCGTAAACGAGGCGGGCGTGAGATTTTATTCTGTCATCCCGAACCCGGTCGCGCTTGCCCGCGGTTAGCGGGCGAGGATTGTCGCGAACGGGGGTGAGGGATCTGCTTTGGCTGGTGACGTTGGTAATCGGATGGGTTAGGTAGGTAATGATGTTCTCGAATCGTCGTTTTAACAGGCTGGCAACTTTCTTCATCGGCTCTAACCGACTATGGGCCGCCCAGTTATACCACCACTGAAAATGCTTGCGCTCGGCCTATAATTGCAACGCTGGCAATTTGGAGCAAGCGAGGATGATGGCAGAGTCGCAGCAGCAAATGGCGGGGGGCACGGTAGAGAGCCGTGACGAAAGGCACCTGTTTCCGACGCTGGGCGCGACCACGATTGTACTCCTGATTGCCGCGTGCAACCTGGTGGTGCATTTGTACGCGGGAAACAGGTATGGGTACTTGGGTGACGAGTTGTACTTCCTGGCCTGCGGCCGTCATCTCGCTTGGGGCTATGTCGATCAGCCGCCGCTGATCGCGATGATTGCCTGGGTGGTGCGACATACGCTGGGTCAGTCGCTGCTCGCGATCCGATTTTTGCCAGCGCTCGCGGGGGCGGTCGAGGTTGTGCTAACCGCGCTGATTGCGCGCGAACTCGGTGGGAGGCGCTTCGCGCAGGTACTTGCGGCGATTGCCACGCTCGCTGCGCCCGCCATTCTCGGGGCGGACAGCGTCTTCACGATGAATGCGTTCGAGCCACTGTTCTGGATGACCTGCGCGTACCTCGTGATTCGCATCATCAAAACCGGAAATGAGAGGCTGTGGATTTGGTTCGGCGTGGTCGCGGGCATCGGTCTCGAGAACAAGTACTCGATGATGATCTTCGGAGCCGGGATTGTCCTCGGACTACTGCTTACGAACCAACGGAAGCTGCTCGCGAATCGGTGGTTATGGATTGGCGGGGTGGTCGCGTTTGTGATTTTTGCGCCGAATCTCTGGTGGAATGTTCGGCACCACTTTCCATTTCTCGAATTGCAGGCCAACATTCGACTCAGCGGGCGGAACGTGCCGTTGGGCTTCTTCAGTTTCTTCGGTCAGGAAATTGATGCGATGAACCCGTTGACCGCGCCCGTGTGGCTGGCAGGCCTGTGGTTTTTCTTGTTCGCGGAGCAAGGGAAGAGATTTCGCGCGTTGGGCTGGGCGTGGGTGTTTACGGCGGGCGTGATTGTTACGATGAGTCCGCGCGTGTATTACCTCAACCCCGCCTTTCCGCTGGTGTTCGCCGCCGGCAGCGTCCTGTGGGAAATGTGGCTCGAGGCGCGGCAACGAAGGTGGCTGCGAGTCGCCTACCCGGCGTTGGTGATCGCGCGGGGCGCGATTTCTGCTCCGTTTGCCACGCCGGTGCTGCCGGTCGAAACGTACATTCACTACGCGCGCGCGTTGCACACCTCGCCGCCCGCGAGTGAGACGCACAAGCTGGGCCCCTTGCCGCAGCATTATGCGAACGAGTTTGGCTGGCCGGAAATGGTCGTGACGGTGGCGGGTGTTTACAACAGTTTGCCGCCGGATGTTCAAGCGAAGACGGCGATCTTTGCCCCGAACTATGGCGTAGCCAGCGCGATCGATCTCTTCGGGCCGAAATATGGATTGCCGTGGGCGATCAGCAGTCACCAAAACTATTTCCTGTGGGGACCGCGCGATTACACCGGCGAAAGTATGATCGTCATGGATGATAGACGTCTGCTGCAAGGGCTTCCCCAAGAGCGCCTCGAGCAACTGTTTGTAAGCGTGCAGAAGGTCGCGAGCGTGTACCACCCATACTCGATGCCGTACGAGCATTTCGACGTGTTCTATTGCCGAGGGCTCAAGCAGCCGTTGAAGGAATTGTGGCCGCAGCTGAAGCACTGGGACTGAAGAGCCCTCA
>DASSXG010000014.1:0-15661 GCA_035704085.1 Candidatus Acidiferrum sp. | reverse complement strand
ACTTGGCCGCGCCTAAGGTCGAAACTTCCACGCAACCGGAAACCTTCTTTCGAGGAATCGAGGACGAGGCAGGGGAGCCTCTTGGGCTTCCTGTCCAAATTGATGACCAGGCTGGCGCGCCTCTTCGACGCAACACGCTTCGAGCGGCGGGCTTTGGAGACAGGGAAGCTGGGCAGTTTTTCAACCACTGGTCTACAAATAGTGATGGTACGCCCGGATTAGTTTCATTTGAAGCACCAGAAGGATGAACTGCTCGCAAGTTGCGGGGAGCCCCAAGCTTCAACTCCTGTTACGGCGTATGCGGAAGTTATCTCAGTAAGCCGGACCATCCCATTAGTTATCGGTTCGTCCCCCGGATTAGTATCGACAAACGCGCTTGTATTTACTGGTCTGGCCAGACTTACCTCGGAATTTAAGCCGCCCGCGGCCGGAGCCTTGACAATTCCCCCCTTGGGGACGAGAATCGAGCAGTAGGCGAACAAAAGGCGAATATAAAACTTGTTATGATTGCACTCTCGCGGGAGCCCAGAAAACTCTGTACAGGTCTCATCGGAAGGGGGCTGGAAGGATTCCAGAACCGCGCCCCCGTGGAGCTCCAGCCGAGCGGAGTCAGGGAACTCGATGTGGTGCTCGGTGGGGGTTTCCCCCGTGGGTCGCTGGTTGAATTATACGGCCCCGCTTCCTCCGGACGGACGAGCTTGGCTTTCTCTTTGCTCGCTCAGGCCACGGAACGACAACAAGCCTGCGCGTTCGTCGATGTTTCGGATTCTCTCGACCCTGTTTCTCTCGCGGCGGCGGGTGTGGAACTTCCGCGCCTGCTCTGGATTCGGTGCGGAGAAACTAGGGACCGAAGCCCGGACCTCAAGGCATCTTCGTACTTTGCTCCTTCGGGCAAAGAATCAAGAAGAGCTCGCGGCCTCGATTCACCAAGCAAGAAGCCAATGCCAGTACAAGGTTGGCGGCATCCGCGTGAATTGATGCGTGGCGTCGATCGAGCAATTCCCTCTCTGGTAGTGAAGCAAGCACCACGTACAGAGCCTGCGCAAATCCATGTCGGGGCGCGTTGGGCGGGAGAACAAGTCGAACGAGACAGGGAGCTACCGCGGCGAGGTTTCCGGCCTCCACGATCGTTCCCGTCGCTTCAAGAATCCGATCCACCGCTCCAAGTGCGGAGCGGTGTAAGAAGCACAAAGCCGTGGAAGCGGCTTGAACGAGCGCTGAAGACGACCGATCTGTTACTGCACAGCGGCGGATGGGGCGTGGTGGTTTTCGATTTCGGGGGAATCTCGTGGGTGGATGCACGTCGCATTGAATTGAACACGTGGTTTCGTTTTCGTCGCGCGGTCGAAAACACGCCGACCATTCTGCTTCTGCTGGGAGAAGAATCCTGCGCGAAAAGCTGCGCTTCGCTGGTTCTCCGGTGCCAGCGAAAAGCGGAGAACTGGAGCCGCGCCGCAAGTGTTGAAAACGGAGTTTCGACGTTCGAGGGTTTTGAAGTTCAGGGAGAAGTGACGCGTTCGCGAGTGCTGTCGCACCCCGCTGATTTCGCTCGCTGGCAGACGCACACGCCATAAGCACCGGAAAGTCCAGTTTTCCCTTCCTCTACCAAGTTCAGGGGAAGTACGTTGGCTTTCGCATCTCTATTCGTTCCGGATTTTCCCGTGCAGGCGGTCGTGCGCCTTGAGCCGGAACTCCGGAACAAGCCGGTTGTGATTCTTTCAGGAGCTCCTCCTTTGACGAAGGTATTCGCCGTCAATCGCGAGGCGCGAAGCGCCGGCTTCGAGGCGGGAATGACGAAGGTTCAGGCGGACGCATTCCAGGGCGTCGCATGGCGCTGGCGATCTCTTCCGCAGGAAGCGACGGCGTACGCCGCGCTTCTCGACTGTGCGTGGACGATTTCGCCGCGCGTCGCTGAAGGCCTGAAACGTGAGGAGCAGGATTTTCCAGATACGGTGGTGCTGGACATCGCCGGCTGCGAAAAGCTTTTCGGTTCTCCCGAGAAGATCGCAAACGATCTGAAGCGCGTCGCTTCGGACGTGGGACTCGAAACCAATGTCGCAGTCGCCGGCAACCCGCTTGCGGCGGTTTGTGCCGCACAAGGCTTCTCCGGCATTATGGTGATTCCCGCGGGAGAAGAAGGACTTCAGCTCGGACGGCTGTCGCTCGAAGCTCTCCGCATCCCATTCGAGTGCCTGGAGACGTTGCGGCGCTGGGGCATCGGCACTTGCGCCGACTTCGGCGCTCTTCCCGAAGTCGTGATCGTCGAGAGACTCGGACAGGAAGGGTTGCGCTGGTGGCGCCTGGCGCGGGGCGCGGCCGATCAGCCGCTGATCGCCAGAGACTTTCCTTCGGACTTCGAAGAGCACATGGAGATCGACTCTCCGTTGGAATTGCTGGAGCCGCTGCTCTTCGTGCTGAACCGGCTTCTCGAACAACTCTGTACGCGCCTGCGGATGCACATTCTCTCCATCGGAGAAATCCAAGTCGCACTCTCACTCGAACGAAGGGACTCGCGAAAGAAAGAGCCCGTCCTTCATGTCCGGACGCTTCGTCTTCCGGTTCCGACGCGGGACAGCAAACTGCTTCTGAAGCTCTTGCAGCTGGACCTCGAAGCGCACCCTCCGTCTCTGCCCGTCACCGCCGCGCGTATGTTGACGGTCCCTCTCAAGGCGCGCTCCCGGCAACTAGGACTTTTCCTGCCCCTCTCTCCGGATCCGGAACGTTTGGAAGTCACTCTCGCTCGCATTCAGAGCACGGTCGGGGAAGGCAGGGTCGGCGCTCCGGTATTGCTTGATACGCATGGTCCGGAGTCGTTTCGGCAGAACCGGTTTGTCCTGCGGGAAATGAAGGAAAAGCAGCTCTTCTCGGAAAAGCGCGCGACAACGGCGATGCGCATTTACCGGCCTCCGCTTCCGGCTGGGGTCGAATCGCGGAAGGGCAAGCCGGTGTTCCTCAGTTGCCAAGGAGTGCGCAGGCAAGTTCTTGCGTTTGCCGGCCCTTGGAAAACGAAAGGCGGCTGGTGGTCGGAGAGCGCGTGGGCGCGCGAGGAATGGGACGTGGAGTTACGGACGCTGCGGCCAATGACGAGAGCGGAAGGGAGCCAACACGCCCAAGGAGAGACCGCGCTCTATCGTGTCTACAAGGACTTGCGCGCAAAGCGGTGGTTTGTGGAAGGAATCTACGATTGAAGTACGTCGAACTGCACGCCGCATCCGCATTCAGTTTTCTCGAAGGCGCTTCGCGTCCCGAGGACCTCGTCTCCCGCGCGAACGAAATGGAGATGCCTGCGATCGCGCTGGTCGACCGGGACGGCGTGTATGGCGCCCCGCGGTTCCACATGGCGGCAAAGTCCGTCGGTATCCGTCCCCACGTTGGGGCTGAAGTGTCGGTGGAAGGCTTTGGAAACCGGGCGATGCCTCCGCAATGGATGCCGAATTCTTTTTCTGAGAGGCCGGTGCGATTGCCGTTGCTCGTCGAGAACAGGACGGGTTATCAAAATCTGTGCCGTCTGATGACGCGCTACAAACTGCGCGAAAAGGAAAAAGGAACGGGAACGGCAACGCTTGAGGAGATCGAGGAACATGCGGAAGGTCTCGTCTGTTTGACGGGAGGCGAGGAAGGAGCATTGGCAGGTTCTCTATCAAATCACGGCTACGACCAAGCCCGAAAGAATGTGGAAACGCTGACGGGGCTTTTCGGAAGAAAAAATGTCTACGTCGAGGTGCAGCGGCACGGCGACCTTGCCGAGGAGCGCCGGAATCAGGCGGCGGTGCAGCTCGCGGAAACGCTGGGACTGCCGGTTCTTGCGACAAACGGCGTCCGGTACGCGACAGCCGCCGAGCGAGAACTTCTGGACGTCTTCACCTGCATGCGAAACCACACAAAGCTCGAAATGGCCGGGCGTCTCCTGGAACGGAATGACGAGCGCCATCTTCGTTCGACAGAAGAGATGGTGGAACTCTTTTCGGATTTGCCGGAGGCGATCGGGAAAACGGGGGAACTGTCCGCAAGGCTCGAATACACGCTGGCCGACCTCGGTTACGAATTTCCGTGTTATCCGGTTCCCGACGGTGAAACGATGGATTCGTTTCTTCGGAAACGCACGGAGGAAGGCTTTCAGAACCGCTACGGTGCGAAACGAAACGAGGAGCTGTTTGAACGAGCCCAAAAGCAGGTGCAGCGGGAATTGGCGCTAATCGAGAAGCTGAAACTCGCAGGCTACTTTCTCATCGTCTGGGACATCATCCGATTTTGCCGAGAACAGAAAATCCTCGTGCAGGGGCGAGGTTCGGCTGCGAACAGCGCGGTCTGCTATTCGCTCGCCATCACGGCCGTCGACCCGGTGGGCATGGAGTTGCTCTTCGAGCGTTTTCTTTCCGAAGAGCGCGGCGAGTGGCCGGACATCGATCTCGACCTGCCGAGCGGCGACCAAAGGGAAAAAGCGATTCAATACGTGTATCAGCGGTACGGCCAGCTCGGCGCGGCCATGACGGCGAACGTCATCACGTACCGCGACCGCTCCGCGGCAAGAGAAGTGGGAAAAGCCCTGGGATTTGACCAAAACACTCTCGACCAGTTGTCGAGCGTGGTAAACAGCGGAGAATGGCGCGGGCCGTCCGACAATTTCGAAAATCATTTTCAGCAAGTGGGGTTCGACCTGCGACATCCCCGTGTGCGGAAATACTGGGAGCTGTGTGAACGCATTCAGGACTTGCCCCGGCATTTAGGCCAGCATTCGGGTGGTATGGTCGTGTGCCAGGGGCAGCTCGATTCGGTGGTTCCCCTCGAACCGGCAACAATGCCCGGCCGCATCGTCGTGCAATGGGACAAGGACGACTGCGCCGACATGGGCATCGTGAAGGTGGATTTGTTGGGGCTCGGCATGATGGCGGTGCTTGAAGAGTGCCTGGAACTCATTCCCAAACACTACGGAAAACCGGTCGATCTGGCGCAGCTTCCTCCGGACGACCCTCCCGTCTATGAAACGCTGCGCAAAGCGGACACGGTCGGGATGTTTCAGGTGGAAAGCCGCGCGCAGATGGCTTCTCTGCCGCGCAATGCTCCCGTCAAGTTCTATGATCTTGTCGTGCAGGTTGCCATCATCCGACCCGGCCCGATCGTCGGAAAGATGATGCATCCCTACATGCGCAGGAGGCAGGGAAAGGAAGCCGTCACGTATGCGCATCCTTCGCTCGAATCGGTGTTGAAACGGACTCTGGGTGTTCCGCTTTTTCAGGAACAGTTGCTCCGCATGGCTATGATTGCAGCGAACTTCACAGGTGGCGAAGCGGAAGAGCTGCGCCGGGCGATGGGGTTCAAACGCTCGGAAGAACGTATGAAAAAGATTGAGGCGAGGTTGCGGAGCGGCATGACTCAGAACGGGTTCAACCCCGAAGTGCAGGAAGAGATCATCACTCAGATTAGTTCTTTCGCCCGCTACGGGTTCCCGGAATCACATGCCGCAAGTTTCGCGTTGATCGCCTATGCGAGTGCATACCTGAAGTCTCGTTACCTCGCGGCGTTTACGGCCGCTCTCCTCAACAATCAGCCGATGGGCTTTTACAGTCCGGCAGTGCTGGTGCACGACGCGCAGCTTCATGGCTTGCGAGTGAAACCGATCAACGCGCTGCACTCCGAATGGAACTGCACCGTCGAGCACATAAAGGAGGACAGGGACGTTCCTTGCCTGCGCATCGGATTCCGCTATGTGCGCGGAATGAGGCAGGCCGCAGCGGAGAAGCTTGCTTCGGAGAGGCAGAAACATCCCTTCGAGGGGATCGGGGATTTGATTCGTCGCGTGCCGGAACTGCAGAAATCAGAACTCGTCACGCTCAGCGAAATCGGCGCTCTCAATGCCCTGGACAAAGGCGCGCACCGCAGAACGGCGCTATGGCAGGTCGAGCGCGCCGCGCGGCTAGCCGGGCCTCTCCTGGATGCGATTCCGGAGCAGTTGGAATTGTCGCCGCTGCGCCAGATGACGGACGAGGAAAGGCTCGTCGCGGATTTTCACGGGGCTGGGATGACCACCGGGCCTCATCCGATGACCTACTGCAGAGAGGCTCTAAGCAAGGCGCAAGTGAAGCGAGCGTGCGATTTGACTCGCCTCCCGGATGGCCAATACACCCGCGTCGCAGGTTGCGTGATTGCGCGGCAACGGCCCGGGACGGCCAAGGGGTTCGTGTTCTTGAGTCTGGAAGATGAAACGGGAATTTCGAATGTGATCGTGAATCCGGACCTCTACGAAAAGTTCCGCAAAGTGATCAATGGCGAGAAATTCCTGCGCGTCGACGGGGTCCTTCAGAATCAGGACCACACGATTTCCATCAAGGCTTCCCGCGTCCTGCCGCTGTCGATCACGGGCGCGGAGACGGAGTCTCATGATTTTCATTAGCGCCGTCGCCGTGGATTTTCTCTGAATGAGTTGAGAGAGAATGGTGAGGGATGCTCACGGATCGTCCTCCAAAACGAAGCCTCAAAGCATTTGCCGACAGCGATCAGCGCAGTCTCGTTCCGCTGCCGCCGGACAGGCGTCTGCTCGCAAGCGCAGAGCTTATCGAGCGGGCTATGAAGGATGGCACGACGGGGGATGCTCAGAGAGCCTGCGCCGAATTTCTTCGGACCGCGTCGGTGTTCTACGGGGTGCCGGAATGCAGCGTGCGCGTCCTTGCCGCCAGGCCGCTGCGAGTCCGCGAATATTCGACGACGGAGCTTTTCGGCGATTACCATCCGGGCGCGCTCGTGATCCGCGTTTGGCGGCGGACTGCCGTCCGCAAGGAGATAACCTCGTTCGGCACGTTCCTCAGCACGTTGTGCCACGAGTTTTGCCATCACCTTGATTTCCATCGGTTCGGGTTTCTAGATTCTTGGCACACGCGCGGATTTTACGAGCGAAGTGCGCTTCTATACCACCACGCAAGAGGGACGCCGCCGAAGAAACTCGTGTGGGCGCCGGTCCGCGGCCGGCGGTGGCGCATCGACTGGCCGCGCACGAATCAAGCGCGCTGAGAAGAGGCGAGGTCACTCGAAAAGAACGGACTGAGCATCCTCGCGCTCGAAGAAATTGCTCAGCCCAACTCCGACGAGACGAAACCGCTGGCCGGAATTGAGAGCGACGCGCTCTCGCAAGGCCAACGCGATGTTCGTCAATTCGTCGCAAGACGAAGGAGGTGTGCTCGGTGTGCTGCTGCGGGTAAGGATTTTGAATTGGTTGGTCTTCAGCTTGAGCACGTCCGGCGCCCCTCTAGGGCTGGAGCGCGACCAATCTGCTCGTTCGACTTGTACTCGTTTTTCATAAGCCTTTCTCCTTTCCACTCTTAGTATACAGTGGAGCTTCGGAAATTGGCCACCTGCAAGTCGCTGATAATAAATGGCTTACAAAATATATTTAGCCATAGTTTATGTGTGCATATCTCTTGACAGGAGAGAGTTCTCTCTGTAACCTAATGAGATTAGGGTAATGCAGATATGTCTAATGGATTTTGAATAGGTGGATGAGGTCATGCCAAAGATAAAAGTAGCTGGAGAAACCCCCGAAGGGCGCTTCCGACGCCTAGGCACTGCGAGGACTAACGAAATTCTGAACAGGCTTAAGATTCTCGGGAATTGCGCTAACCGTCAGCTTTACGCGTACACCGAAAAGGACGTGGACAAAATTTTTTCCGTGATCGACCGCCGAATCAAAGAAGTGCGAGCGAAATTTCATTTCGGGAAGAGCGATAACTTTAGACTGTAGGGGCCCCATACACGATGAGAAGTGGTTCTCGAACGAGATTTCCCCGCGAGCAAGAGGTTTAAGCAATTCGGGGTAGAACGAGAATTCACCAGCAATTGTATCGACGAGTGATTCTTCCGCGCTCTTGGGCACCGTTGGATCGTGCGTGCGCCGAAATGCCAATCGCGTTTGATCGGTCAGGATAAATAGGTGGCCCTTGACCCTCGCAACTCATCAGTCCTCGACGGTCCGCTCGGGGGAAATCATCAGTGCAATATGAGCCGCGATTCATTCACTGACGATCGCCGCTTGGTTCGCCGTCTCGCTCGTCGCCTCTGGTGATTGTAGATCCGGGAAGCAGTCCGCCGCCGGGAGTGAAAATCACTGAGCACTCCACGATAATGGGCGTTTTCTGGATGGTTACGTCACCGGCTGCGGCAGCATCCGTGATGTCAGTCTGCGAGGTCAGCACACGTCCCTGGCGTCCGGAATTCCATGAGACCAGGTTGACTTGCCATAGCGGCGAGTAATTTGTATCCGTGTTAGCAGGACCCGCAGGATGCGGTGCGGAGGCTAGCACGTTTCCTTGCGCGAAATTGGTAAACACGAAGATGTCATCCACTGCCGGAGAGTTAGGGAGCGTACCGAAGTTTTGAGGAATGAAATTGGAGTTGAACCCTACGGCGACCTGTTTCGCGGCAGCAATGACTGCTGCCGGAGCATTCGGGTCGACTCCTACTTCCGGTGTAATGTAGAGCGCCGTTGCACCATTGAAGAAGCCTACCTGCAGAGGCAGACTGACTCTCGGCGACACCTTACGGCCGGCACCTATCTCATCGAGGATGCTGTCCAATCCGGCCCGATTTTGGGCCTTCAACGCTCCGTACGCAATGCCGATAGAGGCGACGCCCGCAAATACCAAGGCCGCGGCGCGTAGGATAAGTTTGCGATTCCTCAGTGATCTTAAAACGTCGCGACGAAAGCGTGCAGCAGAATTCATATGAGTAAGCTCCTAGATTTGGATTTGGCCGGCCCCCGCAGCACCCGCGGGGCAAAGCGTGGGTCTGGCCCGAGTCAAGAAATTCGATTCCCCATCAACCTAAAGGTTTCAGCTAAGGCAAACGAGTGCCTGTTCCCTGCATGCCGATTGGCAATTGCAATGTCCGGCTCAGGGAGAATCCGGACGCCGCTTTAAGGTGGGCCGGTCGTCATCGGTGCTGTTGGGATCCTCGCCGGTAGGCTGCTTCTTGGACTGCTCGGTCTTGGAGCGGAGAGTGGGTTTGCCGGGCCCGTTGTCTTGTGCCTTGCGAGAGAACATAATGCCGCGGAGGCGCGCCTTCACTGAGTCAAATTCCGACGTGGTCACAATGTATTCCTGTTTGGCCGGGAGGATGCGCGCAATCTCTTTTTGCGCATTCTCGATGCGTTCCGGCGTTGGCGGGTGCGTAGAGAACACCTTCGGAATCGTTCCCGGGCGGCGCTTTTCGTCGGCTTGGATGCGCTCAAAGAAGGTGATGTAGGAATTCGGGTCGTACCCCGCCTTGTACATATACTGCAAGCCTAGGAAGTCCGCTTCGCGCTCCGCGTCGCGACTGAACTTCAGGAACGTCAACGGAAGTGCGACGTTCAAGCCTTCATAGAGTCCGTACCCGGCCAATCCGGCAGGACCCAGAAGAACCAAGGGAATCGTGGCGAGTTGTAGTATCTGACCCTTGGTCGCGTTCTTCGTCCCATGCCGCGCAGTCACATGCGATATTTCGTGCGCCATAACACCCGCCAGCTCAGACTCTTCTTGCGCGCGAAGAATCAATCCGCTATTTACGTAGAAGAATCCCCCCGGCAGCGCGAACGCATTGACCTCGTCGGAATCGATGACCTTGATTGTGAACGGAACGCGCGCATCCGAATTGCGCACGAGGTTTTGTCCGATGCGGTTTACGTACTCCGTGACGACTGGGTCATCGATAAGTTTAGACGAGGCCTCAACCTCTTGCGCCAACTGCTTACCGAGCGCAATTTCCTTTTCCAACGAGTAGAAGTTGGCGCCCTTACCCACTTTCCGATTGCCAATGGCCTCGACATCGTCTTTAGAGTTCCGTGGGTGTACGGTGTCTTGCTGCTCGACGGGTTGCTGTTGCACTTTCTGTGACTGCCCAGATCGATCTTCCGTCTTCGCCGGGTCCGCCGTTGGCGGGGGACTCTGCCCAAAAGCGTTGACCACTGTCAACGCACCCAGAAGTGCTGATCTCATCATTCGCCGCAGAATCTCCTGCATGCATCCACCTCCGCTCATCAGAACGTGTACAAACGATGAGATGTGCTTGTCGCGACGAAGTTTCCAAACGCAAGCACGCTTTTCAGTCAGCTGATAGGACTGTCTCGTTTTCGGGTTTTGGGTCAGAGTATCCTGTATGGGTATCTTGGATGGGATTAGAGAGGATGCCTTTCACGCGCATGAAAATTTATTTTGGCTTCACAGTAGCAGGGGACCGCTCCGCCGTGATGGCAGCTAGGAAAATTGTGGACATCCTCTTGGAGATGCGCCACGAGGTGCTCACGCGCCATCTGCTCAGGGATGATGCCTGGGAGGCAGACCGGCTTATCGCACCCAAGGAAGTCTATCTGCGGGATATGAAATGGCTTGAGCAGTGCGACCTGTTTATGGCTGAAGTTTCCGGTTCCTCATTTGGCTTAGGCTTCGAAACTGGGTATCTTCTGGGAGCAACCACAAAGAAAGTAGTCTTATTCTATCGGCGAGACGTCGAAACCAAAATATCTCTCCTAATCACAGGCATCACCCACCCAAATTGCAGGCTGGCACCGTATTCGGACCTTGACGAAGCAGAGATTTGGATCAGGAACAACCTGTCCCAATTAGAATTCTTTCCCATCAAGGATCAACTGGGAAGCTAGCTGCTCTCCGTCAAGACTTGTACTGATTGCGCCCGGCCATTACGCCTCCATCAACGTCCCAGATGACACCGGTAACCCAGGACGATTTGTGCGACAGCAGAAATGCAATCGCTTCGGCGACTTCTTCGGGGCGTCCGATACGACCGATTGGGTGAAAACCATTGAAGCCTTGAAGGACTGCGTCTACTTCTTCTTTCGGAATGAACCCCTCAAAGATGGGAGTGTGCACGACTGCGGGCGACACGGCATTCACTCGGATACCGGCGCCTGCAAGTTCCATGGCGAGGTGTTGAGTCAGTGAGTGCAGGCCCGCCTTTGCCATCGAGTACGCGGAAGAAGGCGTCGCTTGTACAGCTTGCTTGGCCCACATCGAGCCGATATTCACGATGGCGCCGCCTTTCTTTCCAGCGACCATGTTCTTGGCCACGCATTGCGTGATGAAGAAGATCGCCCTATTGATTTCAAGGTAGCGATCATAGTCAGCCTGGGTGTGTTCCAAGAAAGGCTTGGGAAGAAAGACCCCAGCGGCGTTCACCAGCAATGTAGCATCGCAGTGGTGGGCATCGAGGCGCTGCATAAGTGCAACTCGCTCGGTGCTGTTCGTTATGTCCGCCGTTTCGCTGAACACTGAACCGTACGGAATCAATTCAGCAATCGCTTTCTTTGTCTTGTCTTCGCGGCGCCCGATAAGAACTGCCGTGCCCCCGTGCTCGAGGACGATCTTGGCAACTGCGTTGCCTATCCCGCTCGTTCCTCCGACAACAATCAGTTTCTGTCCGCGAAATTCGAGTCCCACGGTGACCGTCCTTTCGGCCTATTGGATGCGATCAAATTGAATCCTGCCGATTCGCATCTATACTTTTTTCTCAAATCGAAAGAGATCGGGACGCGCATAATGACCTGAGACATCGAAGGTCATCATTTCTCGGTCAATTTGAGTCAGATCCAAATCCGAGATGACGAGCTCGTCACGATCGAACACTGGATCAAGCACATACCGAGAGTCCGGGCCTATGATCGCGCTACCTCCGCGCTCGATCCATTTGCTGTCACCGAGCCGCAAAGTGGCGCCATCATGAAGATGGGAAGGCAAATCCTCAGATGGCATCATCAAGCCCACCGCCAGAACGAAACATCGGCCTTCGAATGCGTAGTGTCTGCTGGCTAATTGATGTAATTCATGGACCGTTGGCCATACCGCGACGTGGATGTGCTCGCCGGAATCGTGCATGGCCATGCGCGCGAGCGGCATCCAATGCTCCCAGCAAATCAATCCGCCTATGCGTCCAGCAGATGTGGACACGGCTTCTAACCCGCGGCCATCACCATTCCCCCACACGAGCCGTTCCGTGTAGGTCGGCACGAGTTTCCTGTGGTGGTTTCTGAGCTGTCCATCCTCTGAAATAGTGAGAAGCGCGTTGTAGAGCGTCCCGTTTCCAGGACCGGCATCGACTCGCTCACTCGCTCCCATCACAATCGCAATTTTGAGATCTCGCGCCGCTTCGCTGAGGGCATTCACTTCTTCGCCGGGAACGGTGATGCTGTTATTTCTGAGCTTCGCGAAGACCTCTTTCGCGGATGTGTTTTCCCACAGTGCCGCGCCCGGGCACACATCCAGCCAGGCAGGATAGCCCGGCAGCCAGGTCTCTCCAAACGCAACGAGCAACGCATCTCGTTTTGCCGCCTGCTGGACGAGATCGAGAGCCTTTGTGAGACTCGCTCGTTTGTCCAGGTAAATGGGAGCGGATTGCGCGATGGCCACACGCACTCGCTTCGACTCAGCAGCCCGTTGTCCTGTTTTCTTTGTCACGAAGGTATGCTACTCCGAGTCGCGGTTTACTTCGCCAAACCAATCACAGAGGGCCCCACAGCACGCCCTGCAAAGACTGCGATGGGTCTGAGAAACAAAGAAGGCTCCTCGACCGCGTTGGATTCCGCCATGGTGATCGCCCGGCGGATCGCAGCCAGCGTGGCGCTATCGTCGAAGCGGACAATCGCCCCATCCGATTGGACACCAAGCTTCGCCCACAAGGTGGCGAGGTCCACACTCACCGGCTTGTCTTTCAGTTTCGCGTAAAGGGGCTGAAGGACACTCACGCCGGCGGCGTGATCTCCAGCCCCCAGCGCATCCTGGAGGTTCCAGTCCTTCCGGATGTCACCACCAGCGTCGAGAATGCCGCGAAGAGCATGTTCCAAACCCTTAGCATTGTTTGTCTGGCGCCGAATCTCTATGTCAGCCAGGAGGCAAAACAGCGCCCCTCCCCAGTAGGTCCTCCCCCAACTGTGTGTGTGATCCAGTCCGCGATCTCCAGCCTGAGGGAGGCCTTGAGGCATGTCCCGAACAAGATCAAACCACATCTGCTGGGCTTTGAGATGCCCTGCTTGAATCCTAGCGATTGGTTCGACATAGGTGGCAATCCCCTCTTCGATCCAATGGTGCTTTTCGTCCACGGAAGGAAAAGCCAAGTGAACCATTTCGTGGGTCAGCATCCAGTCCGAGGCAAGCTCCGAAGGAGAAGTCTCGTTGCCTACGCGTATGGTGATTCGTCCACCCCGATCGCCAAACGCCATCCCGTTGCGGACGCCTCTTCCTTCGAAAGGCGTGATCCGAATCAAGACTTGCGGCAGGGGAAAACGGCCATAATAGGCAGTCACTGACTCAGCGGCCGACCTGACCCAGCGAACGAGGTCCTTCGCAGGAACTCGCAGGGTGCTCCCTTCGATCATGATGTCAATTCGAGAGTTTCCGATCAGCAGGCTCGAAGTCATCTCATCCTTCCCTACCACAAAGGAGAAACCAACCGGAAAAAACAGGGCCGCCAAGGCTGCCCGGGCAAAGAAGCCCGCCGTAAAAGTTCGGGGCATTTATTAACCAAGAGAACTGTCGTGCTAAAAAAGCGGGCTATCAGGCTGTAACTGAATTCGCTTGCTTCACCCGCGCGGAACCAAAGAAAAATGAGATCGCCGTGTCCACGGAGATCTTTCCCGCTCCAAAAATCAGGACGATCAGAGAGACGATCAGAAACGCGAACGGGGCGGCGGCGATGAACTTGTCCGGATCAGAAAAGAAAGACAGCAACGCCTCGTGGTCTCCGACGACGTAGGCCATAATCATGTTCACGGTGAGCACCAAGCCCGTGATTCTGGAGAGCAGTCCCACAGCCAGGAAAATGCCGCCAAAAAGCTCGACGCAGCCGATGAAGACGGCCATCTGCGCGGGCACCGGCAAACCCAGGGTGCCGAAATACTCCGCAACACCGGACAGATGATGGAGTTTGCCCCAGCCGCTCTGAGCAAGTTGCCATCCCCAATAAAGCCGCACAAATAGGAGGAACGGCGATTGCAGGTAAGAAACCAAACCGAAGAACTGGTCATGCCACTGCCGAACTTTCGTGATCTGTTTACCCATGATTTCTAGCTATACTCTTTTCTCGCGGACTTCTCACCGCGCACGTTTTCTGGCTTGCAAAACCAGCCCAAAGTCGCCCATGTCTGAAATGAGTGTTGTACAAATGTCGCGCGGTCTGGCACGGGGACTAAACTCTTCCTGAAAGCCAACTCGATGGCATGCTCGATCGTTTTTCCGCTCCGTAGCGCGCCGAGGAGCGCGAACTCTTCCGGCTCGATGCGGCGAAAATAGACCGAAAAATCCAGGCGATGAACTGCAAGAAAGATTTGCGTGGGTTCGAGCTTCGCCACCGCACGGACCTTACGGCGTTTTCTCCGTTCCTGAACTGCGTTGCTCGCAAAATCAGACGTGTCGTCCCCGTGTTTCACTTCCAAGAGCAGGCCGTCCACCGGATAGTGCAACTCGAGGAGCTGTACATAAGGCTGAATGCTTAGCTGGAGATTCGCTACGTCGATCTCGCGGAGATCCTCGGAACGAAGGGCTGGCTTGGCCTGACCGTCGAAGGCTTCGATGTCTGCCCATTCGAGACGAACCATATCCAGAGCAAGCACGCGCCTATCGCGTATCCAGCCCGGATTGCGGCGCAACCAGGTTTCCAAGCGTGCACCCAAATTTCTAAGTGTGAAAGAGCGCGAGGGACATTCCGTGAGATAGGCCTTGCACATGGATTCGAACCGCTTCCCGCCAAGAACAGCTCGCAAACCCGGAAAGTCTTCGATCATGCTCGACAAGAGGCGAAACCAGTATTGCCGATTGTAGATTTCCAGGCGTTCGAACGAGGTTAGGCGATCATTCGGCTTGATAAAGCGAGCTGCGTAAGAGCTCATGCGCCCTCCGCCAGGGGCACTAGGTTGCATGCGCTCCGAGGGCGTCAGGGGTTGCATCACGGCGCGAGCAACGGCTCGCTGAAGCGTGGCGAGCCTCATACCGCCACCGCCAGGGTGGTATCGGCAAGGAAGCGGTTAGCCTTCATGGCCTCTCGGTGAACTTCCTGAAACGAAGGGATACTGTCGTCCCACTCCAGCAAGGTAGCGGTATGGCCCGCGCGCTGAATGGCACGTTCATAGAGTTTCCAAACGGGATCGATTACCGGATGGTCATGGGTGTCGAGGATGTATTTTTGGAATTTCGAGTGCCCCGCGATGTGAATCTGCGCCACGCGCTCCGCGGGAACGCTGTTCACGTAGGTGAAGGGATCGAAGCTATGATTTCGCGAGGAAACATAGATGTTGTTGACATCCAAGAGGATACCGCAGTCAGCCCGTTCCACGACTTCGTTCAGAAACTCCCATTCCGTCATTTCCGAGACGTGAAATTCCGCGTAGCTGCTGACATTCTCCACGGCGATGGGCACTTCAAGAAAGTCGCGCACTTCGCGGACCTTCTGAGCCGTAAGACGCGCCGCTTCGAAAGTGTAGGGCATGGGAAGGAGATCGTGGGTGTAACGTCCGTCCACGCTTCCCCAACACAAATGATCCGTGAGCCACGGCGTTTTCGTCCGCTTCACCAGCTCCTTCAGCCGCCGCAAGTGCTCGCGGTTGGGCTTCTCCGCTGAGCCGAAATACATCGATACGCCATGCTGTACTACTTTGTATTGCTCGAGGATCTGATCCAGAATCTGCAGCGGC
>DASSXG010000030.1:0-54682 GCA_035704085.1 Candidatus Acidiferrum sp. | reverse complement strand
ACTGTCCCGCCTTCCAACGACGCCACACGTCGAGTTTCTGCTCCGCCGAAAACCCAAACCGTCTCCCTTGTCTCATAAACACCACCTTTGAAAACAGCTTTCTACCAGATGGTGTTGCATCGACCGTTTGAACCGGCAGCGCTAATCGGAAAAGTGGGTACTAGAATTCCCTGCGTCACACATTTCCGTGGGGGCGGGATTCTCTTTGCTTCCTGATGTGGAACGACGTGGGGAAGGAATAGGAGTTTATTGCGTTGTTGGCGAGATGGCACCGCAGTGCGGCGCACGTAGCGCAGACTGAAAAGAAGAAGAGAAGAGCACAGACTGAAGTCTGTGCTACTGTACTCTCTTATGACGTACTATGAACGGAATCTTCCGCATTGGCAGCCACCAGGCAAAGACCTGTTTGTCACCTGGAGGTTGAGCGGATCACTGCCGGGTGCCGTTGTTGAGGCAGTGAGGGCCATGAGCGGATTGCCGGAGGGAAAGAGATTCGCGGAATTCGAGAGGTGCTTGGACTCAGGAAACTATGGACCGACTTGGCTGAGCAACGAGAAAGTGGCTGCTCTTGTCGCGGAAGCCATGCAAAACGCCGATTCTCTTCGGCTATGCAAGATTCACGCTTACATAGTGATGCCCAATCACGTTCATATGCTGCTGGAACCAGGCGCTGAACTTGCGCGGATCACCAAATTGATCAAGGGCGGCACGGCCCGGGCGGCGAACAAGATCCTACGACGGACGGGAAAGTCCTTTTGGCAAGATGAGTCATTCGATCATTGGATCCGCACGTCCGCCGAATTTGAGCGGGTTCGGGCATACATCGAGAGGAACCCAGTCAAGGCGGGGCTAGCTCAGCGTCCCGAAGATTGGAAATGGTCCAGCGCATATAGATCCTGCAAGCAAGCGTGAAGTCTAAGCCGTGGTAGCACAGTGGTAGCACAGACTTCAGTCTGTGCCGTGGGCGCTGCAGCGCTGCGCCCCTGGCGCAGACTGAAGAGAAGAGCACAGACTGAAGTCTGTGCTACTGGTGACAAGGGCTCAGGGTGAACGCAGAATGGGGCGGAGGTTGCCGGCGGCGAGGTCGTTGAGGGACTGGAGAGCGCCGATCAGCTCGGCGCCGGTTAGACGGCCCTCACGGTAGAGGGAGCGCAAGAAGTCGGCGGCGGGGCGCTCGCCCTTGCGGGAGTTGCATTCGCGGCAGCACGAGACCAGGTTGCGGTACGAGTTGGGACCGAGTTGGGCGCGGGGTATGACGTGGTCAAGGCACTGCATTTCCGGGCCGGTGTGGCGGAGGCAGTAAAAGCAGACGCCCCCTTCGCGGGCGTGGATGGCCTGGCGGAGCTCGGGGGTGCGCATAAAATCGGTTTCCTCGAGGTTGGCGGAGTCAGAAGAGGGCACGGTCGCATGTGTTTGGGCTCTGCTTCGGCGAGCGCCGGGAACCTCCTCCGGAAGCCGAACGTCCATCACGTGACCCGCTTTGCTGCGCTCAATCAACCGCAAGGCACGGTGTTGCACGAGGCGGCGCAGGGCATGGCGCACGGTATCCACGGTGAGGCCGAGATTCCGCGCCAGCCAAATAATGGAAAAATGAAGGCGAGACTTACCTTCCAAGCGGCTGTGCCGGAGAAGGTGGTAATAAACGGCTCGGTCGGTGGTGTAGAGGCGCAGACGAGGAGCAAGAGCGTCTTCGAACTGCTTGCAGACGAGTTCGGCGTTGGGCTTTTTGGCCTTCATGATGACATCCGGGAGATGGAATGGAAGTGCGAGGAGCAAAGAAAGACGCAACACAGAGAACACTGAGGCCGGAGCACAGAAGATACAGGAGCTAACAGCTCACAGCCGACAGCTAACAGCGAAAGAAAAAAGGGACAAAGACAAAACAAGAAGAGAGATCCTTCGCCATCGCAGACCCGCGTTCGCTCCGCGAATGAAGAAGAAGCGGGCCTGTTTGGCTCAGGATGACAAGTTTAGGTTGTACCGGGGATTTAGGCCCAAAAAGAAGAACGCCGGCGAGAGCCGGCGCCACAAAAAGAAACGCCCCGAAGGATCGGGGCGTAGTTTTATCCGAGCGTTATGATATCAGAAAATAAAATTTTGTCAAGGGGAACTTTTCATTTTTTAAGAGTTTCTTTAATGCTTTGTTTTCAGTGAGATCGAGGCGCCGAGAGTTTGCGATGGCTCTGTCGGCATCCGCGCGGCGCCCGTGTTCAAACAGCCCGCGCGGCGATTCGTGCGGTTCTTCCGTGGCCACGCGCATCAGGGATTTCACTTCCGCGGCGGAAAGCGCGCGGCCGTGGCGCGTCAGGTGGTTGTACTCCTCGATGATTTTCACAGCCTGGTCCACGCTGTCCTGCTCGCCTTCGACGGTCAGCACAAGATACGACGCGGTTTGTTATCGCTGCGCCTCGCCTTCCTTTAGTAGCACGAGGAGGCTCTCGCGTACGCGCTCGACAGCTTGCAAGAATTCACCAATCCCCACGGTATGGCGAGTTAGCTCCGAGGTGGCAGAGTCCGCCGCGATGGCGTCGCAGAGTTGCGTGGCGCGGCGCACGCGTTCCGCAGTCAGCAAGGGGAGAACGGTGCGCGCGTCGTGATGCCTCAATTGCCGCTCTTGCCATTCCTGAACCGCCCACGACGTCTTGCGCACGTGATCCACCGCGTCCCGGAATTCCTCCAGGATGCGCGCATCGATTCCGCCCGACCGGATGGTAAACTCCAGGTTGACAAGCTCCGCGCAAGTTTTCTTCAGCTGAAAGTTCACTCCCCAGAAGTTCTCGTTGGGGACCAGAAGCTCCACGGCTACACCTAACATTTGACCTTCATCACTGCGGCGGATGCCCACGACTCGAGCTGGCGAGGTCTCGCGCGAAAGAAGATTCGTCAGCTCAATCTGCGTTCCGGCGGCAGGGTAAGTATTCATCTCCAACAACCCGCCCTGCGCGTTTACTTCCGTGGCCTGCCCGGATTCGCGCACAGTTCTTCCTTGAGCCTCCTGCCAAGTGGCTTCCACCGGGGAGAGGAAGGGAAATCGTCTGCTGCGCCGCTTTCCGGTTCCTGAAGCAGAACGATCCTCGGACGGCTGTGCCATCGAGCTGCCTCCGTTGCGCTGATGGAGTGGACTTATACCACTATACATTTCCCTCTGCAAAACGAAGCGAGGCAAACCATTCGTAAACGGACCGTCAGGCTTCCCGGTCCTTGAAAAGCTCCGCGATGCGCTGATACAGGTTCTCGATGGTCCGGAAGAACTCTTCAATTCCAGCGGTTTCGCGGGTAATTTCGTGGGCCGCCAAATCGCTCGTTATGGCTCTGCTCATCTGCGTGCCGCGGCGAATGCGCTCGGCGGTGAGCAACGGCAGCACCGTCCGCGTATCGTGCTTTTGTAATTGGCGCTCCTGCCATTCTTGAACGGCCCAGGCCGTCTTGCGTACGTAATCCACGGCATCGCGGAACTCTTCGAGTATGCGGGCGTCTACGCCGCCGGACTTGATGCCTTGCTCGATTTTAACCAGCTCCGCGCTGGTCTTCCGGAGCTGGAAATTCAAGCCCCAAAAAGTTTCACTTGGAACTACAAGCTCGACGGCGACCCTGAGAGAAGTGTCATCCTTGGACCGGCGCGTACCAACGACACGCGCATGAGTCGCGTCGCGGGTGAGAAGGTTGGTCAGCTCCAGGTCGGCGCCGACTCTAGGGTACGTCCTCATGTCCAACAAACCGCCCAAAGCGCTGACTTCCATCGCCTGGGCGGTTTCTTTCAAGCTTTTTCCGCCAGCTTCCTGCCACTTCGCCTCTACAAAAACAACGACAGGAAAACGGCTTCCCCTCCGCCTTTCGTCTCGTGGAGGCACACGCTCCGCTGTCCGCTCTCCCATGAGAGGACCTCCGTCAAGTCTATTGAGAGAACTTATACCACTTCGCCCACTGCTTTGCATGGCGGCGAACTACAAACCGTGTGGAAAATATCACGACGCTTGCCGCAGATTGCAGGCCGATGACCGCGGGAAAATGGCCCGCTGCCGTATCGTCAACGGCCGGTCTTCAATCCGCAGGCACCGCGCGGGTCTTGGCCCATTCGCGGATCGATTGCACTTCTTCGGCGCGGGTCACACTCAGCGGCTGCGTACTGTGAATCTCCGCAATCAAAATTTCCGTGGTGAGCTGTTGCTTGGCGCTGAACGCTGTATACAGGCCCGCGACGATGGCCTGCTCGATTTCCGCTCCGGAAAATCCTTCGCTTGCTCCCGCCAATTTGGCGAGATCGAAAGCCGCGGCATCGCGCCCGCGTTTTTTCAAATGCAACCCAAACAACGCGGCGCGCACTTCGGCATTAGGCAAATCCACGAAGAAAATCTCATCGAACCGCCCCTTGCGCAGCATTTCCGGAGGCAGGATGGTGATGTTGTTCGAAGTCGCCGCAAGGAACACTCCACTTTCCCGGTCCTGCATCCACGTCAGCAGCGTCGCCAGCAGCCGCTGCGACAATCCCGCGTCGGCATCCCCGCTCGATCCCGCCGAAGCAAACGCCTTTTCGATCTCGTCAATCCATAGGACCAGCGGCGCCAGTTTCTGTGCCAGCTCCAAAGCTTTGTGCAGCCGCCGCTCGCTCTCGCCGACATATTTGTCGTACAGTGCGCCCGCGTCCAGCCGCGCCAGCTCGTAGCCCCACTCGCCCGCCACGGCGCGCGCCGCCAAACTCTTCCCGCAACCTTGCACCCCCGTGATGAGGACGCCCTTCGGCGGCACCAGCCCAAATCGCACTCCCTCCGGCGTCAAAGCACTCTTTCTCTTCGCGATCCAATCGCGAAGGCGCCGCAATCCCGCTACATCTGCAAACGACGCGTCCCGCCGCACGCCTTCGATCAATCCTTGCGTTCGCAACGCCCCTCGTTTCGCTTCCAATATCGCGTCCAGCAATCCCGCGTCCGCCTTGCCCCGCGACAACACGCCTTTCCGCAGCGCCCGCATCGCTTCCTCTTCCGGCAGGCCAACCAGGTTCTTGGCAAGCTGCCCCATGCCGCCAACATCCAGCGTGATGGGTATGCGCTGCTCCCGGTTCAGATCTGCAAGCACTTGCTTCACTCCCTGCAGCAACTCCTCCGCGGAGGGCAATCCCAACTGGAAAGCCATGGCATCGCCTTCCAGGTCCGCAGGCAGCTCCATCTTTGCCGCCGTCACCACAATCGAACGCCGCACTGTGCGAAATTTTTCGGCGAGGTCGCGCAGCCGGCGGCAAATCTTGTCGTTCTCACAATACCGCGCAAAATCCTTCAACAGAAAAATCCCGTCGCCCTGAATCAGCGCGATATTCGAAAGCGCCTGCTCGGGATTATCCGTGTTGTACATCGGCGCGCCGTGAGCCTTCGCCAATCCCGTCGTCACGCTCCATTCATAGAGGGGCACCTCCAACTCCATGGCCACATCCGCCAGCATCACTTCGAGCCGCTCTTCCTCCGAAGTCTCTACGGTGAGAATGGGATGCCTCGAATTGATCAGCAGCCGCAATTCGTCGTGCTTGTTGGACTGCTTTTCGCGCCCCGCCGGGCTGCCACCAACGCCACCGGAAACCGGCGGTTTCGGCGGCTGCCGTGGCACTGCTGCCTCGGGAGGGCCTTTTACCTCGTTTGACAAAGCGGTTTGCCTCGTTTAACGTTAGAAGTTTGAGCGATACGCAAAAGGAGCAATAGATGGCCCAGGGACAGGCTACCAAAGTTAAGAAGAAGAAAAAGTCGGTTTTGAAGCGGGCGGCGCAATCTCGCCAACGCGCCGAAGTGAATCGCGCCAACCGCACCCGGGTCCGAACCCTCATGCGGCGATTGCGTACGGCCATCACTGCCAGCGACGCCACGGCAGCCGGCAACCTTCTTCATCCGACGATGTCTGCCATCGACCAGGCCATCGTCAAAGGCGTGTTGCACGAGAACACCGGCAACCGCTACAAGTCGCGCCTCACCCTTGCTTACAACGGCCTGAAGGCCGCCAAGTAGCCTCTTTTTTTTGCGCCAGGGGATTTCAGAGCGCACGGGCGGCCTAGTGGCCGCCCTTCGTGTTTTATAATGAGTAGCCTCATGTCACCACCTATCCCGGTTACCCGCGTTTCACAATCCCGGCTCACCGAGGCACTCCGGGAAAACTCGGAGTTCGGCTCCACTTTCAGTGACCACATGTTGGTCGCCGATTGGGAAGCGGATTTGTGGCGGCCGCCGCAGATTGTTCCTTTCGGCCCTATCTCCTTTTCGCCTGCTCTCACCCCTTTTCATTACGGCCAGGCCATCTTCGAAGGCTTCAAAGCCCATCGCACACCTGATGACAGTGTTGCGCTGTTTCGTCCTCGAGAAAATTTCTCCCGCTTGAATCGCTCTGCCGCGCGGCTTGCCATGCCCGAAATTCCTGAGGCGCTTTTCCTCGATGGCGTCACCCAGCTTGTGCGCCTCGACCGCGATTGGGTGCCTCATCGCGAGGGTGGCTCACTGTATGTCCGGCCGGTTTATTTTGGCGTGGACGACACTTTGCTCGTCCGCCCCGCCAATCGCTATCGCCTCATCGTCATGGCATGCCCCGTCGGCCCTTATTTCTCTCAACCGATTCGTCTCCTCGCCGAAGAACGCTTTGTCCGCGCCTTCCCGGGCGGCACCGGCGACAGCAAAGCTGCCGGCAATTACGCGGGAGGCCTCCTCGCCGCTCGCCTTGCGCAAGAAAAGGGCTTTCACAATGTCCTATGGCTTGATGGCACCGAGCGCCGCTATGTCGAAGAGTCTGGCGTAATGAACGTCTTTTTCGTGCTGGACGGCGCCGCCATCACTCCGCCACTCGGCGGGACTATACTGCCCGGTGTCACGCGCGATTCGGCGCTCACCCTATTCATAGAACTCGGAATACCCGTGCAAGAGCGGCGCATCTCCATGGATGAACTTCTTTCCGCACACGCAGCCGGGAAACTCACCGAAGGCTTCGGCGTTGGAACCGCAGCTATCGTCGCGCCCATCGCCTGCATCCGCTACCGGGATCGAGAACTGCAATTCCCGCCCGCCGCGAGCTCTTCGGTTGCGGCGCGACTCCGTTCACGTCTGGTCGCTATTCAGACCGGCCGCGAGCCCGATCGCCACAATTGGCTGCTGCCTGTGTAATTTAGGTGAAGAGGAGCTTTCTATGGGCTATTACGCGTTGTTCTACGAAGTGGTCGATGACTATGTCTCGCGTCGCGGCGAATTCCGGGAGCAGCATTTGCGTGTCGCGAGAGAATGGCTTCAGCGCGGCGAGCTCGTTTTCGCCGGCGCGCTCGCGGACCCGGTGGACCGCGCTCTACTGGTATTCCAAGCGACAGACAAGAGCAAAGTCGAAGACTTCGCCCGCAAGGATCCTTATGTCGTGAATGGTTTGGTCAAAAAATGGGAAGTGCGTCCGTGGAACGTGGTCGTAGGCAACCAAAAAACACCCACCGTCGCATCACCAGCTTCGGAAACGATCCTGCGTCGTTGGTCCGCGCGTACCACAGAGGCGCTTCTGCCAAGGTATCTCGAGCACTTTTCCAAAAACGTCCTGCCGGAGTTGCGCCGCGTCAACGGCTTTCTCGGAGCTGTCGTTTCAACACGGCACTCTGGCTCTGAAGCCGAGATCCTTGTGGAAACATCGTGGCGCTCTCTCGACGCCATCTGCAATTTCGCCGGGCCCGATCTCGAAGCCGCTGTCGTCGCCCCGGAAGCTGCCGCCCTGCTCACGGATTTCGACCGCCGCGTTCGCCATTACGAGACTGTAATCTTGGATCAAGTGTAATCCAGTACTAGTAACGCAGCCCCAAATTCGTTGCCAGCATCATCTGCATTTCATCTTCGCGAAATCTCCCTGTAACTCATCCAGTTCATTGTCTCTGCCGCCGAGAGAGTCCTATCCCAATTCACTAGAGAAAGTGAGGAAATTGCATGTCATTGAAGCAAATGGCTTTACAATCTTGGCAGGGTCTGCGCTCCTGTTTCATCGCGCTGACCGTGTTCCAATTCAGCTTGGGTGGCCTTTTAGCTGCACCAGCGCAAGCGCAGAACCAGGCGCAAACCGCCACGCCCATCAAGCACGTCATCGTCCTGATCGGAGAGAACCGCACCTTCGACCACTTGTTCGCCACTTATGTGCCGAAGAGCGACGACGGGGTCAAGAATCTGCTGTCAGAAGGGATCATCAAAGCTGACGGCACCCCCGGCCCGAATTTCTCCAAAGCCGCGCAATTCCAGGCGGTGCCGCCGTTCAAGACGACTTACTACATCAGCTTGAATGCCAATGAGAAGGCCCCGTATCAAACTTTGCCTTCGCCGACCCTGAACTTTTCGCCAAGCCCCGACGCCTCGATCATCGGTTTTGCTACCGAGCCGCCTCCTTTTCCTGCCGGCACTCCGACCGCTTTCTTGGCGTCCATCGAGCCATCGTTGGAAACCGCCGACCTGGGCCTGTTGACCACCGGTGCTTCCGGGCAGAACAATACGTTTGTGCTTACCCCCGTCCCCGACTTCGACACGCGAGTCGCGAACTTCAATAACTTGCCGAATGGGCCATTTCCACTCGAGGGAGCGAACCTTCCGTACGATTCCTATACGGGTGATACGACTCACCGGCTCTTCGAGATGTGGCAGCAATCGGATTGCAGTATCAAGAACGCCACGCGCCACAATCCCTCGGGCTGCTTGAATGATCTCTATCCCTTCGTCATCACCAACTACACCAACCAGATCGATCCCTTTGACACCCCTCCCGCGATTGACGATAACGGTGGCGGCAATGCCATGGCCTTCTATAACGTGCAAAAGGGAGACGTCCCTGTTCTGAAGAGCCTCGCCGATCAATACTCCATGAGCGACAATTTTCATCAATCATTCATGGGCGGCACGGGCGCCAATCACGTGATGCTCGGCACCGGCGACGCGATTTTCTGGTCCGATGGCAATGGCAATCCGACGACTCCGCCGGCGCGCATCGCCAATCCCAATCCCTTGCCTGGAACCAATGACGTTTATACCGTCGACCTTTTCTTTGACGGCAATTTCACCGAGTGTGGCAATCCCTCCCAGCCTGGCATTAAACCCATCCGCGATTACTTGAAATCTCTCCCGTACAATCCGGATCCCAACTGCCAAGCCCGGCACTTTTATATGATTAATAACGATTCGCCCGGTTTCTTGCCGGATGGCACCGTGGATGCCCATGGCATCGCGAGAGGCGCCTCCATTCCGCCAATCAATACCCGCTCGATCGGCGAGGCCCTGAACGAGAAGGGCATTTCGTGGGCTTACTACGGCGGTGCGTACAACGCCGCCGTGGCGCTGCAGCACAACCCGGGCAGCCCGGATCCCACCGTGCAGATTGGCGCAGCGTACTGCAACATCTGCAACTTCGAGTCGTATACTAACGCTATCATGGGCGACCCGGCGCAGCGCGCCGCGCACATCAAAGACGCCACGGACTTCTTTGCCGCCGTGGACGATGGCTCGCTACCTGCGGTCTCCTTCCTCAAACCGGACGGTTTACTTGACGGCCACCCGGCATCGTCAAAAGAAGACCTGTTTGAGGGGATGGTCAAGAAGGTGATGGATCATCTCACCGGCAATCCGGAACTGTTTGCATCCACCGTTCTGTTCATCACTATGGACGAAGGCGGCGGCTACTACGACTCCGGCTATATCCAGCCGCTCGACTTTTTTGGCGACGGTCCACGCATTCCGCTCATAGCGGTCTCGCGCTTCACGAAAGGCGGGCACATCAGTCATACCTACACCGACCATGTCTCGATCCTGAAGTTCATTGAACGGAACTGGGGACTGAAGCCGCTGACAGCTCGCAGCCGCGACAATTTCCCGAATCCGATTGTCGAGGACGACAATCCCTACGTGCCGATGAATAGCCCGGCCCTGGGTGACCTGTTCGATCTGTTTAATTTCGGCGGCTAAGGCAAGCAAGCCGGAAATTTTCGATAAAACCCCGCGGTGGCAACGAAAGAAGGGCGGCCGCAAGGCCGCCCTTCCCTTTTCCTCTTCGGATTCTAAGTTGACTCAGCACGATAAATGTTCGGTAGCGGGTCAGTTTCCATTTAGCTCGTGACTCGCGCATTGACAAAAGAGAGGCAGTTCCAACAGGTTTCGGCGAAGGCGCACACTCATTGCTATCATCTTTCCGTCTGGCGGTGTCGACAATGGAACTGTCAAGAGCTGCGCTTGTCGTCGCGATCGTTGCCGGGTTTGCTGCGGTCCTACTGTTCACCCCGTATGAGGCTTTCCTCGAAGGAGTTATGGCACTCGCCATCATCGTAGCCGCCGTAGTGGGTTTCTTGATGCATCCGCGCAGGGAGGTGTTCTACGTACGGACAGCCGCACGTTTAGTTGACCCAGATCGACGCCAAGCTTTGGAGCACGACTTCTTGGCCGTCCGAGTTGAACTTGTGAGGCTATGGCTGTTGTTTGTGCCTACGTTTCTGTCGGTGGCTGTTCTCGTGTTTTTCGCGGCCAGTGGCCCCGCGAAGTTCAGTTATTTGAATTGGGCTTTTTCATCACAATTTGCGTACATCGTAATTCTATTCTGCCAGTATCCGCCCCTGCTCGTTTTTGTCTTGCTGGTGGTCTGGATTGACGAGAGAAGAGTTATGAGAGATGCCGAGGCGTGCAGCGCAAGATCTTTCTCCATCCATCGAGCATCAGGTGGGTGGGTTGGACGAGTCTCCTACCTGTTCATGGGAGAACACGGAGAATATTACGGCGGGGACTGTTTGTACTTTGGGCTGCCACACCCTCGTGAACTGGCGACGATTGTCTTTCACAATGTCCGAACACCAGAATTGAACAAAATCGTAATGGGATTCTTATTCCATCGTTTGATCATTTTGGGGCGTGGAGTAACCGACTTAGACAAGCAAACAGCCGCGGCTCAGACTGCCTTGGTGGAGACGACGCCCGTGTCTTAATTCCCGAATGGTCGGCAATTCGGAAGTTAGCCAAAAACGGGGCTTGGGTTCACTTTGTCAAGGTGACCCCGAACAGGCGGGAGTAAGAACACACCAGGGTCCTGGCGTGGTTGGAGCGGGCTGGTTTCCGATTTTGCCCGTCATCCTACTAGGACGAACGCCAAACTTGCGTTGGAATCCTCGGCCGCTGTTCAACTTCGTTGCATCTATTCAACTACGGCAGGGATACAGGTGCCCAAGCCGGCGTTCCGTCTTCCCATTGGTTATCTGTCAACGGTCGTTGGCCCGAGCCATCGGCGTTCATCACAAAGAGCTCGGCGTAGGGCTGAGGGATGTCGTCGTAGAGTGGTGCCTCGTCTTTGAATCCTAAGCGGGCGCTGCTGAAGAGAATATGCTTTCCATCTGGAGACCATATTTCGTGTGCATCATTTCCCGGCGACGTGGTCAATCTCCTTAAGCCGGTCCCGTCGGGCCGGATCGTGTAAATGTCATAATCACCTTCACTAAAGCGCGTGAAGGCGATGAGATCGCCTTTTGGCGACCAGGCGGGAAAATTGTCAAATCCAGAAGTCAGTTGTTTCGTGGATCCATCGGTCAGATTGATTATCCGAAGACCGTATTCCGACTCTTTCCAAAAGCGATACACGATTCGCTTGCCATCCGGCGACCAACTCGGAAATCCGCTGTTTCCCTCAGTCTTGACGAGCTCATGGAGTTCCGAGCCATCCGGGCGCATCAGCATGACGCGGGCTGCTCGGCCGCGAGGAGAAAAATACAATCCTCGCCCAAATGCGACCCATTCATCGTTAGGTGACCATTGTGGCGCGAGCGCGAGAGTGCCCTCCTCCCCACGAAAAATGAGCTTGGCGTTCGTCCCATCCGCATCCATTACCGACACCGAAGGCATCGCCACGAAGCCCGTACCAAGATCAGTCACCACAAGCTTCTTTCCGTCGTGTGAATACGCTGGAAATGGGGCTGAGTCGGCTAGATCAAATTCCGGATCGATGCTAAACAATCGCCGGTTTTGGGGCCATTCAGAGGACCACTTCTGATATACGACCCATTTGCCGTCACTTGACCAAGACGCGTTGCGCATCTTTCCGCTGGCACCCGGATCCCCAACCGTAAAGGCCAAACCCATCTGCGAGCCTGCCTTCATGACATATCCGATGCTACTTTCGCTGAGGAACTGCGGTGAAACCTTCAGCCCCGGACCTGACGTATGCTCCTGACGACTGCCGGTCGCAACATCGACCGAGACGATCTGCGAATCGACTGGTATGCCGAATCCCGGTCGCATCCCGTAATACGTATCTTTGATTTCCATCTCATAAAAAACGACTCTCTTACCATCAAGAGACCACTTCGGCGAGCCTGCAAATTTCCCCGCCGCCGTCAGCCTCCGCACGTCCGTACCGTCAGCGCGCATTACATAAATGCTGACAGCATGTACCTGTGCAAATCGTTCAGCGTCAAGCCGTCGCACGGGGGTGTTGCGATCAGACGAGAACGCGATCCACTTTCCGTCTGGGGACCAGGACGGCCGGAAACTACCCGGCGCGTGCGTAAGGCTTCGCGCCTTTTTGGTTTGCAGGTCAAGCACCCAAATGTCAGCGGATCCCGTACCGCGTGAGGACACGAACGCAAGCTGTTTTCCATCCGGTGAAAGGGCTGCTTGGTCGTCATAGGCCGGATCATCGGTCAGCCGCTCCAGGCCTGAACCATCCGGGTGCACGCGATAGATGTCGGCCGAGCCGCCGCGCTCAGATGTAAAGATGATCCACTTGCCGTCAGCAGAGAACGAGGCGTTGTAATCAAAGCCGGAACTTGGCAGCAGCGGATGCTCGTTGGAACCGTCCGTTTTTGCGATGAACAACGTAGACTCAGAGGGACCGATACGGTGAAGAAGAATCCGTTCTTTCGGCAACAGAACGGGCGTGGTTGCGGACACGAGAAACGTCGCTAGCAAAGCTCTTCTCAGCACGATTAGCTCCAGCCAGCCACCTAGTGAGTAGCGGACTTCGCGACCCGTGCTTCGCTCGTTAATTCTGCGACCAGAAATTCCATCACCGCGCGCGCATCTTCGCCGCCACGTTTGAGCCGGTCATCGGCATTTTGCAGCGCGCGCAAACCCGCGAGCAACCGCGCTCTCGAAATCTTGCGCGCATTCTGCAGCGCCAACTCTGCTTGCTCCGGCCGCATCCCCAGCGCCCGCGCGGCCTGCCATCCGTTTGCTACACCCTTTACTTCGCTCGCTTCCATCAGCTTGCGGTACATCCAGGTAATCGCGCCGAGCATCGGCAGCATCTCTTCCCCATCGCGCAGCAAGCGATCCAGGAACTCCAGCGCTTTTTTCGGCTGGCGCGATGCGATCATGTCTGCCAGTTCCCAAACCGTGGTCGTCTTTTCGCTGACCACCATTGTGCTCACATCCTCGCGCCGGATTAGCTTTCTCTCCGCCGCGTAGGTCGCCAGCTTGTCGATCTCCGTTTTCAGGCGCGTCAAATCCGCCGCCACAAATTCCGCTAGATCCTCCGCCGCGCCCTTCTCAAATTCCACGCCCTGTTCTTTCGCAATCGCTCGCGCCAGCGCCACCGCCGCCGCTTGCCGCTCATCCTGGTTTTCTCCAAGCCCGCATTCCACCACCAGCGTCTTTTCCGCCAGCAGCTTTCCCAATTTCATCCGCTGATCCAGTCCCGTCGCCTCCACCACCAACAGGGTGAACGGCGCAGGGTCTTCGAGATAAGCGTCCAGCTGCGCCACCGCCTCTTCGCGGTTCTTCTCCCCGAATTTCTCGATCGCTTCCGCATCTTCCAGAAAGACCACTTGCTGCCGCGCCAGCATCGGCAGAGTTTGTGCCTGTCCCAGCGCGGTTTCCGTCTCGCCGCGCTCCGCCGAATAGCGCGACACCGCCCAAGTCCGCGCTGCCTCCGGCACAAACTTCTCGATTAAGAGCTCCCGGCAGGAATCCCGAAGGTACGGCTCTTCCCCCAGCAGCAAAATCGCGGGGATGGGCTTCCCCTTTTCCACCCGCGCCAGCAGTTCTTCCGGGGAAACCCGCGCCATCAGTAATTCTCCAGGAGCGCCGCGACCAACCGCGTCGCAAAATCCTGCGCCAGCCGGTCCAGCGCCGGGTCCTGCTCTTCGAAAAAGCTCTTCACATCCGTTGAAATCTCATACTGGTTGCGAAACACAAAATTGTCCGTGTGATAGAGAATTTTCCCCGTCTCGCGCTCTTCGAACGTCACTTCGCACTTCAGCGTAACCAGCATCGCCGTCGCGCGTCCCGTGGGCGCTTGCGTTATGGGATTCACCGTGTTGTCAAACAGAAGCGGAACGGCCTCCAGGCTCAGCACTTTCCCTCGCAGCACCGCGTCCCCGTTCGCCGGATTCGGGACCACGCGATAGGGTGTCTTCGCCAGGAACTCGTGTACCGTCGCCGTCGTGAGTCTCTGCTCGATTCGGTAACTCGCGGTCTTATTCTCGAGCGCCGGCACCGCAATCACGTGAATGCTCTTCGGCAGCGAATCGCTCTTCCCGGCTACGTGGTATCCGCAGCCACTCAGGAATGCCGCCATCAATAAAATCCCGTTCACTTCTATCGTCCAAATCCGCCTCGTCCCCATTCCTAGTCTGGGCCACCCACCACTCGTCACTCGCCACTCGCCACTTCTTTTCACAAGAGTTTCTCCGCCAGTTTCACCGCGTTCCATGCCGGCACCCGAATATTATCCGCCGCTCCCCAGAACCACCAAGTCCCTAACGCGGCTGGATCCGCTTGCGGTTCTGCCAGCTGAATGAGGGTCTCTCCCGCAGCACTTATGTTGCTCAACGCCTCATCCCTTGTGATGGGGGCAAATCCCGCGCTGTTGCACGCTTGGACGAGTCGTGGGCAGTTAGCTTCCAGGGTCACGTGAGCGCAAGCGGCAAAGGTGACACCGTAGAAGACTGGCACATGAAGTAACTGAAGTGCGGGTAATCCAGTCTTGCCCGCTATGCAAACCTCGATTTCGGTACGTATTCGCTCCCGCGCCGACAGCAAGTCCTGCGAGCTTGCAGGCCCGAAGCGATCGAGCAGTGCAAACGCTACTTGTGCGTCAAAGACCGGCTTCCCGACGCTTTGAAAGGAAAGCACCTGCGAAGTTTGGCTCTCCAGCTCTTCGATGCCCGCGCGGCCCGCTTCGGAGACAGGCTGAAAGCACACGAAGACAAGTTTCTCCAGGCCCAGCGGTTGCAAGGCGAGGGAAAGCGTTGCGGCCGCAGTCGCAGCGGCGGACGGAACGACGTAGGCAGTTCCGGTTCTCGGCAACTCGCCGCCGCGGAGAGAATCAATCCCGGGAAACCAGGTGATTATCTTAGGATGATCCGCGAGCGCGCCCGAGAGGTCCACGATCTTTCCACGCGCCTGCTTCGCTGCGCTTAGATTCGTCTTTGTAAATGCGGCCGAACCGGTGAAAAATACAAATCGCGCCCGGTCAAAGCTTCCCTCTTCCGCTGGGAGAATCACCGCCGGCTCGCCGCCCGCTTCCGTCAGGGTTCCCGCGGCGACTTCTTCATCCAACAATCGGTAATCCCAGCTTGCAAACGGGCTCTCCTCAAGCAGCGATTTCAGTTCCGTTCCCAGCAGCGTAGACGCACCCGCAATCACAATTCGTTGGGAATCCCGTTCGAATGAGGGCATGAATCACGCGGTCCGCGAAACCGCACGATGCCGGACAAATCTTACGAGGTGCAGCGCCACGCCCACTACTGCGTACGTGGACGCCAGAATCACTAGAGCGTACTCCGAATATCTCCAGATCACTGCCACGATCAAGCAAAGCAGCACAATCGCCAGTGAGGGCTGCTTTCGCGTTAAAGGAATGTCCTTGAAGCTGTTGTAGCGGATCGTACTCGTCATTAGCGCGCCCAGCCCCGCCGCTAGCAGGAACCATGCCACCGACCAGCGCCAGTCGTGCAGCGGATTCTTGAACCCATGCACCAGCGCTGCAATCATGCCCGCCGCCGCGGGCGTCGGCATCCCTACGAAATATTTCGAGCCGCCCGGCGCCATCCCCTGCACGTTAAACCGCGCCAATCTCCATGCGCAGCAAATCAGGAATCCCAGACAGCAAACCCAGGCAAACTCTCCCATCTGATCGAACGCCACGCTGCCATCTCCCGGCAGGCCCCGCACTCCCCAGGCATAGGCCAGTACCGCCGGCGCAATCCCGAAACTCACCACGTCTGCCAGCGAGTCGAACTGTACGCCAAAGTCCGTGTTCGCGCCCAACAATCGCGCCAGGCGCCCGTCCAGCGAGTCAAACAGGATCGCGAAACCAATCGCCTTCGCCGCATGGTCGAAATTATCTCTTCCGCCTAGCAGCGACGCGATCACCGCATAGTAACCGCACAACAGATTGGCAGTCGTGAATAGACTCGGGATGAGAAAAATGCCACGCCGCCTCAATTTCTGATTCTTGAAGCGCCGCTCATGAAACGGTATCTCCTGCTGTTCGACATCCGGCATGGTTATAGTCTTTTCCCCGTTGCGGTTAAATTTGCGTCTGTTCCTGTGGCACTAGGCCTTTCCGTCGGCTCCTCTGCCGCCTTCACCGGCCATCGCGCGAGAATGCTCGTTCCACCTTCCACGCGGTCTCCCACCTTTGCCACGATCTCCGCCTCTTTCGGCACCCACAAATCCATCCGGGAACTGAATCGCATCAGCCCGATCCGTTCCCCGCGAGCCACTTTGTCGCCTTGCTTCTTCCATGAGACTACTCGCCGCGCGATGAGTCCCGCAATCTGCTTGAACACCATTTCTCCGGCATCCGTCGAAAGCGTAAACACATTCTGTTCGTTTTCCACCGACGCGCGTTCCTTCATCGCCGCCAGGAATTTCCCCGGCCGGTACTCCAGCTTCGTAATCGTCCCCGTTGCAGGCGAGCGGTTAATGTGCACGTTCCAGATTGCCAGAAAAATACTGATGCGCTTTCCGGGCCGTCCCGCATTCTCTTCCTCCTTTACGACCATCACGCGCCCATCCGCAGGAGACACCACCGCCCCCGGCTCCGCCGGAATCACGCGCTCCGGATCGCGAAAAAAGGAGAAGACAAACAGGGCAAGAAACACCAGTAGGCCCGCCGCAATGTACCAATGCAGAAGAAAGAAAGCACCGCCCAGCACGAGCGGTGGCAACCCGAAGGAATAGCCTTCTTTAACCATGCTTCCCGGAATACACCTCCGCGTTTTCGCGGAGACCGCAGCGCCGCGGCCACGCATGGTCAATTCTACGACAGAATCGACTGCGACAAACTCGTTATTGGGTATGCTAAGCCCGGCTGCGTATGATACGCGCGGCAATCCGCTCCATCTCGTCTTTACAATGGAGTTTTAACTTCTTTAATTTTATTTCTTCGATGAGGTCTTCCGAATTCAGGTAGGGCGATTTGGAGATTTTTTGAAGTTCTGCTTCGTATTGCTGGTGCTGCTCTGCCAGACGCTGATAGTCGGCGTCTGTTTGAAGAAGTATGTCCCGAGGTGCCCGCTGCACACTTGCCATGCGTTCCTCCTCACGACTCCGTGAATGGGTTGTGAATACTACATGAACGCAAGATAGCACTTTGCCGCGCCACGTCAAGCGGGTATTTATGGTATTTTCGTTCTAGCCTGCGAGTTTCTTCTCCATCACAATTGCGGCCTCCTCGGGCTCGCGGTAGTAGCCGGGTCGCCGCCCCGTTTTGCTAAAACCGTGTTTCAAATAGAACGCAATTCCAGTTTGGTTCGACTCCCGAACCTCTAGAAACACACGACTTACTCGTCGGGCCACGAATTCCATCAGCACCTCCTCCAACAACGCTCCCCCTTGGCCCTTCCGCCTCCGCGCCGGCGTCACCGCCAAGTTCAGGATCTCCGCCTCGTCCCCCACCTGTCGCCCCATGACAAACCCCGTCGCTTTCCCGTCCGCTTCGCAGACTAGTGCCGCTACGCCCGCCCAACCGAGAGAATCTTTAAGGCTCTCTGCCGACCAATCCGCAGCTTCCGCCGATTCACGCAATATCTTCGTTACGTTCTCGGCGTCTTCTCGCCGAAGTGCACGAATTGACACTCCCGCACCCTGGCCCTTGGCCTTAGCCGCCATGCGTCTTGCCGCCCTTCCAGAAAATTTCCGCGTCCGATCGCCTCACGTAATTCGCATCTAGCCTCAACGCATCTGTCGAATGCCCCGCTGCCGATCGGCCCGCCGCCATGCCGGCAATCGTCTGCGCAAGGAACGGCGACACGTGTTCGATACTCTCGTTGAGCTTTTCCCGGGCTTGCCACGTCTTATCCACAAGCATACAATCCGGATCGATGGAAACCCACGAAACGCTCTCTCGTCCAGCCGACTCTGCCGCAGCCGCAACAAAATCACCGGGAGTCAACACCATCTCGTCCCCAAGCCTCTCCAGTTCTGTCACGTTCCGTCGATAGATGGCTCCGAACACTTGCCCCCGATTCGCATTGGCAGATGCCGCCACATAGCGAGTCGCTGCAGACACCTGCGAAGCGATCGCCTCCAATCGGGATACGCCCACGATCGGTTTCCCGTACACTTCCGCCCAAGCCTTCACGGTCGTCAGCCCCACCCGCACGCCCGTGAACGACCCCGGTCCCGATGCCGCCGCATATGCATCAACATCCTCCATCCGAATTCCCGCCTCTCGAAGCACGCGGTTCACGGCAGGCAGCAGCCACGAAGAGTAATCCTCGGCAGTCTGGTGAGTTACAGACCCCAAAATCGCACCGTCGCGTAGAACCGCGACACTCCCCCGTGAATCACACGTATCTATCGCCAATACAATCACATCCGCATTCTATCCTAGCTTCCCATTCCCTAAAAAAAGACTCATCCCTGATTCCCGCGTGACCCGAATATTCCGTGCAGCGATTGGCAGCTTTTAGGCCTCGAAGTGCTCCTTCTTCCAGTCCAGTGGTACTGAAAAACTGCTTCCGCTGAGCAATTCGCCTGCCAAATTAACACCTAATTTTCCCTAACCTTTTGATTCCAATGGATATATCTTGACTCTTCCAACACATTCTTCTACACTTTCTCTGCTTCTCTGGGGGGCAACCGAAATTATGGACTACAAGATCGGCGACAAGGTCGTGTACCCGAATCATGGTGTAGGCGTTGTTGAACAGATCAACTACGGTGTCTTGAACGGCAGAACCGAACGTTACTTCATGATCCGCATTGTTTCCAGCGGCTTGCGTGTCATGGTCCCGCAATCCAACGCCATGACGGTTGGCCTTCGTTCCGTTATCCGCAACACAGAATCCACCAAAGTCCTTGGTTTCCTCGAGAAGGGTAAACTCAACTCTCACCACGACTGGAAGCACCGCTTCAAAGAGAACTCCGAGCGCATGCGCACCGGGTCCCTCCTCGAAGTCGCCGTCGTCCTGAAAAGTCTTCTTTCCCTCAGCCGCAGCAAGCCCCTCTCCTTCCGCGAAAAGAAAATGCTCGAGCGCGCCAAGTACCTCCTGGTCAGCGAAATGGCCACCTCGCGCAATACCACCGCGGAAAGCGCCGAAGCCATCGTCGTCAAGTCCCTCGCCAAGGCCAAGCTCCAGTTCCCCATCATGACCGAAAAGTTCGAATAGCTCTGTCTTCTCCCCCTTCCCTTGTAAGGGCGCCCCGACATGGTCGCGGCGCCCTTCTTTTTTCTCCGTCTCTGTGCTTCCGGCGTACGCTCAAGATGGTATTTTGCAGGTATGGATCTCCCCATGAAAGCGCGGGGATTCAGGTATGCTGTGGCTCCATTACTTGATTCAGAGAAAACATGAATCCGCCGCTTAGCCAAGAAGTACGTTGAGCTCTACCCACCAGATCCGAAGACTATTTCCTCACCCATCAAAGCGGATTGAGAGCAACGCCCGCCTCGCGCAGCGTCCTGGCCACCGTCGCAGCAATTTCCGGCGCGCCGGGAGTGTCGCCATGGATGCAAATCGTCTGCGCGTTCACCGCAGCTTCGCTCCCGTCGGACGCAATCACCTTCCCTTGTTCCACGATGCTTAGAGCTTGCTTGGCAGCTTCCTCGGGATTGCGGATCAACGCGTCCTCAAATTTGCGTGAACGCAGCGTTCCATCCCGTTCGTACCGCCGGTCGGCGAACGCTTCCGCCGCCACAGTGAAGCCCGCTTCGCGAAACACATCCAGCATCGGAGACCCCGCCAACCCTACAAGAACAACGTGTTTGCTCCAGCGAGAGACCCCTTTGGCAATCGCCGCTGCAAGCTCGCGATTTCGCACTGCCTGATTGTAGAGTGCCCCATGCGGCTTGACGTGCACCAACCTCGCCCTCCCAGCAATTTTCCCCAGCGCCCGCACCTGGTCAAACACCGAATCCGCAATCGCCTCCGCCGCCATCGTCAACTCCAGCCGCCCGAAATTCGCTCGGTCGGGATACCCGGGATGCGCCCCAATCGCCACGCCCGCGCGCAGCGCCTGCTCGATCGTGGTCTTCATCGTTCGTTCGTCGCCCGCGTGCCCACCGCACGCCACGTTCGCCGAAGTGATCGAGCGCAGCAGCGCTTCCTGCGTGCCGTCGGCAATCGCGGCCGGCAGCTCCCCCATGTCGCAATTGAGGTCAATGCGCTTCGTATAAGCCAACGCAATTCCTCGCTATCCGCTAAGCCCGCCTCAACGGCGGTGTCATGCCGATGCGAACCGATATGGTTCGCCGAAGCATCTCAACTTTGACGCTGTGCCAAATCCATGCGCTGAGATTCTTCGTCCATCCTCATCGGATGGGCTCAGAATGACACAAACAAGGTGCGGTAAACCCTTCGTTCGTGGGAAGGGCATAGACTAAAGTCTGTGCCACCGACCTCAGGGTAAACCAAAAGCTGCCCCCTGGGGCACGATGTATGGTGCCCCCACCGGATTTCTCATCACTGAATTTCGCGTTCTTGAAATGAATCCGGCACCTATGACCCTGGGGCGAACTGACAAGGTTTGGAGTCTGTGGGCACCCTGCTCAATATGTTTGAAATTCACAGCTGGGAGTCAGCGCTGATAAAGGCCGATGGCCTGAAGATCTTCCTCGGTGTGGATCCAACCAACTTTGCCGTCAATGCGAACCTTGAACCACATATCAGGGCCAACGCCTAGATCGATTCCAGTCTTTGATTCTTCGAAGGTCACGAAGACCTTGCCGGCAAGAACTTCAACTTGTGAATCTTTCTTGACGACAACGTGCTCGGGTATTCCTTGGGCGTTTGACTCACTGAACATGCGCAAGAACGTCAGTTCTTGGTCCCTTTGTAGGTGTCCGACATCGTCCGCGGGCATTTCGCAGCCGTCTGGCGCAAATCCGTGACCGGTTTGAGAGAAACAATGCTGTGCCAAAGCGAGTCCGCCCTCCCACCAGCCCACACGAAGAACCACGGTAACGTAGAAATACCCAGTAAAGAGGCGAATCTTCAGCTCGTCAGGGTGAATTTGCGTGAGGTTGCCAATTTTCTTGATCTCGCCGGGAACAAAATCGACTATCTCCCCTGATGCGGAAAACGGCTTCCCGAGCGGGGAGATTTTGCCATTGGCCACACTAAGGATCTGCCAAGGGCCGCCGCTGTCGGGCTGGCCTGCGGAGCACGCCATATCCAGTAAGAAACCCGCACCGTTGCTTCCCGAAATCACTTTCACACCCGCCGGGCAGAACCCGCCGCCCTCGAGGTAGGGGAAGTCGTCGCGATACCGGACAATTCCCTCGCTGTCGACAATCTCAAGCAATGCGAGGGTTGCGTCGGGCTCGCCATTCTGTACCTTCAAGTGCTGAACAACCGAGAAGGTCTGCCCCTTAATCGTAAACGGGCCCTTGCGCTCTTCGACGTCTTCGACTTTTGGCTGCACGGCCGGAGGTGCGGCCACTTGGGCTGCTTTGGGTGTGTTTGGCAAGGAAGTTTCGTGCTGCGGCGCAGCGGTTTGCGCCGGTGCGGATGCGGGTACAGCGCGCGCGGCCACTTGCGGCGTAGCGGCGGAAGTTGGCATCTGCTTACAACCCGCAGAGAAGCCTGCGAGCGCAAGAAGAATTCTCGAAGCCATGCGATTCAAGAACATTGGGTCGTAGATCCGCAGACAGTGCTATCGTTCTTTTCATGGTAGGTCGCTTGTCCTGTTCGCGCCATAGGCGCGCGCCCAACCGGCGCGAAAAAGGTACTGCGACCGTTACGTTCTGTGCGGCGACAGCTGCACCCGTGAAGGTGATCGAGCGCCGCCACTAGAACGGACGCTCAACCTCCTTCATGCCGAAGGTATTCCATTGTAGATGGAGACCGCTGTCGGCGGCACCAGCCGCTGGAACACGCTCCGCGCTCTCCGAGTCCTGCGTTGGTACAACAACTCAATGTGGTAGTTGTGCTTGGGCCTGCTCGCGCTATAGCTTGGGTCTACCCTCGATTCCTCGTGGCCCCCGGCAGCCCCCCCCCATGTCGCAATTCAAGTCAATGTACTTCATCGGACGATGGGTTCTCCACGAAAAGCTCCTCCGACGCCAGCAACTTTTCCTGTTCCATCAGCAACGTCCGGGCGGTTTCCCAATCCACCGGTTCAAAACTAATCTCATCGCGCGGCCGCAATTGCCCCAAACTATCCAAATCCGCTGAAATCACGTTCGCAATTTTCGGGTATCCGCCCGTGGTCTGCTGTTCTACGAACAAAATAATTGGCAAACCTCCTGCCGTAATCTGCACCGCGCCCAGCGAAACGCCTTCGCTGATCATTTCTCCATGCGCGCCTTCAGGAATCGCCGGCCCTTCGAGGCGCAGCCCCATCCGATTGGATTCCTCCGCCACGCGATACGTGCTCGCGTAAAACAATGTCTGCGCCGCCTCCGGAAAACATCCGCTCTGCGGGCCCGGGGTAACTCGCAAGACTTTTCGCGGCGACAGAGTTTTCAACACATCTTCCGCCACCGCTCTTTTGCGAAATGCGCCGGTCGGCGCACCAATCTTCAGCACATCTCCCTTCCGTAGCGCTCGGCCATGCAACCCGCCGAGCCCACTCAAGAGGTGCGTCGAAGCGCTTCCAAGAAAGGTTTTCACTTCAATTCCACCTCCCACGCATAAGTAACACCGCGCCCCCGTTCGCGTCGACCCCACTCGCAGCGTCTGCCCAGGCTTCACTTCGAGCGAACTCCATAGCTCAACAGACACGCCATCGAGCGTCGCGCCAAAGTCCGAACCCGCCAGCGCCAACACAGCGGCTTCGGGAAACACAAACGTGCCTCCGAGCAGCGTCATTTCCAATCCCGCTGCATCTTCCGCGTTCCCCACCAACCGGTTTCCGATTCGAAGGGAAACCGCATCCGCCGCCCCGGAAGCCGAAACGCCCATCGCCCCGAAACCTTCCCGCCCCAAATCCTGCACCGTTGTGAGCATTCCTGGCGCGAGGACTTGAATGATCTTCATGCCCTCTCCAGCGCAACGAACTGCTCGCGCGAAATTGGCACAAATCGCACGCGATCTCCAATGGACAAGAGGCTCAATCCCTCACGGTCCGTTCGAAACATGGTGAGAGGCGTGCGTCCCAGCAATCTCCATCCGCCAGGGGTCACGAAGGGATACACGCCGGTCTGGTTTCCCGCGATGCCCACGCTTCCCGCCGGCACGATACGCCGCGGTGCCGCCAGCCGTGGAGTCACCAGTGCCTCGGGCAATTCTCCGAGATACGCGAACCCGGGCACGAATCCAAGAAAATAGACCAAGTAATCCTTCGAAGCATGCAGCTCGATCACCTGCGCCGCCATCATCCCGTGCATCGTCGCAACTTCATTCAGATCCGGCCCATACTCCGAGCCATAACAAACCGGAATTTCCACCACTTGCGGCTCAGGAAGATTCACCTCCTCCATGCGCGAAAGATAACCGCGCAAAATCTCTTCCATTTGCTCGTGCCGCAACTTCTTCGCATCAAATTTCACTAACAACGAGCAATACGCTGGATGCAGATTGCGCACCCCAGCAACAGGCTCTAGCTCCATCAGCCGAAGCAGTCGGCGTACGCGCTCGTGCGCCTCAATTGTGATTTGATTTTGTACGGCTCGGGCAGAATTTATCGCGACCGGGTCGGGAGCATGGCTCTTTTCTTCGTGATTTTGTAGGGGCCGGGCTTCAGCCCGGCCTAAGTTAAGGTGGGCGCTTTGTCCGAAATAAACCAGCAACGATTGATCGCTCGCGGCCTGAAATCGCGCTCCGCCTGTTTTAGAAATAGGCATGAGCCCGAATTATACCTCGCGCTCTCGGCAAGTCTAAATATTGGCTTGACTAAGAGATATAGGTGCTAACTTTGCGTGAGGGCCACACAAGACCCAGACCGGGTCGACCGGGCCCCGGAATTCCATATCAGCGACCTTCTTCGGGGGAATTAAGGTTCGACGCGGCGCGCTTACGCGAGCGCGAGGCTCGGATCGGCGTCAAGCGTAGTGTCGGCGAGAAGACCAGCGCGGAATCGCGAGTACGCAGCGGCGGCGATCATCGCCGCGTTATCGGTCGAAAGCGCGCGGCTGGGGAAAAACGCTTCGACGCCGCGGGATTTCGCGCGTTCTTCAAACGTCGCGCGCAACTGGCTATTCGCGGCCACACCGCCGGAAACCAGCACACTTTCCACACTCAATTCTTCTGCTGCCTTCATCGTGCGCTCCACCAAATCCCGCACCACCGCATTCTGAAACTCGCGCACCAACGCCAGAGTTTGTGGGCTGCACAATGGTAGCAATTGCTCAAATTTTCTCTCGCCGCGCGCGAGCGCCTCTTCTCTTGCCCAAATTTCATGAGAATAGGCGCTGTTCTCCCGCACGTGATAGAGCACAGCCGTCTTCAGTCCGCTGAAGCTGAAATCCAAACGGTTGCCTTTCGTTTTTGTTGGGCCAAATTTCACGGGAGCCGGCGCTCCGCTGGAAACCGCCGCCAGCCGGTCCAGGATCGGCCCTCCCGGATAACCGAGTCCCAATAGTTTCGCTACCTTGTCGTACGCTTCTCCAGCCGCGTCATCTCGCGTCTGCCCAATTTTGCGGTAACGCAAAGGCCCGCTGCTATCCTGCACGTTTGAATTTTCCGTCTTTACTTCATACAGGACCGTGTGCCCGCCGGAAACAATCAGGCACACCGCCGGTAATTTTGGAACGCACCCAGCTTTGTATGCTTCGAGAAAAACCGCGTGCACGTGCCCCTCAAGATGATTCACCGAAACCAGCGGTTTTCCCAGCGCCTGGGCCAGCGTTTTTCCGTAGGTGATTCCTACCAGCAGCGCGCCAACAAGCCCCGGCCCCTGCGTCACGCCAATCGCGTCCACATCTTGAAGCTTCATTCCCGCCTGCGACAACGCTTCGCGTACCACCGGCACGATCTGCCGCAAATGCTCGCGGGAAGCCAGCTCCGGCACCACGCCGCCATATTTCCTATGCACGTCAATCTGCGACGCCACCACGCTGGACAAAATATCGCGCCCATCCGCGACGACTGCTGCCGCCGTCTCATCGCACGAAGATTCAATTCCCAATATGCGCGTCATCGTCGAAATTCCCTGTACTTATAGCTTCAAACTCTTCAAGTACTCGCGAAAGTCGCCGCCAAACTCCCCATTTTGCAAGGCGATTTCCACGGTTGCTTTCAGAAATCCCAGTTTGTCGCCCGCGTCATAGGAGATGCCATCATAAATGTAAGCCCACAGGCCGTCTTCTTGCGCGAGAATGCGAAGCGCATCGGTTAATTGGATTTCGTTTCCAGCCCCAGGTTTGGTGCGCTCCAGACAATCGAAGATCTGCGGCGGCAAAACGTAGCGCCCGGTAATCGCCAGATTTGAGGGGGCCTCCTCCGGCTTCGGTTTTTCCACTAGATCGCGAATCCGCAACAGCCGCGCGCCAAATGGCGGTTGCGGTGCAGGCTCCCCGCCCACGATTCCATAAAAATGCGTTTTTTCCTTGGGCACTTCTTCGACGGCAATCGCACCCACTCCCGTAGCCTCGTACACGGCGACTAATTGTTTTGTGGCTGGATTCGCGCCGGGAATCAAGACGTCGCCGAGCAAAACCGCGAAGGGTTCGTCCCCGACCAGGTCTTTCGCCACTAGCACGGCATGTCCCAGGCCCAGCGGCTCTTTCTGCCGCGTGTAACTCACCTGTACCATGTTGCTGATCCGCCGCACCATGGCCGCTTGCTCTTTCTTCCCGCGCTCTTCCAGGAAGCGTTCCAGCGTCGGCGAGTAGTCGAAGTGATCCTCGATGGAATTTTTCCCTTTTCCGGTCACGATGATGATGTGCTCGATCCCGGAAACGACGCACTCTTCCACGACGTATTGAATCTGCGGCTTGTCCACGACCGTCAACATTTCTTTGGGCTGGGCTTTCGTTGCAGGCAAAAATCGCGTGCCCAGTCCCGCGGCCGGCAGAACCGCCTTGCGCACTCGGCGTCCTGCGGGGCTCTTTGCTTGAGTCGTGTCGGCCACTGGTTTCCTCACTCGGCTTGTTTTTTCTTCGCGGGCTTCTTTTCTTTAGAATCTTTGGAGTCTTTGGAGACCGTTTCCTTTGCGCTGCTGTCTTTTTCCTTGCCAGCGCCATCTTTGGAAGCGGTTTCTTTCGCTTCCGCCGCTGGCTTTTGCTCTTTGCTGCCGTCGTCGGTGGATTTCCCGGCGTAATCCGTAACGTACCAGCCCGCGCCCTTAAACTGGATCGCGGGCGCGGTGATCACCGATTCCACTTTGCCACCGCAGTGCGGGCATTTTTTCAGGTGCGGCCCGGAGACTTTCTCGATCTTTTCCGTGCGCCGGCCGCAGTTCAGGCATTTGTACTCGTACAGGGGCACAAACCTTCCTCCGATTGAGTCGTTAAAACTCAAAGTATAGCATGCAGGCCGCACGCCCTCGGCTCGCGCGCTAGTGCCGTTCCAACGAAATGGGCCAAACTGAAGAGTGTGCTCTTCCAGTCTGCCCAGCACGGACCCAGAAAAATAGTTGCTCCAATTAAGTTGGAACGGCACTAGACTCTTCTACATGAGCGCCAGGATTTCTTTCACGACCACGGTCAGCGCTGTAAGTTCCGCGGGCGGCTGCCTGTATCTCGTGGGCACGCCCATCGGCAACCTCGAAGACATCACGCTGCGTGCCATTCGAATTCTGAAGGAAGTGGACCAGATCGCTTGCGAGGATACTCGGCACACGCAAAAGCTGCTCGCGCACTATGAAATTCACAAGCCGTTGGTCAGCTATCACGAACATAATGAGCTGACGCGCGCGCCGGAACTGGTTGTGGCGCTGGAGCAAGGCGCAAAAATCGCGCTCGTGAGTGACGCCGGAATGCCGCTGGTTTCCGACCCCGGGCATCGTTTGGTCACGCTCTGCCTGCGGCACCGCATCCCCGTCATACCGATTCCCGGTCCTTCCGCGCTACTCGCTTCCCTTTCCGCGTCGGGCTTGCCCAATGAAGAATTTCTTTTTGTCGGATTTTTGCCGGCCCGCAGCGGAGAACGCCGCCGCGCGTTCGAACGGCTGCGCATCGAAGATCGCACCATCATTCTTTACGAAGCGCCGCATCGCATTGCGGAGTGCGTCGCCGACGCCCGCGAGGTCCTGGGCAACCGATCGGCCTGCCTCGCCCGTGAAGTCACCAAACTCCATGAAGAGTTCCGCCGTGGAAAACTCTCCGAACTCTTTACCTCCCTCGAAGAACACCCGGCGCGCGGCGAAATTACCCTGCTTATCGGCCCCGAAGATCCCGCCGACGCGCGCACGCGGGCCAACTCCACACAAAGCCTGACCGATCGCGTCGAAGAGCTTATCCACCAGGCGAAGCTCGACCGCAAAGAAGCGCTGAAGCTAGCCGCCAAAGAGCGCGGCCTTTCCCGCCGCGCAGCCTACGCGCAGATCGTCGTCGGACGCACGGGCCAACCGAGTAGCGACAGCGAGGATTAGCAATCTGAGTCAAACACCGCGCTGATTAGTGGAACTCGAGGAGTGTGAAGGCATCCGCGACTGAATATGCGGAACCCGGAGGAGGTTGAGAAGATTGCCCGGAAATGAGGGCGGCGGCCTCGCCGAGTTGCTTGCTGGTCATAAGGCGAGAAAGGTCTTTGCGGCGCTGGACGCCGCTGTTGTCGCCGGCCGCGATTGCGCGCGAATACCAAGTGTAAGCGGCCACGTAATCAAGCGGGACACCTTTGCCTAATTCGTAGAGGTAGGCCAAGTCGGTTTCCGCATGGGGTTGGCCTTGTTGAGCGGCGAGCCGTTCCCAACGAGCGGCTTCCGTGTAATCGGACGAGACGCCGAGACCTTTGTAATAGAGGACGGCGAGATCATGCTGAGCGCTGGGCTCGCCAAGATCGGCAGCGGCGCGAAACCATTTCACCGCGAGGGCGTAGTCGCGGCGAGTGCCTTCGCCGAAATAATACATGGTGGCGAGATTGCATTGCCCGACGGGATTGGCCGCCAGTGCGGCGGCTAGATACCATTCGAAGGCCTTGCCGAGATTCTTAGGAACGCCCTGACCGTTCTGGTATAGGGAGGCGAGATTATTGGCGGCCGAGGAGTGGCCTTGCCGAGCCGCGGCCTCATAGTTCTCCGCAGCCTTCGCGTAGTCCTTGGGAAGCCCTTGGCCATGCTCGAATAGATAGCCGAGCATAAATTCGGCGTTGTCGTTCCCCTGGGATGCTGAGGCGCGTAGCCATTTTATGGCCGAACTGTAATCCGGAGCCGCGGGATTGCTCCGCAGATAGACCTGGGCGAGCTTATATTGGGCGACGGCATCCCCAGCTTCGGCATTTGATTTGAGGCTGGACAGCGATGCGGGCGAGGCTGCGTTCTCCTGAGATTGTGGCGAAGCGACGCTGGGATGAACTGCGGGCAAGACTGTGCATAGAAAGAACAACGGCTTGAGGATGGAAATCGAACGGCGAAGCTGCATAGGTGTCCCCCTTGAGACAGAAGCATCAACTGGTTCGTTCTCATACGTCTCTCCCAATCGGCCCAAAGAACGGCCGTTGAGATACACCAGGATCATCGGCCACACCACGGAGTTGGCGAACACGAGCGGAATAGGCGCCAAAGAGACAAATCGACATGGCGCGCCCGACTTCTGTTCGCGCAACACTTCATGAACTCCAAGACCACTGCTGATGAACTCGAAGACCACTGCGCCCGCCTGCCGGTACCTGTATTGACGAAAAGACCCGGCAAAAAGTTTGGTTAAGTTTCGATTTTGTCGAGATTGGACGCCAATGGGACTAATTGTTAATGGAGCGTGAATCGGCCGGCGAACGATTGGAGTACACCAAGCAATGCGTAACCTTTTTGGCTGGCGGCGGTTATTATTCGTAGAGACCGGATGGCCGCCCGAAGAACGGTCCCAAGCGGACGACGCAAGGATCACCGGAACGCGGCCTCACCCGCCGCGACGCGTATACCCAAATAGTCGACGCTCAAACTACCCGCGAGGAGACGTGACAGAGACCCAGTGTGACGCGGTTTCGCCAGTGCGAACCCAAGCGCAGACGCCTTCAGTTGCGCTGCGCACGCGTATCGATCGGCAAACCTCATAGCAACAGATCAGAGTGACTGGGAACGCCAAAGCCCCAAAAAGGATACACAGTTCAAACGTGTTCTCATTTTCGCTTTCGAAAGCACCGGTAGAGGGTTGCACTTGGAGCAGAGCGCCCCTCTCAGGGGAAGGACGCCCCTTCGCTTCACTGTTACACGAAGCAAGAAGTAGTATGGCCAAAAGAAATCCAAGTTTCATTTTCTCTCCTCTTCAACCAGTGATTCCTACTTACGTTTAAAGGGCCGCAAGGCACCCTCTTAATAGAGCGCACTTGTAAATAGCGTGCACTTCGCTCTCTTTTTGTCCAATCGGGCAACAGGAAATAGATGTGCCATGGCCTGCCCCATTTTGAAACAGCAATGCGGAATCAAGTAGGCTTCCCTTTATCCCCCACCAGACGACGGCCACCGTGACCTTTTTCACGATAGGCAGTTATTGTATGTAGAGCGAAGATGGCCACGCGACGACCGGCACGGAAGCGTTCGGCGAAAAGCGCGGATGAGGGTGTGCCCGCTGGAGCCACCCGAGGAACACAGGAGCGTTCGCTTGCGCAAGGAGCAGGGGACGCCCCGGCTGGCTCTGGGCAAGCGGAGGAGCGATTGCTGGTGGAGGCGGCGCAACGAGACTTGGCGAAGTTTGATGCGCTCTACGAGATGCATTTCGAGCGAGTGTACGGGTTTGTCGCCAACAAGGTGCGAGACCGCGCGACGGCGGAAGATCTGACTTCCGAAGTATTTCACAAGGCGCTCGCAAATTTGGCTGGCTACGAGTGGCGCGGGGTGCCGTTCGCAGCCTGGCTGCTGCGGATCGCGACGAATGCCGTTGCGGATCAATGGAAACGCGCCGCCCGGGAACTCCCTGCGCCGGACGATCCACCGGAACCTACTCAAGCTGAAGTGCGAGTGGTAGAAGACCGGGCACGCCTGTTTCGAATGGTGGCGCAGCTCCCGGAGGCGCAACGGCAAGTGGTACGCCAGCGGTTTGTGGAGCAGCGGAGCATTCGCGAAATTGCGGAACGGCTTGGCAAAACGGAGGGCGCGATCAAGCAATTGCAGTTGAGGGCGCTGGAGAGGCTGCGCGCGCAGATGGGGGGTAGCCATGCCTAGGCGTCCCCTGCGTGAACAAGTTGAGGAAGTGGTGCAGGCCATGCTGGTGTTGCTGCGGCCCCGCCCGGAGGATAAGCCGCATCGCGACCTTGCGGCGCTCGCGGACGTTGCGCGAGAGTTGCGGCTGCTGCCGCGGGAAGAATTTCGAGCAGTACTTAAGACTGAGTTACAAAGGAGAGCAGCGATGAACGAAAGCACGGGACAAGTAACATCAGCAGCAGGAGCGGCGCCGGCAAAGGCGGTCCCTTACATGCGGCCGGGACTTACGTCGATCACGCCGTACATCATTGTCAGGCCCGCGGCGCAGTTCATCGACTTTTTGAAGGCGGCGTTCGACGGTGTAGAACGGGTGCGTATGCCGAGCCCCGACGGATCGATCATGCACGCGGATGTGGCGATTGGGAACGGGGCGATTGAGGTGAGTGACGGGAACGAACAATATCCGACGGCGCCGGCGGACATTCATCTGTACGTGGACGATTGCGACGCGACGTACGAGCGCGCACTACAAGCAGGGGCAACTTCGCTCTATGCGCCGGTGGACCAGAGTTACGGCGACCGCGAGAGCGGCGTGCGCGACGCGTTCGGCAATGTTTGGTACATCGCAACGCCAAAAGGCTGGACGCCAGGACCGGAAGGGATACGAACTGTGCAGCCGTTCCTGCACCTGCGCGAAGCGGAGAAGATGATCCCCTTCGCGGAGGCGGTGTTTGGCGCGGAGTCGCTGGGCGTGGCCAAGTCACCGGAGGGATTGGTGCTGCACGGGACCATTCGGATTGGAAACGCCACGTTTGAGGTTGCGGAAGCGCATGGACAGTACCAGCCGAAGCCATGTCACTTGCACGTGTATGTGCCGGATACGGACGCGGCCTACGAGCGTGCGCTGCAAGCGGGAGCGACGTCCATCGAGCCACCGCGGGACGCGCCGTACGGCGATCGCGCCGCGGGCGTGAAGGACGCATTTGGCAATAGCTGGTTCATTGCCACATACCTCGGACGCTAGCACCCGCTCGCAACACACAAGCAGCAACCGGCATCACCCCCGCTGATTGCAGCGGCAACGTATGCACTTTGCCTGGCGATACTCGCACGCCCGCCTTGGGACTCTTCGGAGGCATGTTTGTTCCAGAAAGAGTCCCAAGGCCTGCACCGACCGAAAATGAACTTGCCGCAGCTTACGCGGTAACGTGCACGCTGATCGCTATATTTTTGCCGCTCTCCTCGCGATAGGTCACATCCGCATTGGCGTTGACTTTGAGTTTGCCTTCAATGGTTGTGTTCTTATCGATGATAAAGGTCATGGTTTTGGCGGTGGCGGGCTCCTGAGCCAACTGCTGCCCCGCAGCAGGGTGACTCCCTCCCACCGATAGCGTGAAGGAGTCTTTTCCTATCGCCGTAATCTTGCCGGAGACGGATTGCGTTGCTGGAGTCTGTTCCGGTGCCAGGGCTGGATGGCTGCTCCCACCGGTTGTGGCGGGCGGCAACCCCCAAACCGCAGCTAGGAGGAATAGGCTAGTAAGGGTGGCAAAGGCAATGCGACGCGGGTTGTTCATTGGGGACACTCCTTGATTTTGATTTTTGGGGGGCAAGAATTCAACGCAGACAAGTAGCCAGACCCATGATCAAGAGCAATAGCGCTATCAATCCATTGCGAATCTTGAGCTTACGAGAAGCGGATGCTCCCGGCGCGAATGCAAATAGAGCAGTACTAGAACGGGAAATCCCTTCCTACCGGGTAGCCGAAGATACTCGAAGCTTGCATCCAACAACGCCTGAGAAGGGGGAGGAAGTGTTTTCCAATGTGTGCGATTGTTAGGCGATTTGGGCTTAGTGGCTGATGCCGGATGCTGCCGGTTTTGGACTATCTTTTGCGGCCGGCCTCGAGCTACTCGACGCAGCCGAAGAATCGGTGAAAGAGGGATTGAGAGAGGCCGTCAGAGCATAAGATTTCCCATGGTCATTTAGACCGGTAATCAGGAGTTCGTAGCGAAAGCCTTCAGGGTGACTGCGGCTTCTCAGTAGTGCCAGGATGCCCCGCACCTCCGATTCCCGATGGATTACCACGTTCCCCTCAGAAGCCAGGGCCGACACAACCGAACCATGAAATTCGGTGCCGTCGGGATTGACGCTCGAATCGATGGAATCGAGCATTTTCACACGGAGAAGGGTTCCCTTGGGCAAAGCGTCCAATACATCGCCGCTGGTCCGATTGAGCCGAGCATGAAGGTAAAACGTGAGGACAGTTCCGGAAGCAACCTGTACTTGGTCAATCTTCGAGGCCTGCCCACGAGCCGCAGTCGCGAACGCACCGGCAAGGCACAAGGAGACTAGTGCAACACGTTTCATGGGCTGGGCCTCTCACATCCTTACAAAACAGAGATTTGGATGACTCAACTCATCCTAAAGTTGCAGTTTGTCTTGGTCAACGGTACCGGGAGATTCGGTGTGCTCTATGGCACATCAATGGAACACCTGTGCAGTCACTTGGCCGCTGCTGGCCAGAAGTTTGTTCCGGCTATATCGATCACAAACGCCCGTCGTTCAGGCGGCGGATTCGGAGCGGAAGACGCGCTGGAAGCGCGGGCCGGTAAATTGCACGCCGACGAGCTTTTCGCCTAGCGTATCGGCAACGTGGACGACGCGGCCCTGGGTAGTGAAGTCGGCGTCGCTGTTTGTGGCGGCCGCAGCGCGGCCGACGCGGCGCGACGCGTACTGAGAAAGCGGGATGCGGATTTCGAGCTTGGAGCCAATGGCCACGTCGAAACGCGTAAGGAAGGCGGCTCCGCTGCGGCAAAGATTTTCGCTGGAAGTTTCTTCTTCGAAGCTGATGCCGCGGGAGTCGCGCCCACTCACCCGCATAGGAAGCCGGACGGAGATTCTACGTTCCGAGCGTTGCCTCGAGACGGTCGTGCTGACTGGGACCATGGGCAGGGTCCTCATTTCTGGCGACCGCAGAGCGGTCGCCATTTCTGCTGACCGCGAGCGAGTCGTTGCCAGCCGCGGCGGCTCGGCCCTCAAAAAAACGTTCGACGCTCATGAGGACTTCGCTGGGCGTTTGCGCCCCATGTACGATACGACGAAGCTCGCCGCCGTTCCCCACGCCGTGAGTAAACCAGCAAGCGAACTGCTTCATTTTGCCTACACCGTCGGGCAGGTTGGCCGCACAAATTTGTTTATAGTAGTCAATAAGTAAACGGTGGCGGGCGGCTTCGGTGGGTGTGTCGTAGCGGCCGGTTTCGGCGAATTGCTGCATCTGGCGAAAGATCCAAGGATTGGTGGCGGCGGCGCGGCCGATCATCACCGCGTCGCAGCCGGTTTCGCGGACCATGCGTGCTGCGTCTTCGGGGCGGTTGATGTCGCCGTTTCCGATGATGGGAATTTTCACGGCTCGCTTGACGGCAGCGATGAGGCTCCAGTCGGCCGCGCCGGTGTAGCCCTGCTCGCGCGTGCGCGGATGGACGGCAATGGCTTCGACGCCGATACTTTCGGCCATTTTGGCGACGTCCACGGCAACGATGGAGTTTTCGTCCCAGCCGGCGCGCAGCTTGATGGTGAGAGGAATTTTCACCTCGGCGCGGACGGCTTTGAAAATTTGTTCCAGGAGCGGGAGGTCGCGGAGCAGGCCGGAGCCGCCGCACTTGACGACTTTCTTAGCGGGACAGCCGAGATTGATGTCCACGGCGTCGTAGCCGAGGTCTTCAACCATTTTGGCGGCTTCGGCCATAACCGCGGGATTCGCGCCAAAGAGCTGGGCAGTAATGGGATGCTCGTCTTCCTGAAAGTAAAGATAGCGAAGCGTTTTCTTCGCGCTGCGGGTGATGCCTTCAGAGCTCGTGAACTCCGTCATCAGCAGGCCGCAGCCGCCGAGGCCGCGAATCACGCGGCGGAAAAGCGTGTCCGTCACGCCGGCCATGGGGGCAAGAACCGCGGCGGGGCGGATGGTCAGGTCGCGAATTTGGAAGCTCGCCTGAATCATATGTTTAAGTGTAGGCTGATGGACAGGGTAGTAGCAAGACGGTGTCACCTGAGTGGGTCTTATGGAGCGTGGCACAACAACCGGGAATTCGCGCGACATACTTTCAACTCCGCTGCTGGTTTTTGCTCTTTACTGGCTTCCGGCCATCGCCATTGCCGTAACGGGGAATCTGCTCAGTGTAGGTTGGCGAACCTTTGTTTGGAGCGCCTCACTAACCATCATGGCGACAGCGTGCATAGCCAATGCGGTCCGATGCGGACGGGTACACTGCTACATTACGGGCCCCTTCTTCCTAGTGATGGCAATTGTCACTGTGCTTTACGGTCTCGGAGTCGTGACCCTGGGCAGGAACGGCTGGAGTCTGCTGGGGCTGACAATTCTTGTCGGTTGCATTGCCTCGTACTACCTGCCGGAGCTTTTTTGGGGCAAATATCGAAAGCGTCATGGGGGGGAAGGCAACTCCTGCTAGTTCTGTCGCGACCCCAACGGCAAAGACGCAGGCGGCGATCCCGGCAGCTTCATCCCGCCAGTCGTATCCTTTGCAAGACAGGAGGAATACTCCGATGGCGCACAAGCTCCCCACGAACACGTTTCGCATGTCCGTGTAGTAGTACGCACTGATGGACGGTTGCAGCCCGGAACCTTGCAAGAGCATTTTTCCGAACGCCAGAGCAAAGGGCAGCGCGACTCCGATAATCCCAACAGCCTTCCGCAACTCGAGGTAAGAGAGCACCACTAGTTAGGAATGAGGCCTGATTCCCTGTGGCGCAAAGGTGGCACGGGCCAGCGTCCATGATCACACAGGTTTAAGCTGCTCGTGAGCGAACGTGACAGCGGCCGAAAAGTCGGCTTTCCGTTGAAGTGATTCTCGCCTGCAACCAATCAAAAGAAAGTACCTACCTCCCGGGCTTCACAGTGAAGATACCGGTGAAGCTTTCGCGGTGTTGAACGAAAACCAGCACCCACAGCACGGAGGCCACGAGAGCCGGGGCAATCGTCGCCGGGGCAAGAGTGACATGAAACGCAATGATGTTGTAAAGCTCCGCCGCCAACAGCGTCAACGCAAACGGCACGAAGTAGCCGGAAAGCAACAGCAGCCCGGCGAGCAATTGAATCGCGAAGAAGAACGCCGCAAAGTGCGATGCACTGACGGAGACAAGAAACTGAATAGCCAGGGGGTTTGACGGGGGAGACGGGTGGATGAAGTGGAGAAATCCGTTAAGCCCGAAGACCGTAAAAATCAACCCCAGCAGATAGCGTGCAGCGGTTGCTGTCATTTTCATAGGGCAGCTCCCTGGGGGCTTTCCGCGTGCTTCTGCACCTTTTGAAGGTGCGGCGCGATAAATGCTGCCCGGTCATGACCTTGGTTCAGCGCCATTGTTCCGCCTGCGGTAAGGAACGCCGCATCCGTCAGGCCAAGAAAGCCGAATACGGATCGCAGGTATGGCTCCACGAAATTGAACGAGGCCATCTGCGTCTGGGCGTCGTAGATCCCGCCCGTTGCAATGATGAAGGTCGCTTTCTTGCCGATAATCAGGCCCTTCGGTCTTCCGTCGGCGTAGGAAAAGGTCCTTCCGGCACGCGCAATCTGGTCGATCCAGAGCTTAAGCACGGAAGGCACGCCGAAGTTGTGCATCGGCACGCCGATCACATACTCATCGGCCTGCTCCAATTCCGCAATCAGGGAGTCGGAAAGCGAAAGCAGTTCCTTCTGCTCTTGCGTGCGTGCGTCTTCCGGGGTGTAGGACGCGCCGACCCATCCGGCCGAGACCGGGGGTATCGGTGTGGCGTTGAGATCGCGGTAAACGACCTTGCCGTCGGGATGTGAAGCCTTCCATTGTGTGACAAATGCGGTGGTCAGCTCGCGGGAGACTGACCGGCCGTAGAGCGGGCTGGAATCGACATGAAGCAGCGTTGGCATAGTAGAATCCTCATAAACGACAGTTGATGCTTATTAAGCATATGTCGATTACAGAAAATAAACAAGTGTCGCATTAGTCTGTGAGAAGAGCTATGCTAGAACTACAATGGCCGAAGTGATTCAATCCGCCTCCGCAGCCACGGACCCGCGCATCCTGCGCAGCCGTCGCATGCTCATGGATGCTTTGTCTAAACTGTTGGCCAAAAAGGACTTTGAAGAAATATCTGTTCAGGAGATCGCTGAGGAGGCGACCCTGAATCGGGCCACTTTCTACCTGCACTACCCCGATAAGAGCGCGCTGCTGCTGGCCATGACGGAGGCCCGGTTCCGCAATCTTATCGAGCGCCGCGGCATTTCCTTCACCGACTGCGACGGAGCCCTGCGCACCATCGCGCTTGGCGTTTGCGACTATCTCACCGAGATCACAAACTGTCCCGTTAAAGGGAGGAGCTTACCGCTCGAAGACTCCGTTATCCCCGTTGTCGAAGCGGTCATTATGGAAGGGCTTTCTCGCCATGAGTTACCAACCGGCGTCGATGCCGCACTGGTGGCAACCACGGCGGCCTGGGCGATTTTCGGTGCCGCACGACGTTGGTTTCAGGCGCCCGATCGCATCCCCGCCGAGGAGATGGCCGGCAAAATTGAAGCCATGGTAAAGCCAGTCTTTCTCGGTGCCTCACATCTCAAGAGTGAGGCCGCCGCTTCGAGAACGAAAAACAAGCACTGAGAGCGGACGAACTCGCCAGCGCCTTAGCCTTGTTTCCCAGATTGGTTCACGCGCAAGAATCGGGTACTTGATCGCGCAACAATGGCATCGGCAAGCGCACGGGAATGTGCGATGCCGCAGGCGCGGAAGTCTGGAGCTACGACATCACCGCCAATGTCGGTTGGAAAATCACCGATGCCCGCACCACCAATGGCGTAACCAAATCCACCATCGTCCAGAACAATCTCGCCGGTTCTGCTGCCACCGTCAGCTATCCCAGCGGTCGCATCATCACATACGCTTATGATGCCGCCTCCCGTCCCGTTTCCGCCATAGACTCCACTGGCCCCATCAACTACGCAACTGCAGCAACGTACGTCCCGCCGGGTGGGCTCTCCTCCTTTACCAATAGCACCAGCATCATCTCGACGTTCTTCTACAACAATCGCCTCCAACCCTGCCGCATCTCTATCAAATTCTCTGGCACGGCGCCTTCGACTTGCACCGACACTTCCACTGGCAACATCCTCGACTTCACCTATAATTTCAGTGTGGGCACCGCTGACAACGGCAACGTGACCGCCATCACCAACAACCGCGACACCACGCGTTCGCAATCTTTCAGCTACGATTCCCTCAACCGCATCTCCACCGCCAAAACGACCTCCACCTCTGGTGCAACCTGCTGGGACGAACAATTCGGCTACGACCCCTGGGGCAATCTGCTTTCCATCGGACGCATCGCCGGCTACACCTGCTCGAACGAAGAACTCCTCAACGTTTCCGCCACCGCCAAGAACCAAGTTAGCGGTGAGACATATGACGCTGCTGGAAACCTCATCAACGACGGCCTCGGCCACGCTTATACATACAACGCCGAGAATCAGCTGCTCACCACTGCCGGAGTCACCTATACTTACGATGGCGACGGCAAACGCGTCCAGAAATCCAGCGGCACCATCTATTGGTACGGCATAAGCAGCGACCCCCTCGACGAAACAGACCTCACCGGCAGCATCACCAATACCGCATTCAACGAGTACGTTTTCTTTGGCGGCAAGCGCGTCGCCCGCCGCGATTCCTCGAACAACGTCTATTACTACTTGGCTGGCCACCTCGGCACCGCCCGCATCGTTGCCAACTCGTCCGGTACCGTCCTCGACGACTCTGACTTCTACCCCTTTGGCGGCGAGCGCATCGTTAGCTCCTCTTCCGGCAACCGCTACAAATTTACCGCCAAAGAGCGCGACGCCGAATCGGGGTTGGATGAATTCGGTGCGCGTTACTACTCCTCCGCGTTGGGCCGCTTCACCATCCCCGACTGGGCCGCCAACGCCACTGCCGTCCCCTACGCCGACTTCGGAAATCCACAGAGCCTCAATCTCTACAGTTACGTCAAGAACAACCCGCTGAACTTCACCGACCCCGACGGCCATTGCTGCGCTCCGTATGAGCTTGCAAACTATCTCGACACTCAGATTAATTCAGCGGTCAATTATGTACAGGATAGAGCTGTGGCTTCAGGGAGTCCCGCACTTGCCGCAACAGCAACGTTTGCAGCAGGAGTGACGGGAGACGTGGGAAAAGGCTTTACCAATCTTCTTCGAACCGGAGAAAGCGTTGGGTCACTTCCCGACAATGCCAGTGGAGGACAAATAGCCAGTGCTATTGCAGAGGAAGGCGGCAGAGTTGGGGGGACTATCCTTGCTGTCGTGGCTGTTGCTGGCCCTAGCACTCCAGCTACGGCGGAATCGGGGGCTCAAGTCGCTAGCGAGATCGGGAAAAATCGCGTCACGTTGGATAACGGAAGCCAGGTTGATGTGGCGGGCAAGTCTCACGGTGGTGTTGATACTCCGCACATCAAAGACCCGACTTTCAATACGAATCCACAAACCGGACAGGTGTTCCAAAACAAATACGGCCCAGTAAGACCAGCCACAGTTGGAGATGTGAATGCAGCTGCAAAGACAGCGGGCGCAACACCGCCAGTACGCATACCTCCTCCAACGCCAGTGCCGCAGAAAAAGGATACCCAGTGAGTATCGAGAACTTCGTCTTCGTGGGCTATCTGATTCAGGAGCCGTACTGGAAATCTTGGCCCAAACGAGAGGGCTATCGAGTAGCCTCCATTGAGCGTGAGTGGCATCCCAAATTCAACAAGTTTCAATGGAACAAAGTCGATGGGGTTGACAATCCCACTCGGTTCTTAGCTGAGCTACCGCAGCTTGAGAATCTGTCTTTAGAACCGCATGATTGCAAATCTTCTTTGCACAAGGAGTCTCCGGGCTGGGTCGTCTCTGGCTACTCTTTCCCGCGCGACTTTGTCGAGCAAGCGACTATGACTTCGACCGATGGCAAGGTAACGATGCATGAGTTTGGGTACGCCTTGAAGATGGAGCGTGCTAGAGACGATCTGAAACTGCTTGGCTACGAAGTGCTGGATGCCGACGATACGTTCCTTTCCATTCTTAACGACTGTGATTACACAGTGGATGAGGTAAGAGCGATGGCGGGGCCGTTGAACGAATACAGCTTGTTCTCTGCCTTAAAAGATGCGAAGCGGTTCAAAGAAGCGATCAAAACCGATCCAACGAACCCGAACGTCATTCCGGATCACAATCGCGGTGTCATTGTGCAGGTATGGGGCCGACCATAGCTGCGCCGTGCACACTCACGAAGATCATGTCGATGATGCCAGCGTCTATGCTTACAACGAGCGCGGGGACCTACACTTACGACGGAAAAATCCGGGCCTGTCTTTCCCGCTGGGATTCTCCAACTTACACCTACGATGCTCCCACGACGTACGTGCTTTTAGCCACGGGATACCCGACCGGCAATTCTACCGCCAAAGAACGCGACAGCGAGAGCGGATTGGATAACTTTGGCGCAAGGTACATGGCGAGTAGTCTCGGCAGGTTCATGTCGCCAGACTCGACCGCCTATGCGAAGCCGATAAATCCCCAAAGTTGGAACCTATACGCCTACGCATTCAATAACCCTCTCCTGTATATCGATCCCACGGGGCACACGGTTTCTTTGGCAAATTGCAAGGACCAGAATCAATGTGCCGCGCTTCTTGCGAAGGCCGGTCAGCTTCCGGACGGAGTCAAAGCTACCGTTGACAAGAAGGGGAACCTCAAGCTCGAAGGTGATCTCAGCAAGATTAAAGGCGGGAACGCATTAAGGCTCTTGCAATTAGTCCAATCCGACAAAACAGCTAATTTCTCGATAGGCGACAGATCGCCTTTGCCTGGTGGGGGCACTCAGCCAGTTGGGGGAGGCGCGAGTGGAACTCCATCGGAGGGATTTTCCACGTCATTCTCGGTCGTTCAAGCTGACCCATCTAAGGTGGACTCGGGTGATCTATCGGGTGTCTTTCTCGGAAAGGATGGCAGCATAACCGCGGGGCAAATCCCTGGAGCGGATGAAGAGGAAACTGCAGCACACGAGCTACTAGGCCATGTGTACGCAGAGTTGATTGGGGGGCAGCCCGCAATTGTAAATGGGCAAGTTAATCCGGGGAACTTGAGAGAGGCGCTAATTGCAGAAGACAGAGTCCGAAACACCGACCCATCACGAGGCGTAAAAATCCGTCACCAAGACAGCGGCCAGTTAATCCGGCCAAGCGACCTGCCCAGGATCACAAATCCAGGGAGTCAGCCATGAATTACAGATTAGCTCCTCGTATGAGCTTCGCAAGGCTTGTCATACTCGCGAACGGAATCTACTGGATGGTGTTTGCAGTTCTTTTTGTATCTTGCAGTTACTCATATCGGCCACATCGCCAAGCGTTTGAGGAGGTCACGCCAAGTTATATCTTCTTCGGCAAAGCCTTACGGCAAATTGACACGGGTACAGGCGTGGGCTTACCCCCGTTCTTGATCACTTTGACCTATGCAATTCAAAGGCCGAGTGTTCTAGCAGCTGGGCCTTTCTATTGGTATTTCGACAATCACGATATCACCATCGATCATTTGTATGCGGGAATCTCCGTCGGCGGCTATTATCTACTTCTAGTGTGCCTGCTCTCCTTCGTGCAATGGTACCTAGTTGGGTCGGTGGGCCAGAAGCTCTGGCATAGATGGACTAGCCCCCCGACTACCGCTCCGAGCCACGCTCCCTCTACGCCTACGACACGCTGACCTTCATGTACGACTGCTCAGTTCAACATGCGTCTTTGACCTACAAATTCACCGGCAAAGAACGCGACTCCGAGTCCGGCCTTGATAACTTTGGAGCTAGGTACAACTCATCGAGCATGGGCAGGTTCATGTCGCCCGATCCAATTACGGTCACTCCAGGCAGGATCGCAGACCCGCAACAACTGAATCTGTATTCCTACGTCAAGAACAACCCGCTCGCATTCACCGACCCAACTGGAATGATCATCGACACAAGCGATTTGCGCTCGACCCGAAAAACGCCGAGGCGCTCCGGAAGAAGAGTGAAGAGATGGTTGGAGAGAAGTTTTAGCGGCCGGCAGCCAGAATTTGGGAATAAGGGAAACCGGAGCGCAATGCCCCGAGCCTTGCGCTCCAGCAGCTTTACGCCGATCTCCAATTCGAGATCGCGAATTTGTCAGTGCCACCTGATTCAGGCCCAATCATCAAAGTGTTGCCTCTATAATCGGCGCATGGACCACCATACAGTCGCGGCAGTCAGCATTACCGGCATCTGTTTTAGTGTGCTGGGTAGTCTCTACCTGGCTTACGACCTGCTGGGAGGACAACACGGGCCGTTGAGGCTGCTTACCCGGGCAGTAACGTATTCCGTCGTCTTCGGGATCGGCTACGGTCTTGGCCTGGGTCTCTTCTTTGGCCTGGCTGCGGGTATCGCGACCGGCGTCACACTTGCGATTGAATTCAACCGAGCGGCTCGCGGCCTGGATCATTACTCCTTGCTTTGGGAAGCGCTGTTCGCGGCCATTCGCAGCTTCGCTTTCGGAGCCGGACTCTATAGGATTTTGGGCCTCCGATTCGGTGTCGCGTTCGCCATTCTCATCACCGTCGGCCAGGTATTCGCCTATTCTCGCGGCATGCGTCCCGCCACGGACTATGGAGCCTCTCGCCGTCCGCGTCTTACGCGTCGTCGCTTTTGGGGAACGGTCATTCGTACTGTCGGTTACATTGCCACGGCACTCATCTGCAGCGCTTTTATCCGCCACGTCGACCACCCCTGGTCTTTTGCGCTCCGGGTTGGGCTCGTGACGGGCATCGTCACCGGCGTCGGGGCGACGGTCAATCCTTACATCGAATACTACGCGGACAACCTTCCCGAGCGCTGGCTGGGGGCCTTCGGCATCGGACTTATCCTTTGCGGTTTCGTTCTGCAATCCATCCAGTATTGGCTCGCGCTCTTTGATGTGCGAGTGACGTAGATACCTGACCCTGAACCGATGGCCGAAGCTTGCCTGCGGAGAGGGCATCCAAGGCACGCAGCCGCCCGGAGGGTTCCGTGGCCGTCAAACAGTGGTTGCAGGCGTGTTTTTGACTTTTTTGGATACTCTTGCCTGTCCCGGTCAAGCTAAACCGTGTCCCTACAATGCTTTACAAATTTCTCAGTTTTGGACTTGACAGCAGTTTAACGGCATGATAGGCTTATTGCCGTAGAAAAGTGCGCCCCGGCGATTCGCCGGGGCGTTTTGTTTTTTTGGGCTCCTTTGGAGGGCGGGAGCCTACCTGCCGCAAAGAGGCTTGCTCTCGCGTTTCTCTTAACTTCCGCGTTTCCTTTCATCCACGGTTTTCGGCTATCGCAGGAAAATCGTAAACCGCAGTTCTGATGAGCGGCGATCCGGGAGCCACGGCATTCCATAGGTTCCGCGCCTCCGGCGCGGCGGGCGCAGCAAGCTGCGCCCCTACAATGAACCTGCGAAGAGCGTGGCCCTTTCGTAGTGCTGGCATCCTGCCAGCGTTTTCCTTTTCTCTACCTCATCTTTGCTACGGCCTCTGTATTTTTAGTGTCAAGTCTTCAATTTTTTTGTCTGTGAACTGTCAACTGCCGACTCTTAACTCTCTCTCAGGATCTATCTATGAAAAACAAACTGAACGCCGAACTTGTCTGGAAACAATTGGAAGACCACCTTGCCCCGGGCCTGAGCCTGACGGCCATCGAACGCACCGTTTATGCGCACCTCCTGCGCCACAGTCGCCTGGAAGGAAAACTCCGCCTCCGATTTTCGATTCGATGGTTGGCACGCAATATCGGGCTATCCACGGGGCCGGTGCGCGCCGCGGTGCGCCGGCTCACCGCACAGGGCGCTTTGCGCCTAGTCCAACGGAGCAAAGCGGGGCATGTCGTCGAGGTGCGGCTGCCCGAGGAGATTCGGGCGGAGAGGCCGAATCCCATCGAGAGCCGAGCGGAGGCCGGGGAAGACATGGCGGACGCCCTCGCTGCGGTGAACATCGAAGAGGCCGACTTTCTGCAGAACATCACGCTGCGAAAGGCCATCCACGCGCGCGAGGGCGGCAAATGCTTCTACTGTTTGCGCCGGACCTCGACAGCGGTGCAGTGCCTGGACCACGTCGTGCCGCAGGCGCAGTCGGGAAGCAATTCCTACCGCAACCTGGTGTCGAGCTGCCTCGAATGCAACTCACAGAAAGGGGAGAAGCCCGCGCACGATTTTCTGCGCTGGCTCTACCGCGAGGGCCACTTGAACTCCGGCGAACTCGCTGGCCGCATCCGCGCTCTCGATGACCTAGCCTCCGGCAAGCTCCGGCCTGAGTTGCCCAACCTTGCATGAAGCAAAACCGCAAGGATGGCCACCCAAAACCGCTTTTCGGAATTAAGGCGCGGCCACCCGCCCGCACTTATTGTATTTTCGTTGGGCGGACCCAACAACGTATGAGGGTAGCTTCTCCAAAAAACTCCCTCCTTGAAGGAGCAGAAATCCTTGAAAGGGTGCTCCTGCCGAATGACTTTCACTTTCAATTCCAGGCCGAGGGCAAAAGTTCTGGCGGGAATTACGCGTGGGGCGAATTTATTCGAGGAGACCGCAAACTTGAAGTACACGTCAGAGGCAACTTAGGGCTGGTGCGTTATCACATAGGGACAGACAGCGTATCTCATGAGTCTTACATGCTTGAACTTGGCGTGCGGGAGCAGTGCCAGTATCCAGGGTTTTCAGATGATCCCAAGAAAGCGTTTCTGGGACTTGCCCACGATTTAGCTTTTGTCGACGATTTCCTGACAGGTACGGGCGCCCGGTTGCGGCAGGCTGCGATAAAGGAATCAGCGGATAGTGCTGCGCGCAATGCTGATTTGATGGCGGGCTACGTGGGCGACAAAACGAAGATCGATGAATTACGCAGCTATTTCAGGCAGCAGAGATATGAGGACGTAATCATTAAATTCAGGAGTCTTAAGTATCCCGAACGGCTATCTGAGTCGGAGCGCAAGATGGTTGAACTTGCTCGCCAGCGGAGTCTAAACAGTCGGCGCTAAGCTTTGAGAACTAATATAACTATATAAACGTTCCGTCTGTCCCCGGTTTCCCCCGGCGGGTGGCGCACACGTAAAGTCGTAAGAAGCTCTTGGGTGGCCCACCCTTTCGCCTTTAGGTTTTGAAAGGGTGGGATATTCCGCTCTTCGTTTTTCCAGGAACTGCCCAAACGCACATGTCCGGTGAGCCGACTTACTAGGAGTTGTCAAATTACTTCCGGATTGGCGGGTGGCGCAGTCTTGACATAGCGCGTCCGTAGAATCTCTTGAGTGGCTGGCGCTTGCGTTCCATTCGGCCAACTCCAAAGTCAAGACCTGCACCCTTGAACACCAAAGGGTGCGGCACCCACGCAGGCGACCTAGTAGCTCTGCGAGAAACTCTCAAATGTTATACTCTGCGAGTGCAATCACAACACAAAAGCAAATCCTATGCGCCACCCGCCGAAGTGATTGCGAGTCACCTGGCGCGCGAGGTTATCTCAAAGTAGCAGCAGCCGGTTGCCGCACGCCCCCGACCCGGTCGGGGCGGTGCAGGCCCTCAATCTGTCCGCCTCACGGCGTCACTTGATACAGCGTGGCCATGCCGCCGTGCATGTGGTCGCTGATGTGGCAGTGGAACATCCACGTCCCGGGATCATCCGGCCGCATGTCGGCCGTCAACATCTGCGCGGGAGAGATGGACACCACGTCCGTGCGCTGTCCACCCACAGTAACCACATTGCCGTGCCAGTGCGGCGTGTGGATATTGAACGCGAAACCCAGCGTCACCAGGTGCCAGCGCACCCGTTCTCCCTTGCGCATCGTCATCATCGGCATATTTCCGTACAGGTAGCCATTAATCGACGTCTTTATATTCGAATCGGCGAAACCTGAACCAATCAGCGTAAACACGCCTTCCTTGCCGATGGGATTGAGATCGGCGCGGTCGACACCTCTCGCGTCGCTGCAATGCGCTTGAATATTGCGGTCCAGATACCAACTGTCGTTTTCGTTGAAAATCATGAAGAGCTCCACCAATTCGCGGTCGACATCCTTCGGCGTACCGTCGGCGCGCGCGCTGCCGCGCCGCGTCACCACGATGGCGCCGATCAATCCGGAATTCACGTCGCGTTTTTCGTCCACGTGCGAGTGGTAAAGCCATACAACCGAGCTCGGATCGTTTGGCCCCGGGCCGGCGCGCTCCGGCACTTGCCACGTGTATGTATACGTCGTGCCCGGCGCGACGGCGCCTCCGGCCTTCTCGGCGGCCGTGCTGCCATCCTCGTACGCGGTGCCCTCGGAATCCTTCCCGTAAAAAACGCCGTGCGGATGAATGCTGTAGGGCTGCGAAGCGTTGTTGCGGAACACGATCTTCACCGTGTCGCCTACTTCGGCGTGCACCACCGGCCCGACCAGGCCCAGATACTCATCGGTGCGCGGCCGGGGCTTGAGGTGCGCGAAGGTCGCGTCGGCGTATTCCCGGTAGATCGCCTTGCGATACTTGCTGCCAATCCGGTGCGGCCCGCTTACTGTCATCTCCGCTTCCATCTCGTTAAATGGACGATTGTAGAGCACGTTCTTCCCCTTTGGCGCGTAGTCCCATTCCACTTCCTCGGCCGCGATGTAGTAGGTGCGCACCGGGCCGTCGGTGGTTGCGGACCTGGCCCGGCGGGCGAAGCCTGTTCCCAACAAGATTGTCGCCGCGCTGAAAACCGCAAACCCAACTGCGAGTAGGGCCGTGACTCGATTCCGCATACTTTTCTCCTTCTTGGACCCGTAAACGGCCGGGCACGACGTGCGAGCGGCTTCAGACGCAAAACAAAGCGTAAATTTCGCGGATGGATGCGTCAGAATTCCGCGTTCAAACCCGAATTCCAACTTCAAACGAATGTTCAACCAAGGAAAGGGTCTACACCCGGGGTACCACCAACGTGCGCCGAAGATATGCTCCTGCCCCTCCTATGTCAACGGCAATTCCCGTTCCGAGCTTCATGCTCTTCGTTTTTCCAGGAACTGCCCAAACGCACATGTCCGGTGAGCCGTCTTACTAGGAGTTGTCAAATTACTTCCGAGTTGCTCGTCACTCGCCCATCGACGGCAAGCGCCAACGAAGCTTCCAACTTACCAGAACGGCTGTACCCCATTCTTACTTGCACGAGTTGAACTTAAACGAGGCGATTCGCGTGCTCCAGTTAAAGGCTCCGGTCGTTTTGTAGTACTCCTGCGAGTACCAGAATGTGCAGCCGTCTTGGGGATCGACGGACATGCTGCTGTAATCGCCCCAGCGTTTGAAGCTGTTTACCTGCACACCAGTCCCATTCACCAGAAAAAGTGGCGCCTCCATTGTTCCTAAAGGATCGTTGGGAGTCCGGCCCACAACAGCGACACTTGGATCGACTGAGTCGCTCGACACGCTGAACCCGAGAGCGATATTTCCCGCCTCGTCCATCGCAATGCTGCCCATCCAATAATCAAGGCTGGGATCCACAACGGTCCCTTGCTGGAAGAGAAACGGCGACGAGCTTGGATTGCGAATCTCATACCAGCGCACTCCGGACAATGGGCCCCCTTCGATGCTGTGGGTCGCCACGAGAGATTCATGATCGCCAAAGTTGCGATAAGCCAGACGGTACATGAGCCGGTCCCCGAGCGAGTCGACTTTTTCGCCGGGAGAAGGCTCGGGGATGCAGGCGCGATCCGTTGCCCTTGCGCATAACTCGCTGAAGGGAGCCACGCCAATTAGAGTTGGTCCGGAAAAACTTGAGCTAGAAGGGTTAGCGAAATCGACGTGGAACTGGAAGAGGTTCAGGTGCGTGGAATCAGCCAGGTCCACAAGAAAATTAGGCTCGCCGGTTGGGGGCGGTGCCTTACTGTCAAGATCGGAGGGCAGGAGACTGCCAACGCTCTTCGGCTGCTGGAAGCAAATCGCTGTGGCCGGATTGCCGGCCAGCATATTCGTGCGGTCATAGGCGCAGGCCATAGCTCCAGCAAAGCTGGGCGAGAAGATGTTGAAAGTAACGTAATAGCCGTCTGGCCAAACGCCAAGCTTGGGATAATCCGGAAAGGCGCCCGCGGGAAGCGCGAAGGCATAGCGATTGTAACTGCCCGTTGCGTCCGATGTGGTCGAGATGGCTACACAGTACAAAAATGGGGAAGAAAAGACCGGTTGCCCCGCGACCCAGCGGTTCGCCGCTTTGTCGTACTGAATGATGATGTCGCCGTCGTTGTGAGTTTCGCAAGTTCCGCCAAAGCCCTTCCAGAAGGTGTTCCCGGGAGTGGGGCCCATCACGGGCGCGCCGGTGTTCTTGTCAAAGACTTCAAAGGTCACGTTGACCCATTCGACGAATTGCTTTGCTCCGACGGCTCCGTTGGTGTCAGGGGGCACGAACGGGCCTCCACTCGCCACAGTGTCAGCGGCGCTTAGACCGTCAAAGTTTAGGGCTACCTGGACACTTACGGGCGCACCCGAAGGAACTTGAGCTACCGGATCTGGTTGAGACGTAGTGATCGCCTGTCCGGTTCTCTGCGGAAAGGGCGTTTGTTGCGCCGCCGATGGAACTGACTGAGCCGAGGCTGCCATATCCCGAAGCGGCTGCGAAAGATCGTGCTTCACTTCCTGAGTGACCTTGGGATTGTCGGCGAGGGCTGCAACTGGAAGCGTTCCCATCGCGGTCAAACCCACCACGAGAAAAATGCTGCAAAGGGAATTGCGACTGCTCATGAGAACTCCTTCTTTTCTGACGCTTGGTGCGGAACCGCGTATGCAAAAAGACTTGACTGGAGACATTGTTCACCTCGCAAGCCGCGTCAGGACTCGGACGCGGCATTGAGTGTCCGCGCGCACAGGTGGGGACTTCTGAAGCGCGGTTGTGCAGCATAATGTCCAGTCCTGTGAGTGTCAAGAATGCTTCCGGCGAATCATTAAGAACAGCCACAGAAAACCAATGTGTTTTGCAGCGGAGGTGGCACCGACCGTGCTCCTTAAAGGAGCACGCGTCAACACGGGATCGCTAGGGGCGAGTGAGTTTATGCCAACGCACGCTCGTTTGGTTAGCTGAGCCGACAATTCTGGACGAGTGGTCGGCAATCCGGAAGTTGTAGTCAAGAGTCGCAACAGGTCCCGATTAACGCTAATCGGTAAGGTGGGTGGGCCACTCAATGCCTTTCCTGACGGCTCTTGATGTTACGGCCCGATGAGAGGCCCGCCACCGAGCCCCTTGCCACCACAACCCGACTTACCAGGAGTTCTCAAATTACTTCCGTATTGCCCGTCACTCGGGAAGAATCAGTCCGTAGGCACTGGCGCGCGTGAGCCGCGCACGCTGGCAGTGGGGATTCCAAGCACGCGCCACGATAAGGAAACCAAGCTCCTGCCTACTTTCGACGAGATCTTGACTGCTTCAGCATAGTAAGAGCATGATGCTGCAGTCCCTCCAGGAGCACCCTCTCACCCGAAGCGTTTCTGACAAGGAGCTAGTCCATGAACCGGAAAACGATATTCCAATTGCTGAGTGTCACCATCGCGCTCGTGGCCCTCGCCACGCTCTTGGCAACGGGTGCCACGACACCAGGCAATCTGACCTTCTCCAATACACCTTTGTTGTTGCCGAGAGGCAGCAGCGAGCCGGAGATCGCCTTCAATGGCAATTTCATGGCGATAGTGTCATTGGGTTGGCTGTTTCCCTTCGGCACCCAACTGTGGACCGGGAATTTCGGCACTACGCCGACTCTCCAAGGTTCGATAGACAGCGCACTGACAAAGGCCGGCTTTGCCGTCGTGTTTGGCGGCGGCGATGCCGATGTGGACCTGGGCTCGACCGGTACGCTCCACGCCACTACGCTCGTCATCCCGGTCAACAAGCCATTTCGCGCAGCTCTGATTTCTGTTGCAGCGATCACGTGTCCCAGCATCAGCAATTGCACGGCTCAGATCATCGACCTTGCAGGTAACGACCGCCCTTGGATCACTTCGGATGGAGCCCACGTGTATATCTCCTACCACGATGCAGGTAACTCAGCACTGATCCGTGTGCAGCGCTCGGATGATGATGGCTTCACCTGGACTAGGGTGGGCACCACAAACACCGGTGCGGGACATACGACCGGAAGCTCCACATTTAACAACATTGCCGGGCCAATCGCTGCCGATCCGATCAGCCACAACGTGTACCAGATCTTCGCCTCCGGCCAGGTCGGCATCCTGAAGGCAAAGACGACGGACTTCAATGACATATTTGTGTCCCGCAGTACGGACGGCGGCCAGCAGTGGATGCCCGTCCTCGTCTTCGCGGGACCGCCGTTGAGCACGAACGTGAATGTGTTTCCGGCAGTGGCAGTTGATCCCACCGACGGCAACGTCTATGCCACTTGGTCCAACAAAAGTGACGCTGGGACTCACGTGTTCTTTTCATCTTCAACTAATGCAGGTGCGACTTGGTCGGCGCCGATCATCGTCAATGTTCCCCCCGCAAACACAGCGGTGTTCCCCTGGATTGATGCCCACTCTGGCACTGTTGACGTTGTGTATTATGGCACCACAACCGCAAACACGACGGGCGCGGTGTGGAACGTCTACCTGGCACAGACGACCAACAACGGCGCAAGCTTTACGCAGAACCTGGTGAACAACAACCCCAACCACGTGGGCGTGATCTGCACTGAGGGTACAGCCTGCGCTCCGGGGACACGTAACCTGCTTGACTTGTTCCAAGTGGGCATCGATCCTCTCAGTAATAAGGCAGCGATCGTCTACGTGGACGACACCCTAACGAAGGACAGCTCAGGGAATCCGCTGCCGCAGACGGTGCTGGCACAACAGCAGTAGCGTGTAGCCGGGCGTTGTCTTGACACTGGGAGAAGCGAAAGACGAGGTTTTGTGTGAGTAGTCGGCAAACCTTCCCTTATCAGATTAGGGAAGGGTTGCCCGTCATCCGCCAAGTGTCCCTAACTTCCCCGAATCACCTGCGCACATTCTGAGTTGTGTTCGGTCTCGGTCACGAGCACGCCATGTCCAAGCGGCATTAGTGATCGAACCGGGGCTGTTCTACCTGCCGCGCGTTTGCCGCCGGCTTCAGGGTGCGCAGGTACGCCACGATTGCGATCGCATCCTCGCGATTGAAGCGGAAAGGCGGCATCGGCGGGCTCGCCGGCAGGTCGTTGTAGGCAATGCCCGTCATCAGGAACTTGATTGCCTGTTCATCAGTCCAACCTGGCAGCCCAGCGATGTTTGGCGCTCTGTCGGCCCATCCTGGTATCGGCACGGTGGGCTTGAACAGAATGGGTGCGCCTTGCAGCGGTTTTTCCAGCATTAGCTCACCTTGTTTATTGCGTGCGCTGTGACAATCGGCACACGGCACGGCCCTCTCGACCAAGTACTTCCCGCGTGCGATTTGCCTCGTTTTGCTACTGGCTTTGGGCAAGGGTTGCTGCGCCGCAAGTTGGCCGTTAGCTACCGCTATCGCCAGCCCCACGGAAATCATTCTTATTGCCTTCATGAAAAAACCCCTCACAAGGGAAAACTCTTCTGACCGCAGTACCTCCTGATCAGAATTCGGTTGGCTGAGCCGGAGTGGTCTCGGAGCCGGAACTTCTCTCGCGAAGCAGGAACTACGGGAAACCTCCACTCTTTGTGAATCGTCGATCTTCATAACAACTTTCTCCTTTCCGTTTGGAACCTGCTTACTATGCGACACACCGAATGTGGAGTTGGGTCTCAATCTGCGTCATCGGGTCGAATCCTTCGAATTGTTCAGGAGAGGCAAAGCCGCTAAACGAGTACGGCTCCGCCATCTAACACCACGGTCTGGCGGGTGGGTCCCTCAATTCTTTTCCTGACGGTTGCTGATGTCCCCGCCCGACGAGAGGCTCATAGATAAAAGGGCACGGCACAGTTTTCAGCTTGCGCGTGGCGGCCGGGCCCGCCGCAGGTTCCACAGTCCGCGCACCGAGAGGACGAAGGAGAACAACCCGGTCAGGGCGAGGACGAAGAACGTCCAGAAGAACAAGAAGGCTCCGCTGTACCAAGAGACACGGTCCCCCGGTTCGGGTGCATTATTGGGGGAATTGCGAAGGAACTTGAGCAGGCGATCTCCCTTCGCATTGCCCGCGCGTTTTCTAAAGAACGCCGCGGCGGTTTCCACAACTCCGACTTTTTCGGCGACGGCCGCAGCAATCCACTGGTTCAACGAGACACCGTCCTCCTTGGCGAGGCGCTGGGCAGCCTTTTTGACGGAATCGGGTAATTTCAAAGGATAAGTAGCTCTGCTCATAATTTCACCTTCTTCAAGAAATCTGCAGGTTTTAACACGGGTATGCTAAAGCGCTCGGATGCAATTGAAAAGTCCGCCGCGTTATAGGTCACCAAGGCGTCGGCATCGCCGTTGATAGCCGCCTCAAGCACCATTTCGTCGTTGGTATCGTGAACCTGAGGTCGCCAACGAAAATGCAGTTCGACCGGTTCGATCAGTACTGCAAGCTCCCGTAGAAAATCATCGATTTGTTCGGGCGAAAGCTTGTGCACGAGCCGATGTTCCGCCCGCTTCAAGACATCCTCATACTCCAGAAAAAGCGGAGGAGTCGCCAAAAGGACGACTGTCCTGGCCCGATGAGAGGCCCGCCCCGAGCCCTTTGCCGCCATTCGCAATTTACGAAGGCGCCCCACCCTTTCGCGTTTAGGTTTTGAAAAGAAGGGATATTCTGCTCTCAGTTTTTCCTGGAACTGCTGGTGGCATGGCGCCTTCGTCTGCCCAAAGTGCGTGCAGCCTGTTGGATGCCCGAAGCATCTTAAACATGTGGGTTCCACTGTCCCGAATCCGACTGTTTCGCCGCGCGAGTTGCTCGCTGCCTGGGGAAATATCCTCGCCGGTTGTGTACCTTTGCTCTCGATCGAGATCACGCGGGAGTGCCCGCTTAGCTGCCCCGGATGCTACGCCTATGGCGACTCTCACCTTAGTGCCGGAATCAAGCTGAGTGATCTCACGGACCTGCGCGGGGATAAGCTAGTCGAAGGCGTCTTTGAGCTCGTTCGCAAACACAAGCCCCTTCACGTTTCCCTGGTTGGCGGGGAACCGATGGTCCGGCATCGCGAGCTTAGCCGAATTCTTCCAGTATTGAGTCAAATGGGCGTGTTTACGCTTGTGGTGACAAGCGGCATAATTCCCGTTCCGATGGAGTGGATGAAGCTCCCGCGGGTCCGGGTTGCGATTTCAGTGGACGGACTGCCAGAACATCACGACATACGGCGCGAGCCGGCTACCTACGAGCGCATCCTCAAAAATATCGAAGGCCGTGAGGTCAACGTCCACTGGGTGATCACGCGTCCGATGCTGGAACGCGCGGGCTACCTCGAAGAATATGTGGAATTCTGGAGCGCGCGTTCCGAAGTGAATCGCATTTGGGTAAGCGTATACACTCCTCAGGTCGGTGAGCAGAGCCCGGAAATTCTGACTCGCGACGACCGTATGGCCTTAGCCCGGCAATTGCCTCCCTTGGCCCTCCGGCATCGGAAGCTCGATTTCAATGAAGGCCTTGCCCAGGCCTTTCTTCGCCCGCCGAAGAATCCAGACGATTGCGTCTTCGCAAAGATGTCAGCAAATTATTCCGCGGATTTTGAAACCCGCGTCGAACCTTGCGTTTTCGGAGGGATGCCCGACTGTTCGCAGTGCGGATGCGCCATCAGCAGCGGGTTGCACTGGATCCGGGGGATCAGAGTGGCGGGTCCCGTGAAGGTCAATCATTTAATTGCGAGCTCGGTGATGGTCGGCCGCTTGATGAACCGGCTTCGATCGCGCGCAGCTAGACCTTCCAGATGGAATTCCCCTCGTGTGCCTGCGGGCAGCCCAAGCAAATTGATCCAGATTAAATCCTCAAACGATTGAATCGTGCTTGTCGCGCTAGGACGATTCATTAATGGTGGTCCGTCCTGATTATTGAAAAAGCTTTGGATTGGATTCCTTTTCTTCGGCTTTGGAACTATTTCTTTCACTAACCCTAATGCGCTCGCGAACGTCGGCTGGCAGAGGTCTCGCCTTTCTTGTCTTCGTATCCAAGCAAACACCGGTCAAAAACGTGCGCGCGGCCACCTCCTGCGTCTCCTCATTGACCATTTCGTGGACGAAGAGAAGGATCTTCTCGCGCACCTCCTGAAACCAGGAACGAATGGTAATTAGATCGCCGGCCAGCAGCTCGCGTTTGTACTCGATGCGCTGCTCTACGGCCGCCATCCCAAGGCCGTCGGCGCGCATGCGCTTGGCCGTCAATCCCGCGGAAGCCAGCAGGTGCCAGGTGGCTTCATCAAATTTTCCCACGTACCACATGACGTTCATGTGGCCCATGTGATCGCAGTGCCAGGGATAAATCGTACCTCGATAGGTAAGGATGGGGGCAGCCATGAGTTTGATTCACTCGCCAAGCCGAGCAACGGAGCTGCTCGCGCGCCAGATTTTCAGCGTGGTCATTCTGGCATAAATCTGGACTGCCATGGTTTCGAGCGCTTTCACACCGCGCTCGCGAGGTCATGAAGTGCTTTTTGCTGCAGGCAGACGGTTTTCCAATCGTCTAGAAATGTGGCGCCTATTCTTCGATAAAACTCGATCGCTCGCGTGTTCCAATCGAGAACATTAAACAGGATCGAGAAGCCTTGAGCCCCTTCCGTCATTCGGGCGACATGCGCGAGCAAGGCGCGCCCCACGCCCTTCCCACGAAACGCCTGCCGGACGAAGAGGTCTTCCAAGAAGATGGCGTGGCCGCGAAGCGACGAATAGCAATCGAAGAAGAGCGCATAGCCCGCGGGCAGGCCATCGAGCTCCGCAATCAATACTTGAAATTTAGGCCGGGCGGCAAATCCATCCTGGCGCAGTTGCTCCTCGGTTATAACGGTGGAGACGCGCTCGAACGCCGCAAATTCCTGAAAAAACGTTATCAGTAGGGGGACGTCGTTTGCGGTGGCCGAACGAATCGAAAGCATTGCTTAAGCGCTACGGAAACAATTTAGGTGTAAGCGGCTTTTCCGGAGTCTTTGGCACTTCCGGTGATTTCAAGAATTCGTCGAGGCGGAGGAATTTGCGGCC
>DASSXG010000017.1:0-3329 GCA_035704085.1 Candidatus Acidiferrum sp. | reverse complement strand
CTCGAACAGCAGCGCCGGTCCTACACTGTTTCCTTTTCGTTCGGCCGCCCGCGCCACGCGCTGCGTCACTTCCGTAATCTCCAAAACCGGATCCACTTCCGCGCGGATTCGCTTCAGCTCTCCTTCGTTCTCCAGCTTGTTCACAAACTCCCGCAAATCTCGATACGCCACTCTTCCCTCCCCGGCACCTTCTGAATTCGAACTCCAGATTCCGGCATGGTCACCTCAAGTGCTGAGTGAATCAGTGTGAAAGTGTAACCGTCGTTAGAACTGATTGCTATCTTGACTTGGAGGCGTGGTCAATCACCGACAATCTCATTGGTCCCGTGTTACCCTGCCATCTGCCTTGGTGAAGTATAGTGTCTTCCAAAGAAGATTTGCTGAAACAACTGTCCGACGCTGGAATGGCAGCGATTGCGGCTGAAGTAGCCGCGGTCAGCCGCGAAGCGTTTCGCATTCAGACTTCTGCTGCAATTGACGAGGCGCTACGCATTGGGGCTTCCAAGCTGGGGGGACTACCCGATCTGCCCGTGAATACCGCCTGGCCGGATTGTGAGGGCGCACCGCTGACCTTCATTGGCCAAATCAGCCTCCGCGAGATTCCGTCCTCGTCACCCCCTTCCCCAGGATGGCGTGGTCTCTTTCTTTTACGATAACGCGCAAAGCGCATGGGGCTTTGACCCGAAAGACCATAGCTCATTTAGGGTCTTGTATTTGCCCGTGTCTGAGGAGCTTCGCCGCGCACACAGCCCCGAAAAAGAGGAACCACCCACTTTGCTGCAAAAAATCAAGGGTTCCTCCAAGAAGCGCTCCGAGTTTTACTTCCAGATCTTCGCCGCGCGTCGCCTCGCCTTCCTACCGTTCCAGTCGATCCCGGACCCGTGCGCGAAACTACTCGAGGGACTGCTGTGCGAACCAGCTGACCAGGAAATGTACGCGAACTTCTTCGAGGAGTACTCGCATCGCGGTCCAGCTCATCAACTGCTGGGCTGGCCAACAGTCATCCAAAACGAAATGGAGTTGGAGTGCCAGATGGTCACGAACGGCATTTATATGGGAGATACTTCCGGCTATAAACATCCTCGGCGCGGGGAATTGGAGAAGAGCGCGCAGGATTGGATTTTACTCTTGCAAGTGGATAGCGACGATGATGCGCAAATGATGTGGGGAGACGCGGGAATGCTCTATTTTTGGATTCGCCGGCAGGATCTCGAGCGCTCCGACTTTGGCAATGCCTGGTGCATTCTTCAATGCTACTAGCCATCAGCTAGCGTGCGCGTTTCAACCTGAAACGCCCTGTCTCACTTCTGCTGAGACCTTGAGCCAATTTCCTGCCCCTCACAAATGTGCTCTCTTTTTCCGCGCCTCTAATTCCCACGCCCACAAGCACTTACGCCGGTGCTCTCGCGCCTCCCTGGACCGCTCCCTTGGCTCTTGAATTGCTTTTCTGTTTCCCGGAATAGAGTGACTCGCGAGGCCAGCCCTCTCTACCTTTAGCGTTTTCACGAAAAGCGCTCGGGCAGCCAACTTCGCACACAAACGTAACGGAATCGAGCGCAGCCCGATCCGGCACCTTTCATCCGGCTTCGGTGGCCGCTCAGAGGACAACCATGTTGGAAATGCTTCACACCATTCGCTTGGACTACGTCTCTTGCGTTCTGACCATCCTCGGCACGATCCTCCTCGGCCGCAAGCTGTGGCAAGGCTGGGTTGTTGCCGCCCTCAATAGCGCCGTTGTCTGTGTCATCGGCCTCCGCACCGCGCAGTTCGGTTTCGTCCCCGCCAATCTCCTCTGCATCGCCCTCTACACCAGCAACCTCGTCCACTGGCGCCCCAAAAAGCAAAGCCAGTAGCCCCTAGCTCGCACGCATTGACTCACTCAAAGGGTTCGTGCGTTTTCTGATCTTCGTTCCAATCATGTCCGCGTTGACTTGCCTTCGAGCACAGCCTAATATGCCTCGCAAAGAGCGGTTCCCCAGCAATGATTGGCCAGACCATCTCGCATTACCGCGTCATCGAGAAGCTCGGCGGCGGCGGCATGGGTGTGGTTTACAAAGCCGAAGATGTAAAGCTCGGGCGGTTTGTGGCCCTGAAATTCCTGCCAGAAGAAGTATCCAAGGATCCACAAGCCCTCAGCCGCTTTCAGCGTGAAGCCAAAGCCGCCTCCGCGCTAAATCATCCGAACATTTGCACGATTTACGAAATCGACGACCAGCACGGGCAAGCGTTCATCGCCATGGAGTTCCTCGATGGCTCGACGCTAAAGCACCAGATCGCGGGCCGGCCGATGGAACTCGACGCCATGATTTCCATCGGCATCGAAATCGCCGATGCCCTGGATGCCGCACACGCCGAAGGGATCATTCACCGCGACATCAAGCCCGCCAATATCTTCGTAGCCAGGCGCGGCCACGCCAAAATCCTCGATTTCGGCCTCGCTAAGCAGTCCATCGACAAAGGGGCGCTACCCCGTTTCGACGCTTCGCAGGCCACTGTTCAGGCCACTCACGAAAACCTCACCAGCCCGGGCGCCGCCCTTGGCACCGTTGCCTATATGTCCCCTGAGCAGGCCCTCGGCAAGGATCTGGATCCTCGTACTGATCTTTTCTCTTTCGGTATCGTGCTTTACGAAATGGCCACTGGAAAGCTTCCCTTTCGCGGGGAAACCTCCGCGGCCATGTTCGATTCCATTCTTCACAAGGCGCCGCTAGCGCCTGTGCGCCTGAATCCCGACTTGCCATCCCACCTCGAAGACATCATCAACAAGGCCCTCGAGAAAGACTGCAGACTTCGCTACCAGCACGCCGCCGACCTGCGCGCGGACATTCAGCGCCTCAAGCGCGACACCGACTCTGGCCGCAGCGCTTCGGCAGTCCCCTTTGTAGAAGCGCAGCATGCTGCGCCCCATCCAGAGGCGACTTCCGCGGTAGCGCAGACCAGTTCCGCCCCTCCGCCGTCTCAGTCACAATCCTCGGCAAGCGCAACCGTGTCTTCTTCTCAACTCGCACGAATAAAGCAGCCCTTTGCGCGAAATTGGAGATTTCTCTTGCCCACCGCAGCGCTGTTAGTTCTGGGTATCGCGGGTGTTCTCTACTGGCGCTCCACAAAAGTACATGCCTTGACGGAAAAGGATTCTATCCTGTTGACGGACTTTGTGAATACAACCGGAGATGGCGTCTTTGACGGAACGCTAAAACAGGCGTTGGCCGTGCAGTTGGAGCAATCGCCATACTTGAACCTCGTTCCGGAATCGCGCATTCAGGAGGGCTTACGCTACATGGGGCGTCCCGCCAACGAGCGCATCACCAATGAAGTGGGCCGGGAAATCT
>DASSXG010000078.1:0-10389 GCA_035704085.1 Candidatus Acidiferrum sp. | reverse complement strand
CATGGTGAAGTACAGCGCGTCCACGTTCGGAATGTCGCGCAACTGGATTCGGGTGAGGTCTCCGGTTTGCATGCGCTCGACTTTCAGGACGTCGGCACCCAACCACGCCATTAACTGCGTACACGACGGTCCGGACTGCACCCCGGTGTAGTCGATTACTTTGATTCCTTCGAGAGGTAAACTCATGATGACCCTTCCTGTTCTTTGTAGTTTTCCGGCTACATCGCAAAGTAGTTTTCAAGACTTTGCACGTATGGCCTAGTGCATTCGCGCTGCCAAACTGACAACGCGCACAAAAGTTTGAAAACGCGATGACTGCGAGCCAATCCCTTCATTGAGTTAATCGTAAGAGGTGTTCTCCGATCGCCAAAAACGTTAACCCTTAAACAGCCATGATGTCCGCAACGTTGGGGACCAACAGCAATTTGAATGAGATATCTCACTTCAGGCGAATGGAAGCGCACTTGCTGTTTCTCTGATGCGGAGGCTTCAATGCAAAAGCGCATTCTGCTGGGATTGTTTTTTCTATTCGGTTTGTGGACGGGCCCACAGCCAGCCAATAGCCAAACGGTTTATACCTCAAGCGCGACTGGTAGCCCAGGCGTCGCACCGCACCCGACCGGGGTCAGTGATTCCCCAGGCTGGTTGTTTCCGGTCGCCAAGCTCGATGAAGCTTTGCCAAGCTGGATCCGCATCGGAGGCGAATATCGGAATCGTCTCGAGGGTCCGAGCGGCATCGGCTACCGCGACACTCGTGATTTCTACCTGCTGGATCGTTTGCGGGTATATGCAACAATTCAGGCCAAGGAGTGGTTGCGCTTTCACGCCGAGGTCCAGGATGCTCGCATCTTTTTCAATCATCACATTCCCAACGCCAACCCGTACGAGGACACTTGGACCCTTTGGGAAGGTTACGCGCAGGTGGGCAATCCCACAGAAGGCTGGGTGGATGTTGTAGGGGGTCGCCAAGCCCTGCAATTTGGGGATGAACGGGTGATCGGGCCCGCCAACTGGTCCAATGTCGGGCGCACTTTCAACGTCGCGCGGGTCAACCTTCACCACCCTGGGTACATCGTGAGCGTGTTTGCGTCTTCCGTCGTTCCAGGCGATCGCGCCTACCTACATAACGTATTCCCGGGCAACAACCTGTACGGAGTTTACGGAAGCTTCAACAACATAGTGCCGAAGGCCACCTTCGAGCCTTATGTTCTGTGGCGCGTCGCACCCTCGAACTCTGCTCTTCCGGAAACTCTCGGGCGTGGACACCTCAATGAAGTCACCATCGGTCTCCACTGGAAGGGCGCGCTTCCCGCCAACTTCGACTACAACACCGAATTTGACGGTCAGACAGGTTCGCTCGGCGCACGCTCTATAAGTGCATGGGCAGGCTACGCGAGTGCGGGGAAAACGTTTCCAAAGATTCCTGCAGCGCCGCGCGTCTTCGTCGAAGGTAACTACGCATCCGGGACGAAAAATCCCAAAAGTCATACCTGGAACACCTTTGACCAACTCTATCCTTCAAGTCATGACAAGTTTGGCTTTGCCGATGTTATCGGCCGGCGCAATCTTGAGCAGTTCCGAGTCGGCGTGGAAGAAGAACCCACCAAGAAATGGAAGCTCAAACAAGCATTCGAAGGCTACTGGCTGGCCACTTCACATGACAACTTCTACGCCAGCAGTGGAGCCATCTCCGTTCCCGCCCATCCCGGCGCGAGCCGGCACATCGGCAACGAACTCGATCTGACTGCTGAGTACCGGTTGTATTCAGGATTGAATTTTGGTTTTGGCTACGCTCGTCTGTTCTCGGGACAGTTCCTCAAAACCACGACGCGCGGGCATGATTACAGTTACCCGTATGCATACTTCGAATACAATTTTTCGAAGTCCGGCTTTCATTCTCGGGTTAGGTGATGTTCAAGGTTCAAAGGATTTCGAGACGTAGCTTCTTGGGCTTGGGAACTGCTGGACTGGCAACGCTCGCCTGTGCCCACTCGCAGCGATACGCGCAAAGGCACGAGCACAATCGATCTGCAGGGGACCCGGAGCCAGAAGAGATGTCGCCTTCGGACGAGAACCTGCGCTCCAACGCGGCACAGAGGTGGGATTCCAGCGATGTACTAAACGGATTACTTTGCTAGTCCCATGTTTTTGGTGAATCAATGTCGTAATTCGTAGACCTCTGGTGCGGATGTCTTGCTGCTATGAGCGCTCGTTAGCTAGCTAGGGGAAGGCTGGAGTTCAGGCGTGACATCGCAAATGTTCATCGCAAATGCTCAGTGAAGAATGCAATCGTGTGAACTTTCAGCTTCAAAAGTCACGGTTTAAAGAAAGGACACGACGAGCGTGAAGATCGTAGGGTTCTTGCCATGAATTCCGAAATGATCGCGGCATTGGCGGCAATCGCAGGGGCGTTTGTCGGTGCTTTCGGCTCCGTCGTCGGCACATGGATCGCGCAACGTCATCAGGATCGCCGAGACCTGTTGGCCAAGAGAGTTGCGCGCCGCGAAAGTCTGTACTCCGACTCTATTACCGAGAGCGCACGACTCCTGGTGGACGGCCTTGAACACAATCTCAGAGATCCTCAAAAGCTGATACCTATCTACGGACTATTGAGCCGCATCCGCCTGAGTTCGTCTTCCCGGGTCTTGGAGACTGCTGAGGGTGTAGTGAGAAACCTCCTGATTAGATACCTACAGCCCAAGCTCAGTCCGGAGGAGATCCACACGCGCGCGGTGAACGGTCAGGATCCTCTACGCGAGTTCAGTACAATCTGCCGGTCCGAGTTAGAAACCCTGCTGCGGCAATTGTGACATGCGAATTCTTGTAGAGCGTTCCGCGATTTGAATGATGGCAGTGGCATGAGATGCTTTGTGGCTTCCGCGCTCTCGGCGTTTAGATTTTCGGAGAGAAAAGAGGATCGTTATGCTGAAACAATCGCCAACTTTTTCAACAATTCGTACACCTTCATCGTATCCCGCATCGCAGAAACGATACCTTCGTGGCAGCCGTGCTGATCTGCGCGTACCCTATCGAGAGATTTCTCTCTCGGCCACGCGCCTCAGTAATCGCACCGAAGAGAATCCACCTCTGCCTGTCTATGACACGTCGGGGTCGTACACAGACCCCGACGCCCGGATTGAACTGACTCGCGGGCTGCCCTCGCAGCGCATCAATTGGATTAAGGAGCGCGACGATACGGAAATTCTTGGCCGTCCAAGTTCCGAGTATGCTCGTCGGTGCGAAAACGATCTCCTGGCTTTCCACCTACATTTTCCTTCTCCGTCCATCTCTCGTCGCGCGCGTAGCGGTAAGAACGTAAGCCAAATGCACTATGCCCGTAAGGGCATAGTCACGCCCGAGATGGAATTCGTGGCCCTGCGCGAGTCGATGCTGCTGGAGAGGTTGTCGCAGGACCCGTCCTACGCATCACTCTTGCACCAACATCCGGGACAACCTTTGGGTGCCCGGCTTCTCGAACAAGTTACGCCTGAGTTTGTTCGGGCCGAAGTAGCCGCGGGGCGTGCGATTATCCCGGCCAACGTAAACCATCCTGAACTCGAACCGATGATCATCGGGCGCAACTTCAGAGTAAAAATCAACGCCAACATTGGCAACTCCGCAGTCACTTCTTCACCTGCTGAGGAAGTGGACAAGATGATCTGGGCCACGTTTTGGGGCGCCGACACGATCATGGATCTTTCGACCGGCAACAACATTCACGAGATCCGGGAATGGATTCTTCGCAACTCTCCCGTGCCGGTTGGAACAGTACCCATTTATCAAACATTGGAAAAAGTAGGCGGCCGCGCCGAAGAACTCACTTGGGAATTAATGCGCGATACGTTGATCGAACAAGCTGAGCAGGGTGTCGACTACTTTACGCTGCACGCAGGCGTCCGGTTGCCGTGGATTCCTCTTACTGCGCAACGACTGACGGGTATCGTCTCGCGTGGGGGCTCCATCATGGCGAAGTGGTGCCTCGCACATCATCAGGAAAATTTCCTTTATACGAATTTCGATGAGATCTGCGAAATCATGAAAGCCTATGACGTTTCGTTTAGCCTGGGCGATGGCCTTCGCCCTGGATCCATCTACGACGCCAATGATGAAGCGCAGTTCGCGGAATTGCGCACTCTCGGGGAGTTGACCGAACGCGCTTGGAAGCATGATGTCCAGGTGATGATCGAGGGTCCCGGCCATATCCCGATGCAGCGCATCCGGGAGAATGTGGACGCGGCGTTGCGGCATTGTTTCGAAGCTCCCTTTTACACCCTCGGGCCGCTCGTTACCGACATCGCTCCCGGATACGACCACATCACAAGCGCCATTGGCGCCGCGCAGATCGGGTGGCACGGCACTGCGATGCTCTGCTATGTGACACCCAAAGAACACCTCGGTCTTCCCAACAAAGAGGATGTCCGGACCGGTATCATCAGCTACAAAATCGCCGCACATGCCGCTGACTTGGCCAAGGGTTGGCCCGGCGCTCAACTTCGAGACAACGCTCTCTCGAAGGCACGCTTCGAGTTCCGTTGGGAAGATCAGTTCAACCTAAGCCTTGACGCGGATCGTGCTCGCGAATTTCACGACGAAACCCTGCCCCACGACGGCGCAAAAACCGCCCACTTCTGCTCCATGTGTGGACCGAAGTTTTGCTCAATGAAGATCACCGAGGAAATCCGCGCAACGTACCAGGCAGACGCTCAGTCAGGCATGGCGGAAAAAGCTCGCGAGTTTATTTCGCGGGGCGGCGAGGTCTATTTGTGACGCGGCCCGATATCGCGATCGTGGGCGGCGGCTTGTTCGGCCGCTGTTTGGCGTGGCGCGCCTCGAAAGCTGGCGCCAGTGTTGCACTCTACGATGCGGGTAGCAGCCAGGGGGAAGGCTCAGCCGCCTGGGCGGCCGCCGGCATGATCGCACCAACGGCGGAAGCTGTGGATGGCAGCGCACAAATTGCATCCATGGGACGGCACAGCCTTGCCTTATGGCCTCTCTGGCTGGCTGAGCTGCCGATTCCGGTCTTCTACCGCGACAGCGGAACCATCCTGCTGTGGCACCGCGAGGATGCCGGGGAAGCCGTCCGCACCGAGAGAATGCTGGCCGTCCGGCACCCGCACGCCAGTCTCAAGCGCCTCAACTCTGCGGGAGTCGCGGAACGGGAACCCGCTCTTGGGACACGATTTCCGCGAGCCCTGTACATTCCCGACGACGCGCAGGTGGACAATCGCGCATTCCTGAGGGCGGTCGCCATCGCCCTGGAAGAGGCACATGTCGAGTGTCACTGGGAGACTTTTGTCGTCCATGGCACGTTCCCCGATGCCGGAATTGTTGTGGATTGTCGCGGCATGGGCGCGAGACGAGATTGGCCAAAGCTTCGGGGTGTTCGCGGTGAGATTGTGCGGCTGCACGCGCCCGAAATCGAACTCCACCATATGTTGCGCCTATTGCATCCGCGCTATCCCGTGTACATCGTTCCTCGCGCGGAAGGAAAACTGATCGTCGGAGCAACCAGCATCGAGAGCGACGATCGCTCGACTGTTTCTGTCCGTGGCGCCCTTGAGCTGCTGGCTTCCGCGTATTCGTTGCTGCCCGCCCTGGCCGAGGCGCGCATCCTCGAATTCAACACGCAGGTACGGCCAGCCCTCCCGGATAATCTGCCTGCATTTCGCTTCGATCATGAGCGAAAGGCGCTGTACATCAACGGGCTCTATCGTCATGGGTTCTTACTGACTCCCACCATCGTCGAAGAAGCTTTGGCTTTGCTATCTCTGGTCGGAGAGTCCGCGGGACGCTGGCCGTGCCTGGATGTGCACACCTCCGCGGCGATTGGTCCACACACTCTTGATTCATGTGAGGTACAGACATGTTTGTCATCCTGAACGGTGCGACGATTCATCTGGCCGAGCCTCAAACGCTCGCTGCACTCCTCGTGTTGATCTCGCCGCCGCCTCCGTTCGCGGTAGCTCACAATGAAGAGATCGTTCCGCGTGGCACGTATGAAGCGCGCCTCATCTCGCCGGGCGATCGGATTGAAATCGTTCATCCCACGGCAGGAGGCTGAGATGAGAGATCGAGACATGGAAGACCAGCTCGTCCTGTATGGTAAGAAATTCTCCAGCCGACTCCTGCTGGGGACTGCGCGCTACGAATCTCCGCACCAGTTGACCGCTGCGATCTCGGCAGCCGACCCGGCGATGCTCACCGTGTCTCTCCGCCGACAGGTTTCGGGTTCAAAGGATTCAGGCCAATCCTTTTGGAGTTTGCTTCAAAAGACGAAAAGAACAATTCTTCCTAATACCGCCGGCTGTCTCAGTGCGCACGAGGCAGTAAGAACGGCATGCATAGCACGCGAGCTATTTCAAACCAATCTTATAAAGCTCGAGGTCATCGGAGATGACCGGAATCTGCAGCCAGACCCATTCGGTCTTGTCGAGGCTGCCACCAAACTCATAAAACTTGGTTTTCAAGTCTTGCCATATTGCACGGAAGACTGGGTTCTTTGTAGGCGTCTGATGGATGCAGGCTGTGAGGTGCTCATGCCTTGGGCGGCTCCCATTGGAACTGGTCAAGGCCCACGCAACGCGCCTGCTTTACGTGAACTGCGTCAACGTGCGCCACACATTCCGCTGATCATTGATGCGGGTATCGGCCTTCCGTCTCACGCCTGTCAAGTGATGGAGTGGGGTTTCGACGGCGTGCTGCTAAACACAGCCGTTTCGCGTGCCCTTGACCCAGTCCGAATGGCGGGCGCCTTTGCGCACGCTGTCAGAGCTGGGCGTAGCGCTTTTTTGGGCGGGCCAATGACCGTCCAAGAGATGGCTGTATCGAGCACTCCTGAAATCGGTCGCCCTTTCGCTTCCGATTGTTCATCACAATTGCCTCCAGCTGCCTGATGAAGTGGGCTTGTAGGTAACAAGGGCGTTTGTGTCTATCCCACGCCTTCTCCTGGCTTTAAGCTCATATTGTCGGCGGATTCGAATCCCACCTCCTCCGCCACTAAACCCAAAGCAGCCTTGGATTTAGAGGCGAGGTCCGCTCTTTTCGCAGGCCGAGCCTTATCCCAATTTATCCCAGTACACGGAGTTATACTTGCCCGATGATCTGCCCATCGCTTCACGCCTCGCGTTCATATTACGCGAGTCGGCTTCTTTTGCGCTTCGGGTGCCCGCTCAGTGCCCAAAATTTTAGGGCATGGAAACTTGCGGACTCGGCCTCTGCCGTGACAGAGCGGTAACAACAAGTACTTACAACAGGGTCGAAAAACCATGGGTCACAAATCAAGGCGTGCTGAAATCAAAGGAGTTAACGTTATGAGCTCTGCCTTGCCTGGCGTTGAGGGATTTTCATGAGGTTTCGCGGGCCGGAGGCCCTAAAAGACAACTTACAAGGCTACCAGGGACTGCCAAGTCCTTATAAATAGGCCTAAGAAGGCGGCATCTCGCGTTGGAGTTTGGATTGACAGAAACCCACACTGGTTCAATGAAACATAACCACGGGAATCGGCAGGAAGCTTAGAATCGCGCCATGGTGTCAATAGCGAACATGAACTGTCCGCGGCGAGTGCCGTTGTCGGATGGAGTTAGTTTTTTTCGAACGGCGAATCCTCCATCACGCGCGAGACATCTTCGCGACAAGCCGAGGTACAAGCCTTCGGGGGATCAATCGTTGTGCTAAAACACTGAACTTATTAAGTGCGCCGGGAACGGTCAGGCCTCCGCCGTTCTCAAGGGCTCGGAGCGGGTGTACGACTTCCTCGTGAGTTTGAGAAACGCCTGCCCATCTTCCCTTGGCTGGCTGGGCGCATCGATATCCTCCCAAATGGCGACTTAGATCCAGAGCTTGTAACCCAGCGCCAGGTTGACGGTGATAGCCCAGGTGCAATACATCAGCCAAATTCCCGTCAAACATTGGAGTAGCGCAACGATTCGGGCGCCAGCGTTCCACCCGGCCAGCCGCGTTGGAACTTCCACGAGATAGATCAACGTCAGTCCGATGAAGATAATCATGACGGGAACGTCTCCGGCCTTGCCAAACACATAGGTTCCTAGCGCTGAAATGAAGAAATATGCGATCGCCATCCATCCGTCTGGCGCCGCGCTCGACCCGATGTAGCGGCGATGGGCCATCGCGAACCAGTGAATTCCGTATACAGTGAATGCCACAGCCGTCATGTAAAGCGGAGCCGCGTTTGCGAAAACTCTGAACCAAGTCAATCCCACCATCAGATATACTCCCGTGAGGAACTGGCAAAAGCCGGGCATCCAAAATCCCCACATCCCCATCGTCCGATCGACTTCGGGGCCAGCCTTGGGATAGCCGAAAAGAGCCTGCCCACCCCAGATGAAGTAGCCCGTTCCGAGACCGAAAAAGCCGATCGCAATGGGCCAAAACGGCGAACTAGCGAACGTAAATGTTTGCGGCTGCACTGTGTTGAACCTCCTCAGATCAATGTCTTGTATGCATCCGCAGTGCCGAACAGTCGGGCCCGATTGCGACCGCGGCAAGCCCTCTAGAACCACAGAGTTTTAAATCGTTGAGAAGGGGATACCGCACTGGAACCAAAGAACGGAAGTGTTACGGTTTCGACGAAGAAGTGAGCCTTCCGACGTTTCTCTGCAAAAATTCGGAAGGTAGCTTCCGTTCGCGCAACCCGAAGGTGGTAAGCGCGTCGCTGCCTGACCGAATATCGTTGAGAGCCCTCAAGTTTCCGGAGAAGTCCTGAAGCGATTCTTGTCGATTTTCAGCGACTGAATCTTCGATTCCAACGTGGACCGCGGTATGCCCAACTTGGCCGCAGCCCCCTTGGGTCCGAATATCCGCCCGCGACTTTCTTTTAGGGCGGCCTCAATCATTTCCTTCTCTTGCGCCAGAAGTCTCCGAGGAAGCTCGTTTTGGTTTTTCGGTTCTGTCGTCAGAACCGGCTGCTTTGGTAACCAGCTTTCGTCGATCGAGAAAATCTCCGTTTCGCAAAGTATGACCGAGCGCTCGATGACGTTCTGCAGTTCGCGGATGTTTCCCGGCCAAGGATAGGACTGAAGCAATTCCAACGTCTTCTTGTTGACACGTTTTATGTTCTTGCCAGCTTTTCGCGCGTAGCGATCGATGAAGTATTCCGCCAGCATAGGGATGTCCTCTCTTCGCTCTCGCAGAGAAGGTATCTCAATCGGAAAGACATGCAGCCGATAAAACAAATCGCTACGAAAGGACCCAGTTCTGATGGCGGCCTGCAAGTCGCGGTTGGTGGCAGCGATCACGCGGACGTCAGCGCGGATTCGACGACTGCCGCCGACACGCTCAAACTCATGCTCCTGCAAGACACGCAGGAGTGCGATCTGAGTCTCCGAGGGAAGTTCTCCCACTTCGTCGAGGAAGATGGTGCCTCCATTTGCTAGTTCAAACCGACCCAGGCGCTGCTGAGTGGCGCCCGTGAAGGCACCCTTCTCATGGCCGAATAACTCTGAAGCGATCAGATCTCGGGGGGTTGCTGCACAGTTCATGCTGACGAACGGACGCGAGGCCCGATCTGATCGTCGGTGGATGGCACGTGCAACAAGCTCTTTGCCCGTTCCCGTTTCGCCCGTGATAAGGACCGTAGAATCGCTTGGCGCGACTTTGGAAATACGCGAGAGTACAGCTTTCAAAGCAGGAGAGGTTCCAACAATTTCTTCGAACATCGAGGCCTTGTCGATTTCTTCTCGGAGAGCAACGTTCTCGTGCTGAAGCCTCTGTTCAGCCTGCTTCCGGTCTTCGATATCGGTACCCGCAACATACCAGCGCATAGTCTGTCCCTTGTCGTCGCGCACCGGATTGTAGCGAGCCAGAAACCAACGATAGCTTCCATCATGTTTGCGCAGCCGCAACTCCACGTCGTAACCAGAGCCGCTTCCCAAAGCACGATCCCAACAAGCCTCTACCCTTTCCGAGTCATCAGGGTGAACGTGAGTGCCAAGGCTTCTCTGCCGCCACTCATCAAGGCTAATGCCGAGGTAATCGAGCACCACGCGATTGGCGTAAAGACGTTCTCGGTTGGGACCGAATACCGAAACATGCTGAGGCGCGAAGTCCAGCATCTGCCGGAGCTCCATTTCATGCTCCCGAATCTTTTCTTCGCGGGTTTTGCGCTCGGTGACGTCCATCGAGCTGCCCACGAACTGTACGAGTTCTCCCGCTGCGCTTAAGACAGGATGGCCAACGGCTTGAACCCACTTGATCGTTCCGTCGGGCAGCAAAATGCGAAACTCTACGTGGTAATCCGACCTCTCTCGAATTGCACGTTCGATTGTTCCTTGCCACCTGCCACGATCCTCCGGATGGACCCGCCGCAGGCGTTCTTCCCACCGTGGCATCCCTAGTTTCGGATCAAATCCGAATATGCGATACCATTCTTCT
>DASSXG010000065.1:0-27006 GCA_035704085.1 Candidatus Acidiferrum sp. | reverse complement strand
CGAGGTCCTTGTTGTAGAGAGAGCTGCTCTGGATGGTTTCCGCGCGGAGCATACTGCTGTGCAATTCGCTCATCCTGCAGCCGCAGTATTTGCGGCCTGGGTGCGCGTGATTTCGCCATAGGATTCCGGGCGGCGATCGCGGTAGAACTGCCAGGTGTCGCGGACTTTCTGGATTTCATCGAGGTTCAATTCGGCGAAGAGCAACTCATCTTTATCGCGGCTGGCCTGCGCGACGAGTTTGCCGCGAGGATCGCAAAAATAACTTTTGCCGTAGAATTCGCCGATTTTCCAGGGATGCTCGGTGCCGACGCGATTGATAGCGGCGACGAAATAGGCGTTGGCGACGGCGTGGGCAGGCTGCTCGAGTTCCCAGAGGTATTCGGAGAGCCCGGCGACAGTGGCCGAGGGATTGTAAACGATCTCTGCGCCGTTGAGGCCGAGGATTCGCGCGCCTTCCGGGAAGTGGCGGTCGTAGCAGATGTACACGCCGACACGCGCGAAGCGCGTTTGGAAAACGGGATAGCCGGCGTTTCCGGGCGTGAAATAAAACTTTTCCCAAAAGCCCGGGTGGCAGTGGGGAATATGGTGCTTGCGATATTTGCCCAGGTAGCGGCCGTCGGCATCAATCACGGCGGCGGTGTTGAAGTACACGCCGGTCATCTCGACTTCGTAGATGGGAACGACGAGCGCCATCTGGTGTTTCTTAGCGAGTTTTTGCATGAGCGAGATGGTGGGACCGTCGGGGATGCGCTCGGTAAGCTCGTACCACCGCGTTTGCTGCTCGGCACAAAAGTAAGGGCCATAGAAGAGCTCCTGGAGGCCGAGAATCTGCACTTTTTTCCTCGCGGCATCGGCGATCAAGTGCTCGTGTTTGGCGATCATCCTTTTCTTGATGTCGGCAAGGGAAACCTTTTCCGGAGACCATTCGCATTGGGCCTGAATCAGGCCGCAGCGCACGATGCGGGCCATGCCACACCTCCTGAGGAAAGACAGGCGAAAAGTCTACCCCGGCGGGGATTGCCCTACAAGCTTCTGGAAGCGAAGCGCATGTGCCTAGTTTTGTGTGAGCACATTCGCGGCTATGCGGACTTGCCGCTTGTTCCGAGAGATGCGAGCAGTTTGCGCCGCGACAGCGTAAGGTTGGGGAGCGTGGCTCGGCAAAGAAGGTGTTCAAGGCTGAACATAAATGGGATCCAGTGCAGAGTAAAGACCCAGCCCGCCAACAGACGGTTCGGGTGAACACCTTAAACCTGCTCCGGAGCGGGCGCGGGGCAGGTAATTTTGCGGGGGAGGTAGAGCTTTTTTACCGGGAAACCATAGGCCATGGCATTGAAAAGAAAGACTTTAAGATTGGCTTAGGGCTTGCACCCCATGTCGGGGTGGGGGAGGCGAACCGAGGATCCCTTTAGGGGATTGAGGGCTGGGCCGGTTCGCTACTCCCCCTTTTTTATTCCTGCCGACCGCTGGCCGAAATCTCTTCCTGAATCTCACTAACTCACACTAAGACCCCGGATGGGGCGAATCCAAGGAAACCAAGTTCGAGAGCTGTGGTCCGCGGCTGGTGAACTAGCGGCTTAGGCTTGGAAAAGGCGGACATTCGCGGGCGGAGCGAGGCGAACGTCCTGAGGCCGCGTATTGTAATCGGAGAGTGTGAGGCTCAGCATGATGGCGAGCCAGAAGATGGCACACACGATGACGAGTTGGGTGCGCTTGGGACTGTATCGCGCGTGCATAAAGTAAAGAACGACAAGCGTGGCCTTGATGGTAGCGATGCCGAGAGCGATGACAATATTGAACTGGCCAAAATTCTGAAAGGCCGCCCACACGGTGAGGCCCGTGCCGACCATCAAGGACAGGAAAATAGCGGCGTAGATTTTCGGCGAAACGATGTGTTCGGACACGCGATCCTCTCCCAAACCCCTCTAGCGGTGCCTGTCAATCAGATACAGCAGTGGGAACAGATAGATCCAGACAATATCAACAAAGTGCCAGTACAGGCCCACGATTTCCACGGGCGTGTTGTATTGCGGCGTGAAGCGGCCTCGGAATGATCCCTTGATGAGCCAGATGAGCAGGCCCGCGCCGATAATCATGTGCAGGGCGTGCATACCGGTCATGCCGAAATAGAGCGAAAAATAGAGTTGGCCATGGGCGTTGATATCGGGGTCCTGCGCAAAAGCCTTGTCCACTTCGTCCTTTTCCAAGGCCAATTCTTTCGGGTCATCGCCGGACAGGGGATGCGCCGGATGGTATTTCATGTCAAAGCTGCGGCCGGGAACGAGGTGATGGTCGAATTTCTGCTTATATTCGACAGCCTTGACGCCAAGGAAGACAGTGCCGAGAGCGAGGGTGACAATCAGGAAAATGCTAACCAATTGCTTTTTGCCGACCTGAGCGGACCAGACCGCCATGGCCATGGTGAAGCTGCTGAGGATGAGGACGACCGTGTTGCCGGCGCCGAGCGTGATATCCAGTGTGTTGCTGCCGATGCCGAAGGCGGTGCTGAAGGCGTGGCGGTTGATGGTGTAAGTCAGGAACAGGCCGCCGAAGAACAAGACTTCGGTGACCAGGAAGACCCACATGCCGAGCGTGGCGGTGTCCTTCTGTTGCTCGAGCGTTTCGTATTGTCCGGACAGCTCTCCGGTGCGATGCACTCGGTGCTCCTCTTTGAGTTCTAGATTTGTGGCGCCGCATTGCGCGCCAGGCGGGGGCAAGCCCCGCCCCTACTAATCAATCAAAAAATTTGCGCCCGCCGGCCCATTCGAACGAACTAATCATCTCCATGAGCCGGCGCCAGCGGCTTGACTCCTGCCAGACCGAGATCGGGCCGGTCTTTAAAGTCGTATGGCTCCCAAGTTACTTCCGGCGTCGTATGAAAATTCTCCGTGGGCGGCGGTGAATCCGTTTTCCACTCCAACCCTGTGGCAGGCCAGGGATTGGGGCCAGCGACCTTGCCGTAACGCATGGACCAGGTGAGATAAGCCATCGGGAGCAAATAGCCCAGCGCAAGAATCGAGGCGCCCGCCGTAGACAAGACGTTGAGCACCTGAAATTCCGGCGGATAACTGTGATACCGGCGCGGCATCCCCAGGTACCCGAGAATGAATTGCGGGAAGAAGGTCAGATTGAAGCCGATGAAGAGAACGATGGCAGCGAACCGCGAAAGAGCTTCCGGATAGAGCTTGCCAGTAATCTTCGGCCACCAATAGTGCAGACCGCCGACATAACCCATGACCGCGCCGCCAACCATGATGTAGTGGAAATGGGCGATGACAAAGTAGGTGTCATGGATGTGAATGTCGAGTCCGAGGCATGCGAGGAAAAGTCCGGTGAGGCCGCCAATCGTGAACAGACCTATGAAGCCGAGAGCATAGATCATCGGCGTGTCCCAGGAGATCGATCCTTTGTAGAGCGTGGAGGTCCAGTTGAATACCTTGACCGCCGAGGGGATCGCGACCAGATAGCTGAGGAAAGAGAAAGTGAGAGCGGCGTAAGTGGACTCGCCGGTGACGAACATGTGATGCGCCCAGACCAGGAAGCCGATCACTGCAATGGCGATACTCGATCCCGCGATGAAGGAATAGCCGAAGATAGGCTTGCGCGCAAAGGTCGGAATGATCTCGCTGACCACGCCCATAGCCGGCAAAACCATGATGTACACGGCAGGATGGGAATAAAACCAGAAGAGGTGCTGGAAGAGAATGGGATCGCCACCGAATGCCGGGTTGAAGAAGCCGAGATGGAACATGCGCTCGAGACCGGCAAGCAGCAAGGTAATGGCGATTACTGGCGTGCCGAGAATGAAGATGATGCTGGTGGCGTAATGCGCCCAGACGAAAAGCGGCAGCCGGAGCCAGGTCATCCCGGGCGCGCGCATGGTGTGAATGGTGACGATGAAGTTCAGGCCCGTCAGAATCGAGGAGAAGCCGTTGATGAAGATGCCGAGGACCGCCGGGGTCACCGCAGAATTGGAGTAAACGCTGCTGAGCGGTGTATAGAACGTCCAGCCCGTATCAAGCCCGCCGGTGCCGAAGGAATAGAGCACGAAGCAGCCGCCGATGATGTAGATGTACCAACTGAGGAGATTGATTTTAGGGAAGGCCAGATCCTTCGCGCCAATCATCAGGGGAATCAGAAAATTTCCAAGCATGGCGGGAATCGAGGGAATTAGGAAGAAAAAGATCATGGCCACGCCATGCATCGTGAAGAGCTTGTTGTACGTTTCCGGCGTAACCAGGGCGCCGGCAGGCGTGAGCAGGTGGATTCGAATCATCGTGGCAAAGATGCCGCCGATGAAGAAGAAAACTGTGACTGAGCCGAGATACAAGAGCGCGATGCGCTTGTGGTCGGTGGTGAGCAGCCACGACTTAATACCGTAGGTGGCGTTGAGATAGTCTTCGCGCGGCATCTTGTATTCGGGATTTGGTGGCGGTGTCGTGCTCATGACTTAATTTTTCCCCGTAGCCGGTGCAATTCCCGCGCTCTTCGCGGGAACCGGCTGAGACTGCAGAGACTTGATATAGGCGTTAAGAGCGAGAAGCTGCTCTTCCGTCAATTGGCCCTGGAACGTGGGCATCACCGGCTGGTACCCGGCCACAATTTTCGCATTGGGCTGGAGAATAGACTCGCGAATGTAGGCATCGTCGGCGACGACCTTGGAACCGTCCGCTAGAAGAACCTGACCCCCGTAAAGGCCGTTGAGCGAAGGAGCACGGCCTGTGCCGTTTGCAACATGGCAAGTCGCGCAGGCCTTCTCCGTAAAGAGCTTTTCGCCGGCGACAACCGGATTCGTTTGCCCGCCGGAGGATCCCGCCAGCCACGCAGCGTAATCGGACGGCTCCATGACGGTAACCCAGCCGGCCATCAAGGCGTGGTTCGTGCCGCAATACTGAGAGCAGAAGAAATGGTAACGCCCCGGTCTGGTGGGCCGGAACCACATGGTGTTGTAGTGGCCGGGGATCACGTCCATCTTTACGCGAAAAGCGGGGACAAAGAAATCGTGGATAACATCCTCGCTCGCCAGGATTAGGCGAACGTTGCGCCCCACGGGAACGTGCAGCTCGTTAATTTCTTTCAGGCCGTTAGGTTGCTGGGCTTTCCACATCCATTGCTTGCCGATGACGTAGACATCCAGCGTGTCCTTCGGCGCGGTGCGGTAGTCCACGTAGACCACGGCGCCCCCCGCGAACATGGCCATGGCCAGAATCAGAGGAACGATCATCCAGGCCGCTTCGAGACGCGAATCACCTTCGATGGCAACGCCCACGGCGTTGGGGTCTTTGCGGCGGTATTTGAAAAAGAAAAAGACGATCGCAATGGTGATGCAGACCGCGAAGAACAGACAGACGGAGGTAATGAAAAGCATCAGGCCGTCCACATGCGGTGCAAAGTTGGACGCCTGCTCCGGATACATTGGCAATTGCGACTGCACGGGTCTAATGTGCTCCTTGAAGCTTGGCCTGCGCTGCACTGGCTTCGCGGCGCCGGGAAATCCAAATTCCGCCAACAATGCAGAGAATCGTCAGGACGCCGCCGAGGCGGATGATCTTGAGTATGGACGCGCTATACATCGCGGCTGACGGATCGTAGTGATAGCAAAAGAGCAAAACATGATCGATGGGAGAGCCAATCTTCCCGGCGGAGCTGTCCACCAGTCCGAGGCGCATGTCGCGGCCGGGATACTCGACGCCGTAAAAATAGCGGGAGATGCGACCATCGGGCGTGAGAATCATCAGGCCGCTGGCGTGCGCGAAGAGATTGGATTTGGCATCAAAGGTGAAACGGAAATTGGCAGCTTTGGTGGCGGCCGCAATGGATTCGTTCGAACCGGTGAGAAAATGCCAACCGGAATCGGTTTCCGGGCGGCGGAAATGCGCGAGAGATTTCTTTTTCTTTTCCGCGGCGAGCTCCGGCGTGTCGCGGGAATCGAAACTGATAAAAACGACTTCATAGTCGCGGCCGGGATTGAAAGAGAGCATGCGCAGCGCACCGACGACCCCCTGCTGGACCTGGTCGCAGAGCATCGGGCAGTTGTAGTAGACGAAGGCGAGGACTACGGGCTTTTGACGGAAATAGTCACGGAGCTGAACGGCGCGGCCGGATTCGTCGCGGAAGGCAAGCTCCAGCGGCATTTGTCCATTGAGGGGCGGCTCGAATCCCACGTTGACCAGAGCGGGAGGCATGGTCGCGGCCGAGGGACCCGTGTTGCCGGGGACGGTCTGGGCACGCGAGGTGTCTGCCGCCAGCAGCAGCGCTACAACTCCGATGATGTTAGTGATTTTCGTCATTTTGTTACTTCTTTTTCTCCGGCTGTGCCGCGGACGTGCCCGGCAAGCCTTTCTCTGCAATGATCCTCATGGCGTCTTTCACGGGAATTTGTGCGACGCCGGAATTCTTATCGATCCAGTCAAATTTCTCATTGGCCTGGGTGTCGGCTTTTATTTTGTTCCGCAAATCCCGCTGTGGGTCGGCTTCGTGGCCGGGAACACCCTGCAAGCGTGGCTCGGGCGGCATGCCGAAATCCTTGCCCTGTGCCTCGCGAGAAGGAGGCGGAGGCGTGTCGATGGCAGCAGCACGCTGCCTGGTGAAGCGCAGTATGAAAATGCAAATGATGAAAGCAGCAATCGTCGCGGCGGCTAGAGCCAGCATGTATCCATAGATACTGCCGACTTGGATGTCGCGCGGTTCGAACGAGACGTCCGTGTTGCGCGGCTCCTGACCCGTGCTTTGGGACTCAGTGCTCATGGTGCTCAATAGCCTCTGCAAGTTTCGGGTCGCCCAAGGGCAACAAGGGGAGCTGCCTGAGATTGAAGGCGAAAAAGCCCAGCCACAATCCGCCGAGGGCGATGGGCAGGACAACGTCCAGCCACGACGGCATGGCTTCCTTGGTGAATTCCGGGCGCGTCATCCAATAGAGATCCACGAGGCGCATAAAGATCAGCCATAGAGCGATCCTGGGAAGGACTTTCGCGTTGCGCTTCAAGTCCTGCGAGAGAAGTAGGAAAAACGGAACGAAGAAATGGAAAATCAGCACGATCACCGCGACGACGCCCCAGCCGCCATAGAGCCTGGTGCGGTAGAAGGTAATCTCTTCGGGCTGGTTACCGGACCAGATGATCAGGAGCTGAGAGAAATCGAAATAAGCCCAGAGCATGACGAAGGCCAGGAGCAATTTTCCCAGGTCGTGTAAGTGGCGCTTCTGCAAGACTCCGGCGAAAGGCTCTGTGCGCGCCAGAAGTACCACGACGGCGATCATCAGGGACATCGAGGAGATCAACTGCCCGGCCACGAACAGGAACCCGTAAATCGTGGAGGCCCAGTGGGGCGACAAAGACATGACCCAATCGATGGCCGCAAAGCTCATCACAAAAACATAGAGAATGATGCCGGGGCCGGCCAGCATTTTGAATCGGCGGCGCAAAGCGCGGTCTTCGCGGTTGACGTCCTGCTGCTTCGACAACGAATTGAAGATGAACATCAGCAGGAGCCAAATCGCGAAATAGATGACGGCACGCGTGATGTAACCGCTGTGCGTCAAGTAATTTTGTTGAAGTTTCGAAAGCGGCTCCTCTTTCACTTTCTCCGGGTCGAGCCAAGCGCGGTAAAGGAAATTCATCCCGAAGATGGCGATCGGAACAAAAAAGACAGCAATCAAAGGAAGAGTGCGGCTGGCCGACTCCAATGGACGGCGAATGATGATTCCCCAATGGCCGCTGGTCAGATGTTGCAGCATCAGGAGACCCATCGAGCCCACGGCAAGGCCCAGAACCAGCATGAAACTCATCAAATAGGACTGGTAGAAAACATCCGGAGAGCGCACGGCTCCAAAGATCGCCGCGAGCAGGGCGACGCCGCCTACCAGGAGCGCCCGCTGCTGCAGACGAGCGACGAATTCCGGTGCCGGATATTCCTGCACGCTCATTCGTTCTTCCCCTCGGGCGTTTCACCAGCAGTCGGTTTCATGACTTTTTCGCGAAGCTCGGCTGGCAACTCTGAAATTTTCGCGTTGCGGCTGAGCTGTAGCGCGCGCACGTAAGCGATGATGGCCCAGCGGTCACGAGGTGGAATCTGCGCGGAGTAACCGTACATCGCTCCAAAACCATTGGTGATGTCCTCGAAGAGATCGCCGTTGGGCGCCTGGCGAAGCCGGTCCTGATGATAGCTGGGTGGATGCTTCATGCCACGCATGGCGATCACGCCGTTGCCGTCGCCCTGCAAACCATGGCAAGGGGAACAGAAAATTCTATAGCGCTCCTCACCGCGCTCGAGAAGCTCGAGGTTTACAGGCAAAGGGAAATTGTTCGAATCCTTCGGAACGAAGAGTGCATCGTCGGCCAACGAACCGCGGGCCACGGTATTTTCGACCAGCGGGCGCTCGGAACGGCCATCCTCGAAAAACTCTGAAGGCGAGAGTGCCTTGTTTTTCGGCTGATCGGCCATATCCTGGCGGAGATACTGGCAGCCCGCCGCGAAAAGCAAGCATAAACCCGCGCAAGCTGCGGCAAGCCATCGCGAGGTGCTAATCATCGGACACCTCAGTGACGTGGTGCGCATGAACTTGCTCGAGGAGGCGCGCCGCCTCCGCAAGATGGAATTTCGGGTCGCGCGCCTCGATACAAACAAAGAAGCGATCGCTGGAGGCATGAGTGAAGCGCGGCACGTTGAAAACCGGATGGTGCGGCTGGGGCAGCTTGTTCAAAGCCAGCATGCCAAAAACAGCAGAAAGCGCCGCACCTAGAATCGTCAGCTCGAAGGTGACAGGAATAAAAGCAGGCCAACTATTGAGCGGTCGTCCAGCGATGTTCATCGGATAGGTGATTGCCGCACACCAGTATTGCAAAGCGAAACCGCCGACACCCCCAGACAGGCCGCCAAGAAGCGTAATCAACGGGACCATGTTGCGCTTCAAGCCGAGCGCTTCCGAGAGTCCTTCCACGGGAAACGGGGAATACGCGTTGACGCGGCGATAGCCCGCTTCACGAACCTTTTCGACCGCGTGAATGAGCTCCTCCGGCGTCGAAAACTCGCCCATCACACCGTAAATGTGGGAGCGGTGCCGCATCATTCCTTTTCCTCAGCCGTTTCGGCGACCAGTTCGCGCATCTCCGCGATGGAAATCGCCGGGAGAACGCGGACGAACAAGAAAATCAGCATGACGAACATGCCCATGGTGCCGATAAAGGTGGCCCAATCCCAAAACGTGGGGCTGTAGCGGCCCCAGGCGGATGGCACGAAGTCGCGCGTGAGGCTGATGACCACGATAACGAAACGCTCGAGCCACATGCCGATATTGACGACGATGGCCATGATGAAGAGAACCGCGACGTTGTGGCGCATTTTGTAGAACCAGAGCAATTGGGGCGTCAGGATGTTGCAGAGAATCAGCGCGTAGTAGAAGGGAGCATAGGGGCCGTGGAGGCGCTGCTGCACGAGGAACATGTCAAATTTGTCCCCGCTGTAGAGCGACATGAAGAATTCGAAGAAGTAGCCGTAAGCAACGATGAGACCGGTGGCCAGCATGACCTTGGCCATGTTGTCCAGGTGGCGCATGGTGATGAAGTCTTCGAGACCATAGACCTTGCGCAAGGGAATCGCGATGGTCAAGACCATGGCGAAGCCGGAATAGATGGCGCCGGCAACGAAATATGGTGGAAAGATCGTGGTGTGCCAGCCGGGAACGATGGCGATGGCGAAGTCAAAGCTCACAACGGTGTGCACGGAAAGCACGAGGGGCGTTGCGAGTCCGGCGAGGAGCAGATACGCCGACTGGTAGCGATGCCAATGACGCGCCGAGCCGCGCCAGCCCATCGAGAGCATGCCGTAAATAATCTTCGCGGGTTTCTGGATCGAGCGATCGCGCAGCGTGGCGAGGTCCGGGATCAAGCCCACGAACCAAAACATCAGCGAAACGGTGCCGTAGGTGGAAACCGCAAAGACGTCCCAGATCAGGGGGCTGCGGAACTGCGGCCAGAGACCCATGGTACTCGGATAGGGAGCCATATAAAACGCCATCCACGGGCGGCCGGTATGGATCAGCGGAAAAATGCCCGCGCAGGCAACGGCAAAGAGCGTCATAGCTTCGGCGAAACGGTTGATCGAAGTGCGCCACTTCTGATTCAAGAGAAAGAGAATCGCGGAGATCAGCGTGCCGGCGTGGCCAATACCGATCCACCATACGAAATTGACGATGGCGAAGCCCCAGCCGATGGGAATGTTGATGCCCCAGATGCCGACGCCCTTGATGATGAGCCAGCCGATGGCGATCGTCAGCATCCCCGTAAGGCTGAAGGCGATCGCAAAACCAATGAACCAACCCAGGGAAGTCGGCCGCGTCAGGACAATGGCGCTGATCTTGTCCGTAACCGAGCCGTAGGTGTACCCGGGGCCCAGCACCGGCGTGAGCCGACGGATTTCGGGAGAGTCGAGTGGCGGTTGCCCGGCGCTCATGTCTTCTCCAATTCAGGATTCGGGTTGCGCACCGCCGCGAGATACGTCGTGCGCGGACGCGCGTTCAACTCAGCTAGGATCGAGTAATTCCGCTGCTGCTCTCTCAGTTTGGCAACTCGGCTGTTCTTGTCATTGGCGTTGCCGAAAACGATGGCCTGGGTGGGGCAAGCCTGTTCGCAAGCTGTAACGATCGCGCCATCGGCGATGGGCTGGTTCAGTTTCTCCGCCTCGATTCGTGCATTACTGATGCGCTGCACGCAGTAGGTGCACTTTTCCATCACGCCGCGGCTGCGCACGGTGACTTCCGGATTGCGCAAGAGTTTGAATTGCGGCGTCTCCCAGTCCTGGAAGCGAAGGAAATTGAAGCGGCGCACTTTGTAAGGGCAGTTGTTCGAACAATAGCGCGTCCCGACACAGCGGTTGTAGGTCATGTCGTTCAAACCTTCGGCGCTATGGACGGTCGCACCAACAGGGCAGACTTGTTCGCAAGGCGCGTTTTCGCACTGCTGGCACGGTACCGGCTGAAAGAAGGTCTCCGGATTGTCGAGCGACTCGTTGTAAGTGGACGGATCGTTCGTAGGAGATTCGGCTTTGTAATAGCGGTCGATGCGGATCCAGTGCATTTCGCGGCCGCGCATAACCTGATCTTTGCCGACCACGGCGATGTTATTCTCAGACTGGCAGGCGATCACACAGGCGTTGCAGCCGTTGCAACTGTTGAGGTCAATGGCCATCGCCCAGCGGTTCTGCATCTTCTCGTACGGATATTCCTTTTCGCCTTTGTAGAGAGAGAGTTCTGGCGGCGGGGCTTCGGCGTGCTTGTTGGCGAAATTCGGATTCTTGCGGTATTCCTCAAGCGTGCCGGTCGCGAGGATCTGGCGGCCCTCCATGTTGAAGTGATACTGGGTGCAAGCGAGCGGGTAATCTTCTCCGGTCCTCTTTACCGCGTTGCTCGAAGCGGTGGCGGCCCACAACGCGTCCGAGGTGCGTACGACGTAGGCGTTGAAACCCTTGTTCGTGCCCGTGTATCCCGCCCTCTTGCGGCCATAACCAAGTGGCAGCACCACGACACCATCGGCTTGCCCGGGCAGAATCCACGCCGCCGCCGTGACTTTGCTGTTCGAAAGCGAGATGTCCACAACGTTCGAATAAATCTTTCCATGCTCGCCGCCGCGCCAGGCGACATTGTGAGCTAGGTCCAATTGTTCAGCCGTCTTCGGGCTGACCAATGCGGCGTTGTCCCACGTCAGCTTGGTAACCGGCTTCGGCAATTCCTGGAGCCAGCCGTTGTTGGCGAAGCGCCCGTCATATACACAAGGGTCGGGCCGGAAAATGAATTCGATTTCATTGGGAGAACCAACCTTCACAGCGGGAAGACTGGCGGGATCAAACTTCGGAGAAACATTGATAGGCGCGAATGGCGAGCCAGCGACGACGCCATCGTGCAAAGTCTTGCGCCAGAATTTTTCGAAGTCCGCGGAAGGATTCGCGGCTTTTAGGCGGTCGCGCAGAGCGTCGTAATCGGTGACGCCGGGCTGGTCGCTGAAGGCAGCGAGCACTTCGCGATGGGAATGGGTGTGGTAAAGCGGCGCGATGAGCGGTTGGACCACGCTCACGGTGCCGTCAAAGCAGCGCGCATCGCCCCAGGTTTCCAGATAGTGAGATTCGGCAACGTGCCAGTCGCAAAGCTCGGAAGTTTCGTCAAAGTGCGAGCTGACGTGGATCGTAGTGCGGACTTTCTTGCTCTTGGTTTTCTCGTTGAAGCCAATTTTGGAGGCAAAATCGAAATCGTGCGGCGCGGTGTACACCGGATTGACGCCCAAGATCAGCAGGGTATCCACTTTGTTGGCTTCGATATCGGCGCAGAGTTGACGCAGCGATTCGATGTGATTGACAGGGTGTGCTTCCACTGGTCCGGTGTAGTAGAGCGTTGTGCCAACATTTCCAAGCGCCGCGTTGATGGCATGCACTAGCGCATGGACTTCCGCGGGCTGGTGTTCCCCCGCGATCACCAGGGAATTCCTAGGAAACCTCTGCAAGTTCTTGGCGACGGCGTTGAGAAACTTCTCTGCGTTCGGGGGAAGGGCCGGGGAACCGCCGAGCCCGAGTTTCGAAGCAAGCGCACGCGCAAAGAGTTGAATTTCGGAAGCTCTTAGAGGCAAACGATGATCGGCGCTCGCGCCCGTTACGCTCGGCGTCGGCTCGACAACGTACAGGCGATTCATCTCGTCACCGATACGGCGATCCTCGGCGAATTGATCCAGTTTGCGGCGGTGCGAAAATTCTCTGGCGTAACGGATGTGTCCCGGCCCGCTGCCCAGAAAATCGGAATCGAGTGAAAGGATGACTTCAGCATTCTCCGGCCGGTAAACCGTGTTGACGTAGTTCCCGAAGGCGAGCTTCGCTCCTTCGCGCGCCCCATCGCTGACGGCCGGTTCCCACTGGTGCCATTTGGCCAAGGGATAGACCGTTAGCAGCGATTGGATTTGTGCCGCAAGCGTCGGCGAAGTGATCGTTCCGGTGAGGATGCGGAAGCCCTCGCCCTGAGTCGCTTTAAAGGCCGCAGCAAGAGACTGCGCGGCGTCCAGAAATTGGGACCAGGTGCGAATCTCGCCATATTGCGTGGCGGTCTGTGCGCGATCCGGATCGTATAGGTTCAGGATGGAAGCCTGGGCAAATACGTTTGTTGCGCCGAGGCTCGAGGGGTGGTCCGGGTTGCCTTCGATTTTCGTCGGCCGCCCTTCGTGGCTTTCCACAAGAAGGCCAATGGCGTCCGCGCCAAACGGCATGGCGGTTGCGTAATACTGCGGCTTGCCGAGTACCAGGCCATCGGGCTGCTTGACGTAGGGAACAATGTGCTGTTCGGGCGTGCGACCGCATCCGGAAAGGCCCGCGAAGGCCAGCGAAGCCGCCATCAGCTTCAGGAAATCGCGGCGGTCCACGGACTCATCCCATTCGGAAGGGGCCTGACGCGGAAACTCCCGATGGAGCATCTCCGTAAAGTTAGGATCTTCGGAGAGTTCCTCGAGCGTGCGCCAATACTGCTTGCCCGATTTTGACTGGAGGTTGGCGCGCACTTCGGCCAGATCCAACGGGCGCTCGGGCAAACTCAAATCCTCGGCAGGATCATGGTGATCGTGCTGGTTTGCTTTATGCTCGTGGTGTTCGTTTTCGCGCATACTTTCCGTCAGCGATGACAGGTCGAGCAGCTGGTCAGCTCGGCCGTCGTCCGAATGTTGCGTTCCGCTGCCAGTTTCTTTCCGATCTGAGCCTGATCTGCCGGCGGCGTCCAATCCATATTGAAAACCTGGTCTTTAGGCCGTAGAGCCTGCTCCGGGTTGCGGTGGCAGTCGAGGCACCATTGCATCAGCAGCGTGTTGGCCTGGAACACCAGCGGCATCTGATTGATTTGCCCGTGGCAACTGGAGCAGCCCACGCCCTTGTTGACGTGAATACTGTGATTGAAATAGACGAAATCGGCCAGGCGATGCACTTTGTTCCACTCGATGGATTTGTCGGTGCGATAACTTTCGCGAATCGGTTCGAGGTATTCCGCGTTGTTGAAAAGTATCGAATGACAATTCATACAGGTCTTCGTCGGAGGAACCCCGGCCACGGCAGAAGTCTCCACGCCCGCGTGACAGTAGCGGCAATCGATGCCGTCGTCGCCCACGTGATGCTTATGGCTGAATTGTACGGGCTGTTCGCGGACGACGTTCTGGCGCGTCATGTACGGCGAACGAGCCACGGCGAGAACCACGATGACCCCCAGCCCTGCCAGGAAAAACGCCGAGAAGACACTGAATCGGGCGATAAAATTCGTGCTGCGATGAAAAATTTGGGCCATGTCGCTTGCACTTTAGCGGGGGAGCGCACCGGAAAGGACCCGTGGTCAGGGCGTCCCACGTAATTACCGGGAAGTGCGGTCCCGGGCCAGACTTGAACGCGCTAGTGTCCAACAAATCATTTCGGAAAGCAACCTGTGAACCGCGGCGCAAGGCATGCTTTCACTCATTTCAACAGCGACAAATTGTTTCTACGTTTCAAACCTCCCGATAGAGGGACTTACCAGCCGAGGCAACTCATTCCGGTCTGAAAGGTCGTGTCGATCACAAATCTGCCCACCCTCATCCCGGGAACGGGGTCTCTCGGCCCTATTTGGATGCTTGATTCGTTTCGATGGCGATAAGTTTTTTTTAGATGCGTTCAAGAGAGTCGCAGCCGTGGTATCTTAGAAAGACCCTACGCCGTTCTCTGAGCGGCGGAGCCTACTCCTTTTCGCGCCCTCCCGGCCCATTCGGGGGCGACGAACGCCGCTGGGGCGTGGTCCAACTGGTAGGACACCTCACTGTTAATGAGGACGGTGAAGGTTCGAATCCTTCCGCCCCAGCCAATTCTCCCCTCTAGAATCGCCACGAAAAGAAACCCGACAAACCGTGCGTGGACAGACTCTACCGAACCATCAGCACCAAAATCCAATTGACGTTTCTGAGGCCATGCAGTAGCCTCCCCGTCCATACAGAGAGCGAGGCCGACCGTGGCGCAAATCGAAGTCTTGGGGGAGAAACCCCTCTCCACAAACAAGCCGTTGCGCATGAAGCAAATGGACCTATGGGACTATCCGTTTTACTTTTGCATGTCCTTACTCGTGGCTGTCGTGGTGGTGTACGGCTTCAGTCGCACGGTTGGCCCTCGTCTGATTCACCCGCCATCGCCACGGCCGGGCATCCTTTATCTTCATGCAGTCCTATTCACAGGCTGGCTGGCGTTCTTCATTGCGCAGTCCGCTCTGGTTAGGACTCGGAATGTGAGGCTACACCGCCGCCTTGGCTGGTTCGGCCTCGCTCTAGGAGTCACGATTCCTATTGTGGGGACTGCAACCGCAATTGTGATGACCAGATTGCGAGTCCGCGAGGGTGTCACGGATGCAGCGGCGTTTATGATTGTCCCGTTCTTCGACGTCCTCGTGTTCAGCATAGTGTTTGGATTGGCGTTTTATTGGAGGAAGACACCTGAGTTTCATCGGCGGCTGATGTTGATGGCTACCTGCGCGCTAACCGCTGCTGCCTTCGGGCGATTACTGCCGCACTCCTGGTTTTACGCTGGCGTCGATTTTTTGATTCTTCTTGGCGTTCTGCGCGACCTGCTAGTGACCAAGCACGTCCATCCCGTTTATCTCTACGGACTGCCTCTGATCATGCTCGGTCAAGTCGCGGCCATATTGACGTTTGTGAAGAATTGGCCGGAGTGGCTGAAGATCGCGCACGCCCTCTTGGGGTAAATTAACCCCCCGAAAGTCAGCGATTCTAGGCTGTTTGAGCGTTCGGGGTTGATCTTCAAATCCTTCCGCCCCAGCCAATTCTTCCAAGATTGTGATCTGGCCGATGCGGTCAATCCTTTGCTATCGGCAGGCCCGCTTCCAGCCAGCCCCGCCAGCCGCCGTCCATGGACTCGACATTGCTGTAGCCCATTTTTTGGAGGTTGTCCGCCACGAGGGCGGAGCGAAAACCTCCGCCGCAGTAAAGGATCATTTTGGTGCTGGTGTCCGGCACGCGCTGCTCGATGTCGCGCTCAATGATTCCCTTGCCCAGGTGGATGGCCCCGGGAAGGTGGCCTTTCACCCACTCGTTGTCCTCGCGCACATCCACGAGAAGTAATTTTTCACCGGCGTCGCCACGGCGTTTGACCTCGGCCACGTTGGTTTCCTTGATTTTCTTTTTCGCTTCGTTGACGAGCTTCAGGAATTGTGGCGCATGGGCCATGAGAACACTCCTTGCAAGGAAATATTGAAACTCGCGATTAAAAGGTGAGGATAACACAGCCAGAACCATGCCTTTTCGGGGGCGCTGCTTACGGTTTATCTGCGACACTTTTCTTGCCGAACGAACGCACCAGGTTCACGAAATTCCAGCGCAATTTTTCCGGTGATCGATCGCCCTCGCCCGGCATCTTCCCTTTACCGTTACTGATAATCCAGAATAGTTCGCCGTCGGTCATCTTCTCGATGGAGGAAGCGTCGCGCCAGTCGTGGAGTTCCAGTTTCATATCAGCGGCAAGGTCGCCTTTACCGTCGCCATCCTTGCCATGACACATAGCACAATTGTAGGAATAGAGTTTGCGTACTTGTGCGAGACCCTCCGGCGTTGGCGCGACAGGATTCTTTTTCGCGGCGTCTTCGGGGGTCATCTTAGGCTCGGTGGAACCCGGTTTTTCCTGGGTGGGGCTGGGCTTGGCGTGCGAAATCATGAAACTCGCGAACAGAAACGCACCCAGAACGGGGAGTGTCCTACGCATAGCTTCCTCCTGACGGGACGGGCCGGCCGAAGGAGTGAGTTCGGCTTAATTTGAGCGGATTCTACGCCTACGGAGACTTGAAGGAAAGGATCAAAAAAGCCGGCTGCGCAGCAAGCAGAATTGGGGCCTACTTCCAGTTATTAGTGCTTTGCGGTGGAACCGGCCCCGGATGTTTGCTGCGTTTTCTTGGCCGCAGGCATGGAACAGCCGTGCTGCGGGGGAATCTGGCCGAAACCGGCGCGGAACCGTTCCGTCTCGCGGACCCGTGTCCGCAGCCCATCCATCGTTGCTGGAATCGGGTCGTGAGCCACACCCTTAATGAGAAAAACGACGAGCGCCGCTTCGCCCGGAGCATCAACGCTCGACCCGATGGCCACACCCTGCACGCCGGGCCGCTTCATCAACTCGTCCACATGCGCGGCGTGAACGACTCGCGCGCGCGCCACCTCCGCGCCGGAAATGGAATAGACAAGCTGGGGCGGCGCGGCAGACTGTTCGAGCGCCGCGCTGTCCTCGGAGGAAAGAGCGCCTCGCCGCGAGAAGAGATCTCCTTCGATGATGCGCGTACGAATGCCATCAACCTCCGCGGGGAGATTGCTTCGCGGCTGCCCGGTGGTCACGAAGAAAAGAATGGCGGACTCGGCGGGATGATCGTAACTCGCGCCCACGCCGACGGCTTGTACCTGCGGATGCGCCATCAATTCCGCGCTATGCGCATCGCGCGCGGCAAGGGCGCGTTCCAGCGTCTCAGCGGATGCCGTTATTTTTTGCACCGCCAGGCGAGCGCCGATCGCAGACTGCGGCCCCGGCAGGCTGCAGGCGGCCACGGGATGCGCAGTAGCTGTGCCGACAAGAACGGGCTTGGAAGACGGATTCGCCGGATCCGCCAAACCATTCAGTACATCTGAAATCGGATTCGCGAGGGTGTCGGAGGCGCTGCCCGCAAAGAGCAATCCCACTGGATCAGCGGTGTTCTGTGTGACGACCAGCGAGCCGGAGTCGCCCTCGGCGCTGAAACCATTGTTGGTGATGTCCAACTGACTGGAGAACGTAGTGCTAAATGTGCTTCCGGTTCCGCATCCCTTTTGGTATTGGACGCTGAAAGTTCCGGAGAATGCGAAAATGGTGGAGCACGTTAGACCCGTGGATCGTCCGCTTTTTGCGACCAGCATGTTCACCGCTGGCGCAACGAGCGGTCCGGCGTGCGGCGGCCCGTTGGTGGGCTGCCCATTGCTGTTCACGCCGCCCAGTTGGAGGATCGTGCCTGCCAGATCGATTGCCCCTGTATTGATTTGCGCCAGCGCGGCGTCGATGTTCGGCGGGGTGCCGTGTTCTAAACTGAAAAACTGGGAGAGCGTCGCGACAGGCGGTGGCGCGGAACAGTTGTTGTCGATCAGGCCAGGCTGCACGATCGACTCGCCCAGCGTCGCCGAATCACTCCTCGCGAATACGTGATTGTTGCTCAGAAGGTAATTCGTGCCGCCGCGCGAAACCAGCGAGCCCAGCGTGCCGCCGCAGCACAACGTATTGGCCCCGCTGCCTGACTTGTCGTTGGCGTTACCGCCGGAAACTCCCAGCGGGGAAGGCGCGTTCTGAGGATTTTGTTGCGGCGGTACGATCTCTACCAGGACGGAATCCATTGCCGCCGAGGCCGCCTGCGAAATCGCCGTAATCACTACCTGCGACGTTTGACCCGCGTTATTCCCACTCGCGAGCACCGGCACCGAATTGGGTGCATGGTACAATCCCGTTGTTGAGATTGTCCCCGTTTGCGAACTTCCGTTGGTCACACCGTTTACCTGCCAGGTGACGGCCTGATTCGCGTTTCCGCTAACCGCCACGATGAATTGAAGTGAGCCAAAGGGTGCGACTTGACCGGGTCCCGGCGAAATCGTCACGCTGGTGGCAGATCCAGCTTGGAGTGTGACGGCGGCGGTGCCGGACTTGGTCGAGTCCGCTAACGCAACCGCCTTGATCGTCACGGTCGGCGGATTCGGGACGGCGACCGGCGCTACATACACGCCCGCATTGGAGATGAACCCGTGCGTTGAATCGCCGCTCATGGGCGCGGCCTCTACTATTCCCCAGAACACGCTCTGATCGGTCGCGCCGTTCACGGTCGCAGAAAACGTCTGCTTCCCGCCCTTGTTGATCATGGCGCTGCTGGGCGTTACCGTCACGCTGCTGGGCGGAGGAGGAGGTCCACCGCTGTTATTCTTGCCGCTGCAGGAAACCATAAATGGGAGTGTGGCGATACTCAGAGCGACAAAGACGGTCCGGCGCATATTGACCCTCGTTTGGGAGTGGGACTTTTACGCTAGCACAACGGCGGGGCTATCCCCGGCGGACTGGGTGTTGTGTTTCGAAAGTTAGACTGTTCCGATGGCCAGAACGGATGCCTGATCGAAACTGGAGGAAGAGAATCCCCAGTTACCCTGAACCGATTCAATCCAGGTCACGCCAGTTGGGCCCTACGCCGATTTCGACCACGATGGGGACTGCCAGCTTGTGAACTCCTTCCATCTCTTCTTTCACCAACTTCTCCAGCTTTGAGCGTTCCTTCGAAGGCACTTCGAATAGCAGCTCGTCGTGGACCTGGAGAATCATCTTTGCTTCTAGTTTTTCTTCCGCCAGACGCCGGTCAATGTTGATCATCGCCATCTTAATGAGATCGGCTGCGGTGCCCTGTAGCGGTGAATTCAGCGCAGTGCGTTCCGCAAAGTTGCGCAACTGCACCTGCGGCGAATTGATTTCCGGAATGGGCCGGATTCGTCCGAACAATGTCTTGGTAAGGGAGCTTTTGCGCGTCTCGGAAAGAATGCTATCCAGATACTCCTTCACGCCGCGGTAGCGCGTGAAATACGCGTTGATGAACTGCGCGGCTTCGCGTTGCTCGATGCCCAACTGCTGCGCCAGGCCGAACGGCGACAGGCCGTAGATGATGCCGAAGTTGATGGCCTTGGCGGCGCGCCGGTGCTCCGCAGTCTGCGCCAGCGGCCCAACACCGAAAACTTCCTGCGCCGTGCGCGCATGAATGTCTTCGCCGTTGCGGAAAGCGCCGACGAGCACGGGATCCTGGGAAAAGTGCGCCATGATGCGCAGTTCGATCTGCGAGTAGTCGGCGGAGAGCAGGATTTTTCCTTTTTCCGCAATGAAGGCCGCGCGGATCTCGCGGCCCAGTTCCGTGCGAATGGGAATATTCTGCAAATTTGGATCGCTGGAGCTGAGCCGCCCAGTGGCCGTGCCCGTTTGCGAGAAGCTGGTGTGCAGGCGCCCCGTCTCCGGATGAATCAGCTTCGGCAGCGCGTCCACGTACGTTGATTTCAGTTTGGCGATTTCACGGTACTCGATAATTTTCGCGGGCAGCGGATGCTGCGCCGAGAGCTCTTCGAGAATGTCCACTGCCGTGGATCGCGCTTTCGCTTTTCCACGCCGCGCATTCGGCTGGAGGTTCAGCTTGTCGAAAAGAATTTCCGCGAGCTGCGCCGGAGAATTGACGTTGAATTCCGAGCCTGCGAGCTTCCAGATTTCTTTTTCCAGACGGCGGACTTCTTTCTCCATGGACTGCGACATTTTGTCCAGCTCTTTGGGATCCACGCGGATGCCGGCGCGCTCCATGTTCGCCAGCACCGGTGCCAACGGCAAATCAATCTTTTCGTAGACGCTTTCGAGCTGTTGCTCTTCGACTTGCTGGTGAAGTGCGGGCGCAAGCCTCTGTAGATAATCGGCGCGTTCTCCCGGACCACCGCCAAGCATGACGTTGAACTGCCGCATCACCACGTCCGTGAGGTTGTGGTTTGCGGTCGTGGGCCGCAGCAGGTAGGAATAGAGCTGCGTCGCGTGTTTGATGTTTGCACACTGGCCCGTCAGCAATTGAAATACTTTCGGATCGTGGACGATCTTCGGCCTTTTAGGATCTGCAAGAAGCGGTGCCAAGGCCTTCAGCGCCTCGCCCTTTTCGTCGAACCACACGGAACGTCCTTCGCCTGGTTTCGAAGAAACTTCAACCGAAGCGATTCGCGTCCCAAATCCTTCCGATTCACGCTCTCCTGGTTCCAAATTCAGGCAGATGGCCAGCGGCTGTTTCGCGGGCAGTTTGGCCAGATACTCCCGAAATTCGGCGGCCATAGCGAATTGCTTGTAGTCCTTCTCCGCAGCCGGTTCCGAACTTGCCAGCGCGGACGAAGCTACCGCCTCCGAGCCCAACTCTTTGAGCAACGAACTGAAGCCCAACTCGCGATAGAGTTCCGCGAGTGCAGCGCCGTTTGGCGTGCGGAGTTCCAGTTCTTGCAGCTTGACCTCAATCGGGGCGTCCGTCGCAATCGCCGCAAGTTGTTTGGACATCAGAACTTGCTCGCGCTGTTGTTGCAAAGCCTCGCGGTATCGCTTGTTGGGCACTTCGTTTGCGTGATCGAGCGCGTTCTCCACACTTCCGTATTTCTTAATCAGCTCCGCCGCGCCTTTCTCGCCGATTCCCTTTGCCCCGGGAATGTTGTCAATCGTATCGCCAAGCAGAGCCATGTAATCCACGACTTTTTCGGGCGGCACTCCCAAAAGTTCTTCGACCTTCTTTTCATCCACGATGATGTCACCCTTGGCGCCGCCGGAACCGGTCCGCAGCGTTCGCACGCTTTTGCCAACGAGCTGCATCATGTCTTTGTCGTTGGAAACAATGAGCACTTCCAGATTGTGCTTTCCTGCCTTGACCGCCATCGTGCCGATCACATCGTCCGCTTCGTAGCCCTGGACTTCGAGCGTTGCGAGGCGCATGGCTTCACACAGCCGGCGCACAAAGGGGAGCTGCACTCGCATTTCGTCGGGCATAGGCTGCCGCTGTGCCTTGTACTTTTCGAAAAGCTTGTCCCGGAACGTCGCTCCAGGAGGATCAAACACGATTCCGATGTACTCCGGCTGATAGTCCTTGATTAGACGCCGCAAGATATTGCCGAATAGAAAAGGGACATTGGTCGGGACGCCGCCTGGACCGGTGAGCCGTTGTGGCATGGGGGCAAAGAAAGCGCGATAAACGTGCGCCATCGCGTCAACAAGAAAGAGTTTCTTGGGTGCCGAAGACATGCGCGCGAGTATAGCAAAGGACGCAGATGGGCCGGTTCTCGCCGGGTTCACCGCGAAGTTGCGGTCCTCAGATCGAGAATCTTCTTAAATATCCCGCTCGATATGTCGCTGCAAATAAAAAGACCGCACAGACTTCGGTTCGTGTGCGGCCTTTCCCTGGAACTGTTTGTACTTATTCTTTGTTGGGCTTGTTGGCTTCCGGCTTTGGCTCGGATTTTGGTTCCGGCTTGTTTGCCGCGGGCTGTTTCGATGTGCCTTGCTCACCGGCCTGCGCCTGCGAAACAAGCAGCATCCGTGTGCCGCCGTCGAGGTGCACGTTCTTCCCGGCTGAGGTGATCACCGAACCCTGCGTCGCATTCGAAGCCGCCGCGTTCAGGTTCAAACCGTTTAGTCCGAACACGCCTTGGCTATTCGAAGTGAGCTGCCCCGCCGCATTCAAACCGCCGACGGCACCCTTCGACGCGCCCGCAACACTTCCGGCTGCGTTTGTCGTTGAGTTCACTGCTCCGCCGACGTTAGCCGCCGTATTCGTCACTGTGCCGGCAGCGCCGCCAGCCGCAGAAGTTACGCCGCCCAGTGCTCCGCGTCCCGACGACGAACCGTAGCCTCCGGCCGAGGCTCCTGTGCCTCCCGCCGCGTCAAAGTCCGACCCTGCGGCAAAGACACTGCTCTGCGCTGAAGCAAGCGCCTGGATGGTGGCGTTCAATGGAATTTCCTGGCCATTCTTCAGAATCGCCTTGTCAAACGCGATGCCGAGGGCCGATTCCGACTCGCCTTTCGCACGCGCCGAAGCCCGCGTAACGTGGCCGACTACCTTCGATCCCTTGGGAATCACCGTCTTTCCTTCGGACCTAACCGCTTCCGTGGTGTGCGCGGTTACTGTGTCGCCAGGCTTGCACTTTTTCGAATCGATTGGCGAACTCAGGGCAGCGTTAAACGCCGTGCCGCTCGCCAGCGATGCGTTCGTCTGCTCGTTCTGCGTTGACGCGGAAGCTGACGTGGACGTATTTGCGGATGCTTGCGCTTGGGTCTTGCCCGCTTCGACCGACGCCTGTCCGCTGCTCTGTGCGCCAGCCTGCGCACCTGTTTGCGATTGCGCCGCAGCGCTCATAGAAAATAGAGCCCCAGCAACAAATGCCATCCCTGTACGATTCATAGTCGAAAGCCTCCTGAACGTGTTTTCGGATCGTGAGCCGGGTTCGCCCCTTACCAGCAAAAGGGTACCCAGGGAACGGCCTGATATAGGCAAAGTCCATGCCATGATCTAAAGGATGTATTTTCAATTATTTAAGAGAAGAGAAGAAGCTTCGCCCCTTGAAAAATGTCGCAATGTGTGCAGGATTTACAGGGTCATTTCCGGCCACCCGGAACCTGTTGCGGCGGTCGGGTTCTTGCCGAAGAAATACGAAAATTCTTCTGCGGTTTTACCGTCAATTGAAAACTGACAATGGTCAGCTCGGAACAATCCCCAACGGTTTCGCCACTTCTGCCAGAATGTCGGCCGCGCGCAACAACTGCTCGCGCTTATGTGTCGCGCTGACAATGGCGCGCAGCCGCGCTTTGCCCTCCGCCACGGTCGGGTAGCCGACGGCCGGAGCGAACACGCCCGCTTCAAAGAGCTTGCTCGCGAATTCGAACGCCTTCGCCGGCTCGCCTACGTGGATCGGGATGATCGGCGTTTCACTGGCCTTGAACTGGAAGCCGCGCTTTTTTAATTCGCGCTTGAAAAATTTCGTGTTGGCCCAGAGTTTCTTCACCAACTTTTCGCCTTCCGGCGAATCCAGCAGCGCGAACGCCGCCTGGCAAGCGGCGGCGGTAGCGGGAGGATGAGATGTCGAAAACAGAAAGGGCCGCGCGCGCAAGTAAAGGAAATCGATCAGGTTGCGCGAGCCGCAGACGTAACCGCCCATGGCACCGATCGCCTTGCTCAGCGTTCCCACTTGAATGTGAACGCGCCCGTGGCACTGGTGATGGTCCACGCTGCCGCGCCCACCGCGCCCCAGCACGCCCGAGGCATGCGCATCGTCCACCATCATGATGCCATTGTATTTTTCCGCGAGGTCGCACAGCGCCGGCAGCGGCGCGATGTCACCGTCCATCGAAAAAACGCCGTCTGTAATGATCAGCTTCTTGCCGGGGAAATTTGTATGTTCCTGCAGGATGCGCTCGCAGTCCTGCACATCTTTGTGTTTGAAAACTTTGATGGTGGCTTTCGAAAGCCTGGCTCCATCAATAATCGAGGCATGATTCAGCTCGTCGGAAACAATTAGGTCGTCCTTGCCGAGCACCGCGGAAACCGTTCCCGCGTTCGCTGTGAACCCCGACTGGAATACGACGCAGGCTTCCACGTTCTTGAACGCTGCGATCTGTTCTTCCAGCTCCATGTGTATCTTCATCGTTCCGGCAATCGTGCGAACCGCGCCCGCGCCCGCGCCATAACGCTTCACGGCGTCCAGCGCCGCCTTGCGCAAAGCCTTATGCGTGGTCAGCCCGAGATAATTGTTCGATGCGAGATTGATCACCTCCCGGCCGTCGAAAATGCTCACCGGCTTCTGCTCGCCCTCGAGCACACGTAACTTCGGTGCGACCCCTTTTTCGCGTAACTCCTTCAATTGGTCGGTGACGAATTGCAAGGGATTCTGCTTGGAAGTGATCGTTGCGGTTTCAGACATGATTGCACTCCTAGGATGGACTCGGCTGGCGGAACAACTATTCTGCGTCAAGTCGCGGCTGTGCGCAAACAACTCGAAGGTTTGGAGCCAACGCGATTCGTTCAGCGCGGCAGGCCGTTTGGATAAAGTAAAATCTTTCCTGCAAGCCCATCCTGCAATAACGAAAACGCATTTTCAAATTTGTCCAACGAAGTTCGCTCGCCGAACAGCGGCTCCAGGTTCAGCCGCCCCGCTTTCAGCAGCGCTGTCATCTCCACCCACGTTTCATACATCCGCCGACCGTAAATTCCCTGCACCGTCGCGCCCTTGAAAATCACGTCGTTCACCAAGTCCAGCGGAACACTTTCCGTCGGAATCCCCAGCAAAAACGCGCGCCCTCCCGCTCGCAGCGCCTTGAACCCCTGTTGAATCGCTGTGGAATTCCCACTCATCTCCAGCAACGCGTCCACTCCCGTTCCATTCGTTTCCGCAATTATCTTCGCCACGGCATTTTCCGCGGCGGGATTCAGAACTACATCCGCGCCCATTTTCTTGGCCATCGCGCGCCGCTGTTCGTTCGTCTCCGTGGCAAACACCGTCGAACTTCCGCAGGCCTTCGCCACGGCAATCGCCATCAGACCGATTGGCCCGCAACCCGTCACCAAAACCGTCTGTCCCGCGATCGGCCCCGCGAGAACCGTGTGCACCGCGTTCCCCAGGGGATCGAGAATCGCGCCGTAGTGTTCGGGAATGGACGCATCCAACTTCCAGATGTTCGACCCCGGAATCTTCACGAACTCCGCGAACGCGCCGTCCTGATCGATCCCGATAATCCGCAGGTTCTGGCAGATGTGCGCCTGACCCAGCCGGCACTGGTGGCAATGCCCGCAGTTCACGTGCATTTCCGCACTGACAAGATCGCCCGGCTTGACCGCGCGTACCTCATCGCCCACGCGTTCCACGGTGCCGCAGAATTCATGCCCTAAGGTCAGCGGCGGCTTGATGCGCCCCTGCGACCAGCGGTCCCATCCGTAAATGTGCAGGTCCGTCCCGCAAATCGAAGCCGTTCTTACGCGCACCAGCACGTCGGCCGGCCCGATTGCCGGCACCGCGACCGTATCTATCTGCAAGCCCCGCGCGGGCTGCATCTTCCGCAACGCCTTCATTGTCGCCGTCATTTTCTCACTTACTCGCGCACACTGACCCGCGCGCATTTCGATGCTAGCACACGGTGGCACAGACCTGCCTGCCCACAGGCAGGCTTCATTTCGAGATTGAGTGTGGAATTGTCTGTATCGCCAACTAGCCTTTCTGGCGCGCTTCTATCCGGCTCTTGTCCATCCCCACCATCCTTCCCGACGGCGGATCCTTCCTGTTCAAATTCGCCGCCTCTGCGATCAACTTCTTCACTCCCGGCCTCTTCACATCTGCTACGCTGCGCAGCCTGATGTTGCGAACTCCTTTCGCCTTCCCCTCCAGCAATTTCTCCGGATCGGGCAGCATCGCTCCACGCAGAAACGCCAGCGTCACATGTTCTTTCCCTAGCACGAAGACGCAGAGCGGCCCATTGAAATCAAACGCCGGAGTTTTCCACGGACTTACGTACTCTTCGCAGCCTGCCGCGGTCTTTTGCACCAGCGCTCGCACCGCCTTCGCCACGCCAGCCAGCTTCCCCGCCTTCTTCACATACCTATCAATCCACAGCCGTCCCTCTTTCCCTTCGATCGTCGGCATGTTGCCCTCCTCAAATCCGTCTTTCTAAATGCGAGCCTCGGCGCGTGAAATTCTTTCCCTTTCACTTCACCTGTTCAATCAAGCCGATCTTTTCAAGCGCTTTCAAATACTCGACGACCAATTCCAAAGGCACAGGCCCATACTCCGCTGAAACCGCATCTCGAATCTCCTGTGCGTTGCGCTTTCCATGCGCAAAATTTAGTACTTCGTACGCGTACTCCTCGCCGCTGCCCCACAAGCCTTCGTAACTCAGAAGCTTCGGCGTCGACATTCCCGCCGCCTTGGCATGGTCTTCCAAATAGTCGTAGCCAAACACCGCCAGCGGCCCTTTGGGTTCAGTCTTTCGCTTGAGCTTCAGAAGGCCATCACCGGTCGCTGACTCTCTATCGAGCTTTTCCGAGTTGATAATTCTGAGCGGCAAGATCGTCTGAAACTTGAACTCACCCCAAGCGATTTGACTCCCAGGCGCGTGCGGCAAGGATTCCACAATGTGATTCTCTCCTTCGAGAAACTCTCTCTTGAGAACAGTCGCATCCAAACCCTTAACCTGTTTCAAACGCCGTTCGACTTCAACAGAACGAAAAAGCTGGCCAGAATTGACTTCCGCCAGAGGGAAACCAGCGGGTTCACTCGCCAAATAATACCCACTGGCGGCGCCGATGAAGGCGGCGCGCTTCAGTTTGGTGGGATCGACGTTCGCCGCCGAATCGAAATTCGTGTGGATGTAGCGGTCGGGCCAGTCGTTCAAGTAAATTGCGGGGATGCCGAATGATGAGTCCTGATAAACGTCGTGATCGCTGCCCAT
>DASSXG010000059.1:0-53629 GCA_035704085.1 Candidatus Acidiferrum sp. | reverse complement strand
AACCAAAATAAACAGCACCAGGAAGAAGATAGCCCGCATGATGAGGAAACCAAAGCGCTTCATGCTGTGCTCGAATTCGTTCTCCTGTGGCCGCGTTACCAATCGTTCGGCAATGGCCCCGAACGCGGTTTGAGGGCCGGTGGCGAGAATCAGGGCAATTCCCATCCCGCTCACGACCGAGGTTCCCATAAACACGAGGTCAGGAGCGTCGGGCCCTTGTGTGACGGCGTGTTCGGAGCCGCCTGCGTTCTTCTCGACGGGCAAAGATTCTCCCGTCAGCGCGGCCTGCTGGACGTACAAGTGGCTCGATTCGACAAGTCGAGCATCGGCGGGGACCAGGTCCCCCGCCGAAACACGAATAATGTCCCCGGGTACGACTTCACGTCTTTTGATTTCCTGCCACGTTCCGTCGCGCAGAACCGTTGCTGTCGGAGTGACTCCCTCCCTGAGCTTTTCGACTGCGTTGTGTGATTTGTATGTCTGAATGAAATTGATCGAAACACCCAGCAAGACCAACACGGCAATAATCAAGGCGTCGCTGGTGTTCCGCAGCACGAAGGAAACCAGGCTGGCTATGAGAAGGATGATGACCAGGGGGTTGACGAACAGGAGAAGTAGTTCGGTGAGCGCGGTTCGGGGCTTGCTTGCCGCGGGATCATTCGGGCCGTAGTGCCCAAGCCGTTCCGCCGCTTCCGGAGAGGACAACCCGGTCTGCAGAGGGAAAATCGTGTGCGGTGGCGCGGACACTGTATCCTTAACGAAGTTCATGTGTGAAGAATCGGTATTCTAGAACAGATCAGCCTTGACGCTACGACCGGCCTGAACTCACTTGTGGATAAGCCATGAACGTCCATTCGAACGGGTGGGTCCGCAACTCCCGCACCTTTGCGACTCCGCCGGAAATGGGCCCAAGGTGAGCCTTGGAGGAAGTGGATCATCCGGCTCACACGCTGATCGTCTCGCCCGTCGCCGCATAGGCGACGCGGGACCCCAGAACTTCGCGAAGGGCCGCGTAGCCGTTGCGCCCTGTACAATGGCCGGTCACGATTCTTCCAATCGGCAGTGCGTTGAGTGAACGCCCAATCTGCAGGATTCTATTGCGGGACTCCGCAAAGAGGCCAAGAAAAGGGAACCCGACGAAGTGAAACCCGCCCACCAACGCTTTGATCGGACGGTCAGGGAAGGCATGTCGGACGCCGTCGACCATGTTCAGCACACCGTGATGGCCACAGCCAGTGAAGACGACAAGACCATCGCCATCGTCTAGCGCCATCACGAGTTCATGAGCGAAGTCGTCGGGGAACCGCTTTGCTGCGGTGCCGCGGAATAGCAGCCGGTTGCCACGCGGTCTGGGGTGAGTGAAGGGGAGGCGCACGAGGAGGTGCAACCCTACCTCGGGTTCGGAATCAGCGTCGACGAAGTGCAGCCGTTCGCGTGCGTCTAGCAATACGTGAGGATCCAGACCCACATCCTTCTTGAGGCCGAACAGCGACAGCCAGAGCCGCTCGCGCACGCCGCAAGCGGCATACACGGTCGCGCGTTGGTTTTCGCTAAGGAAGCGCCTAAGTCCACCCGAATGGTCGAAGTGTCCGTGAGACAGAACTACGGTGTCGATTTCGGCCACCCGAATTCCCAACGTGCGCGCGTTGTCGGCAAACAGTCCCGAGATCCCGGTGTCGAGTAGTAGGGAACGTCCGTTCCAGCGCACATGAAGCGAGTGACCGCGCTCCGTACGGAGAACAGAATCCTTGCTGGATGGCTCGTTGTCGACGAGTACCGTGATTTCCACTGCCATTATCTTCGCCCTGGCGGGACCACCCCTGCAATTGAATGCTCCTGGTCAAAACCCTCTTATCCTATTATCGTCGCGACTATGTCCAAAGCTAACCCTCCGCCATCTTCGCGACTTGCCAGGGTACGCTCCGGCTCCCACCTACCTGTAAACAACCGCAATCATTTCCGCGATGACCCTACTTCTCGACCCCTTACAATGAACCGTTTTGGTGCGTGCCCGATGTAGTCGAATGGAAAGCAGGTAATCAACGTCAGCTCATTTGTACTCGAGGACCGCAGCACTCCCACTTCACTGGATGGAACGACGAACGTTGACTCGACCTGATAGGTGAAAGATCCAATAGCAGTTTCGAGCACGATGGTATCGCCTTGATGGACTTGGCGGAGCGGACGAAATAATCTGTCCCTGTGTCCGGCCAGCGCTACGTTGCCCCACTCCCCAGGCAATGCCGTTTGAGGAATGTGCCCCACGGCCCGATCCAAAAGCTCGGGCGCATCCCCTTGGACAATGACGGCCTTGACCCCCAGCCGCGGGATTTGAATCTCGCCAATGACGTCACCAGAGTTTAGGAGATGCGGTTCGGCCAGCCGCGGATTGTGCTCAAATGTACGCAATTCAATCGTCTGGTAGGCTTGTGAATAGACAACAACATAGCCTGAGTAGCCCACCGCTATCACGCCTGCCAGGACAAGAGCGAAGGAAGTCCAACGAAGCAGAAATGTTCCCCCCGCGCCGTCCTTGTTAATACGAGCTATCGCAGGATTCATCGGAGTATTCCCACAGGCAGTGCCGCCTGCGTTTTTACGCCGCTTGGGAAATAACCAGGCCGCGTCCTCACATGAATCTTTCCCCGACCGGGCGCAGACACCTCCACCGCGATCTTCCGGAATGAGTCACGGCCATTTTTCTCTGTGGGCTTATACCCAAGCGTGTATTGCTCGCGCAGATCGCGAGCAATCTGCTGCGAAATCTCTGCGACGTCATCGTTGCGGCGCGCAAAGAATGTAATTCCTCCCGTCGCTTTGGAGAGCCTCTCAAGAATCTTCGGCGTTTCCTCCTCACCGGACTCATCTATTAAGCCGATGGAATAGATCACTACATGCGATCGCTGTGCCAAAGCCAACATCTCAGAAAACTTGCTGTGGCTGGCGTTGTCGCCGCCATCGCTGACGATAACCAGCGCTTTCTTGTCCTGATGCCCGAGTTCGACGTGAGTCAGGCCTTCGATGACCGCGTCATAAAGTGCCGTCTGCCCTCGCGCGGAAACTGCAGAAACCGCTTTCTCCAGTTCTGCGGCGTCACTCGTGAAGGGTTTCCCTCCCAGGAGCTCCCCTGAGACATTTTCGTTGAAGTCCACTACGAACATCTCATCGCCGGGATTACTCGAATGTGCGAACGCTGTTACCGCGGTAATGACTCCGGGCAGTTTCGGACCCATGCTGCGGCTGTGGTCGACAATCAGCCCCACTGTTACAGGTGTGTCCTCTTCCTTGAACAGCGTAACGTCCTGCGGTCGGCCGTCTTCATAGATCTTAAAATTCTCTGCTTTGAGCCCGGTGACGAATTTTCCTCTGGCATCTGTCACCTTTACAGGAACCACTACGAGCACGGTGGCTAGCGTAATCCTCGCTTGCGCACCTGCCCGAGCCGGCGAAGACGCAGGGGAAGATCGCAGGTTGAGAACGGAACTAAGAGGGAATAGAAACACAAGGACCAACGTACTCAGTTGCGCCTGGAATTGCTTTGCGGAGTAGCGGAGATTCATGGAGCGACCTCCCCGCGCCGCAGTGGGAGAATATCCCTCCGCGGCGCGGAAGGTGTTGTTTGCTCTATGAGAACTGCTTTGCTAGCAGCTTCAGACCCAATCCGAAAGCGATGGCCGCGAACCCGAGCAGTCCGATCAATGGAATCGAGCTGCCTGTCTGGGGTAACTTTTCGGTCTTGGGCGTTTGCGGTGGCGCAGCAGCTACTTGTTCCGGAGTGTGCAATGGGAGAACCTGGATCGCTTCCGTTACCGGCTCTTCCTTTTTCTCCGGGGTGATCGCGACGAGCGGAACCGTCTTCAGGTTGCTTTCTGTAGGTTCAACGGTTTCCGCCGGAACGATTTCCTTGGATGCTTGAGCCAATTGAATGGCCCTCTTCTTTGGGTAAACGAATTCCTGCCCGAAGTTATCTCCAGGATAGAACCAGGCACGCAGAGCTTCGGGTGAATCGCCTGGCCGCTCGTGGAAATTAATTACTGTTTCCCCTGTCGGCTCTAGACGATAATTTGGAATCGCCAGGATTGTCGCAAGCACGTCTGTCTTGTCGGCGTTAAAGACCTGCACGATGTGCCGCCATGAATAGGAGTCCAGTAGCTTAAAAACATAGGTTCCCGCTGGCAGCACTTTCCCGGGAATTTCAACGGGCTGGCTGAAAGTCAGAACAGTCTCTTTATTCCATTGATCGGCTCGCGCCGGACTAACCAATACTCCGACCAAAAGTGCGAGCCCAAGTACAACAAACAATGTCTTAGCAATTCTCATCAGTTTCTCCTTATCGACCGAACCCCCAACACTGTGGTGGTACCTCCCAAGTCTTGCTTGCGGTGTACCACGTTCCCCTGGGTCAGCTGCGTTGTAGATTTCGGTCTTATCCTTCTCCTTCGTACGATGTCCGATAGAGAAAAATCTGTGAGCCGTATCACGCCTCGATGTGATTCGTGCAGGCAATGCGCGAGCGAGCTTCCTCGTGACATGGCTCACGCAAGGGTGTGACCCGGTTCACTGCGCCCGCGTCCTCGAAAGTTAACAATGGGCTCGGGAAATGACCATGCTTGTCAGAGAACTCATGACAAACGAAGTCGTGTTTTGCACGCCGTGGGATACGGCACGAACGGCCGCCAGCCTGATGAAAGAGCACGGGGTTGGAGCCATCCCGGTGGTTTCCGAGTTGTCCGATCCCTTGCTCGAGGGAATCGTAACCGATCGTGATCTGTGCTGTGGTGTTGTGGCCGACGCGAAGAATGCCGATGCCATCCAGCTCTCGGAATTGATGACGCCAGTTCCGGTCACCTGCGAGGCGGAAGACACCATAGAAGAGTGCGAAGAGCTGATGCAGGAAAACCAGGTTCGCAGAATCCCGATTGTAGACAAGCGCGGGCGGTGTGTAGGCATGGTGGCCCAAGCTGATCTTGCGCGTCATGCTCCCGCAGGACACGTCGCCAAAACGATGAAGGAGATTTCCAAACCTTCGAAACCACGAGAGAACATCCACTTCGAAAAAGATTATTTTTATGACGGATTGCTGCACGAGGAGGAAGTAATCTTGCTGCTGAATCGGCGGCGAGAACTGCACAGAGAAGTCGAGGTGGTTCGATGATTTTCCAGAATCGAGCGGAGGCGGGCCAGCAGTTAGTATCGCGCCTCGGGAAATACGCAAACCGGGAGGACGTGATTGTGCTGGGAGTCCCACGGGGTGGCGTTCCGATTGCTTTCGAGGTAGCCACGGGTCTCAACCTGCCACTCGACATCTTTGTGCTACGCAAGTTGGGCGTGCCGGGGCAAGAAGAGTTTGCGTTCGGAGCCATCGGGAGCGGCGGCGTTCGGGTTCTAAACAGACAGGTGATCGAGTCCGTGGGCCTATCCAAGATGGTCATCGATCTGGTCACACGGGCAGAGAGAGCCGAGCTTGCTCGTCGAGAACAAATCTATCGCGGCGGGCGCCCCCGGCTGGATGTGCGCGGAAAGACTGTGATTCTTGTGGATGATGGCATTGCCACCGGGGCGAGCTTGACAGCGGGCGTGCAGGCCATACGGCAAATGAAGCCCGCGGCCATCGTAATCGCTGCTCCAGTCGGGCCTCGCTCGACGGTACATCGTCTAAGACACGAAGCGGACGACGTGGTTTGTGTTGAAACCCCTGAGAGATTCTACGGAGTCGGGCAGTTCTACCACGATTTCTCGCAAGTGTCGGACGAAGAGGTCAATGCATTGCTGGACAGTGCGTACCGGCGTGAGCAGCAATATCACGATGAGGGGGCCAACGCGCGTCGGTGACTTGGGGTAACTGCGGAAACGGGACTCTTAAGAGCGATGGTTCAACCAAGTTCTTCATGGCCCCGAGAATGGGGGGTGCAAGATGCTTGCCAAACACGAACACGACCTTGTAAGCGCGATTCGCCGGTCGGCGCACCCGCTTACGGGAGAGGCCACGGATTTTGATCCCTTACTGAAGGCCATTGGGGACTCCCGTTTCGTTCTGATCGGAGAAGCAACCCATGGGACACACGAGTTCTATCGCCTGCGCGCACAGATTACGAAGCGCCTGATCACCGAAAAAGAATTCACGGCGGTTGCGGCGGAGGCCGATTGACCGGACGCATATCGCATCAACCAGTACGTGCGATTTGAAAGTGATGACGAAGACGCGATCGATACCCTGTCAGGCTTCCAAAGGTTTCCCGCCTGGATGTGGCGCAACGCTGATGTTCTCGATTTTGTCGGCTGGCTGCGCAACTACAATGAGCATCGCCACTCCCATCGCGTCGGTTTCTATGGATTGGATCTGTACAGCCTGCACGCCTCCATTCGCGCGGTGTTGGACTTCTTGGACAAGGTTGATCCCGAGGCTGCGCGCCGCGCGCGCTATCGTTACGCCTGCTTCGACAATTATGGCGAGGACACGCAAGCGTACGGGTATGCCACAAGCTTCGGCCTGAACAAGAGCTGTGAGAATGAAGTCATCAGCCAGTGGATGGAAATGCGCCGACGGGCCGCGGATCTGGCTAGGCGCGACGGCCGGGTCGCTCGGGACGCGTTTTTCTTTGCGGAACAGAATGCGCGTCTGGTGAAAAACGCCGAGGAGTACTACCGCTCTATGTTTCATGAACGAGTCTCCTCTTGGAATCTGCGTGACACCCATATGGCGGAGACCTTGGATGCGTTGGTGCATCACCTTGGAACGACTGCGAAGGTCGTTGTCTGGGCGCATAACTCTCATCTCGGCGATGCCCGGGCGACAGAAATGGGACAGCGAGGCGAACTGAATCTGGGCCAACTGGTGCGCCAGCGATATGGCAGGGAAGCGACGCTAGTCGGATTTACCACGCATTCCGGCACCGTGACGGCAGCGTCCGGGTGGGATAGTCCTGCCGAACGCAAGTATGTCCGGCCCGCGTTGCCTGGGAGTTACGAGGCACTCTTCCACCAGACGGATATTCCGAATTTTCTCCTTCGGCTGGGCAAGAGAGAAGAGGCTACGGCGGGTTTGCAGGAGCCACGCCTGGAGCGGGCCATTGGCGTCATCTATCTGCCACGATCGGAGCGTGCGAGCCACTACTTCCATGCGCAGCTCCCGGATCAATTCGATGTCGTTCTGCATTACGACGAAACTCGCGCGGTCGAGCCTCTGGAGCGAACAGCGGAGTGGCAGACCGGAGAGGTTCCCGAAACCTATCCTTCTATGCTGTAGAGACTCTGGCATGGCAGCGGGTTTTCTCGACTGGCTTTTCGTCTGGACGGGAACGGAGGAACTCAGAATGCGCACTCTGCCGGCATGGATTTGCATCATAGGGTTCGCGGTGGGCACTTGTACGGCTCAACAGGCAGCGAAGCAAACGCGACGGCGCTTCGACCCTCCGTCTGTCGTTACCGCGACCGAAGCCGTCTATCCGTTGCAGAGCGTCGCGTCGGGTACGGTCGTGCTCGAGGTCTCGCTCGACGATGCCGCCAAGATCACTGACATTCGTGTCGTGCGTGGGATCGCTTCGCTGACGGAACCCGCGGAGAGCTCCGTGCGGCAGTGGACGTTTCAAGCGGCAAAGCTCGATGGAAAGCCGGTGTCTTCAAGGATCGTCGTGGCCTTCTCGTTCGTTCCGCCCAATGTTGGTCCCCGAATATGACTCGCTGGTTTGGAGAAGGCCCTTCTGTTGGATTCCATTGCACAGTTTAAGAGGCAGTGTTGGCAAGGAGTTGATCGGTCATCTATGGGCGCGCCGGCAGATGAACCATTTTTCTAACTCGACGGCCCAGAAAATGACAGCAGTGGCGGCGATACTGAGAGCGAGATCAGGAATCGGCAGGGCCATCGTCCTGAAGACACTCTGGAGAGAGGGCACATACACCAATCCAAGTTGAAGTATCGCGGTGAGAAACACTGCGGCCAGCAGAGGCTTGTTCGACAACAATCCGACGCGAAACAGGGAGAGGCGCTCGGATCGGATGGCCATGACGTGAGCCATCTGCGACAGGGTGAGCGTTGTGAACACCATCGTCTGCCATTTGGGGTCGTGTGCTCGCCAGTACCAATAACCGACACCGAATGAGAGAAGACCCATGAGCAAGCCCACCCAAATGACGTGGCGCCCCATGCCGCGCGCGAAGATGCTTTCATCCGGGGGGTGGGGAGGGCGACGCATGGTATCCGGTTCAGGAGGCTCTACGCTCAGGGCCAATGCGGGAAGGCCGTCGGTTACTAAATTCATCCAGAGAATCTGAAGCGGAAGCAGCGCTAGGGGCATGCCGAAGAGCGGCGTCACAAGCATTACCCAGATTTCGCCGGAATTCGTCGCCAGGATGTATCTGACGAATTTCCGGATGTTGTCATAGATCACCCGCCCTTCTTCGACTGCGGCAACGATCGTGGCGAAATTGTCATCCAGCAACACCATGTCCGCAGCCTCTTTGGCCACGTCGGTTCCAGTAAGGCCCATCGCGACGCCGATGTCCGCCTTCTTGAGGGCCGGCGCATCGTTCACTCCGTCTCCCGTCATAGCAACGATGTGACCGCCCTCTTGCAAGCTTTCAATGATCTTGAGCTTATGCTCCGGTGAGACCCTCGCGTACACAGGTGTTGATTCGGCCAGCAGCTTCAGCTCACTCTTCGAGAGGCGATCGAGTTGGGTCCCGCTGATAACTTGTCCGTCGGCTTGGATACCAATTTCGACAGCGATGCGCTGGGCTGTAAGGGGATGATCCCCCGTGATCATCACCGCGCGAATTCCAGCTGTTTTGCAGGTCGTGACGGCAGATGCCACTTCCATCCTGGGTGGGTCCATGATTCCGATCATTCCTACGAAGGCGAGATTTCGCTCAAGAGTTTCTTCTTCCCCGACGGGCGGCACCGCTTCGCAATGGCGAAACGCCACGCCAAGCACACGCATGCCCTGCGAAGCGAGGTGGTCGTTCGCGGCAAGAAGACGGTGACGCCAGACTTGATCCAGCTCCTCACGGTTTTCGTTGACCCAGACAGTGCTGCATACGTCGAGCAGTGATTCGACGCTTCCCTTCATAAACGCGACATGAGATGCACCCGCTCCTTGCAAAGCAATTTGGACTCCCGGGGACAGCAGAGAAGCGCGGCCTGAGATCGCGTGGACAGTCGTCATCCGCTTCCGCTCGGATGAAAACGGCACTTCAGCGATCCGGGGAAGGACCGCCTCTAACTCCGGTTTCTTCAGGCCGAAATGGGAAGCAGCAAGAAGTAAAGCCACTTCAGTTGGATCGCCAGCAGGCACGGGCGACCGTACCTCGTCTGGAGAGGATGATATCGTAGCGTCGTTGCAGAGCGCGCCGCCCACAAGCAATAGGCTGAATCCGGCTGGCTGGAGTTCCGGTTGCCGACCATTTTCTTCACCAGAAGCGTTATGCCGAACTTCCAACTTCCGATCGGGGAGCTGAAGGATTTCCACTGCAATGCGGTTTTCGGTAAGCGTCCCCGTTTTGTCAGAGCAGATCACTGTCACTGATCCGAGCGTTTCCACCGCCGATAGTTTGCGGATGAGAGCCTTCCTCCGCAGCATACGCTGCGAACCTAGAGTCAGAGCAATCGTCACGATAGCTGGCAATCCCTCTGGGACAGCGGCAACTGCAATGCTCACGGCGGTCAGAAACATCAGCTTGAGACCCTCGCCACGGAACAGGCCAAGGGTAAAGATCAGGGCCACAATCAATAGAGCAGCGGTCGCCAGTCGCTTTGCGAGGTCACCGAGGCGCCGTTGCAGTGGCGTCGGCTCTCGCTCGACGCTTTGCATGATTCCGGCAATTCGGCCAAGTTCGGTGCGCATGCCGGTCTCGGTTACAACGCCCAAGCCGCGTCCGGCGGTTATGAACGTTCCCATGTAGGCCATATTGCGTCGATCGCCTAGCGCGACATTCGATGCGTCGATCGGGCCGGTCAGCTTTCGCACGGGTTGCGACTCGCCGGTAAGGGCTGCTTCCTGAGATTGAAGATTGACGCTTTCGATTACGCGGCAGTCCGCTGCGAGAAAGTTTCCTGTTTCGAGCACGACAATGTCCCCGGGAACCATGCTTATGGCAGGAATCTCCCGCGTTTTGCCACCGCGTCGAACCCTGGCGATGGGCATTGCCAGTCTCTTGAGTGCGAACATCGCTTTTTCTGCCCGGTACTCCTGGGAGAAGCCCAGAACGGCATTGAGGACAACGATTGCCCCAATGGCGACGGCATCCTTGTAATCTGTGAGCAGTGCCGAAATGGCTGCAGCGACAATCAATATGAGCACCATCAACGCGGTTAGTTGCTGCCACAAAATCAACCAAGGGCTCTTGATCCCAGTCACGACCAATTCGTTCCGGCCATATTCGGAGACTCGGCGAGCGGCTTCGGTTTCGCTCAATCCGGAGGATGGGTCAACCCTCAGTTCTCGTAGCGTGCGCTGCGGATCTAGTTGGTGCCAATCGATCATCACTTTGCCAGGCAGCGTTGGGGTGTCGTTCGGATCCGTGCCCGGGTATCGAGGAATCTGCATACGCAATGCCGTCGCCCTCAGCTTAGAAGTCCGTCAGCGAATGTGCGGGCAAAGCTACACGCACGGCATTGAGGACAGCCGCGAGATCGATGATCTCTTGAGTGATGGCTCCTCCGATGGGTGGCAGATGTCCAGATGCGGCAACAACCATTCCGAGAACACTGAGAATCATTCCTCCAAGCGCAGACTGAAGCGCGATGCGGCGCATGCGCCTCGCAATGTGGATGAGCTCGTCCACACGGCCCAAGGAAGTCTCAAGGATGACCGCATCCGCGGCCTCGGATGTAATGTCGCTCTGCACTCCGAAGGCCACTCCGACCGTCGCTGCTTGCATTGCGGGAGCATCGTTAATGCCGTCTCCCAGGAAGAGCGTCGGCGCCCGGCTTGCTTCGTCGCGGACGATCGCGACTTTCTCCTCGGGGCTCTTGGCGGAATGCACTTCTCTGATGCCGACTTGCTCCGCTAGGTGGCGGACTTCCTGGTCGCGATCACCTGAAACGATCAAGACGCGGCTGACGGCATGACGCGGCCTTAGATGCTTGATGAACGTGCGACTGTCTTTGCGAGGCGAGTCATGGAAGCGGAGAGTAGCTGCGTACAAATCATCGAACAAGACAACGCATTCCAACCCCGAAGTAACGGTCGGCAGTGTAATGGCCCTGTCGGATATCTTGTTGCGGCTCGTAATCTGGATCCGTCGGTTGCCAACCGTTCCTCGCAGTCCTTCACCAGGACGTTCGCTGATGTCCGAAACAGGTTCCGCCGGCAGGTGTGCATCTTGGGCTGCGTCCAGAACTGCGCGGGAAAGAGGGTGCTTTGAGTATCGCTCAAGACTGGCGACAGCCTGCAGAACCTGCTCCTTTGTGAATCCCGGAGCACACAAGATTTCGGATAGGGCGGGCTTTCCGTATGTCAGTGTCCCGGTCTTGTCGAAAATGAGTGTACGGCAGCGGTCGATCTGTTCGAGCACCGCTGGGTTCTTGATGATGATGCCACGCCGTGCCGAAAGGGAGATCGCACCAATCACGGCCACAGGAATGGCGATCAGCAAGGGGCAGGGTGTCGCGACGACCACGACGGCGAGAAAGCGATGCGCTTCGCCCGTGGCGGCCCACGCCAGTCCTGCGAGCGCAAGAGCGACCGGAGTGTACCAGGCTCCCAACTTGTCCCCCAGTCGGCGGATGCGTGGCCGTCGTTGCTCCGCGTCTTGCATCACTTGCATGATTCTTGCGTAACGCGACTCTACTGCTAGTTTTTCCGCGCGAATGGACAGAGCCGAATCGCCATTGATGGCACCGGAAATCACCTGCGATCCAGGCATTTTCTCAATCTCGAACGGTTCGCCCGTGAGATAGGCCTCGTTCATTTTTCCCCGACCTTCGATCACGACCCCGTCGACTGGACAGATTTCATGCGGAAAAACAGCTAGGGTGTCCCCGACCGCAATTTCGACAAGCTTCACGTCGGACAAGTTATTTCCAATTTTCCGGTGTGCGAACTGGGGCACTCGTTTTGCGAGCGCGTCGAGAACGGAAGACGCCCTGCGGCTTGCAAACTGCTCCAGAGCCGTTCCCCCCGAGAGCATCAGGATCACGATGACGCCGACAAGGTACTCGCCGAGAACTACGGACGTGACGATCGAGACTCCAGCAAGGTGATCGGATCCGAATTCCCCTGCCAGAAGCTTTCGTGTCAGGGGCACGAGGAGAGGTAAACCACCAGCGATCAGGGCCAGAATAAGGGGAGCTTGCCAAGCGAGTCGGGGAACATCGAGCAGGTATCGAAGAACAAGGTGAGAGAGAACGCTTGCGACTGCTAAGAGTGCGATGACGGTCGGTGCCGTCCACTTCGAAGGTTTCTTCTGTCCTTCGGGAAGTTCTGCGGGTAGGCTGGCCGCCGCGGGTACCTGAACATCCATGCCCATCCTCCATGCCGAGTTGCTGGTCGAACCTCCGAGGCCTCACTTGCACCCACGAGGAGACAAGTTAGCCGCGACTGAGATTAGCTTGCCATGCATCAAGCCTAAGTTCAGAACCAGCTACCGGCCGTGACGTATATCACCGGCAGTTGTGACAGAGCCCACTCTACTGATCGGAATCGCCGTCGGGTTAAGACGGTTCCGGAGAATTTGTGTCTCTTAGTTTGTTTACTATTGCTCTTGCTTGCGCGATTTCACTTGCGTTGCTGCGATGAGCTGATTCGCTCGAGGATTCCTGCTTCCGGCCGGGAATCTGGCTGCCAGCTCCCACTTCCAACGAGTTTCTCTTTCCGTAGAAAGGTCAATAGGGCCACGGTTATGGCGAGCACCAATGGTCCTATGAAGAGTCCGAGTGCCCCAAACGCTTTAAGTCCGCCGATGACCGCGAAGAATACGTACAGCGTGGATAGCTTTACTCGGCCTCCAATTAGATACGGCCTCAGGATATTGTCCACGGGATGTACGGCCGCGACACCCCAGATGAGCAGGAGGACGCCCTTGATCCAGTGGCCGCTTAACAACAGCATACAGGCTGCTGGAAACCAAACTAAGGTCGTACCCACAATCGGGAACGCAGCCAGAAACGAAGCGAGGAGTCCCCAAACGGCAGGTGATGTGAGCCCGAGAAACCAGAAAGCCAGACCTGTGAGGGTTCCTTGAATCACAGCCATGGCCAGCGTGCCATAGACAATGGCATGGAGAGTCTCCGTCACAAGAGCAAACAGCCGACGGACTTGATCAGGCCTGAGGGGCAGCAGGACAGTCATACGACGCAAGATGGATCTGCCATCGCGCATCAGGAAAAACAGTACGAAGATCGCGATAAACGCATTAAGGCCGAACGACGATAAGCCTCCGACCAGGCCGGCGGTGACGGCAAGCAGACTGGCGACTGCTTTTTCGATCTGACTCAAGATTGCGCCCTGCAGATTTGGGACGGAGATGGGGATGTAGTGGCTTGCCCATGCGATTGCTCGATCGAAAAGATGAACGAGAAACACGCTAAGACGTTCCCTGCCTTCTCCCGATTCAGTCAACGAATCGTAGATGTCGTGGAGTCCAGAGACAAGCGCTCGTCCAACAAAAAAGGAAAGCGAGATGATCAGCAGAATTGTCGCTGTCGTGGAAAGTGCTGCGGAAATGCTTCGATTTCGAATCCACCTGTGGATTCGAATTTGAACCGGATAGAAGGTAATAGCCAAGATGACCGAGAAGATGATCGGCTTCAGGAAGGGAGCGACTAGAACGTAGCAGAGGTAGAGCGCAATGGCGGTCACAGTCATCAGAAAAGCCACTGTTGCTCTGTTTCTCGTCATGCTACTGCCTCCGAGCACGAACATCTATTCTCCGGCTTGAGACTACTGGTCGGCTCCGTTCACGGTTCGGGCCGGCGCAGAGCACAATTCTTCAATCGGTTGTCCCGGCTTGTACTCGAGCCTCTTCGGAGGCTCGCATCCTTGCTCTCGCGTAATCTTGAGGCTAGGTTTACCCATCTCCTCTTTGTTCGCGGCGGCTGCGATCGGGGCCAATTCCTTCTTCATTTGTTCGAACGCGGATGTCTGAACAAGTACGTCCGGCTTGGCCGGCAGGAACATGATTTCCCGCCTGGTGTCCACCATCCTCTGGTAGAAGGGAGGATGAGTGCGAAACCAGCTTGCCCCGTTCACGTAACCCTCGCGCGTGGCTATCTTGTCAAAAAACCTGATAAAACCACTTGGGTCATAGCCGGCGTTCCAGGCATATTGCACGCCGAGTTGATCAGCTTCGAGCTCGTATTCGCGGCTTACCCCGAGGAGGTTGAGATTGAGCACCAGACCAAGGCCGTAGAAGCCATACTGCAATGCGTAGTAGGTGCCAATGCCGGCGACGCCGCCCGTCAGAATCATGGCCGCTACCTGCGCCGCCTGATAAAAAATTCCTGCTATCGTGGCGCGCTTCATCAGTTTGTTCGCATGCCGTGCGGCATCATGCGCCATTTCGTGCGCGATGACTCCCGCAAGTTCCGATTCGTCGTCGGCGGCTTCGAGCAGGCCTCGCTCGATGAAGAGGTACCCGCCCGGGAGCGCAAATGCGTTGATTTCACGAGACTGCAGGACCGTGACATGCAGAGGGATCTTCAGGTCGGACTTTTGCGCTATGCGTTGCGCTACCGAGTTCACGTACTCCTGGATCGCTTTGTTCTCGACTTCCGGCGGCAAAAGCCCGGAACGCTTCATTTCTTCGACCGCCTGCTGCCCTTTCTTGATGTCATCTTGTTGGTTCGCGGCGATCTCTCGGAATCCGATGTCCTTCACGTCGCCCCAGCGGCGGCCCAGGTAGGAGCCACTGGCAATTTCCTGTTGCGTTTGCTTGTAAAGAGCTGGCCATTTCTCAATCAGGTCCAGTTTCGCGTTCAGATTGTCATAGGCTGTTGGAATGGCATGGCCGGAAAGCGCTTGCGCTTCGCTCCGGAGCAGCTCTAGATTCTGTATCTTGCAGTGCAGCTGATTGCGCTGATCTTCACTCAAGCCGGCTGTCTTTTTTTTGAGATCCTTCTGAGCGGCATCGACTTGTCTTCCGTACTGCTTTGCGTGGTCTTTGAAACGCGCGACGCGGAAATCCTTCCCCTTGTCCAACGCTTTCCGCTGCGCAGCGATTTCAGTCGTGCTGAACTCCAGTTTTGGCGCTAGGTCGAAAAGCTCGGCGTAAGGTTTCTGCAATAGGCCTCGGAGCGGAGTCAGCTCCTTGGGCGGGAGACCTGCTGACAACGGAGCGGGACTTGAATTCTGCGGTGCCTGGCGTGCCGCGCAGCCTTCCAAGACGATTCCAACGAGACAGAGCTGGTAACTCAAGAAGACGGCGAGCATGCGCCGAAACATGTCTTGCATCGATACCTCCCTCGGAGCCTTGTGCCCGGTCAGGTTCAACGAACTCTTTTCGTCCCTCGCAAGCTAGTGTCTGGCCAGCTCCTTTGCCGCCACGTAGCCTTCCCTCGCGTAAACCATGACCTTTCGTCGTTTTCCCTTCGCGTCGGTGACTCGCAAAGGGCTGCCATCGCGTCCGACAATCTCCACCTTCAATTTGTGATATTTGCCGTCGTGTGCTGCCCCCGACGGCGAAAAGCCAAGGTCATACTCGCTGCGGAGGAAGCCCACAACGCTTCGGAAAAGACTGGGTATCTCGCCTTCAAATCGCGGAAACCACGCCAGTCCGCCCGTGAGATTCGCAATTGTCTGCAATTGGTTTTTGGCCTGCAGGTAACCGATCGCGGAGCTGCCGCTCCGGGTTTCGGCCGTCATGTATTCGCTCTCTGCTACCCCCACGCAAAAAATCGTTACGTTGCTTTCCTTCACCTTGGCCATTGCCTCATCGAGCGTTGCCCTGCTGAATGTATCCATTCCTGTGGTTATCAGCAGGATGGCCTTCTTTCCGGCGACGTGCTCGAGCTTCTCGAGCGTGTCGACGATGGCGTCAAACAAGTTGGCTTCGCTGAATCCTGGATAGGACAGAGTGTTGAGAGCGTCCTGCACTTCCGCCTTGTTGCGCGTGAAATCCACTTGAATTGTGGGCTTCATGTCATACGTGATGAGCGCCACCCAATCCTTGCTATCGAGGTGACGCAGAAACCCGGAACCCCAGTACGCAGCCTTGTAAGCAAAATAGTCGTAAGCGAGCCCACTGTATTCCATCAACATGACGATGGTGATTGGGTTTTCCGTGGGAGCAAAGTAGGTGATGACCTGCGGCTTACCGTCATCCAGGATCCGGAAGTTTCCTTTCTTAAGACCGGCCAGAACATTTCCGTCCTCATCGGTCACGAGAACGTCCATGACCACAAGGTTGGTTTCGACGGAGATGGTGTACTCGGGTGGTTTCTGTTGATCATTGGTCGCGGCACTGGGCTGCTGCGCTTGCGTGTTCCATTGCGGTTCAGACCGCAAGTCCCCAGCCCTGTGAAATTGTTTGCTTTCCGCCAGTGGCAAGAGAAAGGCCGCGAGGAAGACGCAAAGCGCAGGAGTGCTGAGTCTCCTTATACGACTGTGTCGATCGCGGCCGATCCGCCAACGGCGACACGTAGCTCTTGCCTCGGGATACGCCGAACAATGCATTGCCCAGTTCTGCACGGGTCATTCCTCTCCCGTCGCGGCTGACACGTTTTGCACAGAGGTTCGAGTCCAGCGACATATGGCGGTTACGTCGTCCGTACTAAGCTTGGCGTGACGGTGCATAAGGGTGTAAGAAAGGCCGGGCATTTCTCCTTCCGACACTTCTTTGCAGATTTCGGACAGCTGTTTCTGTTGCTCCTCGGGCCGATACGCAGTCCACTCGGACAAATTCAAGACTTTGCGTCCTTGATTCACATCGGCGACCACCAGCCAGGACACCGGAGCCACGTGGCTATACCACGGCCACACGGTCCGATGAGAATGGCAATCGTTGCAGGAGCGCTGAAAGGCACTCGCCACTCCGGGGTCGACTGCAAGATTTGCGTGTATTTCGCGTTTTGGATCAATTTGGGGATTTGTTCTGGACGGCTGAAAGATCTGAATAGCCACCAGGACAAGTAAGAGCGCAATAGCCGGTCGCTTCAACCAGACCAACATCATTACCTCCTTCTGAGACCTCAACGTACAGAACGGGGCGGGAACTTTCGCTGCCTCTACCGACCACCGGACGGCTTTCTTTCTACGTTTGCGAGCGCAGCTTTGAAGACATCCCGATGACCCGTTTCGTCGCGACGTATTTCCTCAAAACGGTCCGCAGCCGCTTTGTCGCCTGCCGACGCTGCTTGCTCTGCAAACTGGCGATACATGGTTTCGACTTCATACGATTCGCCTTTGATGGCGTCTTTCAGGTTGTCTGCGTCGTTACCCACCAAACCTGCGAGCTGCGCCTCTTCCGCAAAATGCTGAAAGCGCTCTATGTTGGCGGCCGTCTGGAATAATTTCGCCAATTCCGCGTTCCCGTTCTGCTGGGCGTGCTTCGCGTACAGCATGTACTTCGCATATGCGAAGGCCTCTCCGTGCATTGCAGTCGACAAGTTCTCTTGAGTCTTCTGACTCAGACCGCCGCCTCCCGCCGTCATGCGTCCAACGGTGAACAACATGGCGCCGACAAGCACCGCCCCAACGTAAAGCTTCGTTTTCATGACTCCCCCTTCTGCGACGATTCGGACGGAAAAGATATCTGAATGCTCTTCCGTTGTGATTCAAGAAAACTCTAGGCCCGCAAAGAGGAACATCCCATGACGTCAATCACAGACTAAGGTGAGCGGCGTCACTGACCATCAGCAAAGGCTGGAGTAGAAAAAATGTACGCATCGACGTCGCTGTTTTGTCGGTCCTGGGAATAGCAGGTTGGATGCGAATGGTCAGTGACAGTTCTAGAAAAGCAGGTGAAGCGCACTTGCTGAAATCTGCCGCTCCATGCTTGAAAGAAGGAGGAAGTGAAATGTTCAATCGAAAACTGGCGAATCGGTTTAGCCTCGGCTTGCTTCTCGTGGCCTTGCCATTCGCGACGAGCACCGTGTTCGGTGACCAGACATCCAAGGATTCCAAAGAAGTCTCGTCAATTCTTGCGGACGTTAAGACCGAGGCTATCCAGCTGAGACATGACGCCGATGAATTGAAAGCGTTCACGCATTCGACCCTCAGTTGGCAGAGTCATGCGTCGAAGGTTGAGGAAATCAAGCGGCACGTCAACAACGCTGGCCAGTCTCTGAGCAAGCTCGACAGCGCCAGAGGAGGTGCTTCGCCTTGGCAGCAACAGGCCATCGATCGTATCGGCCCGCTGTTGAAGGAGCTTGCTTCCAACGTTACATCCACCATCGAGCACTTGAATCAGAAACCCAAGCTTCTGCAAACAGGTCCCTATGTGGACTATGCGGCCGCGAACTATGACCTAGCCTCGGATTTAGCGGAGTTGATCTCCGACTATGTGGAATACGGGAAATCGAAGGCTAAGGCAGAAGAGCTGGCGGCGAAACTCGAAGTACCGGGAAACTAGGATTCCCGACCGTGGTGGGGCGGCCCGGAAGCCGCCCCAATTCCATATTCCTAGATGCGCTCCTTGCGCGAGAGCATCACGTAAATCTTAGGGAGCACGTGCGAGCGGATTCTTCCGAGCGAGTACACGAGGAAAAATGTCGTGAGGGTTCTAATTGCAGCCGATGGCATGACGCCTGAGGTGGCGTCCGCGCGAGCTGCCGCCGCGCGTCCGTGGCCACTTGGTTCGTCCTTCTGCTTATTGAACGCACTCGATCCTTATCCATTCAACCGAGCTCCGCTCTCCCTTGATCGGGCGAAGGAGAGAGTGCTTCAGAATCTGGACAGCGCTTGCGGAAGCCTAAGGCAGGCCGGTTGGAATACAACGGCTGAGATCTACTTGGGAAGTCCTCGCCGCGGTATCAACCGATTTGCTCGGAATTGGAAGGCGGACCTTGTCATGGTGGGCTGCAACGACGTAAGCGATCTGACGCGGCTGTTTCTCGGGAGCACGGCTCAGTCGGTTGTCCGACACGCCTCGTGCTCCGTGGAGATTGTGCGGCCATCTCGGGGTAGGGATGCTGGTCGGCAAGGTGGCATGAGGATCCTTATTGCGACAGATGGCTCGGAATTCTCACTAACTGCTCTTCGTTCTGTTGCAAATCGTCCCTGGCCTGCGGGAAGCGTGGCGAAGGTCATCAGCGTGCCTGAATTCATTCTTTTCAAGGACCCTTCGTACCTTGAGACGCATGAAGTCAAAGACCTCAACAAAGCTTCGTTGGAAGACGCCAAGCTATCCATTGCTGCCGGTGTAGGGATTCTTTCGGGATCAGAGTTGAAAGTCTGCTCCGACGTGCCCACCTTCGAGGATAGGCCGTACCTAGTCATCCTAAACGAGGCAGAAACGTGGCAGGCGGACATGATCGTCGTCGGGTCTCACGGCAGAACTGGATTTGACCGGATCGTAATGGGCAGCGTCGCAGAGGCTGTGGCCCTGCACGCGAAATGTTCGGTCGAGGTCATGCGGGAACAGAGGTCTAAAGGTTAGGAGACATAGGAGAGGCAAAGCCAACGAAACCATCGTTTCGTCAGAAAGTAGCTAACGAAAGTATATAGCCTTTTCCTTTCGTTGGCTAGAGAAGGTAAAGCCCGATCTGAGCAGGCTACATTACGGGCAATGTTCCGGCGCACGTGCGTCGACCGCGCGTCCAGGAAGCGAAACTATGAGCTCCTGCATCATCACAACCCAAGTTTGCGAAGCCTTCTTGAGATGTATGAGCAGTGCCAAATTCAAATTGTCTGCGGTTTTCCAGCGTTTTTTCACGACTACAGTGACAGTAGCGTGACAGCCAACCTTTTGGGAAGCAAGCTGAAGGGTTAGGTGATGTTGGTAACCCCACGCGAATCCTAGCAATGCGTTAGGGAATTCCCCGATCCCCTCCACAAATCGAGACTCGAGCACGATATTTCGACTTCAGTGTGTGCAAGGCGGAAACAATGTCGCAAGGAACGTCAAGTCCCACGGCGTGAACAGGCATCGTTCAGCCGGGGTTTCGAGCTCAAAGAGTTGGATTCATACGCCCACGCGAGGGCAGGTCCTAAGTTCTTGGTCTTGGAAGAAAAACGTGGCGCGACCAGTGTTCCAGAGGTGCCCGTATTAAGGCACTGCCCTCGTGAGGGCAGGACCGCAATGCGGGGGATAGTCTTCGCAATGATCAACGCCGCTTCTCCCTCTTTCTTTCTATGCACTTAGCTGCACGTGTCTTCTGGCATTCCACTTGCGTTACCAAATGATGGAAGGGCCGCGAGGTATCGGGTCGTGTCAGAGAACCTTCAGCAGTTGATCACAAAATATCATGCCTTCTACGAGGTATCGCCATACAACATTGTGATCGAGGAGGGGCACGGTTCGCCGACAGCGACTAGACACATTATTCAGGCTGGTTTCGATGTTGATGTGCACGGCTTAAGTAACAAGAGTGAGTTGGAGCTACCGCCTCCCGCCGAGTACGCGTTCGGTTACGCAGAGTTAAAGAAAATCGCAGATGCTGTCTCGCATCATCGTGGCGAGTGCTCCATCGAGGTTATTCCGTTCCCTTCAACTGTCTTTTCCGATCCACGTAGACATTTCCAGTCAGAAGCAGTGCTCCGAATCCGAATTTCACATAACGGCGGTGTTGATCAGCATGCCGGCCTGCCGGAACAACACGCGCTTGAAGAAGTCGAAAAGCAGCTTCATGACCTGGGTGTAGCGCGGCGATGAGGTGCTTGTCAGGGCAGAAGGTACGAAAAATGTGACATATTCGACGCCCTTTCGGAGTCGGATGCCCTCACTCAACGCGGGATTCTCAGACACTCTACTTTCCGCACCATAGCGTGCAAGGAGCTTAAAAAATGACGTCAAGAGTACTAGTTGAAAAGTTCGCGTCCCTCTCACTGAGTGCTTATGGGAAAGCGCGATCCACAGTTCAAGGATCGCCGCTGAGTCCTGAGGAACTGAGGAAGACCCACGCCTACTGGCGAGCGTGCAACTATCTGGCGCTCGGGATGATTTATCTCCAGGCGAATCCGCTGTTGAAGGAGCCCTTGAAGCCCGAACACATCAAGAATCGCCTGCTCGGACATTGGGGTTCGAGCCCCGGCCTCGCGTTCACGTACATCCATTTGAACCGGCTTATCAAGAAACTCGATCTGGACGTGATCTTCATGGCCGGGCCCGGGCATGGCGCGCCTGGCGTCTTGGGCCCGGGGTATCTCGAGGGAACCTACTCCGAAATTTATCCCGAAAAGAGCGAGGACGAACTCGGCCTGCGCGAGTTCTTCAAGCAGTTCTCCTTCCCCGGCGGTATCGGAAGTCACTGCACGCCGGAGACTCCCGGTTCGATCCACGAGGGGGGCGAATTGGGCTACGTGCTCTCGCATGCCTGCGGCGCGGCGTTTGACAACCCCGACCTGATCGTCGCCGCGGTCGTCGGGGACGGAGAGTCCGAAACTGGACCGCTGGCCACTTCGTGGCACATCAGCAAATTTCTGAATCCCATTCGCGATGGCGCGGTGCTGCCCATCCTGCACTTGAACGGCTACAAGATTAATAATCCCACTCTTCTGGCCCGCATTAGCCACGAAGAGTTGGAGGACCTCTTGCGCGGTTACGGGTGGACGCCCTACTTCGTGGAGGGGTCGGATCCCGACAGCATGCACCAGGCCATGGCAGCCACCGTGGAACATTGCGTCCGGGAGATCCAGGAGCATCAGCAGGAATGCCGCGCGAGCGGTGTGCCCAAGCGGCCGCGCTGGCCGATGATCGTGTTGCGCTCTCCGAAAGGATGGGGCGCACCGCAAGAAGTAGGCGGTCACCGACTCGAAGGTTTTTGGCGCGCCCACCAGGTGCCTTTGACCGACGTCAAGAAAAACCCCGAGCAACTGCGAATGCTCGAGAAGTGGATGCGCGACCAAAAGCCTGAGGAGTTGTTTGACGAGAATGGCAAGCTGGTTCCGGAGCTCAAGGAACTCGCGCCCATCGGGAACCGCCGCATGACCGCCAACCCGCATGCCAATGGAGGAGTTCTCAAGAAGGCGCTGCGTTTGCCTAATTTCTGCGATTACGCCCTAAAGGTAGATCGGCCTGGAAGTATCGAAGCCGAGAACGTACCGCCACTGGGAGACTTCCTGCGTGACGTGATGAAGTCGAACATGACTAACTTCCGCGTGTTCGGCCCGGACGAAACCACCTCGAACAAACTGCAAGCGGTCTACCAGGCCGCCAAGAAATTCTGGATCGCCGAATACTTCCCCGAAGACCAAGATGGCGGCGAACTGGCGACGGACGGACGCGTTATCGAAATGCTCAGCGAGCACACCATGGAAGGCATGCTGGAAGGTTACCTGCTCACCGGGCGTAACGGCTTTTTCTCTTCCTACGAAGCCTTTGTCCACGTCATCGACTCCATGTTCAACCAGCACGCCAAGTGGCTTTCCATCTGCAACCATCTGTCCTGGCGTCAGAAGATTGCCTCGCTGAACCTGCTGATCACTTCGACGGTTTGGCGGCAGGACCACAACGGTTTCACGCACCAGGATCCCGGGTTCCTGGACCTGGTGCTGAACAAGAGTGCCGCGGTCACGCGTATTTACCTTCCGCCCGACGTCAATTGCCTGCTGTCGGTGGCCAATCACTGTCTGCGAAGCGAGAACTACATCAATGTGATCGTTTCCGACAAGCAGCTGCATCTTCAGTACCTGAATATGGATGCTGCCATCACGCACTGCACCAAGGGCATCGGCACCTGGGACTGGGCCAGCAACGACCAGGGGGGCGAGCCGGACTTGGTTATGGCTTCCGCCGGCGATATTCCGACGCAGGAAGCCCTCGCCGCAACAGTGCTGCTGCACGAGGCGTTTCCTGACCTGAAGATCCGCTTCATCAACGTGGTCGACCTCTTCAAGCTGCAACCGAGCACGGAACATCCGCACGGGTTAACGGAGGCGGATTTCGATTCACTGTTCACGACAGACAAGCCGATTATTTTCAATTTCCACGGCTACCCGTGGCTGATTCACCGCTTGGCCTACGGCCGCAAGAACAAGACTCTTCACGTACGGGGATACAAAGAGAAAGGCAACATCAACACGCCGATGGAACTGGCCATCAACAACGAGACCGATCGATTCAGCCTGGCCATTGACGCCATTGATCGTGTTCCCAAGCTGCAGAGGATCGGGGGCCACGCCAAGGAGAAATTCCGAAACGCGCAGATCGCCTGCCGGGCCCACGCCTATAAGCATGGCATCGACAGCCCGGAGATTACGGGATGGCGGTGGCCGGAACAGTCAGCCTAATCTGATCAAGTGTAAGGGGTGGCCGGGTTCGAGCGACCAGGCCACACAGTATCTGCCTCGTGTTGAGTGGACCACCTGCCAAGGCCAGTACGAATGAATGGGGTACAGGCGGCTATCTCACGGGCACTGCGATTACAAGTAAACAGGAAAGCGGCAGTAACGAACGGAATGGCCCATAAACATTTATGAAAATACTCGTGCTCAACTCGGGTTCCAGCAGCCAGAAGGCCTGCCTGTACGAAATTGGAGCCACTCTTCCGACGAATCCGCCTGCCCCACTGTGGGAGGGGAGGATCGAGTGGAGTGTCGATACCGCGACGATTGTGGTGAAAAACTCACAGGGAGTCGTTCTAAAAGAAGAACTGCCGGTCTCCTCGCGCGAGGAGGTGATTTGGCATTTGCTGCGGACGTTGGGTGACGGGAAGGCGCGTGCCATTGCTTCCGCTTCGGAGATCGACGCGGTGGGACACCGCGTCGTCCATGGCGGCCCGCATTTTGAAGACCCCGTGGTGGTCACGCGCGAAGTGCGCGCGGCCATCGACAGCGTGTCTGGTTTCGCGCCACTACACATTCGGGCCGAACTGGAAGGCATGAAGATTGTCGAGAATTTTCTGGGCGCTGTTCCTCAGGTCGCCGTCTTCGATACCGGCTTTCACCGCCAAATGCCACTGCCCGCGGCGATCTATCCTGGTCCTTATGAGTGGTTCCAGAGCGGCATTCGCCGTTACGGATTCCACGGCGTCAATCATCAGTACTGTGCAGAGCGTGCCGCGCAGATGATCGGAGCGGGGCAGAGAGCGCTCAAAATTGTGAGCTGCCACCTTGGGAACGGTTGTTCAGTCACCGCGATTCAGGAAGGCCGGAGCATCGATACGACAATGGGCTTCACTCCCCTGGAGGGTCTGATGATGGGGACACGCTGTGGTTCGGTGGATCCAGGAATCTTGACCTACTTGATGCGCCACGATCAGCTGGATGGCCAGAGCATCGATAAGGTGCTGAATCAAAAATCGGGGCTACTCGGGATTTCGGGCCTATCTAGCGACATGCGAGACATCCTCACAGGCATCCGACAAGGTCATGAGAGAGCGAAGTTGGCATTCGACATTTATGTGCACCGTTTGCGGGCGGCGATAGGTGGTATGGCCGCCGTGTTGGGAGGAATTGATGCCCTGGTGTTTACCGGTGGCGTGGGCGAGAACTCCCCTGATGTGCGAGCCGCGGCTTGCAGTGGATTGGAGTTTCTCGGCCTCAGGCTCGATGGTAAAGCGAACGCACGACCTTCTCTCGACGAGGATATCTCTACGGGAGATTCACGTGTGCGCGTCCTGGTGATTCGGGCTGAGGAAGACTGGGCCATCGCGAAAGAATGTTGGAAGCTGGCCCGGGCAAGCGCACTGGCGGGGACAACAACCGCGAGTGTTGCCCAGAAAGAGTCGCTCCGACTGGGCGATAGAGCGGCAAGCAAATCGGGAATTAATCAAGTGAAATAAAAGGATAGAGCCAGCATGAGCGATGTACTTCCAGTGTTGTATGTGGCACGTCACGGCGAAACGGCATGGAGTCTCTCGTGCCAACATACCGGCCTTACCGACTTACCTCTGACTCCGAATGGCGAGCGCAACGCCCGGCGGCTCGGAGAGCGGCTGAAGGGCATGACATTTGCCAAGGTGTTTACCAGCCCATTGCAGCGCGCCACCCGAACCTGTGAACTGGCCGGGTTTGGCGCTGTGGCCGAGACTGATCCTGATCTGGTGGAATGGAACTACGGTCAATATGAAGGGCGGCGCTCGGCCGAAATCCTCGCGGAACGGCCGGACTGGCAACTGTTCCGGGACGGCTGTCCGGGAGGCGAGTCGTCAGCACAAGTGGGCGAGAGGGCGGACCGTGTCGTCCAGCGTGTCCGCACGGTTCCCGGAAACGTACTGCTCTTTTCCAGCGGACACTTCATTCGAGTTCTGGCCGCCCGCTGGCTGGCGCTCGGTCCTGGATCAGCGGGCAGGTATTTTCTCTTGACCACCGCGAGCCTGAGCGCGCTCGGCTATGAGCACAAGCTTTCCCAGCCGGTGATCCGGCTTTGGAATGACGATAATCACGTGGCCGCGTGAGTTGCCCCAATAGTTCGGCGAGGAATTGAGGGTTTTGGATGTTGGATAGTACCGATTTCAGATAACTCAGATCAAAAGGACCTCCAATGAGCACAAAAGTTGTTAAAACCGCGGAAGACCTTCGGGTCCCCCCTGGAACACCAGAAGAATGGCGCGCTTCAGAACTTCTCAAACAGTACGGCTGCGGCCCCATCCCATTTGTCGGTTCGGAAAATGCACTTTACGAACGGCATTTGGTCTTCGACCGCGTCATTGACCCACAGGTCGCGACGGCGCGAGAGCGTTTCGAGGCGGTCGCGCATTCGATTCGAGACGTTCTCGCACAACGCTGGGTGCTGACCAGGACCACGTATAACAAAGCCAATCCCAAACGCGTTTATTACCTGTCCATGGAATTTCTTCTTGGGCGCTCGCTGACGAACAACATATCCAACCTCCTGCTTAGCCCGTTGGTTCAGTACGCGGTGAAGGAGAAAGGACTCGATTGGCTCAAGCTAATCGAAGAGGAACCCGACGCAGGCCTCGGGAACGGAGGTCTGGGGCGGCTCGCGGCTTGTTTTCTGGACTCGATGGCCACAATGGAATTGCCGGCCACAGGCTATGGTCTTCGGTACGAGTACGGTATGTTCAAGCAATCCATTGAGGATGGGTGGCAAAAGGAACATCCAGACAATTGGATCCGCATGGGTGACCCCTGGGAGGTCGTGCGGCCTCCTGAAATGGTGGAAGTGAAGCTAGGATGCTCGTTCAAACTGATCGGCGGCAGCATTCAGGTTCTACCTGGACGGCCATCAACCCTGATCGGCATTCCGTTTGACCGACCTGTCGTAGGCTACGGAGGAAAAACGATCAACACGCTTCGGCTGTGGGCCGCAGCTGCGCCAAACTACTTCGATTTCCAGGAATTTGGTACCGGTGATTTCGTCGGAGCCCTGGGGGACACGCTTGAGGCGGAGTCGCTCACACGCGTGCTGTATCCCGACGACTCAACGACGATTGGGCAAGGACTACGATTCATTCAGGAATATTTTCTGGTGGCCTGCTCACTCGCTGATATCGTCCGGCGGTTCCAACGATTCAATAAAGATTGGGAGCAACTGCCCGAGAAGGCGGCAATCCAGCTCAATGACACGCATCCCGCACTGGCTGTTGCCGAGTTAATGCGAATCTTGCTGGATGATGCCCACTTGGGATGGGACCAGGCGTGGGATTTGACGAAGAAGACGCTCGCTTATACGAATCACACGTTGCTGCCTGAAGCGCTCGAGAAGTGGTCCGTTGAACTCTTCGAGATGCTTATCCCCCGCCATTTGGAAATCATTCACGAGATCAACCGGCGTCTGCTGGATGAGGTTCGACTTCGCTTCCCTGGCGATGACGGACGCGTGGCGCGCGTCAGCCTTGTCGAAGAGGGCAACCAACGCAAAATCCGCATGGCCAACCTGGCAATTGTTGGCTCGCACAGCACCAACGGAGTGGCCGCTGTCCACTCAAAGCTATTGCGGACCACGACGGTCAGGGATCTAGCTGAAATGTACCCAGAACGTTTCAACAACAAAACAAACGGGGTTACGCCGCGGCGATGGCTGCTGCAAGCGAATCCCAAACTAGCCAGTGCCATCTCAGATGCCATCGGCGAACGATGGATTACTAATCTCAGCGACCTGAGCGCGTTGAAACCACTTGCAAATGAAAGCGGCCTTCGTGATGCATTTCTTGCCTCAAAACGGGAAGCCAAGGCGCGATTTGCGAATTGGCTGAAATCGGCATCAGGACAGGACGTGGATCCGGACACGATCTTCGACTGCCAGGTCAAGCGCATCCATGAATACAAGCGTCAACTGCTGAACGCCTTGAGGATCATAGTCGCGTATAACCAGCTGCGCGCCAACCCCAATCTTAAAATTGCGCCGCGCACATTTTTCTTCGCTGGCAAAGCGGCACCCGCATATCACCTGGCCAAGCTGATCATCAAGTTCATCAACAATCTCGCGGAAACGATCGATGGCGACCCTGCTGTGCGAGGAAGAATGAAAGTTGTTTTCCTCCCCGAGTACAACGTCTCGCTTGCGGAACTCTTGATTCCCGCTTGCGATGTTTCGAACCAAATCTCAACGGCCGGATTTGAAGCGAGCGGCACGAGCAATATGAAGTTCATGATGAATGGCGCCCTGACGGTCGGCACTCGCGATGGCGCGACGATCGAGATGGCCGAGGAGGCCGGCGAAGAGAACTTCTTCCTGTTCGGCCTTACAGTAGAGCAGGTCGAGAACAACCGTGGGTGGTACAACCCGTACTGGCATTACGACAATGAGCCGGACACGCGGGCCGCTTTGGACCTGATTTTCTCCGATTATTTCAACCGCCACGAGCCGGGAGTCTTCGCCCCATTACGCGATATCCTTCTGACGAACGGCGACCACTACATGCACCTGGCAGACCTTACCTCATATTGCCGAGCGCAAGAGGCCGTGGGCTCGCTGTACGGCAATCGGGGGGAATGGGCCCGCAAAGCAATTTTGAACATAGCGAGTTCCGGAAAGTTTTCTAGCGACCGCACCATTGCTGAATACACTCGCGACATCTGGAAGGCCGAGCCATGCCCACTCCCGTAGGAACACGCCCAAGCGCCGCGGTGCCAAGCGAAGGCTCGATTTCGCCGTTAGCGGGCAAGCCGGCGCCCAAAGAGATGTTGCTCGACGTCGCGCGCCTAGAAAGGGAATACTTCGAGCACCATCCTAATCTGCAAGATCGCAACCAGCTCGCTAGCTTTGGAACCAGCGGACACCGCGGCTCCCCCTTTCATGGCACGTTCACCGAGGCGCACATCCTGGCGATCACGCAGGCGATCTGTGACTACAGGCGGGAACAGAAAACCGACGGGCCGCTGTACATGGGGAAAGATACTCACGCGATATCCGCAGCCGTGCAACGCACCGCGATAGAAGTTTTGGCCGCGAATAACGTCGAGACCATCATTCAACGGGATGACGGCGTGACTCCGACGCCGGTCATCTCGCACGCCATTCTCGTTTACAACCGCAATCGCAAGGAGCATTTCGCCGACGGCATCGTTGTTACGCCATCGCACAACCCTCCGGAAGACGGAGGGTTCAAGTACAACCCGCCCAACGGCGGCCCGGCGGATACCGATGTGACGCATTGGGTAGAAAGCCGCGCAAATGAATTGTTGCGAGCGGGCAAAACAGGAGTGAAGCGAATTCCGTTCACCAAAGCGTTGCAAGCTGCGAGCACGCACCAGGAAGACCTGATGCTGCCGTACGTTCGCGATCTGAAAAACGTTGTCGACATGGAGGCTATTCGCGACGCGAGGCTCAAGCTTGCTGTTGATCCGCTCGGCGGGGCCGCGCGGCCCTATTGGGAACCGATCAACGAGATTTATCGGCTGGACATCAAGGTCGTCAACCCTTTGATCGACCCAACTTTTTCGTTCATGACCGTGGACCATGACGGCAAAATCCGCATGGATTGTTCCAGTCCATACGCCATGGCCAGACTCGTTGCGCTGAAAGATCAATACCAACTGGCTTTCGCGAACGATCCGGATTCCGACCGGCACGGGATTGTCACTCCTGTTGCGGGCTTGATGAATCCCAATCATTACCTCGCGGTGGCCATCCAATATTTGCTTACGCACCGCCCAAAATGGCGCAAGGAAGTTGCCGTCGGAAAGACGCTGGTGAGCAGCAGCATGATCGACAGAGTGGTTAAAAAGCTCGGGCGCGATTTGCGGGAAGTTCCCGTTGGCTTCAAGTGGTTTGTGCCAGGGCTCGTCGACGGTTCGTACTGTTTCGGAGGGGAAGAGAGCGCTGGAGCGAGCTTCCTTCGGCTCGATGGAACAGTGTGGACGACCGATAAAGACGGGCCCATCATGGATCTTCTTGCAGCGGAGATTACCGCCCGCACCGGGAAAGATCCAGGTGAGCACTATCGCGAACTGACAGCGCAGTTCGGCACTCCCTATTACACGCGCATCGACGCTCCGGCCTCCCCCGAGCAGAGGAGCAAATTGCAAAAACTCTCGCCAGATTCAGTGAAAGAGTCGGATCTCGCAGGAGACCTAATTACAACCAAGCTGACGCGGGCACCCGGCAATCATGCCCCCATCGGGGGCTTAAAAGTGGTGTCGAAAAGCGGCTGGTTCGCTGCCCGGCCATCAGGTACAGAGAGCATCTACAAAATTTATGCGGAGAGCTTCAAGAGCTTGGCGCATCTGAACTCCATCGTGGCTGAGGCTCAGGAGATGGTGAACAACGCATTGCGTTCATCAGCAGTGGGTCGGCAATGATCGGAATAGTTCCACCCTTTCCGTCCGAATGCCGCAGTTCCGGCATACTGCTCCATGTTACGTCTTTGCCATCGCCTTATGGGATCGGCGATCTTGGGCCATCTGCGTTTTCCTGGGTCGACCAACTCCACGGCGCTAGGCAAGGCTGGTGGCAGGCGTTGCCGCTTGGGCCGACCGGTTACGGAAATTCACCTTACCAATCATTGTCTTCGTTTGCCGGCAATGGCCTGCTGATCAGCCCTCAAGGTCTCATTTCAGACGGACTGCTCAACGCGAGTGACAGCGCGTCACGGTTCCCATCAGATCTGGTCGACTACGATTCGGTTATTCCTTTCAAAGAGAGGTTGCTCGAAAAGGCATGGACGAACTTCGCGGCTGGGGAACGCAAGGATCTCCGTCCTGCTTATCAGGAATTCTGCGCAACAGAGGAAAGCTGGCTGGAAGACTACGCGCTATTTCGAGCACTAAAGAACAAGTTCGACGGGTCCTATTATCTCGAGTGGCCCGAGAATTTAGTCCAGCGCAAGACTGCTGTTTTAGCGAAGGCGCGGCGTGAACTTGCCAATGAAATTGATCGGTTTCGTTTGGAACAATTTCTGCTGCTACGACAAGCCGATCAGCTCAAGGAATACGCGCATGCCAAAGGCGTGAGCCTCATTGGCGACCTTCCCTTCTTTGTCTCACCGGATTCCAGCGATGCTTGGGCGAATCCAGAGTTTTTCCTGCTCGATGAGCGGCGGCGGCCACGTTTCGTCGCTGGAGTTCCTCCCGATTATTTCAGCGCGCAGGGACAGTTATGGGGAAATCCGGTCTACAACTGGGATGCGGTTCGTTCTACGGGTTACCGGTGGTGCATCGATAGAGTACGTACGCTGCTGGCTCACGTAGACGTGATTCGTCTGGATCACTTCCGGGGCTTCGCCGCTGCGTGGCACGTCCCAGCCGGGGCCAAGACAGCGCAATCCGGCGAATGGTTGCCAGGCCCAGGAGCCAACTGTTTCCACTCGATCCAGCGAGAACTGGGCCGCCTGCCATTTATCGCTGAGGACCTGGGCCTGATCACTCGGGACGTGCTGTCGCTGCGCGATCAACTTCGAATGCCGGGAACACGGGTCCTGCAATTCGCCTTCGACGGCCATGTGGATAATCCTCATCTTCCGCACAACTTTGTCAGCAATACGGTCGCGTATACGGGCACGCATGACAACCCTCCAACTCGCGAGTGGTATGAACAGTTGCCCGATTCCCAGAAAGAAACTCTATCGGGCTACCTCAAGCGCAAGCTCAAAAACAGTGCCGAAGCAGCACCGGCGCTGGTCGAGCTGGCATGGTCATCTGTGGCAGCTTTGACGATCGCCCCGTTACAGGACGTTTTTGACCTTGGCATCGGAAGTCGGATGAACGTACCAGGTCGGGCAGACGGAAACTGGCGCTGGCGCTTCACCGATAAGATGGTATCGGCAACCACGTTCGAATGGCTGCGCGACTTGACCGAGAGCTCGAAGCGCTACCCGAAGCCCAAATCAGACCCTCAGCTAAGCAACACGCAAGGTGTGAAATTTGCGCAGCCAGAGAGCTCATAAACGTGACGGCAAATAACCAAACTGCTGAAGCCGTTGGTGGCAACGCCGCATCCGATGCGTCGCAGGTGTCAGCATCACGCCTAAAACGCCCCACATGGGCACAAACAGAAGGAACCCCGTTACCCCTGGGTGCCACGTGGATAGAAGAGGAGCAGGCGTTCAATTTTGCGGTCCATGCTGAGCATGCTAAGAGCATCACTCTGTTGCTCTATTCCGCTGACGATCTGGCAAACCCGATCCTGACGTTCCAGTTCGATTTTGTCCGTAACAAGTCAGGACGGATCTGGCACTGCAGGCTCCCGCTCAATCAAATGCGCGGTGCTCGCTATTACGCCTACTCGGTCTCGGGGCAGGTCGTTGCTGGGCTTCACAGCTTCGATCCCGACAAGGTGTTGCTTGATCCCTATGCCAAATGTGTTTTCTTCCCACCCGAGTTTGACCGCAAGCTGGCAGCGGGGCGTGGCCCCAACGCAGGAAAAGCACCGCTAGGAGTGCTCATTGGTCATCGTCACGCCTTCGATTGGTCAGGAGACGTTTCACCTCGTCCCGAGTCGGACGCAATCATCTACGAACTTCATTTAAAGGGCTTCACGATGAATGCAAATTCTGGCGTACATCCTTCGCGTGCCGGAACGTACTCCGGACTGGTGGAAAAGATCCCGTATTTGAAGGAACTCGGGATAACGGTCGTCGAACTGATGCCCATATTTCAGCGTGACCCTCACGAGGGCGACTATTGGGGCTATATGCCTTTGAACTTCTTCTCACCGCATGCGCAGTATGCCTCAACTCGTGATGACGACTGGCAGCATTTTGAATTCAGAGAAATGGTCAAGGCTCTCCACGAAGCAGGAATTGCCGTGGTGCTCGACGTTGTTTATAACCATACGTGTGAGGGCGACCATCGTGGACCCATGTATAGCTTAAAGGGTTTCGACGCGGCAGGTTATTACATGCCGTCCTCAGACCTCACCAACCCTTACGCAAATTACTCGGGCACCGGCAATACTTTGAATTTCAGCCAGGCGCACGTGCGCAAAATGGTCATGGACAGCCTGCGGTATTGGAAAAACGAAATGCATATCGACGGATTCCGCTTCGACCTGGCATCGGTGTTTAGCCGCAATGCCGACGGATCACTCAATTGGGGAGATGCTCCAATTTTCAGTGAAATCGCGGCCGATCCGGAGCTGGGTCGATTGGCGCTGATCGCAGAACCGTGGGACACCGGCGCGTATCAGCTCGGACGCGGATTCCCGGGCACGACCTGGCTTCAATGGAACGCTCGCTTCCGCGATGATGTTCGCCGCTTTGTCAAAGGCGACGCTGGAATGGTGCCAGACATGATGCGACGCATCTATGGCAGCAACGATTTATTTCCGGACACACCCGCTGACGCCTATCATGCCTACCAGACCGTGAACTATATCGATTCCCACGACGGTTTCACACTATACGATCTGGTTTCTTACAACCAGAAAAACAACTTGAACAACGGTCATAACAATCAGGACGGCATGGACGAGAATTTCAGTTGGAACTGCGGTCACGAAGGAGGGGAGGGCGCGCCAGCGGCGGTTCTGGCACTTCGTCGGAGACAGGTTAAGAACTTCTGCTGTCTGCTTCTGCTTTCGAATGGCATCCCGATGTTTCGGGCTGGTGATGAGTTCCTGAATACGCAATTCGGAAACAACAATCCCTATAACCAGGACAACGAAATCGGTTGGCTGGACTGGAGCCAGCTCCAGGCGAATCAAGACATTTTTCGTTTCTTCAAAAGGATGATTGCGTTCCGGAAATCGCATCCCTCTCTCTGTCGCAGCAGATTCTGGCGCGAGGACATTTCCTGGTATGGCGTTGGACCCGCGGTCGATCTGTCGCCAGATTCACGAAGCCTTGCGTTTTGCCTACATGGGGCGTCACAGGATGATGACGATATCTATGTAATGATCAACGCATACTGGCAAGAGCTGCAGTTCCAAATCCAGGAGGGGGCACCGCAGGACTGGGTGAAAGTTGTAGACACGGCCTTGCTAGCTCCCAACGATTTCTCGGAGTTCGGTTCGGCACTGCAGCAGGCGACATACCGAGTAGCTCCACGATCGATTGTTGTATTGGTTCGGCCTAAACGAAACGGGTAGCTACCTTTCCGATTCGTTGGTTGCCTACTGGCATGAACCGTCATCCACAAACTGATTCGATGACGCCATCGACTCTAGCGAGTGCCAACACGTCAATAGTTTCTGCTCCAGAGGGTCTCTACTCAAGGAGTCGGGCGCAAGGTAGTCCCTACTCACGGTGATTTTCAGGTATTTATCGGTCAACGCCCCCATGTTATTGAACTCGTTGACCAGCAGCGGAAGCGCCTTCTGATCCGTGTCTGTGCTCGCTATCGCTTCGGCATGCTTTAGGCTTGCTTGAATTTGCCTCCTAAAGTTTCCGAGCCATTCATCCGACAATGGATAGCCCCGCTCGATGGCCGTCTTTAACGCAGCGTGCCAGTCCAGGATTTCCCTCATCGTTTCGATTCCTGCGCCGAGGAATGGCCCAGAAAGGCCGACCGGTGGCGCTGGCGTCGACTGCGCCTGCGATGACGTATCGCCGCTCCCGGGTAGTATGAGAATGATCCGATTCCCTACGAAACGCAGCGATCCGCCCGTGATCCGGGCTATTTCGTCCACTTCTGCATAATTTTTCCCCTGCACCTGAATCGCTCTTGTCTGCCCCTGGGCCCCCTCGATTAGGAGCGAACTCGTCTGCTGAGCCACCAGGACCAGAAGCGGCAGCAGTAGGATCGCCACCAGCGTCACCGATGTTCGAATTCCATTTCGACGCATATCTCATTTTCCTCTATGACGGCCTGCGGTGTGCCGACGTCCCGTTCCCAGATTGGCAGGTCGCGTGCCATTTCGTTGGACCGCCAGGTACGAATTGCAACCAGAGTGCCAAAGGAAATCAATGAGAAACATGAGCTTTTGAGTCGGTCAGCGATTCGGGTTGCCCGAATGCGGGCACCGTTGACTGGCAATCGGAGCACGGCGACCGGTTACATCGCATGATCTAATTTCAAACCAATAACTTAGGAGCATGCCTTTCACCTCCAAGTTTGGCCATCCCGATGCAACTTAGGAAATGTGAAGGAGAGACTCAAGTAAGTTTGTTTGATGGTCATGAGGAAAGGAATGGAGCCATCTTTAGCGCATGACAATTACACACATTCCGTCGATTACTTATCCGGTGATTCTGATGGCGGTTTTCGCTAACCAGATATGTCTGCCGGTTCCTGCAGTCCTCTTCTTGATTACAGCTGGTGCTCTTGTGGAAAGCGGGCGATTAAATTTCGGCAGCGTCATTCTGGCAGGGGTGGTGGGGAGCCTATTGGCGGATTATGCGTGGTTCATAGCAGGTCGCTGGTGGGGGCACCGAATCCTCGTGCGCGGTCTCTGTGCCTTTAGCACAGACGGGCAGCGTTGTAGTGTGAGGGCTCGGAGGCTCTTCGGGCGCTGGGGGCTACCTTCCTTAATGGTCGCGAAATTCGTTCCAGGTATGGACGGCCTAATGCCGCCGATGGCGGGAATGCTAAACGCGGCGAGCGTTCCGTTTCTTCTCTTTGATGCGGCCGGGGCCTTGCTTTGGTCTGCCGGGTACTGCTTCCTAGGATACCTATTTGCGGACCGCCTGGAAATCGTGGCGGCCACGCTTGGTCGCGTGAGCGGGATCCTGGCGATTGGACTGGCGGGCGTTCTCTGCTACTTCATTTGGAGGGCGTGGGAATTGTTCCGCATTATAAGGGAGCTTCGGCTTCGAACGATCAGCCCCACGCTCTTGCACGAAAAGCTGCAGGCTGGTAAGAGGGTGGCGGTGCTTGACCTGCTGGATGTTGAAGGGCAAGAAAGCACAACCAAAATTCTTGGGATTCCCGGTGCAGCGCGGATCTCTCCGATCCCTCTGCGCAGTTCAGCCAAGGTCCGAGTTCCCCCGGATGTTCAGATGGTTTTATGCTGTTCGTCACCCAATCAAATAACCAGCGCTCGTACGGCTCTTTCGTTGCGTCGCAAGGGAATCTCAAACGTATGGGTTCTTGAAGGAGGTCTCAAAGCATGGCGGGAGCTCGATCTGCCCGTGACCGCGAAACTCAGCAGCTCTGCCGAAGTCGCCGCTCGTTTCGGGGTTGAGCTCACCGAATGAAATCGCGTGCCCAGATTATTTTGCTTGCGTATTCTGCAGCCAAAGAGCACTAAAGCTGCCTTCCAGCTTCGGGAGTGGTAATGATTGCATCCTGGGCTGATGTTGTCGCCAAACACTACCTACTCTCGAGGGTATTCTTGACCGTCGCGAGCGCGTTTCGGAGACTTGAAACCGAACGACCTACGGCAGCTTTTCGAACGATTGATCCCTTGAGACCAGTCAGACCCGCCTGCTCGGAACCCATGGCCATGATCAGATAGAAGCCCGGGTTCGTCAGGTCTTCACTGCCACGGATGCACAAGGATAGGTCCAGCGCGGTCTCGAAGTAATGGCTCGAATAGAGCTGTTTCTCGGCAATGGCATAGGCTACTTCATCGGTAGGTCCCCCCCTCAGGGTCACCACGTGCACGATCCGCAGCGTTGGCTTTAACCCGAATTTCACCCTGGCCCAATAGAATGTGTCGTCCTCAACGTTTGCAGGCCTCGCGCTCGGATACGAGAGAAGGTATTGGTAAAATTCCGGCAGATGCTTCGGTAGAGCCTTATAGTAGCTGACCATGTAGGTGAATTGTTGCGCCACCTCGACCGGCTCATGCTTATCGTTGTACACCCCGAAGACCTGATTGCCGTCGCGCTGGTAGGCAAGCAGAAACTGCAACGCGACTTTCCGCAAAAGTTCATTAACCTGTACGTTGACGTTGGGGGCGGACCAGTCGATGGACCGGTGAAACTCTTCCATGGAACTGGCAGGCCCCTGAATGAGGCAGTTGCCGGGCTTGCAACGCTCCAAAGCATGGATGTCATCACTATCGAACGAAAGACCCTTCAAGTCAGAAAGCTGTGGAGGACTGCTGAACACGCCGAGGGCCAGATAACTGGGTAGCTTGCGAAGCCGATCGAAATCGTGGGCAAACAAAACGTAAGCTTCAGGAGCAGCATGGATATAGACCGCGCCAAACAAAAATATTTCGGCCGGGGTGCGGGAGGGCACCGCCTTCGCCACGGCCTCTCCATTTCGGATGGCGGCGATCTGATCCTCATTCAATCCGATGTTCTGCCTGAAAAACGTTTGCAGGTCGGGATTTGATTGTGAAAAGCCATGGTGAGGCGTCGCAGCGGTCATGATAAGCAACATGAACATGCACTTAATGGTTCGCATCATGGCAATTGGCTGTCGGCGATGTATGCCGCTCTGGTGTGAATTGAGTACCTTGGTGGCCGGAGCATAGCACTTGTGTGTTTCCACAGTCCAACCTGGAAATTCCAAGCCTAAGACTTGATCCACCCGTACGCCGTGCCGGGAGAACACCGACCACGTGCACACTGTTCGCGGTATGATACGGCCTACGTATCAAAGCTAATGGCAGTAGAGCACCCAGGTCATGAGGAGCACCGAAGATCGATATCGAACTCTGCTGGGGTCCAGCAGCTTTGCCGATCAACCCACGCTCAAAGCTGTTCTGCACAGCCTGCGTGACGTTCTGTCCAGCACTTCGAGGTTGCATGGAACCGAACTCTACATCCTAAACGATGCGCAAGATAGTCTGCGTGTTCTCGAGTTCGATCGAGACCCGGATGCACCTGCATTCAAGATCGGCACCAAAGTGTCGCGAATTGGTGCTGCGGCGCGAGTGCTTGAGGAACAGAAAGCAGTTTTCATCCCGGATGTATCGCAGGAAATGTTGAAGCATCGTGAGCTGGCTCCGTTTGCTGCAGAAGTTGCCGGGCGGACCGCTTATTTGCTTCCGGTCTCTACCGCCCAGAAACGATACGGGTTTCTCGCCGTGACAAAGTTGCAGGGCGAGGAATTTGCCCCTGAAGACGTGGAGATGCTGCGTTCTCTGGCGTCGCACGTTGCGGTTGCACTCGAGTGCGCTATGGCAAGGGACAGCGCAGAGCTGTACCAGCGACAAGTGGTAAAAGAGCGGAATCGGCTCAGGCTGTTGCTGGAGATCAACAACCACATCGTTTCCAAGCTGGACATTAACGAATTGTTTCGGTCGGCATCGGCATCCATTCGGACCTATTTTCGAAACGACTTCACCGGATTTTGGTTGATCGATAAACAAGCGAACCAGCTTGAATGCGTCGTCCTGGATTTCCCCAGCGGCACAGGTTCGTCGACCGCTGTCCTTACGTCTGAACTTAGCGACACCGATCACGAAAAGCTGCGTGCCCACGTCCCTGAACTGCTGTCGATCCAAGAAATTGAGAAGCTTCCCGCCCGCATCGTTGAGAAGCTCAAAGCTGAATCGATCGCATCGATGGCGATCGCCCCAATGTCAACCGCAAGCGGCCCTCTCGGTGTGATGACGATGGGCAGCCGACAGCCAGACAACTTCGGACAAGAGGACCTGGACCTCTTGTCACAAATCAGCACTCAGATTGCGCTCGCGGTTGACAACGCGATTGCATATGGCCGCATCACGGAAGCCAAAGATCGTCTCGAGGAAGAGTGCTTGTACCTCGAATCGGAAATCCGCTCGGAGCACAACTTCGAGGACATTGTGGGCAAAAGTGCCGTCCTTCGCAAAGTGCTGGATCAGATTGCGATTGTCTCCCCCACTCAATCGACGGTGCTCCTGCACGGTGAGACCGGGACTGGCAAAGAACTGTTCGCCCGGGCGATTCATAACCTCAGCCCGCGTCGCGAGCGCACTTTCGTCCGACTGAACTGTGCCGCGATACCCTCCGGGCTCGTGGAGAGCGAACTGTTTGGGCATGAAAAGGGCGCTTTCACCGGCGCGCTCACGCAGAAACGCGGCCGTTTTGAGCTGGCCGATCGCGGCACTCTCTTTCTAGATGAAATTGGGGATATCAGTCTCGAGTTGCAACCGAAGCTGTTGCGCGCTTTGCAGGAACGTGAGTTTGAACGACTGGGGAGTACGAAGACCATTCGCGTGGACGTTCGCCTGATTGCCGCAACGCACCGCGATCTGCCAGCAATGATACGTAACAACCAGTTCCGCGAAGACCTTTTTTACAGGCTGAATGTTTGCCCGATTGAGATTCCTCCGCTTCGCGAAAGGCGCGAGGACATTCCGCTCCTGGTGCACTATTTTGTTTTGCGCCACTCCCGGCAAATGCAGAAGCGCGTCAAATCGGTCCCGAAGCACGCCATGGAGGCGCTGGTGAACGCCGATTGGCCGGGCAATATTCGGCAACTGGAAAACTTCATCGAGCGTTGCGTGATCTTCACGCAAGGGGACGAATTGAATGTCCTACGTGCGGAGCTGAAGAAACCATCGGTCCGCTCTGTTGCTTCCGCCGCGCCAAGTTTCGAACAGGCCGAGCGGCGAGCCATTATTGATGCTTTGATAGCCGCCTCCGGGAGAATCGCCGGCAAGGGCGGAGCGGCAGAGCGCCTGGGACTGAAGCGAACAACACTCCAAAACAAGATGAACAAGCTGAACATTAGCCGTGCTGAGTATTCCGGGTGAGAATCCGGCCGTTCTGGAAAACCGGACCTTAATTCTCATGTTCAAAGCGGCCATTGAGCTCCATGGGTCTTCAAGGAAGAGCAATCGTGCGCACATGAAGGCATTGCCCGTCGGTCGGGCATAATGGCTGCTAGGACACAGCGGCTGAACCTGTCTTTCAAGGGGCTACTTCGCGGTCGCGGGCCAGTTAAAAACCACAGAGTAGGTTTCGAGAAAACCCTTACGAGGTTCCAGCACCAGAAATTTAAGCCCATCCTCGGTCACCGCATACTGATTGACGGTAGGATCGGGCGGAAGTCCCGTATCAAACAGCTTTCTTGGGATGCTGATTTTGGGAGCCGCGCCGCGCTCCAGGGTGGCCGACATCATTTTTCCTTGGGGATCGATGAAGAAGAGTTCTTTGCCGTCTCCGCGCCAGCGCGGCTGGAGGCCGCCTGCCAACGAAACCTGTTTGATATCGTGAAACGACGGAAATGAGGCCACAAAAACTTCCCATGTGCCGGTGCGATTCTCTCCGTAAGCGATTAGCTGCCCGTCCGGAGACAGATGAAACTCATCCTTTATGAAGTCTGATGAATACAGTGCTTTGGCCTTGCTATCGCCGGTCACAGGTATTATCGAGAGTGTTTTTGTGTCGTGCGTCAGCAGGAAGCGCCCATCCGCGGACCAGTCTTCGACCCAGTGCCTCTCGTTATCGCCATAGATCGGCTGTGGCTGCTGGCTTCCGATTTCAATCTTCTGTACCAGGAACGGCGGATCAGATCCACCGTTAGGAAGAAGGTTGAATGCAACATAACGCGAGTCTGGAGACCAAACGGGGTCCGACTGTGCGTGGGGATCAGTCGTCAGAGGAGTCGTAGTATTGCTCGTCAGGTCTATGAGCCACAGACTGCCGGTGGCATGCTGGTGAAACGAATTCAGTGCCAAGTGCTTCCCATCAGGGGAAAGCGTGAATTGCTGAAAATCGATCACCGGTTCGAAGCTGCCAATCACAGCGCCGTCTCGGGCGTACCAGTTGAATTGATCAAACGAGGAGCCTGTTGCGGTGCCATAGATAAGCACACCATTTTGAGAGGCCGTGAATTCGGAAGTGCCGAGATATGCCGGAGAGGCCGCGACGTTGGGTGCCAGCAACAGAGGTTCACCGACCTTTCGCACAGCTTTCCAGTCCATGTGTTGCGCGAAAAGATTCTGGTCCTGGGCGAACAGCAGGTAATCAGGCACCGCTATGGCACGACTTTGGGTAGCCAACAGCAATGTCGGGTCTCCACCATCGAGGGACTGAGCGTAGATTTTCGCTCCTGGGTCGTTACTTGTCAGGCTTGTGCGAGCCAAATAGATAAAATGCTTGCCGTCAGGCAAAAACTGAACCCACATTTGGCTGACTTCGCCAGGAAGCAGCGACGTCACAGGGGTGACAGTTCCATCAGTGGGCGAGATGCGGAGAATAGGACTATTCACTGCTCTGGCAAAGAGAATGGTGCCGTCCAGTCCCCAGGCACCTTGTGCAATTTCCGGTACGCTGTAGATCACCTCAGGGACTCCACCCGAGCGTTGAACCTTCTTCAGCTTGGCCCCCGCCCAGAAGCCGATGAATTGTGAGTCCGGCGACCAGAAAGGCAAAAGCGCGCCCTCCGTCTGCTCAATCCGTTGCGCTTCAGGCGAACTCAAAGCCCTGATCCACAAAAAGCTTTTTCCGGAAGCATCAGTGGCTGCAAAGGCCAACGTCTGGCCATCCGGTGAGACCGCGATATGTTCGAAGGGATGCCAGTTCCGATGTAGGTTTACCCCCTTGGGCAGACCTAGCGAAAGCCGCAATGTGTTGTTCGACTGAACTTTAGTACGAGACTGCAGCCAAATTATGGCAAGCAAGCTGGCGCAAACTAGCACCGCACTAAGAGTCAGCCATAACGTACGCCGCGATCGCGAAGCAATCGCCTGGGAAGGCACAGGAGCTTTCACCTGATCGGCAACTTTTCCCGGCGAGGACCAGTGGAACTCGGGCACATACGACCCTGGCTGAAGGTCGATACGGACAACTGGAGTTTGCGCAGCCTCTCTATAATATTGTGCAAGCCTTTTGCGAACTTCGGTTGCTCGCACCCGGACGACAGCATCGTTTGACGTGTCATAATCGACCGGCCTACGAAACATTTCTGCGCCGATCATGCGCTCACGCAGAGAGTCCAGGTCACCCGCCAAAACGTGTTCGACGACCAGTCTGAGAAAGTCCTGGCAACGCTTGCTTGGAGCGAACGCATCGCTCGAAATCACAGACTCGAGCGCGCTCCGAACTAAGTTAGCTTGTTCGGCGCTGAGCTTATGGGCCGTTACAGAATGCTGTCCCGTCGCCATCGGCCCTTATGGTAGCGCTTAACGTGGCTTAACGGGTAGTGGGTGACATGCCGTAAACCACAGACAGACAAACGGTTGTTCGCTTAACGGGCCTCTTAACGGTTCCTCGAACCAGGAAACATGTCAAATCTAACCTGCCTGAACTGTTTCGAACATTCCCAACGGTTTAGAATTCCTTTATCGTCACGCCTAAATATGGCCGTTTGCCAAGAAGTGCCGTTTACGAACGACCCTCGGAGGAACCTATGGGCGCGACTGTTGCTTTTACCGACCTCGAGAGCCTCGCAGGAAACATTCCTGGACTAGGCGTGCTGGAAGAAGAACGCCTTTACTTTGAATCGGAAATTGGCTCCGAGTACAACTTTGGGGACATAGTGGGCAAAAGTACCGCTCTTCGAAAAGTGCTGGATCAGGTTGCGATTGTCGCCCCCACCCAATCGACGGTGCTCCTGCACGGTGAGACCGGGACTGGCAAAGAACTGTTCGCCCGGGCGATTCATAACCTCAGCCCGCGTCGCGAACGCACTTTCGTCCGACTGAACTGCGCCGCGATACCCTCCGGGCTGGTGGAAAGCGAATTGTTTGGGCATGAAAGGGGCGCTTTCACGGGAGCCCTGATGCAAAAGAAAGGCCGGTTCGAGCTGGCCGATCGCGGCACTCTCTTTCTAGATGAAATTGGCGATATCAGTCTCGAGCTGCAGCCAAAGCTGTTGCGCGCTTTGCAGGAACGTGAGTTTGAACGACTGGGTAGTACGAAGACGATCCAGGTCGACGTTCGCTTGATTGCCGCAACGCATCGCGATCTGAAGAGCATGATACGCAACAACCAGTTCCGCGAAGACCTTTTCTACAGATTGAATGTTTTTCCGATTGAGATCCCTCCGCTTCGCGAAAGACGCGAGGACATTCCGCTCCTGGTGCACTATTTTGTTTTGTGCCACTCGCGTCAAATGCAAAAGCGCGTCAAATCCGTTCCGAAGCAGGCGATGGAGGCGCTGGTGAACGCCGATTGGCCTGGCAACATTCGCGAGCTGGAAAACTTCATCGAGCGCTGCGTCATTTTGACGCAAGGCGACGAACTGAACGTCGCACGCGCAGAGCTGAGGCGCTCCGTTGTTTCAGCCGCATCAACTTTCGAAGAGGCTGAGCGGCAGGTCATCATCCAGGCCTTGAAAGCCGCCTCGGGGAGAATAGCCGGCCAAGGTGGAGCCGCAGAGCGCCTCGGACTGAAACGAACAACACTCCAAAACAAGATGTACAAGCTGAACATCAGTCGTGCTTGCTATGCCGAGTAACAATCCGGCAGCTCTAGGAACGTCCCTTCTGAATTTCTGAACTCTGGCCTCAAATTGGCCAAATGAGCCTCGCACCCGCATGGCCGCCTTGCTCCGATAGTTCGGCACAAACGCCGCCGACGCTTAGCAAGTACATTATTGCGAGAATCATGATGTGAGTTTCCACGGCGTTTTCGTGCCTGCCGCGAGTTCCTGCCGCCGCAGTCTGTCATCAGCTTCGCCTTTACTAAGGAAGTCCCGTAATGCCCGGATGCGGGCAACTTCTGTCGCCTGTACAGCACCCGTGCCCTCTCTTTCCATTAATCTCAACAACTTGTGTGGGTGTTCTTTTGGCACGCGCATTGCCTATCAACATGCGAAGGTGCAACGTTCGGCGTTGCTCGGGAGGGTTTATGTCACTGATTCTCGTATTCGCTCGCAAGTGGGTCGGATGGTATCGCGTGCTGCGATACCGCAAGGCATTCGGCTTAGCCGCCTCCATTCGGTACGGCCTGTGGCTAGCGCGTGGCTGACGGGGATACACGCTATGAATACAACCCGTTCTTCGAATGACATTGGACCCTCGCAACCGACATTTGCTGGCACCGTTGCGTTCAGTGATCCAGCCACCGACGAGGCACTTGTGGCCACTGCCAAGATGGGAGATGACGAGGCATTTGAAACGCTTGTGAAACGCCATCGGCCAAGAATTTTGTCGGTTGTTCTGCGCTACATACGGGTTCGCGAAGATGCTGAAGATGTCGTCCAGCAAACTTTCCTAAAAATGTTCGTCTACCTAAAGAACTTCGAAGGGAAATCCTCGTTCGCGACCTGGTTGACGAGTATCGCCATCAACGAGGCGCTTATGTTGCTGCGCAGGGGTCGTGTTCAACGCGAAGTGTCTCTTGACGATTTAGATGGTGATGAAGAAACACGGGTCCGTTTCAATGTAGCCGATGCAAGTCCAAACCCGGAGGCCAGCTGTTTACAACGAGAGGGCGTGAAAATTTTGTCCGCAGCGATGGGGCAATTGAACCCAGGAATGCGGGCCGTGCTCGAGTTTCGGGACCTTCGTGAGCTATCGGTCCGAGAGACGGCTCGACGAATGGGTCTGTCTGTCGGTGCAGTCAAAGCCCGATTGTTCCAGGGCAGAAGGAAGTTAAGGAGGAGATTAGGCCGACTTGAGATCACTCCAAAACGCCTTAAGCGATCGGCCGTAGCCGCGTAGCAAATCGGACCGGTGTTAATCCTGGCTCGCAATTGCGTTGGATCTCAGATCTGAACAGATCGAAGAAGGAACTCACTAAAAGGAGAAGCAAATGTTGCAAGAATCTGGAAAGTGGATGGCAAGGGTTGGCCCTGCAGTGGTCCTGGCGCTCGTCGCGTGTTCTGTGACGCGCGGACAGGACGTGAGAACGAACTATATGCCAGGAACTGATTTTTCGAAATATCACACCTATGCATGGGTCAACGAGGTAAAGGGCGTACCCCGAGTAGGTGGCGAGCCCGACCAGATCCTGGACACCCAGGTCAAGCAAGCAATCGATTCCCAAATGGCGGCCAAGGGCCTGACCAAGGTGGTTGACGGCGATAAAGCCGATTTGCTCCTTGGCTTCCAACTCGCCATCGATCGGGAGAAGCAAATAAACGGCTTCGCGAACGGCTGGGGAGGCTGGAGCGGTTGGGGCCCGTGGGGCGGAGGCCTCGATTCATTTTCGGCGACTACTTCAACCATTAACATCGGGACTTTCGTCCTTGGTATGTATGACCCCGCTGCAAAGAAGCTCATTTGGGTAGGTGCTGCCCAACACGCGATTGAGCCCAGCAAAAAACAGGAGAAAAACCAGGAAAGGCTCAACAAGGGAGCGCAAAAACTGCTGAAGGACTTTCCACCCCGGCGGAAATAGACACTTTGATAAAACAGCTCTCTGCCTGCTCTGTTTTTCAGTCAGCAACTAATGCGTGCCGGCATCGCGGCACTGCCCGTTGCTCGGGCACATTGGGATTTCCTCGCCCCAAACCAACACGGCTTGATTTCAGTAACTTAGGCGTTGTCCATGCATGGCATGACATTTGCAACGTTGTGCTAAGGAAGCTTCCCAGCCCTGTGCTCGCGGCTGCCTAGATACTCCAAGGAGGCGCGATGCTTCGCGTCGAGATACAAGATACGGAAAACAGTTTGATCCTCGCCCTTGAAGGCCGGTTCACGGATGGTGCCGCCGAGAACACTCGCTCACTCATGACACGCTGCCGCAAAGGAATGAGGCTGGTCATCGATCTTACGGAAGTCACCTTCGTCGACTCGGTGGGCGAAGAGGTACTATCATTTTTTGGCCGCTTCGGGGCGGAGTTCGCTGCCCAGACATCCTATGCACTCGATATCTGTGAGCGCCTCCATCTTCGCCTCGCTCGGGGTGGGGCACCGATTGCCAACAACTCAAGCGCCGCCCGCATAAACGGTCGCCGACGGAAGCCGCGATAAACGCCGCCACGAAAACGCAGTCTGAAACTATCGGGCACCCACATTATTCTCGCGGTGTGACGCTACTCTCCACTTGGGTTTTCTTCCCCGTTTTGCACGCGTGAGCTTCCTCCGGATCGACGTAGCTCCACACACCTCTGAATCACAATCGTCCATTTTCCTCCGTGAGATTTCACTTTGCGACCCTGTCTGATCGCTCTGCCGAAATGAATCAAGACCTCAAACGCTGCGGTGTTCACGAGCCGCGGTACCTGGCAGCGGCATTGCCCGCATACGGGCAGCGCACCACTGCCAAAGTCTCTCTTGCCCCTGTACGTTCAACTACTTGCGAGACCCGTGAATTGGCACGTCCCCTGCACTGCTTACAATCGGGAACAACACCATGAACTTGATTGCTTCGAAAAACAAAGCGACGCGCTGGCGGACAGGCCAATCTACACAGCAGCAGTTAGTTGCCACCACAGGATCTCGTAAGACGAGCACGTGGAAGCGTCTGTTGCTGATTTTCGCGTTATTGGCCGGAACATCCCCGGAAATGACATTCGGTCAGCAGCAACAGGTCTCCTCCGGTGATGTCGATGCCCCTCTCCTTACGCTCAATGACGCGGTGACTCTGGCACTCCAACACAACTGGAATGTGAAGAACTCGGTGCTGGAGGCTCAGAAACAGGATTTCGAAGTGAGTACAGCGCGCAGCAAGCGCAAGCCCCAATTTCAATTCTCCATGCTGGGCGGCGAGCTCTTGCGACCCTTTGACTTCACCTTCCAAAAGGGTGTGTTCGGCACGTATCCAGGGGTTGGCCCAATCCCTGGGACGAACGCCAAAGTCCACACGCCCGCGGTGTTCACTACATATCTGACCGGCAGCATCGATCAACCGCTGACACAACAATACAAGATCGGCTTAGGAATTCACGCCACCGAGCTTGGGCGTGATATGGCCCGAGAAGATGTACGGGCTGAGCGGCAGAAGATCGCTGCCGAAGTCCGCACTGCGTACTTTAACCTTTTCGCGATTCAGGCGAATGTGGACGCCGCACGTGAGGGGATAAAAACATTCGAAGAAGCACAGCGGGTCACGGTGCAATACGTGGCGGAAAAGACGGTTCTGCGTGCCGAGGAATTGGACGTCGATGCGCGCTTAGCAAAATCGCGCTACGAGTTGTCCGTCGCGGAGAATGGGCTGGCTACACAGCGTGAGGCGTTGAACCAACTGCTTGGCCGCGATGTTGCGACACTCTTTCGTGTCGAGTTTATTCCTGAGCAAGACACAAGCGATCTGAGTCTCGATTCGGCCCGGCAGGAAGCGCTGGCGAACCGTCCCGAGCTGCGGCAAGCGCACTTGAAAGAAAAGCAAGCCGAATATAATCGGCGACTCGCGAAAGCCGAGTACATTCCGGACCTGAGTCTGTCCCTGCGCTATCAGGGTGTCAACAACGTGCAAGTTCTCCCGCAAAACGTCGCCACGGCCGGATTTTACCTGAGTTGGGAGCCATTCGATTGGGGACGACGCCACAACAACGTTGTTGAAGCAGCGAAGACTGTCGAACAGGCGCGCAACGGGATCCAAGAGACGGAATCGAAGCTCGCGGTCGAAGTTGGTGGGAAATATCGCAAATGGCACGAAGCTTCTTTGCTGCTTAAGGCATCCCGTATCGCCCACGAAGCGGCCGCGGAGCAACTCCGCGTCACGGGTAACAAGTATAAGGAGCACGCCGCCCTGTTAAGAGACCTTCTCCAGACACAGGCTCAGAGTTCCGAAACGAATTTCCAGTATCAGCAAGCGCTTTCCTCTTATTGGAGTGCTTTTGCCGAACTGCGCAAAGCGATGGGAGAAGAGTAACCGATGAGAGCAAGAATTATTTTAGGCGCGACTGCCAGTCAAGGCGGAGTTCGAGAAAGCGATCGGAGAGGAGTGGACTTTATGGGGAGCAATAGTAAATTAGTGAGGTTAATAATAGGGGCTGTGCTTTTCGCCACGATTGTGGCCGCAAGTGGCTGTCAGGAACCCTCGAAAGTCGCAGCTAAATCTCCCACACCCGTTCATGTAGTGGATGTGGCTTTGTATTCGCCTTCAGAAGATTTGCGCTACTCGGCTTCCGTTCTGCCGTTCGCGGAAGCGGTGCTGTCATTCAAGTCCGCAGGATATGTGACCGAAATTAAACAGGTCGCGGGTGCTGACGGGCGGCGTCGCAACATAGGTTCGGGAGACTATGTTGCTAGGGGCGCCGTTCTCGCGCAGATTCGCCATCAGGACTTGAAGAATCAACTTGACCAGGCCACCGCAACACTGAGTGCCGCGCAAGCTCAGAATGTCGAGGCAACAAAGGATTACGATCGCGCGAAGACGCTTTACGCCTCAGAGAGCTTGACCAAGCCCGATTTCGACCGAGCGCAGGCAAAATTCGATTCGACCTTCGCAGCTGTGGATCAGGCCAAGGCAAATGTGCACCAAGCGCAGTTGGCTCTCCAGGACGCGGATCTGACGGCACCCTTCTCGGGGTACATCCTCGCCAGGAACATTGAACTAGGGAACCTCGCAGCACCAGGGACTCCGGCCTTTACTATCGCCGACACGAGTGTGGTCAAAATCAGTTTTGGCGTTCCCGACTATGCCGTAAGGCGTCTGCGCTTGGGGCAACAATTCAGCATTCATTTGCAGGACGACCCGAAAGAGTACAACGGACGGGTCACGAGTATTGCCGCGAGCGCCGATGAGAAAAATCGCGTCTTTGCCATCGAGGTGACCGTCCCCAACCCGAAAGCGTCATTGAAGCCCGGGATGATCGCTTCACTCAGTTTGACAGGCGTTCACAAAGCCCCGGTTCCCTCCGTCCCTCTTAGCGCCGTTGTTGCCGACCCCGGTTCAGCCGGACACTACGCGGTTTTCGTCGCCAAAGAACAGGGCGGCAAATGGGTCGCGCATTTGCGCCAGGTCGCACTTGGTGAGACCCACGAGAGTGATGTGGCAATTGAGGGTGTAAATCCAGCTGAGAAAGTTGTTGTCGTTGGATCCGCCGGTTTAAGGGACGGCGACTTCATCCAGGTCCTCCCCTAAAGGTATAGAACAATGACACACGAAAACGGGCAAGACATCAGCAATCGTCGCAATATCCCCAGGTTTTTTGTCGAGCACCCACACATCTCCTGGATCCTTCTCGTCGGAGTGCTCATTTGGGGTTGGTTCGGGTACAACTCCATGCCGCAGCGCAAGGACCCGGACATTCCCGTGCGTCTCGGCGTCGCGGCTTGTCCATGGCCCGGAGCCACAGCGCAACAAGTCGAACAGTACATCACCCGCCGAATTGAGGACGTTGCCGCCGAGAATAAGACCATCCATCCGGGAACGGATGCAGACTACGGTATTAAGTCCATATCTCTGCCCGGCTATTCGTTTGTCACCATTCAACTGGATGAGGGCATCACCGATACCAAACGGCAATTCAGCGATATCAACCTCAAGCTGAATGGTCTAAATTCTCAGTTGCCTCAGGGCGCCGGCCCCATCACGTTCCAGAGTGATTTCGGAGACACCGCCGCCCTCATGCTGACCGTCGCGAGCCCGAAGGCGGACGACATTGAAATTGCGGCTCGTGCCAATTCCGTCGAAGCAGCAATTCGCAAAGCTCGCGACGTAAGACAGCAGAATGGAAAAGGGCAGCGCATCACGGTGGTGGATTCCTTTCCGCAATCCATTTCGGCGCACGCGGTTCTTGACACCGTCTACATGTTTCAAGAGGAAGCGCGGGCCAACGGCATCATTCGAAACTCGGAAATCGTACAGGGAAGCGGATTCATTCTCGTGGATGGCGTTTCCGAAGCAGATGACAGTTCCATTCAAGCGTTCATTCAGCGGTTTATCTCGGAGCGGCTAAAACGATCCGAGTTGCATCCCGATGTGTGGTACCCGACGATCGTCCGCGATCCCAGGGACACACAAACGAAACTGGCCAACGTTGCTGGCGACAAATATAGCTATTCCGAACTCGACAATTTTTCTGACTTGATTGGGCGAACGCTACAGGGTGCTCCCGAAGTTTCCAAGGTGGAGCGGCGGGGCGTTTTGTCGCAGACCGTCTATTTGGATTACTCGCAGGATCGCCTCGCAGCCTACGGCCTTCGTCCTGCTGATCTCTCCAAAGTGCTTTCGGCTCGGAACATCATCGCGCCGGGCGGAACTGTTGAAACCGGCGAGCGCAGGGTCACTGTCATTCCCTCCGGACAATTCGATACCGCAAAAAGCATCGGCGATGTGGCTGTATCGGCTACTTCAGAGGGTACCCCCGTATATTTACGGGATCTCGTACAAATCAGCCGAGGTTATCAGGCTCCAGCTCAGTATCTCAATTACTACACTTGGCGGGACACAAGTGGGCACTGGCAGCGCAGCCGCGCGATCACCTTAGCAGTGTACATGCGCGATAGAAAGCAAATCGCGCGCTTCGGACAGTCCGTGAATTTGAAGCTTTCGCAGCTTCGCCAAATCCTTCCCGCCGACCTGATTCTGGCGCACACCTCCGACCAGCCGCTACAAGTCAAGGAGAACATCAACCTCTTCATGCGGGCGCTTGTGGAAGCCATTATTCTCGTCGTCTTGGTGTCCCTGATTGGGTTTTGGGAGTGGCGGCTGGCACTGATCATGGCGCTGGCAATACCGATCACACTCGCGATGACGTTTGGCATCGCATATATGTTGGGAATCGATCTCCAACAAGTCTCCATCGCATCGCTGATCATCGCGCTGGGCCTTCTCGTGGACGTGCCGGTGGTCTCAGGAGACGGCATCAAACGTCACTTGGCGGAAGGGTTTCCGCGCAGCGTTGCCTGCTGGCTTGGCCCGACGAAGCTCGCCACAGCGATCTTTTACGCGACAATCACGAATGTTATCGCCTACCTGCCCTTTTTGATGCTCACCGGCAATACCGGCGAGTTCTTGAAGAGCCTCCCGGTGGTCATGACGGTTTCTCTGCTGTGCGCGTACTTTGTCGCGATGACCTTTGTTCCGTTCCTGGGCTACTACATCCTGCGTGCTCCGGCAAAGCGAGAACCGACCATAGAGGAGATGCGGCAGCGGGGATTTTACGGCTTTTACAACCAACTCGTCGGCAAAGCAATAAAACACCGTTGGGCGGTCCTCGGTGCGTCCTTGGTTTTCCTGATCGGAGGCGGGTTGTTCGGCTCTCAGCTCAAAACCCAATTCTTTCCCGAAGATGTCCAGTATTGGTTCTATTTGGATGTTTGGTTGCCGAATGACACACCCTTAAGCGTCACCAACGATGCTGCCGTGCAGGCCGAAGGAGTTGTCCGACAAGTGATTGACAATTTACCTGACGTCACTACGAAAGAGAACCGTGGACATCTTCTCAAGTCACTAACGACCTTTGCCGGTGGTGGGGGACCTCGCTTCTGGTTTTCAGTCTCGCCCGAAATGCCGCAAACCAACTACGCGCAAATGATTGTTGAGGTTACGGATAAAGAGGCTTCGCCAAAGTTAGCTCGTCCGATCCAGGACGCACTGGACAAGGAAGTTCCAGGCGCGTGGATTACGGTTCGCCAGCTTCAAACCAATCCCGTAGACAACCCTGTCGAGTTGTTGATCTCCGGGCAGGCGGACGTTGACGCGAGAAATGAAGCTAGCGACATTCGCACTCTTCGGCAGATTGCCGCGCAGGCTCAGGACATCGTCAGGCAAGCTCAGGGCATCGCCGTTCTTCGTGATGATTGGCTCCCAGACAATGTTCAGCAGAGGATTCAGATCGATCCAGACCGCGCCAACGTGGCAGCCATCACCAACGTCGACGTAGCGGAGTCGTCAACAGCGGCCATGAGCGGGGCAACAGTGGGCATCTTCAAGGAAGGCGACAAGAACATTCCGATTGTGGCGCGCCTTCGCATGGAGGAACGTGCTCAGCTTGCGGACATCAAGAACCTCTATATCTATTCTTCACAGACCAACAACCGCGTGCCTCTGCTGTCGATTGCAACGGTCGGAAATTCTTTGGAAACGGGTCGCGTCAGACGCCGCGAGCATTTTCGCACCATTTCCATCCTGTGTTATCCCCAGCCTGGAGTTCTCGCATCTGAGGTGCTGAACCAGATCCTGCCAAAAATACAGGAATTTCAAAAAAATCTCCCGTCGGGTTATCAGCTCCGCATTGGTGGCGAACGGGCCAAACAAATCGATGGATTCGACAACCTCAAACTCGTCCTGTTGATCTCTTTACTCGGCATCTACCTGGCGCTACTCGTTCAATTCAATAATGCCGTGAAACCTCTTCTGGTATTCGCCGCTGCTCCCTACGGAGTGGTTGGCTCTCTGGTCGCCCTCTCGGTAATGCATACCCCGTTTGGATTTATGGCCTTTCTGGGCATTGCCAGCTTAATCGGTGTGATCGTGAGCCACGTCATCGTACTCTTCGATTTCATCGAGGAAATGCATGAGAAAGGGGAGCCTCTGGAGCAGGCCCTTCCGGACGCAGGCATCCAGCGCATCCGACCCGTAATGATCACCGTACTAGCAACCATCTTGGCCCTCTTCCCACTGGCGCTTGAAGGAGGGCCCCTCTGGCAGCCTCTCTGTTATGCACAGATAGGCGGCCTTGCCGTAGCAACGTTTATCACGTTGCTTTTGGTGCCCGTTCTCTACAGCATTTTTGTGCTGGATCTGAGAATCATCCGCTGGGAGTCGAAACAGCCTGTGGAAGCGACTGGAGTTGGCACAGCTGGGGAAAGAGTGCTGCAAACCAATTGATGGCTTTAAGGCTCTTCACGATGATTCTTCTCAATCAAATTGGCGCTGCTGTTCTTCTGGTAAGCCTTACGCTCTTCTTGCAAGTTTCCGGGGCTACTGCGCTCATAGAATGTTTAAAACGTGTTCTAACCCGCGACAGCCACAAGCATGGGCCACGTTACTCGGCTGTCTTGGTAATGAAATCGACGATCGCGATTGTAATTATGCACGGCCTCGTAATTCTTCTGTGGGCAAGTTTCTACCGGTCGTGTTGCTTTCCGTCCTGGGAACTTGCCTTTTACTTCTCAGCGAGCAGTTATTCCACTGTTGGATACGGTGATCTGGTTCTTCCTTCCGACTGGCGTCTGTTAGGGCCTCTGGAGGGCATTACCGGTGTGTTGATGTGTGGAATATCGGTCAGCGTTCTGTTTGCCCTCGTCACCCGGTTGCTCGATCGTGACACACACAAGCTTCGACGACGAATTCGAGTGAGCCAAGCAATGCCTAACGCTGAAGGAGTGTGTCATGTCTTACAAAAGACTCCCTAAGCCACATGATCGATTGAGAAGTCAGATCAATTGGAATACCTGCATACTACTTGTTGCGGTATCGATCGTAATTGCAATCATCATTCTCATCGAGCTTCACATCCGTAGAGTAGCCATCGATTCGGGTTTCCCGGGTTGTGCGATCAGTTTAGGGCCGGAACAGCTAGGGGTCGTCGGATTCTCGCTACTCTCCCTTTTGCGCTGGTAGGTGAAAGCAATGCCTGATCCCAACCTCCAAACTCCTGATTGGCTGCGCCAGACCGAAAGCATCCTGGAAGAGCTGAACGAGGGAGTAGCCATTGTCGATGATCGGCTTCGTGTGGTCTTCGCCAACGAAGCGCTGATCCGGATGGGACAGTACGAGCGCGGGGAGATCGAAGGCCGCACGCCAGATGCGATTTTCCCACCCAAAGATATTCCGTACATTATGCGACAGCATGAATCAGGCCACCGCTACGGGCGCAGTCGCAGTGAGTTCTACCTGCCTCGTAAAAACGGCGAGAAGATCCCGGCGATCTTCAGCGGGCGAGTGATTCAGGGGCCGGACGGACAGGAATACGTCCTACTTATCGTAACCGACATCAGCGCACAGAAGCGCGTCGAGGATCAACTTCGCGAATCCAACGGCCTCCTGGAAGAACGCCACATGGAAATGGAGGCCGAACTCGCGCTGGCCGCTCGTGTCCAACAATCGCTCGCACCACAAAGCCTGGTTTGGAACGATGTCTCGGTCGAGACCTACTACAGCCCGGCGCGATCCATTGGCGGCGACTTTGGCGTGGTTTTTCCACACAGCGACGAGGTTCTAACCGTCCTCATGTGCGACGTGTCGGGCCATGGCATTGGTTCGGCGCTCATGGCCAACCGGATTTACTCCGAAGCTCTGCACGAGCTCGAGAACAAGATTGGGCCCAGCACCTTGCTGCGGCGCCTTCACGACTTCGTGTATAACCGCATTGCGCTGGACAGCTTTTACTTCACGATGGCCATAGCCCGTTTTGACCGGCGCGGGCGTCACGTGACTCTCGCTGCCGGAGGCCATCCTCCAGTGATGCTCGTATCAAAGGGCGGAGTCCGGCTGTTCGATTCGAAGAGCGGCATTCTTGGTTGTGTCTCTGAAACAGCGCCGTCCGAGGCCGCCGACGAAATTGACCTCGAGCCCGGTGACCGGCTGGTTTTCTACACGGACGGGCTCACGGAGGTTTTTGACGAACACGACGAGATGCTCGGTGTCGAAGGTCTGGAAGCGTTGGTCCGCAAATCGGCCAAGCGAACGCTTCCCGAAATGAGG
>DASSXG010000039.1:0-2475 GCA_035704085.1 Candidatus Acidiferrum sp. | reverse complement strand
CACCCAAGCCAGCTTCAAGACTCGTCGACCACCGCCACAGTCGTTTAGGAGGTAGTTAGTGACTCGGCCCATGGCCGCGGCCCACGTAGAGGCTCTGGCAGTGATCGCTGCCGGCGACGCGGCGGTGAACGCAAACTGACTGAGGGCAATTGTCGGAGTTCGTGATAGTACCTAATTGTCCGGTAACCCCGTTTCCTACGCTGTAACCCGAGCGGTCCCGTTACGCATTGGTGGAATGACGGCTATGCCGCTGCCTTCCCTAGTACGCTGTGTGCGTACTCATCGACGCTGGTAAGCCTGATTCCAAACGTATCGACGACCGATGCCATGCTCACCGCATCGCCGTGCAGGTACCCGAGCATCAATGCAGCAAAGCTCTTCTGTAGCGAATCTGTGGCTCCCTCAAATTGCTCAAGCAGTATCTGCTCGGAAATATGTTCCAGCCGGAACGATGTGCCGCCGATTTTCTCGAAACGGCGTACTACTTCCAGCGGAGTCAGCGCTTCCGGTCCACCAAATTCAATCGTTCTCCGCTCCGCCGCCGGGTGCCGCAGTGCAATCGCACAGATCTCCGCCACGTCGCGGATTGAAACCCAACTGATGGGCCTTGTTCCCGGTCCGTAAATACGAGCTTCCGCGTTCGCATAGTCGAATCCCAGAACCGGACTCAGCCACACTTCCATGAAATAGCTTGCCTGTATGACGGTGAAATTCAGGCCCCTGATGGAATTCTCAACCTGCTCCTTAGCACTGGCAAGAGGACCCGATATGGCGGCTGTCGTGCTGAACGAGACATACAGGAACCGGTTCACATTGGCATCCTTCGCTGCACTTAACAGGTTCATTTGACCGGCTGCGTCCACAGACTCGATCGAGTCCCCGGGCTGCCGGCTCAAGGTTGACGTTGCGGTTGAGATTATTCCGTCTACACCACGGCAAGCGGCGGCGATCGAATCAGCATCCTTCAGGTCACCGAAACATAGTTCGGTGCCGCATAAACGTAATGCTTCAATTTTGTTTCTCGAACTCGTCGCCCGAACGAGCGCACGTACCGGCTCGCCCCGCTTCCTCAGCCTTTTGCAAACCTCGCTTCCGACTAGGCCGGTAGCACCGACAACCAGGATCATATTCTTCCTCCAGACGGCCAATCGCCGCCATTGCTTTTGCTTCCTCAATTTCCTTCTGTGGCGAGAAGTGCGCCCAGAAAAAAGTTACGCAAAAGGCTGCGTAGGCGCCTTCGAATGCTTTTTTCAAGCTCTCCGGATCGTCTATGTCGGCGGCCGCAACTTCAGCACCCAGTCTTGCGAAATCCTTTGCCCTGGCGCCATTCACATCCCTAGTGAGCACGCGCGCAGCGAAACCACCGTTCGAGTCGTTAAGGATGGCTCGGACCAAACCACCGCCCTGGGCACCGGTTGCTCCTACCACTGCGATAACTTTTCTATCGCTCATTGTGACCTTCTTCCTTCCTCTCGGCGCTTACGCCGAGCGTATGTCCTATAGTGTTTTGACAACTCGGTCAGTGAATCGCGTCAAAGACGTGGAGCCGTATCTATATCTCTGGGATCAGGTCGAATTTTTGGGCAATTTTCGTCCCTATCTGGTGCTGATCTCGTATGATCTCCGCTGCGCGTTCTCCGACGATCACACAGGGAGCCATGGTGTTGCCAGTTGTCACGCGTGGCATGATCGATCCATCCGCGATGCGAAGGTTGTCGACACCGTAGACTTTGAGGTAGGCGTCGACAACAGACATGGCTTGCCGCCCCATCTGGGCGGTGGATGTTTGATGCCAAAAGCTAAACGCCGTGTCGCGGATGTAGTTTTCTAGTTCTGGACGTTCCAAGTTGCCTGGAATGACTTCTCGTTTGAGAAAGGGACGAAGAGCGTTGGAGTTGCCTATCTCGCGACATAGTTCCACACAAGCGAATGCGGCCTTCTGATCATCTGGGTCGCAGAGATAATTCGCTTCAATCTGAACAGGATCGGCGGGATCGGAACCGGTAAGCCGAACACGACCGCGACTCTTGGGCTGAACCACGTTACCGACGAGGCCCCAGCCACGTGCAGGAAGGCCAAATTTTGCTGCGTCTCCAGCGCTTAGTACAGCCTGTATAATCTGGAAGTCAGGGCTGCCTAAGCCAGCCTCACTCTTCCAGTATATGACCGCATCCGCCACGAGACTGGGAGGCAGCGATTCCGAACACTCCCAGAGACAGCAGAAAGCAGGATGGTCTTGAAACCCTTGCCCGACTCCCGGGAGATGTTGGACCACGGGGATTCCAAAGCGCCGCAGTTCGGCCTGGTCGCCGATGCCAGACTGCATGAGGACCTTCGGCGTGTGTATCGCGCCGAGCGAGAGAATCACCTCGCGCCCTGCGCGAATGCGATGGGTGCCTCCTTCATAAGAAATCTCCACGCCTGTGGCTCGGTTGCTTTCCAAAGTTAGGCGAGTAACCAACGCGTGAGGCAGCA
>DASSXG010000012.1:0-21519 GCA_035704085.1 Candidatus Acidiferrum sp. | reverse complement strand
TCGCAAGAAGTGGGAGTCACAGCACACTCTTTCCGCCGCAGAGTGGGATGTTCTCGCGCAGTACGTGCAGATCGGCACAGAGGAAGAAGCTCAGGAGCCGCCACTGCTTTGGCCCGCGATTCCATCCAGAGAGTCATACCTCAGGTTACTCGACGCCTTCGAAGCCGTCTATCAGAACCGCAAGAAGCATGCCTCGAAGCACGCCTGGTATTACTTCGGAAACCTTGGCGGCCACTTCACCGAAGTTCGACTCTCCGATGATGACGCCGAACAAAGACATCAAGCAGTTCTGAAGCAAATTTCACATCGCAAGGAGCTGCTGAAGTCGGCGGAGAAATGGCAGAACCCAGGCACAATTGGACGATGCTTCCTAGCCGCCATTAGTGATGAAGGAGTCGAGAGCACTAGACTCGATCAAATCCTTGCCCCGTACTGGCCGACGCTCTGGGGCCTCGCCGCTCGGGGCCATTGGGTGCGACATGACCGCCAGCCCGTTCGACCAGCGGGTCCAAACGAAAATGATTTTCGCCGCCGAATTATCTTGCCTAGTCCGCTCAAGGTCGATGACCTGAAGCTCTCGTTTACGACGACGGGTTGCCCGGAGCTTGGCGTATTTATCGACTTTGGCCCAGCACGCCGTGTGAACTATCTCATTGCTCGGTACCCCGACCTGGCCGAGTTCCGGGCCATGCTCGAAGGATGGTCGGCCAAGAGTTCGTGGAACGGCAGGCATTTCCTCACGATGCTGTCCAAGGAGAAGGGGCCAACGTTCACGCTTTGGCTTCGGCAGAACGATGTAGGTATCGACTTCACCGAGAATGAATGGAACGCTCTGCGCGAACTGTTCAAGAAGGCGTGGGCGATCCCCGAGCTTCAGCGGTGGATGCAGGAGCTGCAGTTGGAGTATGGCGAACAGGGTTGATCGGGCGAATCGGGTTTGCGCCGCGTTTTGCAGAGGAGCGGTGCCTTCGGCACCGGGAGTTGGACTGACACGTCACCCCCAAACGGGTGGCGCACAGCAACCAAGGTTGCCGTATGGGAACTTGCTGAAAATTCAATGGCTTGCGGCGAGCCACTTTAAGTGGAGCGCCGCACAGTAACTTTGGTTCCCGTATGGGAACCTGTTGATTTTATGGGGTGAATTCCATGCCCTCCCTTCGAACGAAATCCATCAGCACGAAAGTCACTGACGAGGAATACGCCCAGTTTGAAGCCTTAGCAGGCGAGCAAACAATCAGCGAGTGGGCGCGCGATGTTCTGCTGAAAGCGACGAAGCCCAACGCAGGCGAGCAAACCGTCCTGGCCGAGCTCTTGGCCCTGCGGACGATCCTGCTAAACATGCACTTCGCCGTATCACAAGGGCAAACGCTGACCGCCGAGGAGATGCAGCAGCTAATCGAGCGCGCGGACCAGAACAAGTTGAGCAAGGCGCGACAGCGCCTCGCGGAAGCAGCAACAGGGGGTATGCCATGAAGCAGAAGTGGGGCCGAGAGGACGATGCAGGAGATTTTCCGAGCGAACGGGGGGTATGGACTATCGGAGCGTTCTGCGTTGCTCTACTCAGTGTGTTCGCTGTCGCTAGTTACCGCTACATTCAGGTGTGGACACCGCTCGAGCGGCACTACCTGCCGACCTATGTAGGCACGCCAGTAGCAGGAGCCTTCCGCACGGATGGCTGGTACGCGCTGTTGATGGTGGTGACGCGGAAAGGTACGCGGATGGCGCTCGACAACGAAGTAGAACCTTTCGTTACAGAGAAAGGCGAGAGCACGCTTACGCTGACCGAAGAGGCCATCAAGGTAGGTGACTGGAAGCTCCAATGGCAGCGCGCACGCTATGACAATGCGAAATTGCATGAGTTCCTGGGCCACTGGATATACAAGGACCAGACGCTTACCGATCTGGCGAAACCGGCACTGTGGGGCGGCTTAGGTGTGTTGCTCGTGGGCCTCGTCGTGGCGATCCCGAAGGACTCCGCACGCAAGAGAATACGTAAACATGGGCGTCGGCTGAAAGGACCGGAGTTTGTGACCGCGCGCGCATTTAACCGCCGCAACCGTTCAGACGGTATCGGCTTCTTGCAGCAGCAGAGCTTCACCCGAAAAATACTCCGCAGGAAGGCTTGGCTGCGACTGCCGCGCGAGATTGAATCGAGCCACATTCTGGTTATGGGCGATTCGGGCAAAGGAAAGAGTGCGCTGATCCGTCAAATCTTGTTACAGATCGAGCAGCGCGGTGAGACGGCCATCGTGTACGATCCCGCGACGCCCGCCGACTACGTGCCCTACTTTCTTACTCCCTCGCGCGGCGATCTCATCCTTAACCCGTTAGACCAGCGGATGCCCTACTGGACTCCGGGAGACGAGCTGCGGCAAGGGGCAGACGCTCTCACATTGGCCGCGTCGCTGTTCCCCGACCGACACAATGAGAATTCGTTTTTTGTGGAGGCCCCGCGAAAAATCTTTGCGCACCTGCTCAGTTTCCATCCGACGCCGCAAGAGCTGGTGCGGTGGATGTCGCACCCGGAAGAGATCGACCGAAGAGTGAAAGGAACGGAGTACGTGGCGATGATCGACCGGGAGTCGCCGCCACAGCGCAATGGCGTACTCGGCTCATTGAGCATGGTGGCGGACGCCATGAAGCTGCTGCCGAGTGAAGCGGAGACGAAGCGGCGTTGGAGCACACTCGAATGGTCGAAGGAACGGCGCGGCTGGCTGTTCCTCACCAGCACGCCAGACACCCGGAAGTGCCTCGCGCCGCTTATCAGTTTGTGGCTGGACATGCTTGTGTTGCGCCTGATGAATCAAGGCCGCATGAGTCCGCGTCCGGTGTGGTTCATTCTGGATGAACTCGCGACCTTGCAGCGGTTGCCTCAATTGCACACGGCGATCACCGAGAACCGCAAATCGAACAACCCGGTGGTGCTAGGCTTCCAGGGACGCAGCCAGTTGGAAGTGCGTTACGGGCACGAAGCGGAGGCGATGATGTCGCAGCCCTCGACAAAAATCTTCCTGTGCACGAGCGAGCCGCACGCGGCGAAATGGATCAGCGACACCATCGGAGAACAGGAAATCGAGCGGATACGAGAGAGCCGCACTAATGAGCAGTTCCCACAATCGCGCAAGTCGAAAGGCTACAACCTCGAACGCGAGATTAGGCCGCTGGTGATGGCCAGCGAGATCAGCGGCCTTGAGAAGATGCACGGTTATCTCAAGTGCGGGAATCTCGTGGCGCGGATGAGTCTCCCGTACATCGAGCTTGAGAGCAAAGAGCCGCAATACATCGAACGTCCTGCACAGCAGCCACCCGAGGAACCGCCGAAGGTCGTGGCGGCCGCGGCAGGAGCAGGCAAGCCCCCGGGGAATGGAGCTTCGGGACAGACACTCGTGCCCAATGAACAGCGACAAAGTGCGGAACAGAAAATCCAACGAGAGCCAGCACGCCAGCAAAGGGACTTCTTCGAGTAGGCCAACGCATGTTGACCATCTCCAAGCCACTGAGCGCAGGTCAGGCACAGTCGTATCACGCGGAAGAGTTCGGCAACGCGCGGGAGAACTACTACACCGAAACAGAGCAGATTCGCGGAGAGTGGCACGGAAGGCTGGCCGAGCAGTGGGGACTACGCGGCGAGGTTTGCGAAGAGCACTTCCAGCGGCTTTCGGAAGGACAACACCCGATGACTGGCGAACAACTAATCCGCCGCCAAGCGGCCAGAGAATACACAAACAGGCGCGGCGAGAAGATAAGCGCGATGGAGCACCGCGCAGGATGGGATGCGACGTTCTCGGCCCCGAAGAGCGTGTCGCTGACCGCCCTCGTCGGCGGAGATGAGCGTGTGCGCGAAGCGCATCGCGAAAGCGTCGGCGTCGCACTTGACGAGCTAGAGCGATATGTCCAGGCCCGCATCGGCGGGAATCTTCCGGTAGAGACGACGGGCAAATGGATAGCAGCGAAGTTCGAGCACGACAGCGCAAGGCCGGTAGACGGTTATGCCGCACCACAATTGCATACGCACGTTGTCTTTTTTAATCTTACCGAGACCGACGATGGCGACGCACACGCGCTACAGCCACGGGAACTGTACAAGACGCAGCAGTATGCGACGGCAGTATATCGCTCGGAACTGGCCCATCGGTTGAGAGAACTTGGCTACGAAATCGAGCGTGGCAAGTGCAGCCAGCCGGAAGTCAAAGGCTACAGCAAGGAGTATTTGGAAGCATCGAGTCCGCGCCGTAAGCAGATCAAGGAACATCTCGCAAAGGAGAACCAGCGAGGAGCAGGCGCGGCACAGATCGCGGTGCACCAGACGCGAGAGGGAAAGCTCGAACTCTCACACGAAGAGATGCAGCAGCGACACAAAGAAATGGCCGCCCAGTTTGGCGATCAACCAGAGCGGGTTGTTGAAGCGGCAGGAAAGCAAAGAGAGCAATTACAGGAAGAAACCGGAGAGAAAGCCATCGGCCAGGCCGTTGACTACTCGCGAGAGAAAAATCTGGAGCGTGACGCTGTGGTCGAGGAGCGCAACCTGCTAAGGGATGCGCTGAAACGCTCAATGGGTGACGCAACGGTTGCGGAGGTTAAAGCGGAGTTCGAGAACCGCGTGCGAGCGGGCCAGTTTATCGAGACGAGTAATCGCGCGCCGGGCCGGGCGTTCACCACAGAGGAAATGATTCACTACGAGCGCGACACCATCCACGCGATGCGCGCAGGGCAGAACCAACACGCACCAATCGCGAGTTTCGAGACATGCCGACAGATCGAGCAAGACCACTCGCATTTGAGCGAGAGCCAACGTGCGGCGGTCAACCAAATCCTATCGAGCCGCGATCAGGTCACGGCGCTGGAAGGCGTCGCCGGCGCGGGAAAAACTACTTCGTTAGCTGCGATCCGCGAAGCCGCCGAGCGTGATGGCTACAAGGTGGAAGGCTTCGCGCCAACGTCACGCGCGGCGCAGAAACTCGGTGAGGCTGGAATCGAATCGAGCACATTACAACGGCATCTGACAAGAACCGAAGAGCCTCACAGCGGACAGAAACAGCTTTACGTTCTCGACGAATCGAGCCTTGCGAGCACGAAACAGATGAACCAGTTCCTGCATCGGTTAAAGGAAAGCGACCGCGTATTGCTGGTAGGTGACACGCGCCAACATGAAGCGGTCGAAGCGGGCCGACCGTATCAGCAGTTGCAGGAAGCCGGAATTCAAACGGCGAAGATCAATGAGATTGTGCGGCAGAAAGACCCGGCGCTTAAAGAAGTGGTGGAGCAACTCTCGCGTGGCAATGTGAAAGACGCGATGGAGAAACTTGACGCGCAGGGCCGCGTGCATGAAATGCCAGACCGCAGCGAGCGGCTAAAGGAAATCGCACGCGAGTACGCAGCGAAACCCGTAGGCACGCTGGTGGTGTCGCCCGACCACGAATCGCGCAGAGCAATCAATCAGGTAATCCACCGAGAAATGCAAACGTGGGGCCAGGTGGATGCAAACGAACAAAAATATCGCGTACTCGTAGCCCGGCAAGAGATCACCGGCGTGGACAGGCAGTGGGCCGCGCAATACGAACCGGGAGACATGGTGCGCTACACGCGAGGAAGCAAGACTCACGGCATCAAGGCCGGGGAGTATGCCTGCGTCGAGCGCGCAAACGAAAAAGAAAATCTGGTGACGGTAAAACGCGAGAACGGCGAACGGGTGAGCTACGATCCGCGCCGGTTGCACGGAGTGACGCTCTATCGCGAAACCGAACGTTCGCTCGCACAAGGTGACCGCGTACAGTTCACTGCGCCGAACCGAGAGCAACGCATTGCGAATCGGGAGTTGGGAACCCTTGAAAAGATTCATGATTCGGGCAACCTACAAGTCCGCCTGGACTCGGGCCGCACGGTCGCATTCAACATCAAAGAGAATCCGCACATCGACTATGGTTACGCGGTGACGAGTCACAGCAGCCAAGGACAAACCGCCGACAGCGTGCTTGTTCACATTGACACCGAGCAAGCGGGAGAAAAACTCGTGAATCGTCGTTTAGCATATGTTGCGGTATCGCGCGGGCGCTACGATGCGCAAGTCTACACGAACGACAAGGGCCAGCTTGCCGACCAACTCTCTCGCGACGTGTCACACCGATCGGCAATCGAACCGAGCCGTGAGTCCGCACCCTCAGCACACAAGATCAAGCCGCCATCCGCGCGAAGCCAGGTACAGGAACACGTCCAGCAAGTGGGTCCCAGCATCAGCAGATAGACCCGGATTTCCTCCGCTCCCGCCGCCGTCAAGGGCAAGCCCGCTCCGCGGCTCCCTAACACCGAGCCAAAACGAAGCCTCACAGGACGACTAATTCAGCCTCTACAGGCATTTGATCCCACGTGCGGCCTTCCAGCGTGCGTCCCGTTTTTCTTTTTTGGACACCGCCCCACTGTTTGAAGAAAAACGCCACGCCTGACCTGATGCATTGGTCGCGTATTTCCGTAACCCATTCGGCATTAAGAGGCCGCGCTCCCGGCCCGGATTCGCCACCCACAATCACCCAATCGATACCATGAAGATTCAGCTTTCCGAGCGAGCCGAGAAGAGGTTCTAGTGACAAGAATTTCACATGCGCCCCTGTTTGCCGAAGATCATCGATCCGGTGTTTATACTCACCACTTTCTACGCTTACGCCCATCCAGATCTGCGGAGACCATTCAAGTTCATTGCTTAATGCCAATACCCGCTCAGAACGCTTCGTCAAAACCTGATATTGATGCCAGTGGGCGCGCTTCATGACGTCAAACACCCGCTTGATGTAATCCGTTGCCACGTCCTTGTGAAACAAATCGCTCATTGAATTTACGAAAATGCGCTTTGGAGTTTTCCAGCGCAGCGGCAAATCCAGCATCTGTGGTTGCAGAGTCAGCTTAAAACCGTTCCGATAGTTCGCCTGCCCCATCAGTTGAAGTCGATGCGACAACCGCTCGGCGTAGCAATGCTTGCATCCCGGGCTGATCTTGGTGCAGCCCGTTATGGGATTCCACGTCGCGTCAGTCCATTCGATATGCGAATTAGTAGCCATTGCGCGACTCTAACTCAATTGTGCTTCCCGCAACATAGTCCATCATTTTGTTTCACACCAGCGTCAATACTTTTGTTTTAATATTGACGTGTCGGTACCTCAAGAAACAATTTGGGAGCTTCAGCCCCATACTGCGGCCAAGCATCAGATTCTCCGCAAGTATCTCGACGCATGGTTCCCAATTCTTGCGAGATACAACAGCCGGATCGTCTATGTCGATGGGTTTTCGGGTCCAGGCCGATATTCTGGCGGCGAGCCCGGTTCCCCCATTATCGCCTTGGAATCCGCACGAACGCATCGTGCCAATCTAGCGGGCGAGCTGGTCTTCCTCTTCGTCGAAGAGCGCCAGGACCGAATCGATAATCTCAATCGCGAAATCAGCAGCATCCAATTACCTGCCCATTTCAAAGTCGATGTCGAGTGCGGAACGTTCGCAGAAAACTTGACCGCCAAACTCGATCAACTCGACGCCGACGGTCACCAGATCGCTCCGACCTTTGCCCTCATCGACCCATTCGGGTTTTCCGGTATTCCCTACGGCCTGATAAGCCGCCTCCTCTCCAAAAATAAGTGCGAAGTCCTAATCACATTCGTGGTCGATGCAATCAACCGATGGCTCACCCACCCTGACCCGCACATTCGCTCGCACATCACCGAAATCTTCGGCACCGATGCGGCCATCGCAATAGCCGAAGGTGCTGGCGACCGCCCAACTCAGCTCAAGGACCTATACCAACAACAACTCGGCAAAGTCGCTCAGTTTGTCCGCTATTTTGAAATGCGCGATTCCAATGACCGCGTTGTGTACTATCTCTTTTTCGCGTCGAATAATTCTCTTGGTCACCTCAAGATGAAGGAAGCCATGTGGAAGGTTGACCCCCTTGGCGACTTTAGGTTCTCTGACTCGACCAATCCGAATCAGCAAGTTCTTTTTTCCAATCCCTCGGTCGAACCACTCGTCACCGATCTTCACTTCAAATTCCGCGGAGTCGCACGAATACCCGCGGAACAGGTGGAAACGTATGTTCAGGACAAGACTCCTTATTTGCGAAAGCATATGAAGGAAGCATTGACCCAGCTCGAATCGGATGGCCGGCTTAAAGTTGCGGAACTAAAGACCGATGGCAAGAGAAGGCGTTCCGGCACTTACCCGAACGATGCGCTCCTATCCTTTCAGTAGTATACCAACTTGGCGAACAAAAAGCGAACATGACATCCCCTTCCCGACGGCAACTATGAAAGGCATGGACCTCTCTCCGCTCAACCAGCCGCCGAACGGTGGCGAGCATTCGCGGCCAGCCGCGGAAGCATGATCACGAGCCCTGCGGTCCTGACTGATGGCTGCCGACCAAACTGTTTCAGTTGGTGACAACGTGAGAACCTTCGATCTTGCGGCTTGCCGCAACCGGGTTTAATCTTGCTCAAGCGAAATTCATCTCAGTCGACCAAGGATCGTGAATGTGGACTCGCGCCCGATTCAGATAAAAAACTCCGTTGAACGGTTCGACTTTTGCGACTCGGAACTGGTGATTGGCGTGGTGTGCGCTGTTGGAACGGATTATGGCCCAATTCGCGATTCGATCGTGAGAATCTTGCAAAAATATTCGTACAGCAGCCGAATCGTAAGAATCAGCGATCTGATACCTAGATTCACAGAGGCCGCTCTTCCCGTTGGTCCGGAAACGGAACGCATCAGCGCCAGGATGACCGCTGGCAATTCTGTATGCAGAGCGAAGAAGAGAAAAGATTTCTGGGCTCTTGCAGCAATTGCCGATATCAATGCTGCTCGCCATCGAGTCACGTCCGGCTCGGAGCCTCAGCCGCGAAATGCACACATCATCTTATCCCTGAAGAGACCCCAAGAGGTGGCTACACTACGTAAGGTCTACGGAGACGGCTTCTATCTGATTGGGATATTTGCCACCGAGAGAGAAAGGCTAGAGTACCTCATCGAAAAGAATGCCCCTAAGGACAAGGCGATTGAACTCATTAAGAGGGACGCGGAAGAAAGTACTGATGAATACGGTCAATATACGCGAGAGACCTTCCATCTCTCTGATGTTTTCGTGCAGTTCAGAGACGCAGCGTACGAAAAGGAACTAGAACGCTTCTTTGACCTTGTTTTTTCCAATCCGTACATTACGCCAACTCAGCAGGAGCAAGCGATGTTCCTTGCGTATGCTGCCTCCCTGCGGTCGGCTCAGTTGGGACGACAAGTTGGTGCCGCGCTCACCTCAAAGCATGGGGACATCCTTTCGGTGGGATGCAATGACGTGCCCAAACCGGGCGGTGGGCTCTACTGGCCAGGGGACCTGGACAGCCGTGATCACGTTCGCGGTGAAGATACGAATGATAAACAGAGAGAAAAAATAATTGACCAGCTCCTTGCTTCGGTAACGGAAGTTGACGTGGGGCGTGTCTTACGAATCGAATCAATAATTCGTAGCGCTTTGGAAAAGACATCGGCCAACGTGCGAGAAATTATCGAGCAAGTGCAAACGAAGCTGTCGGAGATTGGCTCTCTTGATGAAGCGCTTCGATCATCGTTCAGAAAAAGGCTTGACATAACTGAGTACGGACGCGCGGTACATGCCGAGATGGATGCCGTTTTAACCTGTGCCCGCTCTGGCGTCAGCCCAAACGGAGCGATTCTGTACACTACCACCTTCCCATGCCATAACTGTACGCGCCATATAATCGCAGCAGGGATCGAACGGGTGTTCTATATTGAGCCATACGCAAAAAGCAAGGCAGAAGAGCTCCATGAAGACGAAATTGTAGTCGAAGAGAAACTTGACAGAAAACGCGGGCGTAGTCGAAGGCTTCCGTTCACCCATTTCGTTGGAATTGGACCGCGTCGATATTTCGACCTGTTCTCCCTTACTCTGAGTACCGGGCATGAACTCATTCGGAAGAAGGATGGGGAGATTTTGAAGATAAACGAAGCCAATGCCTGGACAAGGATACCGCTATCTCCGTATTCTTATTTGGAAAAAGAGGAGATTGCAGTCGAGCAACTCGATGCAGCATACGACCAACAACTGGACATGTTTGAGCAAAAAGAGTAAAAAAGCTTGTGGGGAGATATGAAATCCATTAAAAATAAAAACACTCAAGAAAACCGTGAATTTTGGACGCACGTCGAATCAGTAGCTGAACGGGTTCGATCCTGCCCCGCATATGCAAACTTCAAGATGATCGATAAGGCCAGTGGAGGCTCTTCCTCTAAGTCATCCAATGCTGCGAATACCTCGAAACGTGAAGAAAGGGCAACAAATAGCGAATGAGCTAGGTCAGGCTCGATCCCCAAAAACCGGAGACGAAAAACGGACCCATAACTAAGGTTCCCTTAGTATTTCTAGGACAACTCCTTGTCCGACTGAGTTATTGATGCGAGAGTCGGTTCCTCGTGGTAATCGCCAACTCGTGTTGAGATGCCGATTCAGAGTCACGAATCCCTTTCCGCGATTCGGCCTCGCATAGAGTCTCCCAAGAAGACCTCGTATCATCCAGGGAAATTGTCTCCATGCTGACATACTTATCGAAGGAAACCGCCGTGAGGACATCAAGAAAGCAACTTAGGTCCAACGCTCCGGTTCCCAACCGCAAGTGCCCCCTACCCTTTGGAATGCCATCGTGCATGTGAATATTTTCAATTCTCGACGTGTGTTTCTTAAGAAAAGAAACAAAATCATCTTCGTTCTGGAGACAGTGACCGATATCCAAGGTAAACCGTAAATCGGGCAGAAGCTTAAGTACTTCATCGCAGTCGGATAGCCTCCCTATCGGCTCCTTTGTTGTTCCGTATGATTTGATTGGCATATTTTCGAGTGTCACTACTGGATCCTTTATCCTGGCGAATGGTTCAAATCGGCTCGCAAGTTTTTCTAGCACGAGCTCTTTTGAATCGAACAGCGGATAAGAACCTGCATGAAATGTCACGACACGAGCGTCTACTTTGGACGCAAATTCAACTGCGGCATCGAAACGCTTCTGCGTGGCCGCCACTATTTCGGGTATATGCGATACCAGAGACGTATGAATGAAAGGGCCGTGAATAATGAGCTCGATACCGCGAAAAGCATTCCTGATTTCCTTAAGTTCGTTTCCCTTGGGAATATGTTCGAGCCATAGCTCAATATGATCGAGTGACGGGAGTCGATCAAGATTCGCAAGGGTCGACTTCCATTGCTCTGAATCGGAAGTCAGTACGTTGACGAAAGCTCCTTGCTTAAACATTGTTACCCTCGGTCGGCTCGGCGAGTAATGTGTGGCGAAAAAACGAAATAGCGAACATGCGAGAGGCTGAGGCTCTGCTCCTCAAAGGGACGCATAGTCGTTTCGGTCCGTAGTCGTTCTAAGATCTTCCATCTGAACGTCAACATCCGCAAATAAAGGCGTACCGTTTCAGTTTCCCACCTTTTTTCGAATTGAGGGAGTATTAAATTCTGATGAAGCCCCGGGCAGAATCTGTCATCTTTGATCAAGCATACCTGCACGTTTGCCAAGAAACCTGACTCCACCTCAGATGCGTCGAGAGGATGAGTTCCGAGGGCAATACCAGCAAATGACCGGCTGTCGTAAGCTCGGTCATTGGGCGGAGCTGAATCGCGATAATCTTGCAATCTTCGATCAAACTCTTTGGATTCTTTGGGGGGCTCTAGGATGGGAATGTCTTTGAGAGTCAAATAGTCAAAATCCGCCAACGAGAAGATGTGCAAGCTCAACTTGTATTGGCCTGGGATGTCTGTTCCCGAAAGAATTGGATCTTGCTCGGTACTCCAGAACATCAATTTATGACTGAAGATGCAAGGAGAGTACTTTGCGCGAATCTTTGAGAAGACGGTTATCCTACGACGAAAAAGCTCGAGACTCGCACTCTCTACTCCTCGAATAGCGGATAGGCGGTCGGCAACAGCATCAAGCTGCTCGTATTCTTTAAGAACGAGCAGCAAATCCATATCGGAGGGCTTTGATCCGAATTCCTTCGCAGCTCCGGTAACATTGTAGAAACGCCCGTAACTAACGGAGCCTCCCAAAACTCCGCCACTCTGCACATCCGCGAGAGCATGTCTCAACTTGTTCAGATCTAATAGCCGCCTGCAAGTTTCAACGGCGGCCTCGAACGGGCGAGGTCTGCGCCTTGTGCCCTCGTCCCGAGGGAATTTATATTCGGGATATGTGTCGAGTCGCCGTTCAAAATACAATGTTCTGAATCTGTCCCGGACTGATCCTTCTAACTTGTCTACGCTGGACCAAAGTTCCAAAAGATCTTGAACAAACGTCAGTTCGTCGTCCTCGTAAAAAGCCAGTACACGGCCAAGGCTATTTGCCAGGGATCCTGTAATCTCCGTGGGAATCTGCCCGCCTTTGGAGAGTATCGTTGAAAACTGGCCATAGAGTTGCTCAACACTGCGCCAGTCGGCGCGGCTCCTGAGGCCACCGTGAGCTGCGATCGAGGAAACCATTCTTCAGAATACCATACACGAAAACCTTATCTGAGGATGCTAGTTGTCTTGCGTTCACATGAGCGAAAGCTACGAAGCGCGAAATGCCTCGACCCATCATCAAAAAGTGGCAGAGCAGTTCGAGCGGACATGTCGGCCTTGTCCGTTCAAGTTCACTACTCCATTCAAAGGGGAAACCCCAGGATTGGTGAAGCCTGTAGACTGTAACAAACCGCTTTACTCGTCTCCTAAGAGGTGAGGGCGAGATTAGCCTCCCCGACGCCGAACAGCCGGTGTCACAGAAAAGGAGCAAATCATGGCAATCACCGAGCAAGATTCCCACGAGCAGACTGATGCGAACGCCTTGGCCTGGGGGGCGGATGCGCCGCGGGGCGGCAAGGCCGTTATGGGTCGCATCTTGAAGGAGAACGCGACTGTACCGCTCTTCTTCGGGCAAACGATGATCCAGTCGCTGCGCGACGTCGGTTATAACCACACTACATCTGCGCTTTGCGAGCATGTTGACAACGCGATCCAGGCGGGCGCTACAGAGATCCGGGTGTACTTCCGGCAGGTCGGCAAAAGAGGCGAGTACGAGATCGACGCGGCCGTCTATGACAACGGCCCCGGCATGTCGCCGACGGTTTTGAAAGTTGCTACCGCCCTCGGCGGCTCGACAACGTTCGGCAACCGCAGCGGCATCGGTCGCTTCGGCATGGGCATGAAAACCGCCGCGCTCAGCATGAGCCCTGTCATGGAACTGTATTCGTGGCAGGAGCCGAGCGCCATTTACAGCATGACCCTGGACGTGGATGCCATCGGGAAGGATCGAAGCAACCTCATCGAACTCCCCGAACCCCAGCTGCTCACCGCGCTTCCGGACGAAGTGGCTGAACTCTTCACGAAGGCAATGTCGTATCCCAAGGACCTCTTGGACCAGGAGCTGCTCGCGTCGAGCAGCAAAGATATCGCAGATTGTTTGGGCCGTTCGGGGACGATCGTCTACATGCCGCAATGCGATCGCCTCACGTATGCGAAATCTGGCACGCTCGCCGATCATGCGGTGAAGGAAATGGCGCGGGTCTACCGCAGGGCGCTCGGCGCCGGTTTGAAACTTTTTGTCAACAACAGGCGCATCGAGCCGGTCGATCCGACCTACTCGATGTCGAATGCCCGTCATATGCGTCTGGAGGAACTGCAAGTGAAGTTGAGCCGGCTGATCGTCTCTAAACAAGTGCCGATCAAAGTTTCGGAAAGAGGCGAAGAGACGGCTCCGGTCACAATCAAGCTGTATCGACTGCCCGTCGAAGAGTGGTCCTCGTTGCCGCGCAAAATACTGCGCAACGACTTGAAGGTATTCGACGACAACACGGTGTCAATTCTTCGGAATGATCGTGAAGTCTTTGCCGGCCCGATGCCGTGGCTGACGACGAGACACAGTGTGGCTCACTGGTACAGGGTGCAAATCGATTTTCAGGGCGCGCTCGACGAAGCATTTGGTGTGGCGGCCAACAAACAAGGTGTTCGCCTCAAAGGCTACGTCGAGGACGCGATCAAAGAGGCGATCGGCGGCGAGATCACCACGATCAACGATGAGATCAAACGCTTTCAGGGACAGCAGGCCGCGACGCGCGAACCTGCGAAGCCGAGCACGAGCGAGGCGAAAGCTACCGACGTTGACTCTTTTCAGCAAAATCCCCTGCCGGGCGCGATCACGCCGGAGGAAGAAGCACAGCTCGAAGAGAATCTGCGCGGACTCTCGGTCACCCTGAAACGAGGCGACGAGACAGAAGAACAGGCCCTGGAGCGCGTGAAGAACTCGAAGTACATCATCGACTTCAAACATGATGAGTACTGGCCCTTCTACGACGTGAAGCATCAGTTCGGCCGGATCATTCTGACTGTCAACACCGCCCATCCGTTTTTCAGCGAGCTTTATGACCCGGTGAGGAAGATTGAGGCGCCGCCGGCCGACGGAGACGGCGGCACCGTCGGGGCGACGCCAACCGCTTCAAAGCCGGAGCCCATTATCGCCCTCGATCTCCTCTTGCTGTCGCTGGCGCGAACGCAGAGCCGCCTCGGCGACTCCAGCGAAGAAAACCGCCGGCTGCTCGATGCGCTTCGCCGGGAGTGGTCTGAAACCTATCGCATTCAGCTCACCACGTAGAATTCAAGGTGACGCCGGTCAGGTTCCTCATTCCTGGATAGTAAATCCTGAAGTTCAGAGATACACTGAGGGGTCGCCTGTGCCGTCCGATGGGAGGCCAGCTGTAACAACCCCTCCGTTTCGGTTCCCAATAGGCATAAGCAACCGCCACCGATCATCCGCGTCGCCGGGCACAACGTCCCGGCGCGGGGAACCGGCGGCGAATATTTCGTATGTGACGTTAGCGCGAACCCGCAGGCTAATAGCGGCCTGCACAGAAATGGGGTGAGCTGCATGCCGGACCTTCCTCTTCATTGGGGCGTGTATTTGCGCCTCCAGACAAAGCTGGCGCGCAAGCGCCAGGTAGATGACCACACCTGGGGACTCGAAGCAGGCCTGAACCGAATACTTACTGCCACGATTGTCTCCGACGAGGACGCTGATCGCACCGTTCGAAGTGAGGGTCGAAAGGAGCGATATCGGACTCATTTGCGGCACGTCTACCTGAATACCGACGACCTTGCCGTCAAACGGATTCCCGAGAATGCAGTGCATGCCCGGCGGCAACTGCTGCAGATGAGTGCGCGGGTCACCGCCGAGGAGTGGGCGCTCCTTCGCGCCGTTAGCGAAGGATTCGAGTACAAGGAGCTTGCCGTCGCGAGCAAAGCCGCGCCGGGCGCGCTTCGTATCCGCGTTCTTCGACTTCGCCGGAAGCTTGCGGCCTTCGAGGGTGGCGCGGCAAGTATGAGGTTGTGAGGTGTTGTGCATCCGGCCGCAGGACCGGCGTCTTTCCGGCCGGACACGGCAGCCCGCTTTCGAAAATAAAAATGGGAGAACGGCAAAATGGCAGAAGATAAAAAGTTAGTCACGATCGTCGTAAACGGAACGCAAAAGGAGTGGCCAAAAGGCAAAATCACCTATGCGCAGGTCGTCACCCTCGACGTGCCGGACTATGCGCAGCATCCCGAAATCACGTACTCGGTGAAGTACACGAGGGGCCCCCAAGAAAAACGGGAAGGGATTCTTGCGCCAGGTGATTCTGTAGAAGTCACGGAGGGCATGACTTTCAGTGTTTCACCAACTGGTCAATCATAACGCTGACTTGCGATGCCTCGTCGAGAAAGGCTACGCCGTCGCGATCGACGACGGGTACCTCGTTATTCGCGACATCCCGTATTTGGACGCTCAAAAGCAACTGCAGCGGGCCGCGATCGTCACGAAACTGGAATTCGTTGATAAGTTGACGGTCAAACAGGTCGATCACCAGATTTGGTTCGCAGGCTCAGTCCCGCACGGGCTTGACGGAAACCCGATCCCTAACCTTGCCGGCGGACCAACGACCCTGCCCCTGGGTGAAGCCAGCAAAGACGTTGTCGTGCAGCGAAGTTTCTCCAACAAGCCCAAAGCTACCGGGACATTCCCTAACTTTTTCGAGAAGATCGAAAGCTACGTTGCGATTATATCGGGACCGGCGATGTCCCTTCACGGCGCCAACCCTTACACGTTCCGAACAGTTGAGAAAATGTCTGACTCGGTATTCAAATTCCACGACACGCTCACAAGCAGGGCAGAAATAACGGATCTTTCCGCCAAGTTCGCGAATGACGTGGTGGCCGTCATCGGCCTCGGCGGCACCGGCGCTTACGTTCTGGATTTTCTCGTCAAGACGCCGGTCCGGGAGATTCGCGCCTTCGACCCGGATGTGTTCCATGTCCATAACGCATTCCGATCCCCCGGCAGGCTGCTCGACGAAAAGAACGAGCTCGGAAAGCCGAAAACGGAAGTTCACGGCGGCCGTTATGATAATTTCCGCCACGGGCTGAAAGTAGAGCGCAAGTTCATCGATTCTTCATCTGGTGCGGATTTTGAAGGCGTGACTTTCGCGTTCGTGTGCGTTGACAAAGGCTCCGCGCGCGCGGGAATCTTCGATCTTCTGATCTCAAGGGGTATCCCGTTCATCGATGTCGGCATGGGTCTGGACCGGAAGAGAGGCCCAATAAACGGGATGTTGCGCGCGACTTATTACTCTGCTGAGCATGGGCAAAAAGTGCGCGACAAGGGACTGGCTGAGATGTCCGATCAGCCGGACGACATTTACCGGACCAACATCCAAATCAGCGAGATCAATGCCCTGAACGCGTGCCTGGCCGTCATTCGATTCAAACAATTACGCGGCTTTTACTTCGAAGAGACTCCCTACTACCATCTTCTGCTGGAGATCGGTGATCTCAAAGTCGTCGGGGAGTCGGAAGTGTAATGAAGTTTGAGCTGGAACGCGTCCACTACATGCCGACGGAACTGAAGCCGGGTGTTCTCTACGTTTCAGAGGAATTCGGAATCGCGATCCATCTTTGTGCCTGTGGGTGCGGATCAAAGATAAAGACACCGATAGGTCCGACCGAGTGGTCTGTTAAAGAGACTAAAAGCGGACCAACTCTCCGGCCCTCCGTGGGGAACTGGCAGGAAAAATGCCACTCCCACTACTGGATCACTCGTGGGGACATCATGTGGGCTGAAAAGTGGACGCCCGAGCAGATCGCCTCGGGCCGCCGCTTCGAGGAAGAGCGCCGACGTGCTTACTATGATGACCTTGATCGTAAACGCAGCGGGACCATGCAAAGGCTCTGGCGTTGGCTGAAGGACCTGTTTAAGGTAGCCTAAGTCCGTATCCGTTGTCCTATTTTTTCGCTTGTGCCTCGCGGGTGGAAATAGATCGTTCATTGACGTAGCCGGAGCCTATGCTCCAACCCGGGAAGGATACGGCAACGGATAGCGTAGATGGAAAACATCGAGTAACTCATCCAAGGCGGCGAGAAACTGACAAGCATTTGGTTATTGGCCATCGTTCCATGACCTAAGATCATCGATTTTCACTTTTGGCGGGGTGTCGTGGAACCCGATCGGGGTCGCTATGATTTCGCAGTACTGACACTGAAAATATATGTATGGGAACTGACGAACGATATTAATTCAAAGGGTTTTCTCGTTCCGAAGCATCACACACTTACGACGCTTCGATTTCTTGATGTCGACGACTTCCGAGTGGAAGGGTGCAATCACCAGAATGCGGTCCTCGAGCTCTCAGTCACGCACAAGCAGCGAGCGGAAGGCCCCTCGCCTTATTTCGCTGTGCACATAGATCCTGCATTTGGTATGGGCGCGTCGTTCAGTTGTCTCCGAGTCGAGGTCGTGGATGCCATTCCGTGCAATGCGGTCGGCAAACCAATTCATTAGACTAATGACACTCTTGAGTGTGAGATAGTGAAGCTCCGAACGAAAAATGTTGCTGACCATTTCATATTCCGGGAAAACTGCGACGGATTTAGGCTACCTCCTTCACAAGAGCCCGTTCCGCGTCCATTCGTTTGATCAGGTCTTCGGGAAAGCGCACGTCTTCTATCCAGAGACCTCGACCGACCACTGCACTGCGGCGCTGCTTTTAGAGATTGACCCGATCGGGCTTGTGAGGAATCGGCGCGGGCCGAGTGGTGAGGCGCATGCCTTGGAGGAATACGTCAACGACCGGCCCTACGCGGCATCGTCGTTCCTAAGCGTTGCCATTGCCCGTACGTTCGGTACGGCAATAACCGGTAAGAGCAAGGAGCGTCAGGAACTGGCGGATACGCCGCTGCCACTGGAAGTGCGGATCACGGTGTTGCCTTGTCGCGGCGGAGATAATCTCTTGCGCCGCTTGTTCGAGCCGTTGGGTTACGAAGTTAGTGCTACGCGCCATCCTCTGGATGAGAAATTCCCGGAGTGGGGAGAGAGTCAGTACTTTTCGGTCGGACTCAAGGCCACAATTCGATTGAGTGATTTGCTGACGCATCTCTATGTTCTCATTCCTGTTCTGGACGACGACAAACACTACTGGGTTGGTGACGCGGAAGTCGAAAAGCTGCTGCGTCATGGAGAGGGCTGGCTTCGCGAACATCCCGAGCGCGAGCTGATTACCAATCGCTATTTGAAACACCAGAAGCGGCTGGCCCGCGAAGCGTTGAGCCGTCTCATTGGGGAGGAGGAGCCCGCCGCGGACGAAGTAGCGGAAACTCACACGCGCGAAGAGGAGGCTATAGAGAAGCGGATTAGTCTGGCCGAACAGCGCATCGGAGCCATCATTGCAGCCCTTCGCAGCAGCGACGCGAAGCGTGTTCTCGATCTGGGGTGTGGCGAGGGCCGCCTTCTGCGGGAGCTTCTGAAAGATAAAGCCTTCACAGAAATCGTGGGCATGGATGTGTCGCACCGCGCCCTAGAGATTGCCTCGCAGAAACTGCGACTCGAGGATTTGCCTACGATGCAGAAGGATCGCATCCGTCTGATTCACGGATCACTGACTTATCGCGACAAACGCCTCAGCGGTTATGACGCCGCAACCGTTGTGGAAGTCATCGAGCATCAAGATCCGCCGCGTCTTGCGGCCTTTGAGCGAGTCCTCTTTGAATTCGCACGTCCGCAAACTGCCCTGGTGACAACACCGAATGTCGAGTACAACGTCAAATTCGAGACGCTGCCTGCCGGCAAGATGAGACACAAAGACCATCGCTTTGAATGGACACGCGCCGAATTTCAATCGTGGGCAAATACCATTACTGCACGATTCGGCTACTCGGTTCGCTTCTTGCCTATCGGACCCGAGGACGCAATCGTGGGCAGCCCTACACAGATGGGCATTTTCACTCGCCAATGAAGCTGACGATTCCAGAACTCGCAGTCGTTGCTCTGGTCGGACCTTCGGGGTCGGGCAAGTCGAGTTTTGCCCGAAAGCATTTTCGACCGACTGAGGTGCTTTCTTCAGACTTCTGCCGTGGTCTGGTATCCGACGAGGAGAACAGCCAAGCGGCCACGAATGACGCCTTTGAGGTTCTGTATTTCATCGCCTCGAAACGGCTGACGACTGGCAAGCTGGTAGTGATCGATGCCACGAATGTACAGGTCGAAGCCCGCAAGCCAATCATTGCTCTAGCTCGGCAGTTTCACTGTATTCCCGTCGCCATAGTTTTTGATCTGCCGGAGAAGCTTTGCCACGAGCGAAACCGTAACCGTCCGGACCGAGATTTCGGTCCACACGTCATACGCCAGCATTCTCAGCAATTACGGCGCTCTCTGCGCAATCTACAACGGGAAGGTTTTCGCAGGGTCCATATTTTGCATTCACCCGAGGAGGTTGACGCGGCGGAAATCGTGCGCGAGCCTCTGTGGAACAACCTGAAGCACGAACACGGCCCGTTTGACATTATCGGCGATCTGCATGGCTGCTTCGATGAGCTCGTCGAGCTGCTTACGCAGCTTGGGTATTCGGTCGAGAAGCAATCAAACGTTCCTGGTTCTCTTGCCTACTCCGTGAAGCCTCCGGAGGGCCGCAAGGTTGTCTTTCTTGGTGACCTTGTGGATCGTGGCCCGAAGATTCCAGAGGTGCTCCGCCTAGTGATGAGCATGGTCCAAGCCGGAACAGCCCTTTGTGTTCCGGGCAACCACGATATCAAGCTAATGCGCAAACTCCGGGGCAAAGACGTACAGATCACGCACGGGCTTGCTGATTCTCTGCAACAACTGGATAAGGAAGCGCTCGAATTCCGCGTTCAGGTCTCGGATTTCCTCGATGAGCTTGTCAGCCACTATGTCTTGGACGATGGAAAACTCGTCGTTGCTCACGCCGGTATGAAGGAGGAGATGCAAGGTCGTGGTTCAGGTAAGGTTCGAGATTTTGCGCTCTACGGCGAGACCACAGGTGAGACTGACGAATTTGGCCTGCCAGTTCGCTACAACTGGGCTGCGGAGTATCGCGGCAGGGCCGTGGTGGTCTATGGCCATACTCCTGTGCCCCAGGCCGATTGGTTAAATCGCACGATTAACATCGATACGGGCTGTGTTTTCGGCGGCAACCTGACAGCACTTCGCTACCCGGAGAAGGAACTCGTTTCTGTCGCCGCTCGTGAGATGTACGCACCGCCGGTCAAACCGCTCGCCGCGGTTGCAGACTCGGGACCATCGCTTACCTCTCAGCAGGTCCACGACGATCTGCTCGATATTGACGATGTGATCGGCAAGCGAATCGTGACGACTCGTCTCCACCACAACGTCACTGTGAGGGAGGAGAATGCGCTGGCCGCTCTTGAAGTTATGAGCCGGTTTGCTGCAAATCCGAAGTGGCTAATCTACTTGCCGCCCACGATGTCGCCCACAGAGACAACTGAAAAACCCGGACTTCTGGAACATCCGGCGGAAGCTTTTGCCTACTTCCGTCGCGAAGGCGTCGCTCGCGTCGTGTGCGAGGAAAAGCATATGGGTTCCCGCGCCGTTGTGATCGTGTGCCGAAATGAGGATGCCGCTCGACGACGTTTCGGTATCGTCGAGGAAGGCCTTGGGATTTGCTACACGCGAACAGGAAGACGATTCTTCGATGACGCAAAGATCGAAAAGCAATTTCTCGAAAAGGTGCGTGGAGCGGTAGATGCCGCAGGATTCTGGCAGCAGTTTGAGACGGACTGGATTTGCCTCGACGCCGAATTGATGCCCTGGTCTGCGAAGGCTCAGGAACTATTGCGGCAGCAGTACGCCGCTGTGGGCGCGGCTGCGAAAGCGTCTCTTACGGAAACAGTTGTGTCTCTGGAGCGTCTTGCATCGAAGAATGGCGATGCTCTGCCTCTCATCGAGAAATATAAGCAACGGCTCGAAGCCACGAAGCTTTATATCGATTCGTATCGGCGCTACTGCTGGCCGGTTCAGTCAGTGAGCGACTTGAAACTCGCACCGTTTCACCTGTTGGCTACAGAGGGACAGGTTCATGTTCAGCGCGATCACGTCTGGCACATGGAGAAGCTGGCAGAGGTTTCTAAAGCCAGCGATGGTCTCTTGCTCGCAACGTCTTACCGACAGGTTG
>DASSXG010000004.1:0-214427 GCA_035704085.1 Candidatus Acidiferrum sp. | reverse complement strand
GCCGAAACCAACAGACCCCGAGAGGTGTCCGTTTTCCGAGTCAAACAGGTCCTGGTTTTTCTCGTTCCGGCTGTAGAGGACGCCCGCCCTCAGCGTGTGACGCCCGATGGCCTTCGAAAAGTCATCCTGGAAGGTGTAGAGATTTTCAGCGTTGGCCCACGGCCCAAAATTCCAGACGGTGGGAAGCCCTCCGGGACCATTGAGCCAGGTGGCCGGCCCGTTGGCGGGAGTGAATCCCTTGTTCGCTGCGGGCATGAATTGTGGAAAGAGGCTGGAGAGCGCCGTCGCCGCGCCTTGATTCGTCGGCGTAATATTAATGCGGTTGTCCGAGAAGGAGAATTGGAAATCGTTTACCGCGGTAGAGCCGATGGTCTTGCTCAAGCGGGCCACGGCGATGCGGCTGGGCTGGCTCCAGGTTTCGGAAAGCAGGGACGTGCCGGAATCATCGCCCCACCCGGAACTTCCCGTGGCGGGAGGGCCAAAGGTGTTGTTGTCCTGGACGTATCTCAACATCAGCTTCAAGCTCGGCGTGAGATTGACGTCTCCTTTGATACTCTCTTCGCGGAAGTTGTTGGCCTGATTGAAGGACTTCGAAAAGTTGTTGCCGCAGCCATAGTTGGGCGCCCCCTTTGGAAGCGTGGGCGTCAGATACGTATTCAGGACACCAACTCCAGCAGGACTCATGCGGGAAGCGGGGATGACGTCTATGAAACCCGCCCCAGTGGCGGCAGTATTGTGGGGGCTGGCGGTAAAGGCACCGCCCACACCATTTCCCGGGTCCGCGAGTCCCGCCTTGGGCAGGCAGCCGACTGTGTTTGCCGAATTAAAGGCAGTGTCGTTGGCCTGATCGGAAAAGTCGCCGGTCCTCTCCAAGGGCGTGGGCACACGGCCCGAGTTCACTCTTCCCGTAATCTGACGATTCCATTCCTGGGACCAGAAGAAAAAGATTTTGTCCTTCTTGACCGGCCCGCCCACGGTATATCCGAAGTCGTTGCGGCGGAGCAGGGGCGTCTTGGCGCCCACATTGTTGGCCTTAAGATTGGTATTGTTGGCGTTCACGTAATCATTGCGGCCGAACCAATAGGCGCTGCCGTGAATCTCGTTGGTGCCGCCTTTCGTAATCAGCGTGACCTGACCACCGGAATTCCCGCCAAATTGGGCTCCGTAGCTGTTCCGCTCGACTTTGAACTCCTCAATGGAGTCAATGGAAGGGTAAACAAGAAGCGTGCGGCCCGATCCAATATCAACGTTATTGGCGCCATCCACCAGGAAGGTGTTCGCGTTCGAGGCGCCGCCGCTGATGGAGAGGTCCGCGCCGCCGGTGAGGCCTTTTTGGTTGTACGCGAAACCATTGTCCTGTGCGACCCCCGGCACCAGGGTCAGCAATTGCGCGAAGCTCCGGCCGTTCAGCGGTAATTGCGTGATTTGAGCGCCTGCAATCGTGCCGCTCAACTCGGCATTGCTCGTTTCCACCTGGGTCGCGCCGGCGACTACTTCGATGAGTTCGGTCCTGGCTCCAACCTTCAATTTGAGGTCAAACGTCAGGCTATCATTAACGTGAAGGACGATGTCCTTCAGGTCGAAGGCCTTGAAGCCTTCCTTGTTCACCTTCAAAGCGTAGCGACCGACCGGAAGACTCGGGAACGTGTAGTTCCCGTCCCCGTCAGACTTGGTGGCGCGCGAATTACTCGTGTCTGCGTTAGTAATTGTGACATCGGCCCCCGCGATGGCTGCGCCCTGCTCGTCCGTGACGGTGCCCCGAATGGCCGCACTAGTAGCCTGTGCGTGCGCGGAGAACGGAAGCGCGAGGAGCAGGACGACCGCCCAGAGGGCTTGCAAAATGAGATGCCATTTGTTGAATGAATTGTTGGTACTGGAAAATTGAATCTTCATGTGCTTACCCCTCGAGGAGATGTTTGCGCGAACTATGACGCTTTGAAATGCACGCTTCACAAGAGTTGCCAGAGGACTCATATTCGTCATTACGCGACCCCAGAATCACGAAAGAACCCGAACCCCTAAAGCATTACTGGATGTAATGCTTTTCCACTAGCGCGGTATTTAGTACCAAGCGGAGCGGGTTGTCAAGCAGAAATAATGATATTCTAAAGAAAAATAATGATATTCTACGCCGATGGGAGGGGTACAGGGAGCCCCTTAGCGCCAACTGAATAACGAGCTCAGGCATTTCGCATCCTTGATAGCGGTAGATTTTTGTGACTGCGGGGATTCGAGCTGCAGAGATACAAAGGTGAGGAAATCCCGGTTGGAAACCCCTAAGTTGCGCTAAAATCGCGGGTTACAAGACTTAGGGTAACCGGGCAAGACTGCTACACGGCGATGATTCCCGTTTTCTGTTCCTGTTTTTTGTAGACATTCGGAGGCTCAAGAAATGACCCTGCCGACAAAAAGAAAAACGGGCTTGCGCAATGAAGACCAGGTCACCCTAAAGACGATTGCTAAGCACCTCGGCCTCACGCCCGGAACAGTATCTGCCGTGCTGAACAATTCGGCGGCGGCGCGCTCAATTCCGGAAAACACGAAGAACCGGATCATCGCAGCGGCGCGGGAATTGAACTACCGGCCGAATTTTTTTGCGCGCACCCTGCGGCTGAAGAGAACCTATACCATCGGGGTGATCGCCGAAGAGATCGGAGATGCGTATGGGTCGATGATCATCAGCGGCGTCGAGGCGTATCTTCGGCAGAATAACTATTTTTTTCTCACCGTGATTCACCGGCACGACTTGAAGCTGCTCCAGACCTATTCGCATATGTTGCTGTCGCGAGGCGTTGAAGGATTCATTACCGTCGACACATCCATTAACGAAGCGCCTTCGCTCCCAACGGTCGCCGTCGCTGGACATAAGAAGGTTCCAGGCGTAACCAATATCGTGTTGGATCACAAGCGGGCCGCCAGACTGGCTCTCCATCACCTCAAAGAACATGGCCACGAGGAGATTGCATTCCTCAAGGGGCAGCCCTTCAGCTCAGACACTGCAGATCGATGGGCAGGAATTTGCGAAGTGGCGCAGGAACTTGACATCCGCATACGCCCCGAGCTGGTCGTGCAGATGGACGGCTTTGATTCCACGCCGCAAATCGGCTACACGTACGCAAAACCCCTGCTCGCGCAGGGCCGTCCGTTCACTGCGCTCTTCGCGTACAATGACATTTCCGCGATCGGTTCGCTGTGGGCGTGCCGCGAAGCAGGGTTGCGTGTGCCGGAGGATATTTCCATCGTCGGGTTTGATGATATTCCCGGCGCGGCGTTTGCGAATCCTGGACTGACAACGGTGAGACAGCCCTTGTTGAAGATGGGCCAGATTGCCGCTCAGACAGTTGTCGAGCAGATCGAAGGGCGGGGCGAATGCGTGCCGGAAATTGCGATCGAGCCGGAATTCATTGTGCGAGAATCCACCGGGCCAGCGCCATCGAGACATCTGCGGAGCGTCGACAGAGGCACGCAGCGATTTGAGGAGAGTCACCCCTCGGATTAGGCTCTTCCTTCGCTTGGTTTGAACCGAGGTATCCCCATAGATTTTCGAAATCGGCATGCTGATTCCTCGCTGCTTGGGATTAAGTTCCCATCAGTCTCTCTGTGAATCATTCTCCGAGGTAGGCTTTCAAGAGATCGAAAAGCTCGACGTCGTTAACAGGCTTCGTCAAATAATCACTGCAACCGCTGGCGTAACCTTCCTGCACGTACTTCTCTTCACCACGAGTGGTCAGAAGGATGACGGGAATTTTGTGAGTGTCTTTGTCCTGCTTGAGGACTCGGCAAGCTTCGAGGCCTGTCATTCGCGGCATCACGATGTCCATAAGGATGAGGTCCGGCTTTTCCTCACGCGCTTTATCAACGGCTTCCTTGCCGTCCGAAGCGCTAATCAGCACATAATTTGACTTCTGGCTGAAAATCATCCGGTTCATCAGCCGTGCCGCGCTGGAATCGTCCACCAGCAGAATCTTCTTCGTTGGCATTTCGTTCTCTCCCTATAGCCGTACCAAGTAGATTTCCCTCTCGGGTTCTTTCAACCGGACACACCGTCCGAGCGCTGTGCCTGAAGTTCAAATCGCTTCACTTAATTCATAAGCGAGAAGCGCCCTCACTCATCATGGCGGCCGCAATCAAATCGGTTGTGGCGCCTCGTCCAGGATGCGACGAACTTTTCGTAACAAAACGTCGCGGGTGAACGGTTTTTCAAGAAAGGCCATCTCCGTGGCCAAGATCCCTGATTCCACAATCCCGTCGTCGGAATACCCGGACATGTACAACACTTTCGTCGCCGGCCGGAGCTTCGCCAATTGCTCGGCGAGCTGTTTGCCACCCATCTCCGGCATGATCACGTCGGTCAAAAGGAGATGGATCGGGCCACCGAATGCTTTGGCGATGCGTATGGCCTCTTTGCCGTTCTCTGCCTCAAGGACAGCGTAGCCATTTCCTTTCAAGAACTCCTTGGCAAGAGCGCGCAGAGGCTCTGCATTTTCCACAAGCAAGACGGTTTCCGTGCCCGTGCAGTTTTCTGGGAGGTGATTGCCGGAGGAATCGTCCGATGGGATTGCATCCACCCGCGGAAGGTAGATCTTGAACGTCGTGCCTTGGCCCGGCTCGCTATAGACCCATATGGATCCGCCGCTCTGCTTGACGATTCCATACACTGTGGCAAGCCCCAAGCCAGTTCCCTTCCCGAGTTCTTTCGTGGTGTAAAACGGCTCGAAGATGCGATTCTGGGTTTCCTTATCCATCCCCGAACCGTTGTCCGAGACGAGGAGCACAACGTAATTCCCCGCAGGGACATTTGCACGCTTGGACCAGCAGGTTTCGCCGAGGTCTATGTTGTTTGTTTCAATCCTGAGTTTTCCCCCCTGCGGCATGGCATCGCGCGCGTTGAGAACGAGATTGACGATGACCTGCTCGATCTGAACGGGGTCCACTCGCACACGGCCGAGCAAGGGGTGCAATGAATAGGAAAACTCGATGTGCTCGCCAATTAAACGCCCGAGAAGTTTTTCGGTCTCAACGACGAGCCTGTTCAGATCGAGCGTCTGCGGATAAAATACTTGTTTGCGGCTGAATGCGACAAGCTGGCGCACCAGTGCAGAGGCGCTATCCACGGCTTTCTTAATCTGAGTCACATTCCTGGCGCCGGGATGTTCTGACTCCAACCGTTCAGACAGGAGCTCCGTATGCCCGCTGATGACACAAAGGAGGTTATTGAAATCATGCGCCAGTCCTCCCGAGAGCCGTCCGATGGCGTCCAGCTTCTGAGACTGTCGAACCATGTTCTCCAGGTTGCGCCGCTCGGTGACGTCTCGCGCAATCCCCTGCACGCCCTTTTTCTTTCCATCCGATTGGATGAGGCGCGCGCTAGTCTCCAAGAGGACCTTTTGGCCGTCTTTGCGGAACAGGTTGATCTCTAACTGCTGAAAAGGCTCATCATTCAAGATGCGGGTCATCATTTGTCTGCAGAGGTTGAGATGTTCCGGCGCTACAAGGTTCTTGATGTTTATCTTTTTTGCTTCCTCCCTGGACCAGCCCATTAGCGTCTCTGCCGACTTATTGACGGACGTAAAATTTCCTTCCAGGTCCAGGGTAAAAATGATGTCTTTGGCGTTCTCGAAGAGCTCTTGAAATCTCTCTTCAGATTGACGGAGCGCGTTCCGTGTTCGCCCGAGTTCCACAGCGTACCGCACGGTCTTCCGGAGCAACTCCCGCCCCAGACATTCTTTCAACAGGTAATCGGAAGCGCCCGCCTGGAGGAGATGTTTGCGAAGTGCTTTCTCTTTCTGGGCAATCAAGACAATGATTGGCAGGACGGCAAACTGAGCGCGGAGCTTCACGACGTCCGAGATCACATCAAAGTTCAGAACATTTCGATCCAACAGGAGCGCATCAAATTTGTCAGTGGCAAGTTTCTGCAAACCTGCCAGCAAGGAGCTTGTCTGCGCAAAATGGAATGAAAAATCCTGACCATCATCCAACATCTCGCTGACGGGCAGCGCCCCCAAAGAATTATCCTCGACAATCAAGATTCGATAAGGCTGTGACAGCATGACTTTCTCTTGCTTCTCCTTGCGACTAATCTTTTGTGCTCTCGAGGCCGCAGCGAACGGCCGCCGGGCAATCGCTTCTGCTTCAGGCCGCATTTTCGCGGAGCTGCGGCGAGACAAGCCGACACTCCACTGCCCAGGGACTAGCCCGGCGAATCCGGAAGCGGCGTAGGTGGGAATAACCTGAGCACTTCCTGGATGAGCTTCTCGGGCATTTGATTCTTTTCCACAAAGCCATCGGCGCCGCACCGGAGACACTCCTCTCGTAGTGAAAGACCGTTCAACCCTGAGAAAATCAGAATTCGCAATTCAGGGAACGCTTTCCGTAGCGCAACCGCCGCCTCGAACCCGTTCATTTCAGGCATGCTGAGATCAGCCAAGACCAAATCCGGACGTAAACGTTCGGCATGCCGCAGAAGACGTGCGCCGTCGAAAGCCGTCCCGACGATTTCGAATTGCCCATCGAATTCGAGGTACTTGCAAACCGAACTTAGGGACGTTCGCGAATCATCCGCAACCAGGACGCGGATGCGACGACTGTTAGGTTCCATCCCACACTCCTAAGGCAGACCCAGGCCTGAACTGCCAGTAGGGAGCGTGCATTGTTTACCGAAGATAATAAATTCGGATGATTCCCTAGGGAATTACCTGTAGAAGGAACGGGCGGGGGTCTAGCTTGCGATGATATTGTTGCGCACTGCGTAGCGAACAAGCTCGGTAATCGAATGGAAGTTCAATTTGAGCATGATGTTGGCCCGGTGGGTCTCTGCGGTCTTCACACTGATGCCGAGAAAGCCCGCGATTTCCTTGTTGCTCTTCCCTTCAGCGAGAAGCTGAAGGATTTCGCGCTCTCGCGGGGTCAGCCGGCTGCGGGACGACCGGTCACCGGAGTGGGCTGCCCCTGGCTGGAGCGCGGCTTTCGAGGCAACATCGGAAACGCGGGAGGATAGATACGGTTGATGACGCAGTAGTGCGTCGACCGCCGCGATCAAGTTGCGATCGGCATCATCTTTCAAGATAAATCCCAAGGCCCCGGCTCCCAGGACCTCTTGCACCAGAACTTCTGAGTCATGCATGGTTAGTATGAGGATTTTCGTCTCCGGAGAGAGTTTGCGAATCTGGCGGGTGGCTTCCACTCCATTCAAAAGGGGCATGGCTATATCTAGCACAGCGACGTCAGGCCTTAGTTTACCGGCTTTCTCGACCGCTTCGCGGCCGTTCGCGGCCTCCGCACAGATCTGCCACCCGCCCTTGGACTCAAGGAGAGAACGGAGTCCCATCCGAACTACATGATGGTCGTCAGCGACGAGGATACGAACCGGCATCGGAGACCTCGGCTCTCAAGGGTATTGTAGCCCGCACCGTAGTTCCCGACGGGCCAGAATTGATGTCGAGTTTCCCGCCGAGCTGGGTCATTCGTTCGCGCATGCCGAGGATTCCGACTCCCAAGCGCGCTCTCCGGCCGATTCCGAGATCACCCGTTGAATCGCCCATTCCTTTCCCTTGATCACTGACCTCAAGTTCGACGTTGGCAGCGCCCCCACGAAGGGAGATTCTTGCGGCTTCGCTGCCGGAATGCCGCTGAATGTTCGAGAGGCTTTCCTGCACGATGCGAAAAAGCGCCGTCTCCGTATCTTGAGGCAGCCGCCCAAAGCCGTCCGGAAGATCCAAATCCAGAGCAATTCCACTACGCTGGCTGAAACCGTCGGCATATTCCTTGATCGCGGAAACCAGCCCGAGCTCGTCAAGGAGTGGCGGGTGCAAGAGATAGGAAAGCGTCCTGATCTCTTGCGACATCTCCTGAAGCAGACGGCGCCCCTCAGCAAGCGCATGCCGAGACCGCTCGCTGAAGGAATCCGAAGACTGCAAGGCTTGCGCGAGATTCAAGTTCACGGCCAGCACGGTTTGGGCGAGACTGTCGTGGAGCTCCCGCCCAAGCCGTCTCCGCTCTTCGTCCTGCAGTTGCAGCAGACGTGTCGAGAGTTGGTGCAGAGCATCTTCCGCTCGCCTGCGCTCGGTGATGTCGGTAAATGTGCTGATGACTCCAGTAATATTTCCTTCCCTGTTGAGCAGGGGCACGACGTTTCCTTGCGTCCAGAGGACATTGTCCAAGCCGGGGCGACGCCAGCCGATCACTTCATCCTTAATGGACTGCCCGGTGCGAATGGTCCTGGGAGCGGGGCGCATAGGGAACGGAATTTCCGTGCCGTCTTCGCGAAATGAAATTAGATCGAGTTCAGCGGTCGTCTTTCCCTGAGCTTCCTTCAATTGAATCTCGAACATCTTCTGGGCCGCCTGATTTGCAAACTGAATTTCCGCATGCGGTCCATGCAGAGTGACACCGACATCCATCTCTCGAACCAGGGTCCGGAAACGCTCCTCGCTGGCGCGCAAGGCGTCTTCCGCCTGTTTGCGGGCCGTGATATCCCGGACGATTACCAGAGCGCACGGCTCACCATCCACGTCGACCAGCATTCCGGAGAACTGGCAGGTGCGGGTCTCTCCGGATTTCGTCTGGCAAAGAAACTCTTCTTCCCGGACTTCCCTTTCCTCCTGAAGTTTGGCCATGACTCTCGCCCGCTCGGAGGGGTCCTTCCACAAGTTCAATTCCAACGCAGTTCTTCCTAGGGTCTCTTCGTGCGAGTATCCGGTAAGGCGGGTAAAACTGTCATTGACTTCCAGGAAGTGGCCTCCGGGAATAGCGCTGATGCCGACGGCGTCGGGGCCCGAACGGAACGCGGTGAAAAACATGCGCTCCGAGTGACGCAATGCTCGTTCTGTCTGGCGTAGAGCGTCCGCAACCCTCCGTTGTTTCTCATTGGTCAGTGCCAGTCGCCCAGCGGAAAGCAGGAACGAAGCGGTTACTGCGATCCAGGCAAGGGTGACCTGCTCAGCAGCGATGCGCCTGCCCATGAGTAAGACCAGCAGCGGGGTAACGATCGGCAAGACTTGGGATACGATCATCGCTCTCAACGGGGATCTGTGACCTTGCGGTATGTGCTGGTGCTCCTGTCTCCAAGTAGCCGCAAAAACAGCCGCAAATAAGTACGGCGCGCTCCAGGCGATATCTCCCCAGTCCGCTCTGAACGGAAACGTTTTTGGATGCAAAAGAGGGACAATCCCTGAGGCGCTTGCCAGGAAGAAAAGGCTTGCCATTCTGCCGAAGAAGCCTCGTAGGGAGGGCGCAGATACCGTCGCCGCACGCGCCGCGAACCCTGCCGCAAGCAGCGCGTCGCGAAAAATTTGCAGTTGCAGGATCTTGAGAACCATTTGCTGGCCTTCAGCTTCCCAGCGCGAGGGGACGTAGAAGAAATAAAGATAAGCAGTCAGAGCTACGATTCCCACTTGGGCAAAATCCAGAACCTGCTGCCAATCAACGACATCGGAGTCTTCTGCGGGCCGCGGCAGGAGCATGATGACTGCCGGTGTTACCCAGAGAAAGAACAGGACGTCGGATGGCCAAGGAGATACCTCCGGCGTAGGGGCCACGTTCTGATAATAAGTCTCTAGCATCTGCGCAGTCGTCAAAATGAAAAGAGCAGCCGCGAGGAGTATCCAGAGTTGGCGCAAGTACCCAGTTGCATGCCGTGCCACAAAAACTGCGTAGCAGGCGGCCCAGAGTGCTATTGCACACTGGAGAAGATCTGAGAGCAAGAAACTCAACGAGGGCGAGGGGATTGCTACGACAACAAGAAGGAGAAGCACGGCCAGCAGACCCGCCACAGAAAGAGCGAGCCCTGAAGACTTAGGTGAGGGAAGCAAGAACGACCTCACAAACTGCAGGTAGTCTAGTCTCTCGATGTGCGGTAAACAACTGCGCCACTTGGGCGCAGGAACGATGTAGGAACAATGCAAGACCGAAAAGGCCGGCAAGCCAAGAAATTCTTACGACACGAAGAGATTGGCTGGGCTGCGTGAACTAACCTTCGGCAAAGCAGATTCAGAGAAATCTAAATGTTGAGAGTGGCGCGCCCGGAGGGGTTCGAACCCCCGACCTAACGCTCCGGAGGCGTTCGCTCTATCCATCTGAGCTACGGGCGCGCGGTGAAGCTCCTCAACGTGAGGAGACAACTTTCAAAGACTGCAACCTACGTTCCTATTCTATCCGGTAAAGTGAGCGTAACGCCAGAGCACATTCTCGTCGGAATCGCTCGCAGATTAGCTAGCCTTTGGCCCGGTTGCGGATCTCCCTCGCCAGTCGTTCGATTTCTTCCGTTTTTTTTACCATGCCAAGGGAAAGCACTTGGACCGAATCCGTCTTCTCCACCTCGGCCTTCAATTCGCTAGCCAGGTCATAAAGCTTTTCGACGTTTTTCCTCATCTCCTTTTGGTTCGCCTCAAGAAGCAATTTGGGATCGAGCTTGGGCGAATTGGCATCGTCTTCTTTTGGCGCCTGAGGGTTTTGCCGCCTCTGAGCACGCAATTGCGCGCCCGGCGTTAGGATCACAATCCCCGTTGGTATGCCAATCGCAAGGATGTTCATTAGAAACTGGCGTCTTGAGTCCATGGTTTAGAAACCCCCTGTGCACCGCAATCCCTTAGCCGCTGCACGGCACTACTTCCCGCCCTCCAATGTTATACTCCCCCTCCATAGTATGATGATGCCCGGTTCTTTCAATCACTGGCTGGAATCAAACCTTCCGATCGCCATTCGTCTTCTCGGCATTCTCCTCATCGCTCTGGTGCTCAACCGTCTGCTGCGAGCGGTCACAAAGCTGCTCATCAAGGAGGCCTCCGGACAATCGCGCCAGGCGGTGCTCCGCGAACAGCAAACACGCACTTTGGCAGGCGTTGTCTATAGCGCCGCAAGCAAAGTAGTCTGGGCCGTGGCAATCCTTACCGCCCTGCGCGAATTCAAATTCGACATCACGCCCGCGGTAACACTAGCAGGCCTCGCCAGCCTCGCCGTGGGTTTCGGCGCGCAGACCCTGGTACGTGACGTTATCACCGGCTTCTACATCGTACTTGAGGACCAGTATGTCGTGGGCGACACCATCCAGATCGCCGATTACATTGGCCGCGTGGAACACCTCACGCTTCGGCGTACCGTGATGCGTGACGCAAGGGGAGCTCTAGTGACCATAGCAAATGGCGAAATCAGGACGGTAAGCAATCTCAGCCGCGACTGGTCGCAAGCCTTCGTGGACGTCTCAATCGCCCCGGAATGCCCGGTGGAAAGAACTCTGCAAGCTCTTGAATCGGCTGCCGCGGAGCTGCGCGGCGACACGGCCTGGTCCCAGGCTTTGGTGGATGGGCCACGGATTCTGGGCGTTCAAAACTTCGATCGCACCTCTTCGACGGTTCGATTGCAGGTCCGGACCGCGCCCACGCGCCAGGATGAAGTGGCACGCGAGCTACGTCGGCGAATCCAGATTGAGTTTCAGCGGCAGGGGATTCCTCTGTCGAGTGTGCAGCGCGTCGAATTGGCAACCGTTTCTCAAACCCCTCAAGAAACGTCCCAGCCGGGCACGGCTCGCCAGCTTTAGGAGGATTCGTCATGGCCCAGGTGACCTACGAGGAAGTCAATCTGATGCTGCGTCTTTACGATATGCGGCGAGAAACGCGCCTTCGGCAAGCGCGCGCATGGTTCGTCGAGCATTTTCATCCCGTCTCGCCCGAGGAGATGATGCAAAAATACCCGCAAGGTAGCGAGGAAAATACTTACATTCGGATGGTCATTAGTTACTGGGAAATGGTGGCAAGCATCGTGAACCGAGGACTCATCAACGATGAGCTATTTTTCGACAGCAACGGAGAGATCTGGGTGGTGTGGGACCGCATGCGTTCCATCGTGCCAACCTGGCGTTCCGCGTTCAAAAACCCCCACCTCTTTCAGCATATCGAAGAGACCTGCAAGCGGCTGGAAGCGTGGCGGGAGAAGCGTGCACCTGGTTCGTCAGCGGCGATGCGGCAGATGATGGAACAAACCAAACCGAAATGAGAAGAGTCCAGTATTCCTGGCCAGAGTTTCGCACGAATTGGCTGCGCAAGAATTATGGATTCTGCCGGACGGGCACGCCGGCTGGCAGGCTCTGATCCTGGTGTGCTCCGCCAGGGTGAGCAATCCTCACGCAATTGCGTCCCGCCGCTTTGGCAGCGTACAACGCCGCGTCGGCTTCTCTAAGAAGCTCCTCGACAGGCTGCCTGCCCCACTCATGGCTGAGCAAGAGGCCCAGACTAAGTGTGATTGAAACCGGCCCACTGGAGGTTTGAACCGGCCGTTGACTGATGGCTCTGCGAAGCTCCTCGGCCCTGGCAAACCCGTAGGAAGGATTACAATTATTCAGTATCACTAGAAACTCCTCGCCGCCGTAGCGCCCTACAAAATCGTACGATCGGACCGAGGACAGCAACCTTTTCGCTGTCTCACGCAAAACGTCGTCGCCAGCGAGATGGCCATACGTATCGTTTATCTTCTTGAAGTGGTCCAGGTCGCATAGCAGAATAGCAGTAGAAGTGCGCTCTCGATGCGAGCGGGCAAGTTCTGGCGTGATCAGCTCCATGATCATTCCCCGGTTCCAGAGGGATGTCAGCCCGTCATGGGTGGCCTGGAATCTCATCTCCTCGCGGGCTTCGACCAGCCGGTCCTCTAGATTGAGTATCCGCAAACCTGTGCGCAAACGCGCTTTCAGTTCTTCCGGATCGAACGGCTTTGTCAGATAATCGTCAGCGCCAGATTCGAGGCCCTCGACGACGTCCTCTTTTGCCTCCTTCGAAGTGAGCAGTACCATGTAGACGTACGAACGCTCTTTGTTTTTCCGGACCTTCCGGCATACTCCTAGCCCATCTAGTTCGGGCATTACCCAGTCCAGCAGAGCAAGCCGCGGTCCATCCATTTTGCAGAGCAGGTCTGCCGCTTGTCGCCCGTTTTCTACGGCGACCACATCATATCCGGCTCGTTCCAGCGTCTTTTGAAGCAACCGCCGCGACATCGATTCGTCGTCGGCAATCAAAATTCTCATGAGCTCACCCCGGCCATGCAAGCATTCAGCTCCCGCAAAAGGGTTAGGACATCACGCTCAAGAGTAACCAATACCTCTTCGAACCCAGAATTCTGCCGGTTACGGCCCATGCGTTCGAGCTGTGCTGCAACCTCGGCGGCGTGATTGGCGGACAGATTTGCGAGCATCCCCTTGAACGTGTGCGCAACCGATGCCACGTTGCTCCCATCGCCGGACATCACGGCCTCGCGCAATGCCTGCAAATGCTTCGGAAGCTCCTCCTTCGAAATCATCAGGAGATCACGGAGGAGTTCGCGGTCGTTTTCCACCCGGGCCATCAGCTCTCCCAGATCGAACGTTACCCGTGGAGAATCCTTCTGGGGGTCTTTCATATTTTCCAATTCCTTTCGTGAAGCGGGTTCCTCAGCCGGTCTAGTTCGGACTGCAATAAATCGGTTCGGATCGGCTTGGACAATACCCATCCATTCCGGAGCCCAAGTGCTTTTTTACATCACCGGCCATCGCATGGGCGTCATCGCGATTATCGGGATGTGCGCCAGAGCTGTTTGTTCAATTTCACGGATCTCGTGTCGCTTCTATTCCGCTCATGACCGGCATTTGGATATCCATTAAGCAGCAGGCGCTGACGCAGGGATACATCACGATTGAAGAGGTTGGCCATGCTAACTCTTTGCCGCCTCCGTCTGATTTACAACGTGGCGCGCCAGAGCGAGCAGTTGCGATTTTATCCTTAGGTGCGACCGGTTGGCGGCCGCGAGATTGACATCAAATTGGAGCGTCCCTTGTTGCACTGAGAAAGTTACGATTCCTCCGGCATCGAGAAACTCTGGCGTTTCTCCCACTGTGAGCACTGCTTGTTCTCTCAAGGCTTCCAATATCCGGTTGTACTTCTTCCTCTCGGACCGGCTAACAAACACAATCTGGCAGGCAAGCAAGTCTTGTTCCTTATGTACCCAACGAGCTTCCACAGGCCTTTCGTGGATGGTTGAGCCTCGCGTGATCTCCGGCAAGGAGACCCCAAAGGGATAGTCGCCAAAAGCGCAGATTAGAAAGGGCGCACCTCGCGTTGGCAATGCGCCCTCCGGCCAATCAACAAACAATGGAAATTTCGAGAGAAAACTGGCCTTTGAGCGGTACTCCCCCTCACCTTGGAGTTGACCCAGGATCGGGGGAACAGGCAGCAAAAAAGACAACGCAATTCCGACAGACACCGAGGCCCTGAGTACTCGGCCCAGTATGCCAATAGCATTCTGCCGTTTTTCCAGGTGTCGCCCCTACAATAGTGGCCCGGTGGTCAAGAGGCACGCAAATGCCCACCGCTACTCCCGGCGGTTCTGCTAGACAGCTGAAAAGACAAGACTTCGGAGCTTGGCTGAGATTCGAAGGAGGGAGATCGGGTCCGCAGTGGAACAACTCTCTGGCAATGGTTCATATTGAAACTGCGAGTCGAAATTACATGACTCTTCCAAGACGTGAATTTCAAATGCTTGGAGGCGCGGGTGGGATTCGAACCCACGAATGGAGGTTTTGCAGACCTCTCCCTTGGGCCACTTGGGTACCGCGCCGAATCTTTGAGTATATCAAATCCTCGAATTCTCGCGGGACGAGCCTCTGAGACCTTGCGTTTCCCTTCTATCTTTTCACCGCAGGTGCCGGCGTTGCGACTCTTGCTTCCCTTAGAAATCTGGCCGACTCTTCCGGTGGCGTGGGATTGATGTAAAATCCGGTGCCCCATTCGAATCCCGCCACTTTGGTCAACTTTGGAATAATCTCGATATGCCAGTGGTAGTGATCGTTGATCTCTTCCCCGATCGGCGACGTGTGAATCATAAAATTGTAGGCCGGCCGGTCCAGCACTTCGTCCAACCGCATCAGCGTGTCCTTAAGCATTCGCGCGAGGCTCGCGTACATGGAGCTCTGGTTGTTTTCGTACGACGAACCATGCACTTTGGGCAGCAGCCACATCTCAAACGGGAATCGCGGCGCATAAGGTGCCAGTGTGATAAAATGTTCGTTTTCGCTGATGACCCGCTCACCAGTGTCCCGCTCCTGTCTGATGATGTCGCAGAAAATGCATCGCTCTTTCTCGTCGTAATAATGCCAGCAGCTGTCCACTTCTTCGCGCACTCGCCGGGGCACGATCGGCAAGGCGATGAGTTGCGAGTGCGGATGGTCCACTGTCGCGCCCGCGGCCTCGCCATGGTTCTTAAAAATCAGCACATATCGGAAGCGTTTGTCATTCTTCAGATCCAGCATGCGGTCGCGGTAGCCCCACAGCACATCCTCCACCGAGCGTTCCGGCAGCGTCGCCAGCGTCGCGGCATGGTCGGGCGATTCGATGATCACTTCATGCGCGCCGATCCCGTTCATTTTGTCGAATAGGCCTTCGCCTTCTCGATCCAACTCGCCTTCGATCCCCAGCGCCGGGAATTTGTTTGGCACCACGCGGATGCTCCAGCCCGGCGTGTTCGCGCCGCCCCCATTGCGTCCGTACACCAGAATCTCCGGCGGCGTTCTGGACTCATTCCCCGCGCAAAACGGGCAATTCTTCACTTCCTTCGCGACGACGCTTTCGCGCAGAAAATCGTTGGGGCGCTTTCCGCGCTCCGTCGAAATGATCACCCATCGTCCCGTGATCGGATCTTTTCGCAACTCCGGCAATGCAATCCTCCTGAGAGGCTTTCTGGGTCACTCCAACATGCTGGGCGACCCGAAGGCTTTAGATTGTACTCCGTCCAGCGTAGCCGTGAAAAAGTTCCAGCGCGCGGTTTATACTTGGGGGCTAAACGCGTCCTTGTGCAAGCGCACCACCGGTGGCTGGCCAGGACGATTGTCAATGGCCAAAACGTCAAACCGGCAAGGGCATTCTTCCACGCGGCGCTCTGCCAGGAATCGTTGCGCGGTTCGAACGACGACGTGCTGCTTCTCCCTGGTAACGCTCAGTTCCGGAAGTGCGGCTGCGCCTTGCTTCACAGTGCGCGTTCGTACCTCGACAAATGCCAGCGTCTTACCATCATAGCCGACCAAGTCTATCTCGCCCTTGATTCCACGCGGCATGTAGTTTTTGGCGACAAAAACATAACCGTTCCGCCGCAGATACCAGTACGCATAGGTTTCTCCACGGACACCAGTGCGCCTTGCTTCCTGGTTCTTAGCATCGCGGGAAAAACCTTGCTCTTCACGCAGGCCCCGTCGCGAAGCCCATCGCACCGCTTGAAACATCAATCGTGAAAAGATTGGCATGTCAGCAACGCGAGTATCCATCTCCCTTCCGCGCAGTATAAACAAAATTCCCGTGGCTGCCATGTTTCTTCTCTGGCCGCCACGGGATTCTATACGATTCTTCTCTGCGTGCTTAGAGTTCTCTACGCTAAATCCTCTTTTCGGCGTCGTGGAGGCAATCTTCCAGCGTTCGAATCGCGAAGTCCGCCTGCTCTTCATCAATCAAGAGCGGCGGGGACATTCGAATCGAATTCTCGCCCGAACTCAGCGTCAACAAGCCTTTGCGAAAGGCCGCGTCAATCACGGCATCTCGCAAGTCCGAAGCCTTTTCTTTCGTCTTCTGGTCGCGCACGATTTCAATGCCGATCATCAGCCCCTTGCCGCGCACATCGCCAACAATCTTGAAACGTTGCGGCCAATCGTGGATGCGCCCGAAAATGTAGTCCCCCATCTTCCGGGCGTTCTGCATGTAGCCGCCTTCGATGAGGTCCAGTGTCGCCATCGCGGATGCGATGCACACGGGGTTCCCGCCGTACGTGCTGCCGTGAGATCCCTTCCTCCAGGTCATTACGCTTTCCTTCGCGATGAAGGCGCTCAACGGCATCCCGCTGGCAATGCCCTTCGCTGTGCAAAGGATGTCCGGCTCGATTCCTGCGTGTTCGTAAGACCACCACTTCCCGGTGCGTCCCATGCCCGACTGCACTTCGTCCACGATCAGCATGATGCCGTGCCGGTTGCAGATGCGCTGCAATTCCTGGAGGAAAAATGACGGCGCGGGAACAAACCCGCCCTCGCCCTGAATCGGCTCGATGATAATCGCGGCGATTTCCTCGGGCGCGAAGAGCCGCTTGAACATCTGTTGCTCGAGATGTTCGAGAATTTCAGTGCCGCACGTTTCCGGCGTGTGGCCGTGCGCGCATCGATACGCGTAGGGGAATGGAATATGTTCCACTCCGCCGAGCAACGCGCCAAAATTCTTGCGCTGTGTGTTCTTTGACGCCGTCAGTGAAAGCGAGCCGAGCGTTCGTCCGTGAAAGCAGCCGTAAAACGCGATGAACTTGTCGCGTTTGGTCGCGTAACGCGCCAGCTTGATCGCGCCTTCGACAGCTTCCGTGCCGGAATTGCCGAAGAAGACTTTCTTGGACTCTTTTCCCGGCATAGTGGCAACCAGCCGTTCCGCAAGTTGGGGCATGTGATGGTGATAGAAATCCGTACCGGAAATATGGATCAACTCCGCAGCCTGCTTCTGAATGGCTTCCACCACTTTCGGGTGGCAGTGCCCCGTTGAGCAAACGGCGATACCCGCCGCGAAATCCAGGAACGCATTTCCATCAACGTCTTCCACGATGGCGCCCTGGCCCTTTTTGGCCACAAGCGGATATTCGCGCGTAAAAGACGGCGACATGTACTTCGCGTCGTGCTCGATCACCTTCTTCGCTTGCGGCCCGGGCAGTTCCATCAGCAGCCGGGGCAGCTTCATTTCGGTGGCGGTAATCATCTCTTCCTCCATTGAAGAAATTGGACGGTTGAAGTTAGTTCGAAACTACGGGCGACAGAGCAAGCGCGCAAACGGACGAATCCGGTGGCCTGCGGGGAGAAAGGGAAATTTAGTTAGTCAACGCCGTAGAGGTTTGGCCGCTGGGCGGCCGGCGGGTAGTGCCCCGAGAGGTACGGAAATCGAATTTGAAGGTTCAGGTTCACTTGCGTTTCCAGCGAACGCTTCCATCTTTCGCGTCCTCTATTAGTATACCACGATCTTCGAGTTCTTTGCGAATTCGGTCGGCGGTGGCGAAGTCGCGTTTCTTTTTTGCCGCTGTGCGCTCCGTTACCATTTTGTTTATTTCGGCGTCCGTTGGCCCGGTCTGTTGACTTCCATATCCGAGCGCGCGAAGCCTGTCGCTGTCGTTGTCTTCCATGACGGCGAACACTTTGTCGAACGACGCCAGGAATTCCTGCGCTGCCGAAACATCATCTTGACGGAATTGGCCCTTATCCATGACGGTGTTCACTTCACGCACAAAATCGAATACCGCAGCTAGCGCTCGCGCGGTATTAAGGTCATCGGAAAGCCCCGCGTCGAATTCTTCCGCGGCCTTCGCAATCCGCGCAGCCATCCCTTGTTGCTTTCCAGCAGGAAATTTGCCCTGTTTCAGCCGGTCCACGAAATTCCGCAAACGCTCCACAGAGCTGGTCGCTTGCTGTAAACCATCGAAGGTAAAATTGAGCTGCTTGCGATACGGAACACTGGCCAGCGCAAAGCGCAGCGCCGATGGCTTGTAGCCCTTCGCAAACAGATCGCGCAGCGTGAAGAAATTGCCGAGCGACTTGGACATCTTCTCGCCTTCGACAAGCAGGTGCTCGGCGTGCAGCCAGTAGCGTGCAAAGGGCTTCCCAGTCGCTGCCTCGCTCTGCGCGATTTCATTCTCGTGATGCGGGAATGCCAGGTCGATGCCACCGGTATGAATATCCAGTGTTTCACCGAGATATTTCATGGCCATCGCGGAGCATTCGATGTGCCAGCCCGGCCGCCCCCGGCCAATCTCCGTCTCCCAGAAATGCTCGCCGGGCTTTGGCGCCTTCCACAAAGCGAAATCCCGCGGGCTCTCTTTTTCGTAGCGATCGTTGTCAACGCGCGCGCCCGCTTGAATGCCGGTCAGGTCGATCTTCGAGAGTTTTCCATAGTCGGGAAATTTCGTGATGCGGTAATAGATGGATCCTTCGCCCGGATATGTGAACGTTTTTTCCTGGAGGCGCTGGATGAGCTTCACCATGTCGCTGATGTGGTCGGTGGCGCGAATCCAGTGCTCTGGCGTTTCGATGCTCAAAGTCTTGCAATCTTCGAAAAACGCCTGCACGAATTTTTCAGTGTAGTCCCGGATGCCCTTTCCGGCAGCGGCTGCATTCGCGATAATGCGGTCGTCGACATCTGTAAGATTCATCGCATGGTTCAGTTTGAACCCGCGTAGCTTTAGAAATCGCCGCAAAGTATCCTGAAACACAAATGTACGGTAGTTGCCGATATGCGCGTAGTCGTACACCGTGGGCCCGCAGGTGTACATGCGCACTTCCCCAGCCTTCTGCGAAATAAATTTTTCTACTTTTCCGCTGAGTGTATTGTGCAGCTGAATTTCAGCCATAGGCTCCCAACAATCTCTTACTTCCGTCGAATAAGCGCTAGATTGTATCTGAGCCATTCAAATGGCCGCAATGTCGAACCGGCATCGATAAAAGGAAATCTGCTGCAATGCGACTTGTTTAGTCCTAATTGACGCTTACCTCTGACACAGTTAGAGTCCTCTTTCTCATCTTTCCAAGGAGTCACTGATGAATCGCACCCTTCCGACAGGCGCACTGCTTCTCCTCACCTTGTCGGCGGCACTACCTCACGCCCAGGAACCTGCAAGGAAAGACGAATCCACGCTCCATACGCTCCTCACTCCGGAGGCAGCGCTGAACCTGCGGAGTCTTTCCGACTTGCAATTCTCGCCCGACGGGGCTCGTCTGGCCTTCGTGGTCACGGAGCCGGCAAAGGGCGAGAGTCGTCCGCGTCATATCTGGCTCTACGACAAGTCATCCGGCGGGGTCCGGCAATTCACGTATTCCGCGAAGACGGAATCCTCTCCGCGCTGGTCGCCCGACGGCAAGCAACTTGCGTTTCTCTCGAACCGCGATGATGAGCAACAGATTTACGTGATGCGCGCCGACGGCGGTGAAGCAACTGCGTTGACTAAGGGCAAGCGTGAGGTAAAACAATTTGCGTGGTCTCCCGACGGCAAGCAAATTGCCTATTTGGCTCCTGATACAAAAACCGAAGCCGAAGAGAAGAAAGAAAAAGACAAAGATGATGCCCATGTGGTGGACAAAGAAGACAAACATGCTCGCCTCTGGCTGCTAAGTCTCGAGTCCGGCGAGGCCAAAGCCCTCACCGACACTAAGTGGGAACTCAGCGAAGCGGCTTGGCATCCTTCGGGCAGCGGCCTGATCCTAATCGCGACGGATCGTCCGGAATCAGATCAGAATACGAATCGGATCTTTTTCTTCCGCCTCTCGGACAACTCCATGACCCAAGTATTGGCTCCGCGCGGGCCATTCGGCGAGCTGCGCATCGCTCCCGATGGCCAGCGCATGGGATTCATCGGGAGTCGCGACGATGGCCCCACACCACACGACCTGATGCTGGCGCGTCATGGTGAGAAAGCGGCCCACAATCTTACGGGCGCCAGCGTGGACCGGCCGGTATTCGAATACCGGTGGACCAAGGATAGCGGCCTGATAGCGGTGGTGGGGGACGGATTCCATAGGGAACTTCTGGCGTTCACTGCGGATGGCACTCTGAAAGAGGCCGGGGCGAAGGCGCCTGTGAATCCGAATGCATTCAGCGTTTCCATTACGGGAGATATCGTCTACGTCGGGCAGACCGCAACGGCGCCGCCGGAACTGTGGTTCTGGGATCAGAAAAGCGAACCCAAGCAGATCTCGCACTTGAATGACTCGTGGAAGCAATTCACGCTGAGCGTCCCCGAGATCTTCAGATACAAATCCTTCGACGGCCTGGAAATTGAAGCGGCACTGCTGAAGCCGCTCGGCGCCGACGGCAAGTCCAAATTACCTCTTATTACTTTAGTTCACGGCGGGCCCACCGGCGCCTGGCAGGATTCCATCGAGACGTGGGGACAACTCCTCGCGGCGAGAGGTTACGCAATTTTTTACCCCAACATCCGAGGCTCTAGCGGCTACGGGCAGAAATTCATCGAGTTGAATCGCGGTGATTGGGGCGGCGGCGATTACCGGGACGTGATGGCGGGTGTAGATGATCTTGTTGCACGCGGCATCGCCGACCCCCAGAAGCTCGCCATCGGCGGCTGGTCTTACGGCGGCTATATGTCCGAATGGGCCATCACGCAGACCACGCGGTTCAAAGCTGCGGTGTCTGGCGCGGGGCTTTCGAATCTCATATCCGAGTATGGAACAGAGGAGGGCCCCTCTTATGATGAATGGTTCTACGGCCTGCCGTACGAGCCGGATAAAATCACCGGCTTCCTAAACAGTTCGCCATTCGTGTATTTGAAGAATGTCAAGACACCCACTCTGATTCTCCAGGGTGACGCCGATCCCGTGGACCCGCCCGGTCAGAGCAAGGAGCTCTACCGCGGATTGAAGCGTTACGGGGTGGAAACCGAGCTGGTTGTGTACCCGCGCGAGCCACACGGCTTCCACGAAGAGAAGCACCTCCTTGATCGGTTGAATCGCATCCTCGCCTGGTACGACAAGCATTTGAAAGTGTCACCGCCAGCAACAAAGTAGAAACACATGCGAACCAAGTTATTCGAAGAGCGCCCTTGTAGCGCTGGCAAGATTGCCACAACGTGTAGCGTAAAGCTTTACACGGCTTGCACATCGTGTTACCGTTTTCTCCAGTACCGCCATCCTTGCGCCAGGCGGCTGGGCCTCTGACCGAGAACCTGCCAAACGTTTTCGCCGGTGATCCCTGTGTGTGCGGGATTGACCTGAAGCTCGAAAGCCCCTCCCCTCGAGGAATACAACGTCGTCTCTCTTCGCGTTTCGGTATCCCGGTTCCATTGGTGAACGGGATTGTTTTTGATGGCATCAAAGTGGAAATGGCGCGAATTGAGCGACAAAGGGGACATCTTGCTGAAGCTGCGAAAAGTTGAAATTGTTGGCTTTAAGTCGTTTTGCGAACGCACTGTTGTGACGTTCAGCGGTTCCGGCACGACCTGCATCGTCGGGCCCAACGGATGCGGCAAATCGAACGTGGTGGACGCGATCTCCTGGGTCTTGGGCGAGCAGAGCCATAAGTCGTTGCGGGCCGAGCGCATGGCCGATTGCATCTTTAACGGCACCACCAAGCGTCCGCCGCTAGGCCTCGCCGAAGTGACGATCACCATGGAAGACCCGGAGTTGGCAGAAGCGGCGCGGTTTGTGATGCAGAGTGCCGCGATTGAAGCGACAGAAACTTCAGGAACCAACATAGAGGGCACCCCGACCGAGTCGCAAGCGCCGAGCGTGGAGTTTGCAGGAAATACCGATATTCTTTCGCTCGACTCCGCGCCGACCCTCGAAACATCGGAAACTGCCGATGACGGCTCAGCCTCATCTCCGGCTCAACTCAGTGGCAAGTTCAAACGAAGAAAGAAATCCGCCGACAAGCCCGCCTTGGCGACGAGGCCTGGGGAAGTCGTGGTTAGCCGCCGGCTGTACCGTTCCGGCCAAAGCGAATACTTGATCAACGGGCGCGTCGCACGTCTCCGCGACATCCAGGAAATGTTCATGGGCGTTGGCCTGGGCCCGGACTCTTACGCCATCATCGAGCAGGGACGCATCGGCCTAATCCTTTCCACAAAGCCCATGGAGCGGCGCGCCATCATCGAAGAAGCCGCGGGCGTGACGAAATTCAAGACCAAGAAGCGGCTGGCGGAAGCGAAGCTCGAATCGTCGAAGGTCAATCTCTCGCGTGTCAACGACATCGTCGTCGAAGTCGAAAAGCAGCTGGGCTCGCTGAAACGCCAGGCCGCGAAGGCACGGCGCTACTCCGAAATTCGCGACCAGATGCGCGGAATCGTTCGCCAGATGCTGGCGGGCAAGGCCCGCGAACTGGACGCCGAAGCCGATTGCGTAGCGCGCAAATTGGAAGAACTGAACGCTGCGGAATTGCAGCGGGCGACAGCAATTCAGCAGCAGGAATCCGAACAGGACCGCCTGAACCAGCGCATCTATGAGCTGGACGCTGAGATTCGCCAGAATCAGAACGTGCTCAACCTGACCTCGCTGGAAGCGGACCGCAGCGAGAACCGCATCGCTTTCAACCGGCAGCGCACGGAAGAATTGGCCGGACGCCACACGCAAGTCAACGCAGAATTGGCGCAGGCTTCCGCGCAAGCCGCGGAGTGGGAAGCCCGGAGTGCTTCACAAATTCAGGCGGTCACCCTGCTTCGTGAGGAATCAGGCGTTCTCGCTGGTCGCGTGGAAGAACTCGCAAAACGCGCCGAAAACCGCGCCGCGCAAATCATCGGAGCGGAGGGACGCATCGAAGCGCTTCGCCACTCGGCTGCACAAGCGGGCGAGAGCCTCCTGCAATTGCATGGCGAACAGAAACAGGCGGAAGAAGCCCTCGTGCATCAGGCCGAAACGCTCCGCAAGCTCGAATCGAGCGAGCATGACCTGCTGGAGACTTCCATGCACGCGCGCGATGATGCCGAGCGCGCCGCCTATGATCACGAATCCGCTTCCGGGCAACTGAACGCGCTGAAGCAGGCTGCCGCAACTCGTCTGGCGGGAATCGTCGCTCTTCGCGAGCAGCGTGATGCCGCAACAAAGCGGGCCGAGGCTCTTCGCGATTCGCTCGCCGGTGTACGCGCGCGCCATTCGACACTTACGCAAATTCTGAACGATCGCTCTTACACGGCGAACGCGGTGCAAAAGCTTTTTGCCGCCAACGAACGCGGGGGCGGTAAAGATTTCCGTGCCGTCGGCGTGCTCGCCGATTACGCTGAAGTTGAGGAAAAGCACGAGGCCGCCATCGAGCAGTATCTACGCGATGAGTTGGAATACGTCGTCGTGGAAACCTACGACCACGCTCGGGCCGGCATCTCCATGCTGCGCGATGAAGTGGGTGGCCGGGCCACGTTTTTCGTGGACTCGCTCCGTAATCTCCGGCTTTCCTCGGACTTCGAGCCTATTGTCAATTTCCGCTCCGAAGACGGAGTGATCTCTCGGCTCGATAAGCTTGTGGGGTTTCGCGATCCACTGGGCGCCGCAGCCAAGCAATTTCTGCCGCGGCTTCGATCCGCCTACCTGACGGAAAGCGCCATGGCCGCGGAAAAACTGGCCCGCGAGAATACGCAATATGCCTTCCTTGCGCCCGACGGAACCTGCTATCAGGGCCGCATGGTCACAGGGGGCCGCCCAGACGAGGTCGGTCCACTCGGAATGAAGCGCGAGCTGCGCGCACTCGACGCGGAAGTGCTGCACCTCGAGCATGACATGAACGTTAACCAAGCTGCGCTCGAATCTGTGGCCGCCGAGTTGCGCGCTTCGGAGCAGTCGCTCGAGGAACTGCACGCGAAGCAGCGTGACATGGAGCGCGAGGTCATCTCCGCAGCGCACCGCCACAGCCAGATGCAAAGCGAGCTTGCGCGCCTTGGCTTGGAACTCACCGTATGCCAGAACGAGCTTTCCCGTGTCCGTCAGGCCGTTGAGGGCACCCGGCAGCGTGCCGAGCGTGCAAAGAATCAGCATGCTGCCGCCGCGCTTGGCCGCGCCGAAGCGGAGACAGAGAGCAACCGCCTTTCTGGGGAACTACTCCAGCTTCGCGGGTCTATCCAGACAGAACAAAATGAAGCCGCCAACGGCCGCGCAGAACTCGCTGCGTTAAACGAGCGGCTCTCGGCTGCTGCAGCTCTTGCCGCGCGGCTCAATGAGGAACGCGCCGAGCTTCAGCGTCGGGAAACGGGGCTCCTGCAGCAAGCGACTTCGATCAGCGACGAAACCTCTGCTCTCGCCAAGCATAGCGAAGAACTCGCGCTACAACTCGAAGGCTTGCGCGGGGAAAAACTTCGCCTGGAAATTCGACAGCGCGAACTCGAGAAGGAATGGGATGCCGCGCGCACCAGCGTCACGCAGATGGAAGATCACTTGCGAATGGGCCGCCTGTCTCTCCAGGAACTCCGCGAACAGCGCAGCCATGCGGAAGTGGACCGCGCAAAGAACGACTCCGATCGCCAGCACCTTCGCGAAACGTGCTTGAGCGAAGTAAACGCTCAGCCCGAGGATCTCATCGCCACGGAAGCAGCCTTTATGACCGGCGACGATCTCGCCATCGCGGAAACGAACTACCGCGAGATGAAGCAGCGCATCGAGTCGATGGGCCCAGTCAACATGATGGCCCTCGAGGAATTCAACGAATGCGAGCAGCGCTTCACGTTCCTAACCCGCGAACGCGACGATCTTCTTCAGTCCATCTCAGATACACAACAGGCCATCGCCGAGCTCGACCAGGCCACCAAGGAAAAATTCGAGCATGCCTTCCACGCTATCAACAAAAGCTTTTCCGAGGCGTTCCACACGATCTTCGGCGGCGGCATGGCGGAGATGCGCCTGACCGAACCGGACAGTTCCGGCGACGCCGGCATTGACATAGTCGCTTCGCCTCCAGGCAAACGCCTGCAGAATATTTTGTTGCTCTCGGGGGGAGAAAAGGCCATGACCGCCCTCGCTTTGCTCATTGCCATTTTCCGCTATCAGCCGAGCCCCTTCTGCATCCTCGACGAAGTAGACGCCCCGCTCGACGAGGCCAACGTCGGCCGCTTCACGCGCCTGATCGGCGAAATGAGCGGGCAAACGCAATTCATCATCGTCACGCACAATCGCAAGACTATGGAGATGGGCAGTGTGCTCTATGGCGTCACCATGCAGGAGCCCGGCGTCTCCAAGCTCGTCAGCGTCCGCTGGGAAGAATCCAAAAACCGAACGCCAAAAGATCGCGCAGCGGCGGCGTCAGCGGCTTAATTTCCGCCCGCGCTCAGAGTGGAGAGGCGTAGCACCCCGACCTGACTGGCGCACACCTTGTGCCCCAATACATTTCTACGCACTCCAGAGCCTTTTCCATCTTTCGCCTATCCTCTGCGGGCGCTATGTCAATTCTTTTTTTCTCGGACCGCACAAATTTCCACTGTTTGCACCTTTGACTTCCCCTTGCGCTGCGCTAGAATGCTTCTCACTTTGTCGGGGGAATGTTTCCCGTGTCTTCTGCATCTGCCATGAAAGTTTTGTGGGAATCCCAATTCGCCGGCTTAAGCCCGAGCGCGCGCGGGAAGGTCCGCGACATCTACGATCTGGGCAACAAACTTCTGATTGTCGCCACCGATCGCCTGTCCGCCTTTGACGTCATCCTTCCCACACCAATTCCCGACAAGGGTCGCGTCCTCACGCAACTTTCGCTTTTCTGGTTCAACTTGTTGAAAGACGTCATCCCCAACCACGTCCTTAGCGCAACGGAATTCCCCGCTCCTTTCAACAAATTCACTGACGATCTGGCAGGTCGCTCCATGGTCGTCCGGAAAACCAATCCGCTGCCCATCGAATGCGTTGTTCGCGGCTACGTCTCTGGTTCAGGCTGGAAAGATTATCGCGCCACAGGAAAAATCTGCGGCCTTGCTCTTCCGGCAGGCTTGCGCGAATCGGCCCGCTTGCCAGAACCCATCTTCACTCCAGCAACGAAAGCTGCGTCCGGCCACGACGAAAATATTTCGTTCGACCAGGCAGCATCACTGGTCGGCAAGGATCTGGCCGAACGCGTCCGCACTGTCAGCCTGGAACTTTACGGCCGCGCAGCTGATTACGCGGAGCCTCGCGGCGTCATCCTCGCGGATACGAAATTCGAGTTTGGCCTGCTCAATAAGGAATTGATCTGGATCGACGAAGCCCTCACGCCCGATTCTTCGCGCTTCTGGTCCGCCTCCCAATACAGTCCCGGCGGCCCTCAGGCTTCTTTTGACAAACAGTTTGTGCGCGACTATCTCGAACGGATGCAGTGGCCGAAAGCCCCGCCCGGCCCGGAACTTCCACCGGAGATCGTCGCTGCCACGCGTGCCAAGTACCGGGAGGCCTATCGCATCCTGGCTGGGCACGAGCTCGACTAGCAAACCGGCCCCTCTAAGAAAAGCTTACGAGCGGAGAGTGTCATCGTGAAAGATCAATTGGAAGGGCTCGTGAATCAAATGGTGGAGCGGGGAATTCTATTCAGCGAGGCTGTCGGCGAATTCGAAAAACGCTTCATCAAGCGTGTACTTGATCGCACGAACGGAAACCAGTCTCGTGCCGCCGCCGCGCTGGGAATTCACCGCAACACGCTGAGCCGCAAGATTGACGAGTATAAGCTCGATTCCAACGGCCACCGCCGCCCGCGGTGAGCTGCCGACAAAACCCCTCTTGCAAAAAGAAACGGCCCTCCGGGATTGCTGGAGAGCCGTATTATTTCAAGGCCAGCCGAGTCGAAAAGGGCAGCCCTAATTGCTCGGCGGCTTCCTCGCCGGTCTGCGAACGGGAGGTTTTTTCGCGGGCGTCTTTCCTTTCGGGATGTCTTCCTCTTTCACCTTGGCCTTATCCCAATGGAGGAAGAACGCCGGATCCGGATCGTAGGCGGTTAGCGTTCCGGTGAAGTGGATGGCGCTGTCTTTTTCGACGCGGGCGGCATCGGGTTGCCCCACGACCTTCACGTCCATGTTCGGCGTGGTAGCAGCCTCGAACTCCGCATCGCTGGTTACAAACGCGATCTTTAACAAAATAGAGTCCGTTCCCGGCGTGACTTCGATGACTTTGCCGGGCACTTCTGGAAATTCCAGGCCGCAGGCTGCCATCCACGTCAGCTTGGCCTTGTCGCCGCCAGCCTTCAGGTCGGCAATCACGGACGCGATGGTCATATCCTTTTGCGCAGCCGCAAGGCCCGCGGCGCTGGGAATCGAATAGCTGCTGGGGCGATCTACGGAACTGCCGGCGAGCTGGAGCAGCTCATTCAGCTCGGCATCAGTCAAGCTGTCGCACACCGTCCCGCCCTGGTAGTTGGCGATCAGCTTACGCAGATAGTCCTTGACCTTGGCCGCCTGCGCCTGGGTCGCGCCCTTCGACGTCACCGCTCTTCCTATAGACCAGAACGCGTCCATCGGCTGCGGCGGAGTCGCCGAGTTATAAGCTAGCCCAAGGCGATAGCTGGAGATCGCATCGTCAGGGTTCAACGCCAGCACCGCTTTGTAGGCTGCTATCGCGCTTGGCATATCCTTGGCGATCGTGGCAGCCTGGGCCGCAACACCATTCAAAAATATTTTGAATTGCGTAACTTGCTTCGCCCAGGCGTCGTCGGCAACACCGTCTGGTTTCTTCACTTCATCCAGTGTCTTCATCGCCGCTGCGGCCGCAGCGGACGCAGCCTTGGCCAATGCGGCATCGGTCGCTGCCTTCTTGCCTTCCGGACTCGGGTCCGAGATCAACGCGTTGTATGCGGCACAGTGCGTGTAATAGGCGTTGAACCGTACGCCTGCGTCAACCTTGTCCCCGAGCGCGGCCTGCTTGTCCGTGTATTCCATCACCTTTAGGTAGTTCTTCTGCTGGCTGTAAGCCTGGGAGTACAGCGGGTAGACGAATTTGGAGAGTTCCGTAGATACGTTCGGATACTTCGACATGAAATCGTCCAGGCACTTGATGAGCGTTGCAGGCGCCTTTTCCGCCGCGCACGCCTGGTAGGCGTTGAACTCCGCCATCGTATAGGGCGGCGCCTTTGTTACTCCCGTGTCTTGAGTCGCCGCAGGAGCTTGCGCATTGGCGGCCAGTCCACTACCAAGGATCAGGCAAAGCGCCGCACCCGCCGCGACTCCCGCCACGCTTCTTTTTCGGTTCATTCCCATTTCTCCTCGCTAACGCTTATGAAATGACTTTCTGAATTCGGTGCAACACGGAATATCCCCGCCGGGAATCGCTTCGCCTCGGAAAACCTTGGGATTATAGGGAAACCACACCCGCATCCGCAAGGCGTTATCTGTTTCTATGTTCGTGGCTTGAGGATATCTTTCCATGCACCGGGCAGCTTCTGTTCCCTCTTAATTCGGCAGCTTACGGGGATCCCAAGTGCCGCGGAAAACTCTAATGATAGGATGAGTGTCGCACAAAAAGAGTGGCCTAGACGAGGAAGAATTCTCATGGCGCGGATAAATTCCACAAATAGAGAAACCCGGAAACGGGCGGCGCTCGAGGACAGCGTGGCGCTCGTGACGGGCGGGAGCCGCGGCATTGGCCGCGCTATCGCCTTTCGGCTTGCTTCGCTGGGAGCATCGGTGGCAATTTGTGGACGCGATCACACCGCCCTCGCAAAATCGGCGGACGGTCTCGCAGAGTCGGGGGTGAGTGTGTTTTCTCGCGTGACAGACATCACTGGTTCCTCGCAGATCGCTGAACTCGTCGCTGCCGCTGAAACCGCGCTGGGTCCCATCTCCATTCTCGTCAATAATGCCGGCGTCGGGCTCTTTGGCCCGGCCCATGAGAAAACCGAGGCCGACTGGGACCACGTGCTGGACACCAACCTCAAGAGCGTCTTCCTCCTATCTCGCGCGGTCGCTCCCTCCATGATCCGCCGCGGCGCGGGCGACATCATTAACATCAGCTCACTCGCGGGCAAAAGCACCTTCGCGGGTGGCGGCATCTACTGTGCTTCAAAATGGGGACTCATGGGTCTTACCGGTTGCATGGCAGAAGATCTTCGCAATCACGGCATCCGGGTCAGCGTCATTTGCCCGGGCAGCGTCGCCACGGAATTCTCCGGCCACCGCCCAAAGGACCCGTCAAAGGCGCTCTGCCCGGAGGACGTCGCCCACGCGGTGGAAGCGATTGTCACGCAGGGACCCGGCAGCTTTCTTAGCGAGATGCACGTCCGCCCATTGCGTAAGCCGTAGCACGCTCTGCCAGGCAGGCATTAACTTTTCCTCTTGACAATAGTCGTTTACACGACCATACTGATAAGGTGAAGTTAGCGTCCAAGTCCGCAACCCCTACTGCCCCGCTTGAAGAGCGCCTCTTCCTCGCAATCTTGAAAACCGCGGACGCGCTCGGGCAGGAAGCCGAACAGTTGGTTAGGTCCGCCGGTCTGACCGGCACCCAATACAATGTTCTCCGCATTCTCCGCGGCGCGCGCCCCACTGGACTCGCCTGCCGGAGCATCGGAGAGCGCATGATTTCCCACGACCCGGACATGACTCGCCTCCTCGACCGTCTCGAAAAACGCGGTCTTATCACCAGAGAACGGCAAAAGGACGATCGCCGAGTGGTGAAGACTCACATCACGCCCGAAGGACTAGAGGTCCTAAAGCCGCTTGATCACCCCATGCTGGAGCTCCACAAGCGCCAATTCGGTCACATGTCGGTCGCGCGGCTGAAAATACTTTCGGAACTCTTGGAGGAAATCCGCAATCGCAAGTTGGCGTAGTGAATTCCTGGCACCAATTTCGAATCCCCAATCAAAAAGCAAAGAGGAAAAAACATGAGCAATTCGCTGTCTCGAATCGCAGTATCCGCAGGGCTTGCAGCCTTTCTATTGCTGCCTGCCAGTGCGGCCACGTCCGACTGGAAGATCGATTCGCAGCATTCTTCCGCGCAGTTCTCGGTTCGCCACATGGCCATTTCCACGGTTCGTGGAGCTTTCAGCAAAGTGAATGGCACCGTGGCGCTCGACGACAAGGACATCACGAAATCCGTCGTGGACGTCACGATTGACGCGAATACCGTAGATACCCGCGAGCCGGACCGCGACAACGACTTGCGCAGCGACAAATTTTTTGATGTGGCCCACTACCCCACCATCACCTTCAAATCTAAAAAGGTAGAGCAGGCCGCTCCCGGCAAACTCAAGGTCACCGGCGATCTCACCATTCGCGGCACCGCCAAAGAAGTCGTTCTCGATGTGGACGGGCCGACTCCCGCGATGAAAGATCCCTGGGGTAATACGCGCGTTGCCGTCAACGCCACCACGAAAATCAACCGCCAGGACTTCGGCGTGAAATGGAACGCCACGCTGGACAACGGCGGAGTGGTTGTCGGCGATGACGTCAACATTGTCATTGACGCAGAGTTGATCAGGCAGGCTCCGGCCAAGGCCGGCGACTAACAGAGCTACATTCCAGGCTTCGATGGAAGGGTGGGGGGCGAGATGAATGCATCGCCCGCACGGGTTCCTTCATCTAATCACGCGGCTGAAAGCAAAGGAAGAAAGCCATGCAAAAACCAGCAGCAGCAGAACACCCGGTTCATGATTTCATCGTCCAGCGCTGGAGTCCGCGCGCCTTTTCGGACAAGCCGGTTTTGCCCGAAGTGTTGCGCAGCCTCTTCGAAGCAGCGCGCTGGGCCGCGTCCAGTTACAACGATCAGCCGTGGGCCTATATCGTCGCCACCAAGGACGACGAGAAGAACTATTCGAAATTGCTCAGCGTCCTAGTGGACATGAACGCTGCATGGGCTAAACAGGCCCCCGTGCTCGCGATTTCCGTCGCGCGAAAGCATTTCAAACACAATGGAGCGCCGAACCGCGTCGCTCTTCACGACGTCGGCGCGGCAAACGCTCAATTGACCATGGAAGCGACGTCCCGCGGCCTCCTCGTGCATCAAATGGCGGGCTTCGATCAATCCAAAGCCCGCGAAGTCTTCGGTATTCCTGAAGGCTGGGACCCCGTCTCCGCCATTGCCATCGGCTATCCCGGTGACCCCGAAACTCTCCCTGAAAACTTTCGAACGCCAGAGCTGGCTCCGAGGACTCGCAAGCCCCTCAGCGAATTTGTCATGACCGGCCATTGGGGGCATACTGCTCCTTTCCTTTCGAAGTAATTGGAGATTGAAAACTCGGCCCAGCCATGCATAGCACAATCGAATTCCTCCTTCACCATGGGTACGCTCTTTTGCTGGGCTGGGTATTCGCCGAGCAGGTGGGACTTCCTTTGCCATCTATGCCGCTCCTGCTCGCCGCGGGAGCCCTCGCTGGCACGGGCCGTATGAATTTTTTTGCCTCTCTCTTCTATGTCATGCTCGCCGCTATCTCGGCCGATTCCATCTGGTACCAACTCGGCAGGCGCAAAGGCATCAAGATTCTGCAATTGCTGTGCAAAATTTCACTTCAGCCGGACTCCTGCGTCCGGCGCACTGAAGGAGTTTTCGCCCGGCAGGGCGCCCGTTCGCTAGTGCTCGCCAAGTTTTTGCCAGGTCTAAACACCGTTGCCCCACCGCTTGCCGGCATTTTCCACATGCGCGCGCGGCGGTTTCTCTTATTTGACGCCATAGGAGTTCTTCTTTGGGGCGGCACGTTTCTCGGCATCGGCTACGTCTTCAGCGGCGAAATCGAACGCATCGGCGAACACCTGGCCGCTCTTGGCGGCTGGCTCCTGGTTCTCCTAATCGCCGCCTTCGCTTCCTACATCGGATACAAGATTGTCGCCCGGCAGCGCTTCCTGCGTGAGCTGCGCATCTCGCGCATCACCGCTGAAGAACTCAAACAAAAAATCGATGCCGGGGAGGAACTGGTCATCGTGGACTTGCGCCACTCGATGGATTTCGAAGCCGACCCGGAGACGATTCCCGGGGCCTTCCGCATGGACGCCAAAGAGCTGGAAGAAAAAAACGATCGTTTGCCGCGCGACCGCGAGGTCATCCTCTACTGCACTTGACCAAACGAAGCCACCAGCGCCCGTGTGGCGCTGCTCCTTAGAAAAAACGGCATCAAAAAGATTCGTCCTCTGCAGGGCGGGCTGGATGCCTGGCGAGAACGCGGCTACCCGCTCGTTACTGTCGCACTGACCTGACCCAGCAATAGAAAAAACGCGAACTGAAGCAATCAGGGCGCCCTTTATTCCTTCTAGACGGTTGCGGAACCTGGGCGCCTATAGCCGGGGCAGCACAATCCCGCTCTGCGACTGGTATTTCCCTTTTTTATCCTTGTAGCTCACTTCGCAATCTTCATCGGATTCGAAAAAGATGACCTGGCAAAGCCCTTCGTTGGCATAAATCTTGGCGGGCAGTGGCGTCGTGTTGCTGATTTCCAGCGTCACGAAACCTTCCCATTCCGGTTCGAACGGCGTCACATTCACGATGATCCCGCACCGCGCGTAGGTGGACTTGCCGAGGCAGATGGTCAGCACGTTTCGTGGAATCCGAAAATATTCCACTGACCGCGCCAGCGCAAAGGAATTTGGCGGAATGAGACACACGTCACCCTTATAGTCCACCAGCGACCGCGCATCGAAATGCTTCGGGTCCACGATCGTCGAATTCACGTTCGTAAAAATCCGGAACTCGTCCGCCACGCGGATGTCGTAGCCGTACGACGAAACCCCATAACTGATGACTCCCTCCCTCACCTGCCGGTCCGTAAATGGCTCGATCATCTTGTGTTCCAGCGACATTTGCCGGATCCAGCGGTCTGGCTTAACGGCCATCCTTTCCTCCCCGATATCCATGTTCGATTCTTGGCTCGCCCGCGGCAGGGCACTGCACTCCTCGGAAAACGTCCGCTCAAAAGGTGTTCAGTGTAGATTACCCCTCACGTCTTGACAACCCACGCCCCACCTTCTAGCATCTGCCCACGGAATCTTCGGAGGCTTGCGTGATCAAGCTGGACATCGTGAACGCCGTTGTAACCGCGACCAACATCAGCCGCACCAAGGCGGAGCAGGCAGTCGAAACCGTCTTCGAATCCTTGAAGCAAGCTCTCGGCCGCAGCCAACGCATCGAGCTCCGGCGCTTCGGCGTCTTCAGCGTCAAGCCGCGCAAGACCGGCATCGGTCGCAACCCGCGCACCGGCGAAGAAGTCGAAATTCCTCCCGGCAAGGCCGTCCGCTTTAAGCCCGGCAAAGAACTACAAGGCATCGAAGAAGCGAAGAAGGCCGAATAAACTTACGCATGAAATCTGACCTGGCCTCGGCGAACAGTCTTCTCCGTGCATCACCGCTGGTGCGAACCCATGGAACTATGCTGTACTGCTAGTCGCAGACCAAATTCATCGCATCCAATCATTCGTGAACACCCCACTCCCAGAAAATCCACCGCCATCTCTCCCCGTCAATTCTGATTGGCGCGCTTATTCCGTCGCCGCACCGCCACATGAGTCCGTTCCCCATCGGCCTCCGACAAAGAGTCTGATCCTTGCCGCCGTCCTGTTTTCTTTAACGCTTTGCACATGCCTCGTCGCAGGAACCCAATTCGCGATTGCTTTCTCAAACAATCAGGCGGCCTCTTTCGACGATTTTGCCCGCGCCTTCAGTCTCCTCTACAAACATCCCGCCGCTCTTGCTGCGGGGCTCCCGTTCGCTCTCACTCTGCTCACGATTCTCCTCGCACATGAACTCGGCCACTTCTTCGCCTGCCGCCATCACCGCATTCGCTCCAGCTACCCTTTCTTCATTCCCTTTCCGTCGCTGATTGGCACTTTCGGCGCCTTCATCTTGATTCGTTCCCCGATTCGCACGGCGCGTGCTCTCTTTGATGTTGGCAGCTCGGGCCCGCTCGTGGGCTTCGTTTTCGCAGTTCCTGCTCTCGCCTACGGTATCCTGCACGCGAAGATCGTTCCGAGCCTCACCGATGCACAGAGCGCGGACATCGTTTTCGGAGCCCCATTGCTGCTCCGTTTTCTCACCGCCTTGCTCCACCGGCCTGGCATTTCTCCCGGCGCTCTCTTGCTTCACCCCATCGGCCGTGCTGCCTGGGTTGGGCTGTTCGCCACCTCGCTCAATCTCCTTCCCGCAGCACAGTTGGACGGCGGCCACATCCTCCGCTCCATCAACTCCCGCTTGCACCGATTCATGTCCATGTTTCTTCCCGTTTTCCTTATCGTGCTAGCCGCCATGAAATTCTGGAGTGGGTGGTATATCTGGGGTGCCATGCTTCTGGGCCTCCGGTTTCTCCGGATCGCTCCGATTTACGACCCAACGCCTCTCGATTCGAATCGCAAGCTGGGCGTCCTGCTGGCGCTTCTCGTTTTTCTCCTCTGCTTCATGCCTGCGCCCATCTCCATTCCTGCAACTTCCCATTGATCGCTTCCAATCTCCGAATAGGAAGATGGCCAGCCGAAGGGTGCTTGTTGGTGAGAGAAAATTAGTCTTGTGGGCGCGACTTCGCGAGGATACTCATCACCGCCTCACGTGCTTGATGAACGCGCTGGCTCGCGGGACCCGTGGGATCGAGTTTCAGATAAGTATCCAGCTCTTGGAGTTGCTCGTGAAAGTTGCGCCGCCGCCCATGTACATCAGACAGCACGAGATACGCCTCGGCGGAATTGGGGTTGCGCAATAGAGCTTCACGAGCGCTCTTTTCCGCCTCGTCCACTTGGCCTAGCTGCAAGAGCACCATTCCCAGGATGAGGTGGCCATCCGGCGAATTCTGATCCACCTCCAATCCTCTGCGTACGATGCTCTCCGCCTCTCGGGCGTTTCCATCCACATAAAGCAGATAGCCGTACCCAAATTCCGCCCGGGCGTACTGCCCGCCGCTCAAGTCAATGGCCTTCTGAAACGCTTGCCTGGCCTCCTCTTTTCGCCCCAGCTTCATTTCCACCAGGCCCGCGTGGTAAACGGCTTCGTAATAGTTCGCGGAGCCCTCCGCAGCTTTCGAAAAATGGCTCAGGCTCCCTGCCAGATCATTCTTTGCCAGCAGGTCCAACCCCTTCTTGTACTCATCCCGCGCTTTGTCCGGGATTCTTAATTCGCGTACGGAAACGGTATATTGCTTTCGTGAGATTGGCGCCGGGATGGTGGCCTTCAAGTAGAGCGCGACCTTCACGAGAGGACCATCGAGCTGCACGTTGGTCCGCACCGGCTCATACCCATCTTCTTCTACAGCCACTTCGTATGCCCCGGGAGGCAGGCCCCGCACTTCAAAGTGCCCTTCAATATCTGCCAAAATGCTGCGAAATATTCCCGCAGCGTGTGATTTCAGGCTTACCGCCGCATGACCCACGGGCCGGTTGTCCCCTTGGGAAAACACCGTGCCGGAGATCGCCCCGTTTGCCTTGTCAAGCGCGGGGTTCTGGGCCTGGACACTCGGGCTCCAGGCTAGCAGCGCAACGTTCAGGAAAACACCCAGGAATACGTTCGGAATGAGCTTGGAGGAGAATCTTAACCACCGACAGGACTTCTCGGCTTTCGGCAATTCGCACAGCATCTCGACCTGCTGCGCACTTTTGAGGTATGCCCTCGGGAGATTTGGCGGTTGGAGGAACCATTCCGAACGGCTGCGAGTACCCACTTCCACCAGTCGTTACCGGCTGTGATTGTGGTCTCGCCAGCGCCGCCGGTGCACCGTTTCTCCTCAATCCCAACCGTCGCGTGCGCGGACCAATGCACGCGTTCGTGCACCGCTTGTGCCAAAAAGTTTGCTTCTTCGCTTGCGGCGCAGTCGGTGGCGGCGTTCATACTCTCAGTCAAGCGCCGACCCTGCCATCCTCTTTCGTTTCAATACGTAGCTTCCGAAGTTTTCCTCGCGAACGTTCTTTACGTAGCCATCTAGTCACTACCGCAAATGCCCCGGCACAACCTCACCGCCCTCACAGACCGTCTCAATCAGCGACGTACCGCCCCGCATTGAATCATATTGAGATTTGCAAGTGCGCTGCATCCGTGATCCGCGCCGGCGGCTTGCAACCGCCAAACAGCCCCCGGAGCGCATATCTTGGGCGAAATTCCGATAGGTCCCGGGATCCCCAGCCATGCGTTTCTTTTGACCGTCAATTTCCCCTTGACTTTAGATATCTTGGTGGTACAATTACGTTCAGGTAAACGTAAACTTTTACCTTTCGGATCGCTTGGTTGCCAATAAAGACCCCGTTGGGTCCCGACCTGCTAACGCTACTCACTTCTGAAAGGCGCCTGCAACCAACTTCGGAATCCCAGCTTACCGGACTTCGGCGAAGGAGCTGAATCAACGGCTTGTAACTCCTGCAGAATCAACACTTACAAATGTGTATCAAAACAAACGACTTTAACTTCCTTTAGAATGAACACTTATGAAAACCCAGGGGAGGGGGTGATAGTGGTTAACCAGAATATCGAGAAAATCGTCTAACCAACCTTCCGAGCCAAATCGTTGAGGCAAAGCGTCTTATTATCGTGCCCTTCATAAGAGACTCAAGGGGTCCATATCCACCAAAACCGCCGTTTGCGCAATTTCCTTCGCGTCGCAGTACGCCAGCGCACCGTTGAGTAGCTTTGTCAGCACCGACCGTCTCGCAGATTTCAGCAGAAACTGGAACCGGTGTTCCTTTTTCAATCGCGCGAGCGGCGCCGTCGCTGGACCCAAAACCCGCACCCCTGCTCCGTCGTGCGGCGAAAAGTATTCGGAAAGCTGCCGCGACCAAGTGATTGCTCTCGCCAGATTCGTGTCCCGCACGATCACATTCGCAAGCGACGTAAACGGCGGGTACGCCATCATTCGCCGAAAGTGCAGTTCGCGCTCGAAGAACGCCGCATAATCCTGCTTCACCGCATCCTGGATCGCATAGTGGTCCGGATAAAAGGTCTGGATGAGTACTCGCCCGGCCAACTCGCCGCGCCCCGCCCGGCCGGCCACCTGCGTGAGCAACTGAAACGTCCGCTCTGCCGCGCGAAAATCTGGCAGGCTCAGCGAAGAATCGGCGCTAACAACCCCGACGAGGGTTACTCGCTGAAAATCGTGACCCTTCGCCAGCATCTGCGTCCCAACCAGGATGTCCAGCGCCCCGCCCGCGAACGCTCCTAGGGTCTCCTGATACTGCCGCTTGGTACGGGCTGTGTCCCGGTCCAGCCGCGCGATTCGCGCCCCGGGAAATTCCTTGCGCAGCCGTTCTTCCAAATGCTCGGAGCCTTCACCGAAAAAATAAACGTACTTCGACTGGCACTTCGGGCACTGCTTCGGAATTTGCTGCACCGAACCGCAATAATGGCATTCCAGCCGGTTGCGCTGCTTATGGTGCGTCATCGAAATGCTGCAGTTCACGCATTGCACGGACGCGCCGCAGCTCCGGCACAGCACCGACCACGAATACCCTCGCCGGTTGATCAGCACCAGTGCCTGTGTTCCATTCGCCAGGCATTCCTGAATTCCCGCGTGCAACTTTGCGGAGATCAGACTGGTCTGATGCGTCTGCTGAAATTCTTCGCGCAAATCCACGATCTCCACGTTCGCCAGGGGCCGGTCTGCTACGCGCGACGCCAGCGTCAGCAATTCGTACTTTCCATTGCGCGCATGGTGAAATGTTTCCATCGACGGCGTTGCCGAGCCTAGCAGCGCAAGCGCGCCTTCCAATTTTGCGCGCACGATCGCCACGTCTCTCCCGTGGTAGCGCGGCGTTTCTTCCTGCTTGTAGCTGTTCTCCTGCTCCTCATCGACGATGATGAGCCCGATATTTTCGAGCGGCGCAAACACTGCCGACCGCGTCCCCACCACAACGCGCGCTTCTCCGTTTCTTGCCCGCTGCCATTCGCGCGCGCGTTCGACGTCACTTAGCGCGGAATGCAGCACCGCCACGCCTTCGTATCGCGCGCCAAACCACGCGCGGCATTGCCGTCCAATCCACAGCGTCAGCGCAATTTCCGGCACCAGGATGATCGCGGTCTTACCGTGCGCCAGCGTATCCTGCACCGCGCGAAGATACACTTCCGTCTTCCCGCTGCCCGTCACGCCCTGCAGCAACTGCACGCCAAACTCACCCATCTCAAATCGCGCGCGAATCGCCTTCAGGACACTCTCTTGGTCCGAATTCAATTCATGCGCCGGCGGTGTGTACCCCATATCAAATGGATCTTCAGCCGGATCAACCGGCTCATCCCAGCTTTCCAGAAAGCCATCGCGTACCATGCGCTCGATCACGGAGCGCGTAACATGCGCGAGCTTCAAGAGTTGCGACAGGGGCAGCGGCCCGCGCTCAGTTTGCAGCAGCTCTCGAATTCTTTCTTGTCTCTGCGTCCTCTGCGCCTCTGCGTTCAGATCTCTTTCTTTCTCCGGGTCCGCGCGCGAGATGTCGCTCGCCATCTTGCCTTTCCAAGCGATCACGCGCTGGGTTTTGCGCTCGCGGCCTTTCAGGATTTCTCGAATCTCGATCAAGCCGCGTCGCTGCAATCTCTGCAGTGCGCCAGCGTCAACGCCTATCATTGCGGCGGACGCAAACAGCAGGACTCCCTTGTTCTTGCTCAATTTGGCCAGAAACGCGGACTCAAATAGCGTGAGCCCTTGCGCAAGCTCTCCACCGCTCGCTTCTACGGAGAATTCGCGGCCGGCTTCGGTCAGAACGATCTGACGTTGCGATTTGATTTCCGTGATGGGCGGAAGCATGGAGCGAAAAACTTCACCGATCGGCGCGAGGTAATATCCAGAAATCCAGTGAGCCAGCTCGATCAATTTCGGCGTGAGCGCGGGAGCAAAATCGAGCACCCGGCTGATCTCTCGGACTTTCGTGTCGGCTGGCGGTGCTTCGACAATTTCCACGACGACGCCAACCATGGTTTTTTTCCGAAAAGGCACCAGGACGCGGCTGCCCGTTTGCAACATTGGTTGCAAGGCGTCCGGCACCGCGTAAGTGAACGCCTTTCGAAGGGGGACCGGTAGCGCCACGTTGCAAAAAGGAGAAGTCATCTCGCCGTGTAGTGTATCAGCAGGAGGAAACGTGAAAGAGAAGAGAGGGTTGTAGCGGGCCGAACATGCGGAAATTTATCTGCTAATCAGATAGATGCCGAGGAAAATCGTAACGATGCCAGCCCATTGCGATAGCGAAATGCGTTCGCGCAGGACAATCGCCGCCAGTACGACAGTGACCGCCCCATACAACGAACCAAGCACACTGATCACTGCGACCTGCTCCATCTGCATGCCGCGATTGCTCAGGACAAATGCACCGGTATCCATGCCTCCCATCCCTAGCGCCATCCAACGTAGATTGCTGCGCGGCAGACTCATCGGCTGTCGCGCAAAAAGGAGGACCGCAATCGCCAGGACGCTGCTCGTCAGCCGGATGAGCCAAACAGCCTGCGTGGCACCCACACGAGGGACGACGCGAATCCCCAGCAGCCAGAACAGAAATCCAAAGGCAATTCCCGCCGCGATGGCCCAGCCGATTCCTTTGCTGTTTTTTTGAGCCGGTCCAGTGCCATTCGTCCCCGTCACCTTTTCTCCATGCGCAACAACGACAACCCCAAGCAGCGTGAGAATAATTCCCGCGATTCGGATGAGTGTCAACTTTTCGCCCGTGAGCCAGGACAGCAGCAGAGTTAGTGCGGGATAGCTCGCCGAGACGGGAGCAACAACCGCCATTTTCCCAATTTCGAAGGAACGATAAAGCGCCAGCGTTCCTGAGGCATTGACTATTCCAGCTAGAATTCCCCAAGCCCAGGGATGCCATCCCGAGCCGTCCGCGAGATGTCCCCAACCCCCCAGTGAAGGCAAGAAGACTGTCAGCAAGAACAGGCCGGACAATTGCATGTACAGCATGGTGCGAAGCGTGCCGATTCGGTGTGTGACGAAACGGGCCATGAAATCGGCCCCGCCCCAAGTCAGCGCGGTCAGCAAGCCCAGCAGGATTCCCATGGTGAGTTAGGCGGACTTGCCTGCCCCGGCAGGCTTGCCTTTCTTCACTTCGAGGCCGAGGACGGCCATCACTTTTTGCAGGTCTTTCCAGACTTCGCTCTTGGCGGCGGGATTGCGCAGCAAGTAGGCGGGGTGATAGGTGGCGAGCAATTTTTTTCCGCGGAAATCCAGCCATTCGCCGCGGAATTGCGAGATTCCTCGATTGGTTTGCAGCAAGGTCTTCGCGGCGACGGCACCGAGGCAGACGATCACTTTCGGCGCGATCACGTCGATTTGCCGCAAAAGGAATGGCGAGCAGGTGGAGACTTCTTCTTCTTCGGGCTGGCGATTTCCTGGAGGGCGGCACTTCACGACGTTGCAGATGTAAACGTCCTTTCGCTGGAGCCCCATGGCCTCGATCATCTGGGTGAGCAATTTGCCGGCGCGTCCGACGAAGGGCAATCCTTGCGCGTCTTCGTCAGCGCCAGGGCCTTCCCCGACGAAAACCAACTCTGCCTTTGAGCTTCCGTCACCGAAGACAATCGTGTGCCGGGTGCTGTGAAGTTTGCAGCGCGTGCACTCGCCGAGGTCCTCTCGAATCCGCAGCAACGAATCTTCTGCAATTTTGTCCACGGCCTCGAAGAGGGTAGGGCCAGCGGTCGCGGGCAAAGACGTCACCTTCGGCGCCGGAACGGGCACTGTTCTTTGCATTTCGGGTTTACGCACGGTTTTCTGCAAAGGGATTTCCTCTTCGGCGGGCACGGCTGGGACAAAGCCAATCGAAGACGCATCTTCATGGAGCCCGGATTTCCGGTCGCGATAGAAAAGCTTGATCCCCAGGTCTTCGTAGAAACTGAGGCGGCAGGCGATTTTTCTCTGGAGAAGCTCGGGGGTGCGCTCGGCCATGGCGAATCAAACGCCCGAGCGCTTGGCAGCCGCGCCGTGCAAGACGCTGCGGAGGCGAACGACTTCGTCCAAGATGCGCTGGGCAACTTCGCCCTTGCTCATTTTCGGGAGCGCCAGGTCGCGCCCATCGCGCGAGAAGAGGGTCACAACATTAGTATCGTGGTCGAAGCCCGCACCCTCGGCCTTGACGTCGTTAGCTACAATCAAGTCGGCGTTCTTGGTCTGAAGTTTTTTCCGCGCATTTTCGGCGACGTGATCCGTCTCAGCCGCGAAGCCGACAACGATTTTCTGGCCTTTGTTCTTCGCCACCTCCGCAAGAATGTCCGCAGTCGGTTCGAGCGCGATAGTGAGCGGGGCATTTGCCTTTTTGATTTTCTCTGTACTTTGATCCGCAGGCCGGTAATCCGCGACGGCCGCGGCGAGAATAGCGATGGAGGCGTCGGCGATCCGGTCCTTCACCGCAACATGCATCTCATGCGCGGAGCGCACGTCAACGCGATTTACGCCCACCGGCGTCTCGAGATTTGTGGGTCCGCTCACAAGAACGACCTTGGCGCCACGACGGGCAGCGGCTTCAGCCACCGCATAGCCCATTTTTCCCGACGACCGGTTAGTGAGGTAGCGTATGGGATCGAGGTCTTCGTAAGTCGGGCCTGCGGTAACCAGAATCGTTTCGCCGTCCAGATCGCGTTGTGCTTTCAGCGCTTCGCGCACTGCCGCGACAATTTCTTTCTGTCCCGCAAGGCGACCGGGCCCAATCATGCCGCAAGCAAGATAGCCTTCCGCAGGATCCACGACGGTCACGCCACGTCCGCGCAAAGCCGCGATGTTTTCCTGGGTGGCCGCATGATTCCACATGTTCACATTCATGGCCGGCGCGATAACGACCGGGGCGGTGGAAGCAAGATACAAAGTGGTGAGAAAGTCGTCCGCAATCCCGCGCGCGAATTTGGCAATGATGTCCGCTGTGGCGGGGGCGACGAGCAGCAAGTCCGTCCGCTGCGCCACGGCAATGTGTTCGATCGCGCTTTCGAGATTGGCTTCGCCGCCGGAAGAATCGCCGAAGAGATCGGTGATGACTTTCTGCCCGCTAAGCGAGGCGAACGTGAGTGGAGTGACGAATTCGCGGGCGCCCCGGGTCATCACCACCTGCACGCTAAAGCCGTCCTGCTGCAGCAGGCGCACGAGCTCCGCGGCTTTGTAAGCGGCCACACCGCCAGTCACACCAAGAGTGATTCGCATCGGCGTTCCCGCGGCGCGCTACTTGCGCCGCTTATTGCCGTCCTTGTCTTCGTCAATCGAAGCCGGCTCGATAAATTCGTACTCGAGCAGGCTGTGCTCCAGCTCTTCGCACGCGATCCGCGTCGCCTTGAGAGTTCTCGGGTTCTCGATCATGGGCGGCGCACCCGCCATGATCTGCCGCGCGCGCCTCGCTGCCAGCACCACATAAGCAAACTGGCTCTCCGGAGCTTTCGTTTGCACAGTCATTTCAGTCTTTCCCCCCAAACGATGCCAGAAGTCTTTCCACCTGGGCCCGCCGCCGCGGGCGCGAGCAGCGCGAAGCGATTACGATCGCCTGCGCCTCGCGTCCCGCGCGCTCTACGTCATCATTTACCACGCAAAAGTCGTAATACTTGCCAAACACCGCAATCTCGTCTCGCGACTTGGCCAGGCGCCGGCCAATTTCTTCGGCGGAATCCTGCCCGCGGCTGCGTAGCCGGCGTTCCAACTCCTCGCGCGAAGGCGGTAAGATAAAAATCGCCACGGACTCCGGAAGCTTTTCCTTTACCTGAGCGGCGCCTTGAACGTCAATCTCGAGAACCAGATCGAGTCCCGTCTTCTGCGATTCCTCCAGCCACTTCTTGGGCGTGCCGTAGGAGTGTTTTCCGAAGACACGGGCATACTCGAGGAATTCGCCGCGCGCCACCATCAAGTCGAATTCCGCTTCCGTAACGAAATCATAGCATTTCCCGCTGGCTTCGGTCGCGCGACGCGGACGCGTAGTACATGAGATGGAAGGCATGGTGCCGGGCAGCTCAAGAATCTTCTGCACCAGCGTGGATTTTCCCGACCCCGACGGCCCTGAAACGATGAACACCAGCGGCGCGATCCCAGTCTCCGTGCTCATTCGATGTTTTGCACCTGCTCCCGGAGCTTTTCGATACCGGATTTGATCTCCAGAGCCAGTCCAGTGATGGCCAGGGCTTCGCTTTCCACGCCGGGTGTCTTCGAGAGCATGGTGTTAGCTTCGCGATGCATTTCTTGGAGGAGAAAATCCAATTTTTTTCCAAGCTCGCCGGCGCCATCCAGCAGTTTCGTAAACTGCTGGAGGTGGCTCCGCAGCCGGTCTAACTCTTCACTGATATCGCTGCGTTCCGCAAGCAGCGCGGCCTCCTGCGCGAGGCGGGCGGGATCGATAGCCGTCCCGCCGAGCAATTCCTTCAGCCGTGTTTCCAACCGCCGCGCAAACGCGGGCCGGAGCGTGGCCGCGAGCCCGCGCACCTGTTCCACCTCGCCGGCGATCCGCGCCAATCGCTCGCGCAGTTCCTGGACCAGGTGCTTGCCTTCCGAGCGCCGCATATCATCCAGCCTCAGGAGGGCTTCGCGCAAACAAGCCTCCAGCGCTTGTCCCAGCTTTTGTTGTTCTTCTTCGTCTTCAGGCACGGCCCCGGACAGACCAGCAATCACTCCCGGCAGGCGCAACACAGAAACAACATCCATGTCGGCAGCAGCGCGGGTCTCCTGGCGCAGCGCTTCGGCGGCACGCAAATATGCGAGCGCGAGGTCCCTGTTCACTTGCACGGGCGCCGCGGTCCCCGGCTCAGCATTCACGTTAATTTCCACGTGCCCGCGATGGATGCGTTCGCGGACGGCTTGCCGCAATCGCAATTCATAGAGATCGAAGCCCTCAGGGATGCGGAGCTTCAGGTCCAGAAAGCGGTGATTCACACTCTTCACACTGACACGCACGGCCCAGCCATTCTGCTCGTGGCGGGCCTGCGCGTAGCCGGTCATGGAGAGACACTCAGGCTTCTTCGTCAGGGTTGGATTTTTTTCGGTCATGAGGGATCGGTTGTTGCAGTAAGATTGGCGGGCGCAGTTTGCGCTCGTGCCAGCATATCGTCGTCGGCAAATTGCAAATCGTGGAGTCGCGCGTACGTGCCACCACGTGCGATTAGTTCCATATGTGTGCCGCTTTCGCGGATGAGTCCATCTTCAAGAACTAGGATTCTATCGGCGCGACGGATGGTCGCGAGGCGATGAGCAATGACAAACGTGGTTCGGCCCACCATCAAATTCGCGAGTGCGTTCTGCACGTACAGCTCAGATTCAGTATCGAGCTCGGAAGTGGCTTCATCGAGGATAAGAATCGGCGAATCCTTCAGAATCGCTCGAGCAATGGCGATGCGCTGGCGTTGCCCGCCGCTAAGGCGGGTTCCTCGTTCGCCAATCAAGGTATCGTAACCTTGCGGCAGCTCCATGATGAAGTCGTGGGCAAGCGCCGCTTGCGCGGCAGCAATGACTCTTTCCTTCGGGGTGTTAGACAGGCCGTAGCAGATGTTGTTCCAGACCGTGTCGTGAAAGAGAATATTTTCCTGGGTGACCATAGCAATCTGTTCGCGCAACGAGCGCAGAGTCACCGAACGAACATCGATGCCGTCGATGCGCACCGCTCCCGAAGTCACCTCATAAAACCGCGGAACCAAGTTGACGAGAGTGGTTTTGCCGGCCCCACTGGATCCGACGAGCGCGATCACCTCGCCTTTAGCGGCGCGCAGATCGATTCCGCACAACACGGGCCTGGAATCATAGGAGAAGCTGACATTTTCAAATGCAACCTCGCGCGAAATAAGAGGAAGAGTCTGGGCGCCCGGCGCATCCTGCTCCTCCTCGGCCAGATCAAGAAAATTGAAAACCTGGACAGTGGCGCCTTCCGCCTGCTGAAACTGCTGGTAGACCGACCCCATGCGCTTGATTGGCTCGTAGGACTTGAAGATAGCGATGACGAAAGCGAAGAACATTCCCAGAGTCATCTGTTGGAGCCGGATTTTGTCGCGGGCGTAGAGCAGAAGCAGAGAAATGACCACCGGCTGAAGCAGGTCCATGAGGGGCGAGGTCACTACCTGTGCGCGAACCCAGCGCATGGTCTCGCGAAGGAGGCGTTGCGCCGCCGCGCGAAACTTTCGAATCTCAAATTCTTCCATGCCGAAGGCCTTCACGACCCGGTTGCCGCTGACCGTTTCCTGCAGAATCTGGCTGAGTTCACCGAGACGAGTCTGGCTGTCCTGCACAGAACGGCGGATGCGCCGTCCCAGTTTTCCAACCGGCCATATCACCAGCGGCAAAAATACCGCCGACCCGAGAGCCATGGCCCAATCAATGCGCAAGAGCACAGCAACGAAAACGATTAAGGAGAAACTCTGGCGAAAGAGATCGGCGAGGTATTCCGAAAGCGCCAAGCGCGTGCGCTCCACATCGTTGATCACCGTGGACATCAGCCGGCCCGCCGGCTGATGCTGGAAGAACCCAATGGGCTGGCGAATGAGTTTGGCGTAGACCTGATTGCGTAAATTGGTGACTGCTGAGTGGCCGACAAACTGGACCAGCGAGTTGCCAATGTATTCGGCAACACCCTTGATCAGGAAGACGATGAGCAGAGAGAGTGAAACTATGGTCCAGACGTTGTGAATGCGCGGAGGAAAAAAATGGTTCAGATAAATGGTCTTCCCCATGAAGGGCACGGTGAAGAGAGGAAGGGTCGAATCGCTTGCGGAAGGATTCAGCACCCGATCAATGATCGGAACAATCAAGAAGACAATGACGCCTTCTGCCACCGAAACCACAGCCAGGAATGCCACGCCCAAGACCATCCGGAACAAGTACGGCCGGACGTAGCTCAATAACCTCCTCAATTGTGGTGATAACAACAAGGCCACGCTGCAGGCTCCCTGCCTTCCCCACTTGTTACGCTATTCGCCGCATCGCGGCGTGTCAAGTTTCCACGGGCCGAAGAATGATGAAATCGGAAACGCCGTTGCGCACTGGTCTTTACTTCTCGATGTCGCGGTGAATAACCTTGGCCGAGTACCCGCGCTTCTCCAGGGCCTTCTTTAGCCACTCGGACATCATGACGGAGCGATGCTTTCCTCCAGTGCAGCCGAACGAGATGGTGAGGTAGCTTTTTCCTTCCCGGATATAATGCGGAATCAGATAGGCCAGGAGACTTTCGATGCGGCGCAGAAATTCGCCGGTCTGCGGAAAGGAGCAAATATAACGGCGAACTTTCGCGTCTTTGCCAGTGTACGGCCGCAACCGGGGCACGAAATGCGGGTTGGGCAGAAAACGCACATCGAAAACCAGGTCGGCGTCTGAAGGCACGCCGTAGCGGTAGCCAAAGCTCACGACGGAGACAAGCAAGGGATGCTTGTCTGGATTTTTGAAACGCTCGGTGACGAACTGGCGCAATTCGTGGACGTTGAATTGCGAGCTGTCAATGACCACGTCTGCCAACTTGCGGATGGGCTCCATCAGCGCGCGCTCGTGAGATAAACTCTCGCGGACGGAAAAATTCTTTCCCAGGGGGTGGGGGCGGCGAGTCTCGCTGTAGCGACGGAGCAGGGCGTCATCGCTGGCTTCAATATATACGAGCGTTATGGGATGATCTTTTTTCAGATGCTTCAGGAGTGGCGGTAATTTTTCCAGTTGCACCCCTTCGCGCGCGTCAACGAGAAGCGCCGCGCGGGCGAAATCGCCTTCGCCCGCAGCGTGAAGTTCCGCAAAGATAGGGATCAGCTCAACAGGAAGATTGTCCACGCAATAAAAGCCCATGTCCTCGAAGGCCCGGAGGACGGTGCTCTTGCCTGACCCGGAAAGTCCAGTAAGGATGACGAGTTGGCTGGCGTCGCGTCTCGTCTGTGATTTCACGGGATGCGGAGGCTCAACTCTTTTCCCGGCGTTGGTGCGTGCTGGGGATTCTCATGTCTTCGCGGTATTTTGCAACGGTGCGGCGGGTGACGTGAATGCCCGCGTCGTCGAGTTTCTTGGCGATCTGTTCGTCGGTCAGCGGATGCGTGGAATCTTCTTCTTCAATCATTTTCTTGACTACACGCTTAAGGGTCAGGAGCGACATCCCACTGCCTTCCGGGCCGTTCACAGACTCGCTAAAGAAAGAACGTAATTCGAGGACGCCTTGGGAAGTATGGGCGTACTTGCTGGCGACAGCGCGGCTTACGGTGGACGGGTGAACGCCGACTTCTTCGGCGACTTCTTTGATCATCATGGGCTTGAGGGCGTCCGGACCGTGATCCAGGAATTCGCCCTGGCGCGCGATGATGGACTGGCAAACACGAAGGATGGTGTGCTTGCGCTGCTCGATGTTTTTCATGAGTTGCACGGCCGCGGTGAAACGCTCTTTAACGTAGTTGCGCACGTCGCGGTCGGCGGCGTCTTTGACGAGGAGGCGGCGATAGGTGGGGCTCAGGCGAAGTTGCGGCATGTCGTCCTCGTTTAAGAAGGCCTGCCACTGGTCATCGACTTTGCGGAAGTAAACGTCGGGCTCGACCAGTCGCGGCTCGGTCTTGTTGTAGCGGAGACCGGGGCGGGGATCGAGTTTCTTGATGACATCAAGAGCGTGCTTGACGACTTCGAGAGGACGATTCAGGGCGCGTGCGACTTCTTTTAACTGGTTCGACTGAACCTGTTTGAGATGTTCAGAGACAATTTGATGAGCCAGCGTGTTCTGCGGGTCGAAAGCTTTCAGTTGGAGCAGCAGGCACTCGCGCAAATCGCGGGCGCCCACACCGATGGGATCGAAGTCCTGCACCACCGCGATCGCGTCGTCCAGATCGTCTTGTGAGTATTTTCCACTCTGCATGAGCTCTTCGGTGGAGGCGGTCAGATAGCCGTTTTCATCGAGGTTTCCGATGATGCTCTCGGCAATCTCTTTGACGGCGTCGGAGCAGATGGTGACGCTTAACTGCCATTCGAGGTGGTCGCTGAGGCCGCTTGGGGAGGAAAGAAATTTCTCGAAGGAGGGACGTTCGGAGATCTCGCGTTCTTGAGATTGGCCGCCGTCGCCTCCGGTGTCGAGGTACTGGTTAAAAAAAGTGCCGACGTCAAATTCGTCGAAGGGATTCGCTTCAGGCTTCTCAGGAACTTTCTCGGTTTCCGCTTTCAGAAAGGTTTCGTCGCTGTAGTTGTCGGTCTGGGTGGGCTCTTCGTTTTGCTCTTCTAGGACAGGGTTGGCAATCATCTCTTGGTTGATCATTTCGCGGAGCTCGAGACGATTCAACGCCAAGACGCTGACCATCTGGACGAGGCCGGGCGTAAGAATCTGCTTCTGCGCCACTCGGAGGTTCAGTTTGAGTCCCTGCCAGGCCATGGATCGTCCCGTCTGCTCCCTACGCTCTCCTAGTTCAGCCGAAAATGATCGCCAAGATACACGCGGCGGACTTCCGGGTCATTGCTCAATTGCTCCGGACTGCCCTTCCGAAATATTTTCCCACTTTTCAGGATGTATGCGCGATCCGTGACGCTAAGAGTTTCGCGGACGTTATGATCGGTGATCAGCACACCAATTCCCGATCTCGCAAGGTCACGGATGATTTCCTGGAGATCCTTGACCGTTAGCGGATCGATCCCAGAAAAAGGCTCGTCGAGTAAGATAAAGGAAGGTTGCAAGGTGAGGGAGCGGGCGATTTCGAGGCGGCGGCGCTCCCCGCCCGAAAGGGTGTAAGCCTTGCTCGTCCTCACGGTTTCGAGTCCCATCTGCACCAGGAGTTCCTCCAGCCGGTCGCGCTGCTGTTCAGGAGTAAGCGGCAGAGTTTCCAGGACTGCCAGCAGATTCTCCTCACTGGTCAATTGGCGAAAAACCGAGGGTTCCTGAGGAAGGTAGCTGATGCCACTGCGGGCCCGGAGGTACATCGGGAGGTCCGTGATTTCGTCATCGTTAAGCAAGACACGGCCGGAATCGGGCCGGGCGAGACCTACAATGATATAAAACGTTGTCGTCTTGCCTGCGCCGTTTGGGCCCAACAGCCCGACGACTTCACCCTGCCCTATCTCCAGTTCAACGTCGTCAACGACCTTGCGACCGCGGTACGACTTGCTTAACTCGACGGCCTGGAGCTTCAGCATACCTCGTCATTTCTCGACTCGGTGCTTCGTCAAAGTCCGCGAACCATTTTCAGAGTCGACGATGATCGTATCATCCGCTAAAAAGAAGGTCAATTGATGGCCGGTTGTAGCTCCTTGCGAAGAGTCGTAAATGGTCGGAGTTCCCCCGCTCATCACGAATTTTCCGTCCTTCGCGTTGTACTCACCGCGCTCGGCTGTCGCTCTTCGCGCACCCTGGTCCACGGTGACGCCGCCCGTACCGACGGCGCGGCTGACTTGTTGCGCGCCAGGAGCCACGTTAGCGGGGGAGGAGACGTTTTTCGGGCCTGGTCCTGCCGTTCCGCCCCGGGTGAAGTATAAATCCACAACTGCCCCGCGCATCCTTTGCTCCGCGGATTGAGCGATCACATTCTTCTCCAGGTGCGCGCGGCCATCCGCTTCGGAATAGGTGAGCGTGCCAGCCGAGGCATGCCACAACTTTGCTTTTTTGGGCGGGGCTGGGGCGTTTATCGTCTGGGCTGACGCTTCTGAAACTGTCTGAGGAAAAACCGCGCGTACATTGCCGTTGGCGACCAACATTCTTGTATCGCGCTGTAACTCGATCGCGTCGGCTTCCATCACGGATTCGCCCTGCCAGAATCGCGCATGCCCCATGTACAAGGCTCGACCGGTCTTCGAACTCGCTTGCAAAGTATCCGAAGAGAGATTCGCGGGGGCGGGCGCAAGCTGCGTGACGCTTCCCTTGGCCGCAAAATCAGTGGAGCGGACACCACCCTCGGCCCGAATGTCGCCAGAGGTTTGAGCAAAGGTGATCCGCGGCGCTTGCGTCTCCGTGGTGGCGTCGCGCACCAGCGCCTCACCAGTCAAGACGGCGGTTTGCGCGGGGCGCAGGAACTGAGCATGGTCAGCCCGTGCGCTTCTCTCCCCTTCTTTGAGTTTGACGTCGCCCTGCAAATCCATCTGCGACCATCCACCCGACGGCAGCAACTGTGCAACACCGCTCTGCGCAGTAGCTGTTTGTAGTGGCCGCCCGGCCACCAGCCTCTCTGTCGTGACGTTTCCCGTCGCCACCAACTGCTTGGCCTTGCCATCATCATCGAATATCAATTCGAGCTTAGCAGCCTGGAGTCTTGTCCGTGGTGCGGGCCCGCTCCCGGGAGCTGGCAATACGCCGTCCTGCGCTGCAGCATCTGTCCACTCGATACTCCCGGGCGTCAGCGTTTCGGCCCGGCTGAGTTTGCTCCCTTCGCCTTCTTTCCCGGACGCGAACTCAACATGGAGGGCTTCGGTCTGGAGCGTTTTCTCTTCGGCCGCCAAGTTCGTGCGGGTCCTGAGAAGCACGCTTCCATTCAAGTCTAGATTTTTCGCCAGATTCAGCCGAGGGAGAAGTTCAAGAGAAACACGATTCGCGGTGAATTCTTCTTCCTCTTTTCCACTGCGTCGCGATCCTCGCACGCTTCCTGCACCCTCAATCCTGGTCAGCCAGCCCTGTGGAGCAAAATTGGCCGTCAGTAATTCTGCACTGACGTCCGCGGAATCGTCTTTTCGCCGTGAGGTCAACCGGGGCATTTTCCCGGTTGTTCCCGCAGAGGCCACAAGTTTCTCGGCCCGAAAGGCGAGGTCCAGCTTGAGAGTTAATTCTCCCGCCGTTAATTGTTCGGCCCCGGTCTCTGCTTTCACGGGTCCGTTCAGGTGCATGGTCCGGGAATCGCGGCCGAAATCAAGACTCTTTCCTGACACCTTGACGGGTTCTTGCGCCTTCGCACTCTTGCCATTTGTCGCGCCATTCGCGGGCGGGGCCAGTTGCAATCGCACATCTCTCAGAAGTGTTAACTCCCCTTCTTCTGAGCGGTACTCGGTGCCCACTGCTTCTCCCTTCCCGCTGGGAAAAACGAATTTGACGGGTTGAACCGTCGCGGCCGTTCCTGTTGCGCGGTTAAACGTCACGCCGCGCGTCTCCACATGAACCTTCTGGCTCGCTGCGTCGGCCGGATTCTGCGTTTTCCGCATCGCGTCCGCCGCGCTTTCCAAGTCCAACTGAACTTCGCCGCTGCAATTGATATTTCCGCCCGTTTTTTCGTACTGGCAACTACGAGTGTGAATCAGGTCGTGCCGCTGGCCGGTTCTGCCGAAAATGGTGATTTTGACAACTTCGAGTAAGCTCGCATCTCTATCCTTGAAATCCGTTACCTTGGAGGCTTCCACCGTGAAGACTTTCTGATTGCCGCTCATTTTCGAAAACGTGAGTCCGCTCGACAGCCGCGTCACATCTTTCGGGGCGGGCGGCGGAGCCTTTTGTTCTTCTCGATGTGCGACCCATTTGCGCTCCAGATACACTCCGGTCGTCAAGAACGCCAGCACCATCGCCACTGTGGCGCACCAGCGAGCGTATTTCGCCGCTTCACTTCTCTTCATGGTTTCAGTTAAGCAAAATTTCAAGGGGCTGTATAGGTGAGGAGACGGAGGCAGCACCCCGGTGGCTCGCTTTTGCGCCGTGATCCCGTCCGTGCCAGCCCAGTTCAATCCGGCTCCGCCTGATTTCTGTCGCGGAGGAATAGACCGAGGAATTGGGTGTATACTCCGGCTACCCAGCAAGCAGGACGTTTGTATGAGTTATCTCTCCCGCGGGAATCCGAACATCTCCTTGAGCCAGGCTCGAACCTTAGGTCGTGGTGTTGCGGCCGGCTCTCATCTAAAGAGGGTGTCATGAAACAGACCTTCGCGATCGCAATTGGAGGAGCAGCCGGCCAGGGAGTGGCTACACCGGGCGATATTTTTGCGAAAATCTTCAGCCGGCGTGGCCTCAACTTGAACGCGTACAACGCCTATCAGTCCATCATTCGCGGAGGCCATACCCTGCTGACCATTCGAACAGGCCCCGAAAAAGTCACAAACATGGGTGACCGCATCGACCTGCTGATTCCCCTCAACCAGGACACCATGGATCGCCACCTAAAGCTGCTCACCAGCGGTGCGGCGTGCATTTACAATGAGGACACGATTAAGCCAGGCGATGCCGCCGAGGGAGTGCAGCTCTGCCCGCTTCCCGTTTCCGAGTTGGCGGACATCAGCCGAAATAAGGTGGCGCAGAACACGCTCGCGCTGGGTGCGGGGCTGCACATGATGGGGATCGGTTTCCCGGCGTTAGAGGAAGTCCTGCGAGAACAGTTTAAGAAAAAGGGCGAGGCGGTGGTGGCCGAAAACGTGGGCGTTGCGCGAGCCGGTTATGATTATGCCGCAGCGCACTTCACAGCTTTTCCGAATCCGCTTCCCAAGACGGAGACTCGCTACGCGGTCCTGAGCGGCAATACGGCGATGGCCATGGGCGGAGCTGCAGCGGGCGTGAAATTCTACTGTGCCTACCCGATGAGTCCATCGACGGGCGTGCTGCACTGGATGGCCGCGCACGCGCGCAAAGCCGGCATCATGGTCCGGCAGGTGGAGGACGAGATCGGCGTCATCAACATGGCCATCGGCGCGGCTCATGCCGGCGTCCGCGCGATGTGCGCTACCTCAGGCGGCGGTTTCGCCCTGATGAGCGAAGGGCTGGGCATGTCCGCCATGATCGAAACTCCAGTGGTGGTCATCAACTGTCAACGAGCGGGCCCATCGACTGGCGTGCCCACCAAGACGGAACAGGGCGACCTCTGGCAGATGCTCGGTGCTGCTTTTGGCGATTATCCACGAGTGATTGCTGCTCCACTGGACATCGGCGACTGCTTCAAGCTCATCCCCGAAATATTCAATCTCGCCGACCGTTTCCAATGCCCGGGGCTGGTGCTTTGCGATTTGCTGCTGTCGGAAGGCCGGCTCAGCGTGCATCCGAACGATCTGGATTTCAGCCCGGTCATCGATCGCGGCGAACTCATCACCTCAGGCAATGGGAATGGTGCCTCACCCGCGCTTCCGACGAACGGGGGATACAAACGCTACAAATTCACAGATAGCGGCATTTCACCGCGCGCCATTCCTGGCGTGCCCGGCCACGTTCACACGGTGGCGACAGACGAACACATGGAAGACGGCGTGTTGATCAGCGACGAGTTCACCAATCCGATCAAGCGCCGCGCCATGATGGAAAAACGCATGCGCAAGGTGGCCGGGATTGAGGCCGCGGTTGCGCCCCCCGCCCTCATGGGTCCGCGGGACGCGGATGTAACGCTGATCGGCTGGGGGTCAACGAAAGGTGTGATTGAGGAATCCTGCGAAATTCTCAATGAGCAGGGAATTTCCGCCAACCATTTGCAAATCCGCTGGCTCGTGCCGTTGCACGGCGAAGCGATTCTCGAAATTCTGAGAGGCTCGCGGCATACCATCATCGTGGAGAACAACTACAGCGGCCAGTTTGCGCGCTACCTGCGCAGCGAAACCAGCTTTGTGCCCGACGGCCACATTCGAAAGTACGACGGCGAACCCTTCATGCCGCACCACATTGTTGAGTCCGTGAAGGAGCAGCTCGTCGGAAGCACGAAACTCTCCGTTCCAATGCACGAGATTATGGTCTGAGAAGGAGATCCAAATGGCGGCCAGCGTACAGCGTGCCACGCAACTCACGATTGCGGATTTGAAAGGCAGAGTCGATCCAGACTGGTGTCCGGGGTGCGGCGATTTTGGTGTGCTCGCGGCTCTTGAAAAAGCCCTCGTCGAGCTGCGCATACCGAACCACAACGTGGTCACCATCAGCGGCATTGGTTGCTCGTCGAATTTGCCCGGCTACGTAAACACTTACGGCATGCACACGCTGCATGGCCGCGCCCTGGCGGTGGCCACTGGTCTGAAGCTTGCCAATCACGAGCTATCCGTTATTGTGACGGGCGGCGACGGCGACGGCTTCGGAATCGGCGGCAACCATTTCGTACACTCGATGCGGCGCAATGTGGACCTGCTCTACATCGTGATGGACAACCAGATTTACGGCCTCACCACGGGCCAGACCTCGCCAACGAGCCGCATTGGGATGAAAACGAAAAGCATGCCCTTCGGGAATATCGAAGCGCCGGTCAATCCCATTTCCCTGGCGTTAGCCGCAGGCGCCACCTTTGTCGCGCGCGGATACAGCGGCGAGCAGAAGCATCTTACGGAGTTGATCAAGCAAGGGATCGAGCACCCGGGCTTTTCGTTTCTGGACGTCTTCAGCCCGTGCGTGACCTACAATCATGACAATACTTACCAGTGGTACCGCCCGCGGGTGAAGAAGCTGGAAGATGACTCCGCTTACGACTCAGCGGACTGGACGGCGGCGATGGAAAAATCTTTGCTCTGGGGTGATGAGATTCCCATCGGGAAGTTCTTCGAGCGCACCGACGTTCCCACCCTGCATGGAGCCGAGCCGGTGTTGAACGAAGGCCCGCTGGTCCATCTCGAGCCGAAAGTGCCGCCTGACGTGGCGCGCTCGTTCATCGAGGAGTTGATGTAGCTGGGCTTCCGTCACCGGCCAGCGCGTAATCCCTTGCCGCTTCACTTCTCTTCATGCTTTCAATTAATTCAAATCCCGGGTTTGGATAGACGAGGGAACGCTGGACACCAGATGAGTTCTCGGTTATCGCGTTTCTCATTCCTTTGGTTTTGAAAAAGTCAGATACACTCACCAAGTGAACCAAGCACCTGCAATTAAACCTGCGAGTTGGATTGAGACAGGGCTTCTATTCGGCGTTCCGGCCTTGGCCTTCGGTTTCTTGTTTCATTGGCTGGGCCCGAATCTTCGTCAAGGGGGGACTTCTTGGTGGCGCATTTTCCACTTGTTGCTAATTCTACCGCTAGCGTGCATGTTCGTTGCCGGACTTATCGGCGCTGCAGTTGATCAGTGCTCCCTCTCTTGGAAAGGTCTTCAGCAACGGCTGCGCCTCTCTGCTCCAAGTCCGGCGGCTTGGCTCTGGGCAGTGGCACTCTCTGGGTTCATGTTGGGAGGTAATTGGGCGGACGTGCTCTCTGTCGGGGCATCGTGGTTGGCTCTGTGGAAAGAAAAGACACGCCAAGGTTGGCTCTTCGCTGCAATTCTGATTGGCATGATCGTCAAGCGCAACGCTGGGCTCCTGCAATCCAGTCTGGGCTCCGTCAGATTCTTCGATCCTTCAGGGTTCCACCGCGAGTTCTTCAGTCATTTCGGTCCTAAGGATTTCATGGGTGTCCCTTTGCAAGGGTCCTGGTGGCTTCTCGTCTACTATGCTGTCGTAATTCTCGTGTTCAATATCGGCGGGGAAGAGCTATGGTGGCGCGGCTATGTGCTGCCACGCCAAGAGCTGGCTTTCGGGAGGACGGCATGGGTTGTACATGGCATCGCTTGGTCTGTCTTCCATCTTTTCATGCAGCCGACTCTCTGGGACACAATCCGCATGGCAGTTTCAGGTATAGCGCTGTCTTTTGTTGCACAACGCACGAGAAGCACGTGGCCCGGAATCGTTGGACACAGTTTCGGCAATCTCCCTTTCTTTCTGAGCTTGGTTCGGGGCGTAACTTCCCAATGAGCTTCTTATGGCGCGATGGGTCGGCTTAGCGGAGACCGGTGGCAAACGTCAATTCCTACTTTGGGAGGAAACAAGGGAGACTACACCGCAGTGCCGGCGCTGGCAATCGTATCCGGCAAGATGCCGATATTGGCCGCCGCCACGCTGTCGCGGTTGGTGTTTTTTACCAGATACATGGCTTCATCCGCCAGGTGCAGCAAGCCTTCCTTGGTTCGGGAATCCACTGGATACGAAGCCACGCCGACGCTGGGCGTCAACCTGATATTCAACCCTTCTTGCACCAGCCACGTTGTCTGGCGGACCAATTTATGCAGGCGCCGCGCCACATTTAGAGCATTCTCTTTCGAGGTCTGCGGCAGCAGGACTACGAATTCATCTCCGCCATAGCGGAACGCAAAATCAATCAAGCGGCAATGCTCCTTGAGCGCGTTGCCGATCTCTCCGAGCAGCCGCGACCCGACCAGGTGTCCGTGCGTGTCATTCACCTGCTTGAAATGGTCCAGGTCAATGAACACGATGGAGAACTCATAGTCGTAACGTTGCGAGCGGTAGATTTCCGTCTCCAGGATGAAGCTCATGTGCCGAGCGTTATAGAGGGAAGTGCAGTCGTCCTTAATCGTCAGCTCATGAATTCTCTTTACGTGCCGCGCGTTTTCCAGCGCGATGGCGGCAAAATCCGAAAGCGCTTCCAGCAGCTTCAGGTCTCGGGGATCGAATCCTTGCGGGCCCATGCAATTGATCAGCTCAATAACGCCCAGGCACGTATCGCGGAACCTCACCGGCACGGCCACGATGGACTGCGTCTCCGTCTTCGTTTTTTCGTCCACCTTACCGAAAAACCGGGTGTCCTTCGAAGTATCCGGCACCACGACCGTCTCGCCGTGCTGCGCCACCCACCCGGCGATTCCCTGCCCGATCTTGATGCGCACATCTTTCAAGGCCTGCGAGGCCTTGCCCACGGCCAATTCGAAATAGAGCTCTTGTGTGGTTTCATCCAGAAGTAATAGAGACCAATTATCCGGCCGCAGGAACTCATCAATTTTCTCCATGATGGTGCGGAGAACTTGATCGAGTTGCAGGGACGAAGTCAGCGCCTTCCCCAACTCCTGGAAGATGGCCACCTCTCCCTTTTCGCGCTGCTCGGGAGTCACCGCGGAGTTGCGGCGGCGCTCAACGGCGGGAAACTGATTTACTTCCTCCACGCTCGATTGGTCCTGTCTCATCAGATTTTTGCCGCTCTGTCCCAGCTCCCCAGCATGAAGACACTCTTATTTCAAATATCTTACATGGCGCTAACAGAATAAGCTCGTTCTCGGCCGCTAAAACAAAAATTCGGCCTGTCCGCGCACACGTCTGGGAATCTTCGCCAGTATAGGCCCCTCTTAAAAAGCTGCGCAACACGCTCGTGGTACAGGCGTGGCTATTTCGCCATCCTCCCCGCAAAGACCTTGCTTTTCGTCTCGATGGGCCTCAAGTCACTCGTTTGACAGCACCTTATGGCACCCCCTATAGTCCGTTCAGGGATTCCACGCTGCTTCTTTGCGCGCGCCCTCCTTTTTGCTGCTGAGGACAGGTTCCGGTTCATGGCCAGGGGAAATTTTGGTGAACGCCTGAAGCGCGAGCGCGAGATGCGCGAAGTCTCGATGGACGAGCTCACCAAAGCCACGCGCATTAGCAGGCGTTTCGTCGAAGCTCTGGAGAATGAGGACTGGGACAAGCTCCCTGGCGGCGTATTTGGCCATGGATTCGTACGCACCATCGCTCGTTACCTGGGCCTCGATGAAGAAGGACTCCTCGGCGAGTACGACCTGGCCCGTGCGGACAAAGCGCCGCCCGCTGCACTGAAACCCGAGGAACGTATCCCGTCGCCGCCCAAGTGGCTCCCCGTTGCCGTGGTCATCGTCATACTCCTGTTGGTCGTTGGCATATTTTTCGCGGGCCGTTACGGGTGGCGCCGCTTCGCAGCGCATCGCACGGCTAAACAATCCGCCGGTTCCCCCAACTCTCAGGCTCGGCCGGAAAGCAATTCCGCTGCTCTTCCTACCTCCGCGAATTCTCCTTCTGTGCCTCTCGATCTCTCCGTTTCCATTTCCGCTCCCACTCGTGTGCGCGTTCTTGGCGATGGAAAGCTTCTGCTTGACGCCGAACTGCCTGCCGGCGAAACGCGCCGCCTGACAGCTAATCAGCAATTTGAAGTGACCGCGGGAGACTCTTCCGCGGTGTTGCTGGAATTGAACGGGCAGACCATGCCGCCCGTCGGAGCGGCCGGCGCCTCCGGTACAATAGTGCTTAGCCAGAAGGATTTGAGGCAGGCGTCCGGTGGAAACTCTCAGCCCTGAAGTTCTGGAAGATTTGCGGCACGGCCGAGCGCCGCGGGAACGCAAGATGGCCGTCTGCACTGGCGGGGCGCATCTGGCTCCCGCGGACCGCGCGGAAATTCTCGCCGTTCTCGCGGGAGACGCGGACGAGATGGTGGCCTCTCGCGCGCAGGATGCGATTCTTTCGCTGCCCGCGGAATCTTTCGTTGAGGCCCTGAAACGGGAGAGCGCCCTCCCTGCTTTGTTTTCCTTCGCGGCCAAAAATCTCGCAGACAAACCAGGCGTTTGTGACGCGATGGTGCAGAACAAGAACTGCGCCGCCGAATTTCTCATTCCTGTCGCCAGGCATCTTTCGACTGTCGGAATCCAGGCATTGATGGAAGAACTGGAACGCGTAAGTGAATCTCCAGCGCTGGCCGCCGCGCTCGAGCACTCCACTTCCCTGACGGTGGATCAGAAAAACCAGTTGCACGAGATCCACGGCCCCGGGAATCCCATTGACGAAGCGGCTCTGGCCGAAGCGGCAGCAGCGGCGGAGCCCGACGCGGCCCGGCGCCAGACGCTTCTTCAGCGGCTTGCAAAAATGACGGTGGCCCAGCGCGTGCAATTCGCCATCAAGGGCGGCTCCGAAGCGCGCCGCACCCTCATCCGTGATAGCAACAAGGTGGTGCAGCGTGCGGTATTGCAGTCGCCGCGCCTCACGGATCAGGAAGTCGAGGCATTCGCTTCGATGTCCAGCCTGACGGATGAAATCCTGCGGCTCATCGCCGGGAACCGCGTTTTCCGGAAAAACTACACCGTGGTGCGCAATTTGATGAACAATCCCAAGACGCCACTGGACGTTTCCCTGCACATGCTTCCGATACTCAACGCTCTGGACCTCAAGCGCCTCACCTTGAATAAGAACATTCCAGAGACTCTTCGCGCCACCGCCATGAAGCTTCAGCGGACCCGTGTGGAACTGAAGAACAAGTAAATCGCCGTTTCTCCCGAATCGGCGGATGCGCCGATGAAATCTACAGCCGTGGTTTGCGCGCTCCGACTCAGAATTCAATCGGAAGGATTCCAACGTTCTGCCCCAAAGCATTTCCCGCCTCGTAGACGCAAATGTTGTACGATTCCTGCATCCTGAAAGGAGTTTCCATGATCCGCTTCGCGAGGTTTCTCATTTTCTCGTCGTTGCTGCTTCTCGGCTTCTCGCTCCCGCATTTCAACATTGCCAGCGCAGGTTATCCTCCCGCCGAAGGCAAAGAAACTATTTTGAAAGCCGCCGACATCACTCCGAAACTTTTTCCAGAAAGAGTCTACTTTCGCGGACAAACAGCTTCGGCGCAGCTCCGTAACACCGGCGGCGTGCATTTCGCCGACGACCTCTACGTGCTCGCGGGACTGGTGGACAGTTCGGGTTACTCGACTGCGATCCGCGAAAAGTATCAGGCTTACCTGCTGAATGAAGTCACGCTGGAGATCGACGGCCAATTGCTGAAGCCCGGCGCCTACGGCGTCGGATTCCTGAACGGCGGAAAATTTGTGGTGATGGATCTCGGCGCCAATGACGTCTTGCAAGTCGCTTCGCAGCGCGATGCGGAAATCAAGCGCCCCGTCCCTCTCCAGGTGCTCGCCTCCTCGACCGCAGGCAGCTACCGCCTGTACGCCGGCCGCGATTTCGTGGAGTTCCGCCGAGCCAAGTAGCAATGCATGTACAGAAAAAAAACCGGGCCGATTTTCCTTTCGGCCTAGGTCTCTGTTTTGTAATTTACCAGCCTAGAAGGACGTTCAGTCGCTGCTCGATGGTTAGTCCTTGTCAAACTTCAAGCACAGCTCTAACTGGCGAATCGCCCTGTCGGTTGCTTCAATAGCTTCCACGCGGTGCCCGCCAAAGTCATGCGCGGCGTGCTCCATGTGTTCCTTGGCCCGGCGCAGTGCTTCCAGCGCTTCACGGATTTCCGGATGCCGTTCCGCCGGCGTTGCCGTTGTCGGCGCCGGCAGCGCGTTCACTGCTGGAGCCGCAGGAACGGTGGCCTTATGCGGGGCCGCGGGAGCCGACGCAATAAATGCAAAGGCGAGAATTACAGACGCCAGTACCAGTAGACTCAAAATTCTCGTTTTCCTGAACCACTCCTCCTCGTCCGAATTTCGGCTCGGACCGCCGATTTATGCCCCCATCTCCATCTGCACGCCTCATTTCGGCAGTTGATTCCGATTGGCGTGCACCGCCATGGCAGCGAATAGGACTGTTCTGAGTTGCTGATAACCCTGGTGTTTTCTTTTTTTAATCCTTCCCTTGGCCTTGGAACACAAAAATCTTGTGCCCTGCTTCCGATAAGGGACTGGCCTTCTGGTAAACCAAGTAACCTTCCTCTCGCGCGGTTTCCCAGATGTGCGCTTATGCCTATAGGTTTTCTTTTCCTTTGCATCCGCCCGCATCGCGACATAGGATACCGCTCACCATTTCCCTCATCACAGACCGCAAGGAGATCGTTCATGCACATACACGACCTGAATTGGCTTGCCATCTTTGTCGCCGCCGTTTCCACCATGGTTGTCGGCTTCCTCTGGTATTCACCCTTGCTGTTCGCCAAGCCCTGGATGCGGGAAATGGGTTACGATCCCGACGACAAAGCTAAGACGGAAGAAATGAAGAAGAGCGCCGGCCCCGCTTACGCCGGCTCGATGGTTGCCAGCCTGATTTCCGCTTTCACTCTCGCCCTGATTCTCCACGGGCTACACGCGGGGGACTTGCACTTCGGCTTAATGGCCAGCTTCCACATCTGGCTGGGCTTCGTCGCTACCGTGCAATTCACCGATGCTTTGTTCACCAAGAAAAGTATGAAGCTCTTCGCCATCAACACCGGCTATCAGCTTGCCTGCTACCTGGTGATGGGAACAATTCTCACGCTCTGGACATGATAGGAGGTTGAGTCTGATTTAGTTCGTAGGACCAGTCTGACTGCCTTAGGGTGAAAGCCCCCGCGATTCACGGAACGATAGTTGTGTTATCCTTGAGTTCCGGCCGCAATCCTCTTTATCGCCCTAACTCACCCAGCACCATTCAATTGCAGGAGGAGAAATGCGCAACTTGTTCATTCCGGCGGCACTAGTCCTGTTCTTCGCAACTCCGTCCCTTGCTCAAGAAACACCGAAAGCGGAGTTGTTCGGGGGTTACGAATACCTGCACCTCAACCCGGGCGGCAGAGGCTGCCACGGTGGCGGCGGCAATCTGGCCTATAACTTGAATAACTGGGTTGGCGCGGTTGGTGACTTTGGGATTTGCAAGGAAACCGGCCTACCATCCGGCCTTAGCGCCCATGATTTCAACTATCTGTTTGGGCCACGGGTTAGTTACCGGGAACTGGGAAAGTTGACGCCCTTCGCACAAATACTCTTTGGCGGACACCACTTGGGGACTAACGTTGGCTCATCGAATTCCTTTGCCTTTACACTCGGTGGCGGCGCCGATTACAAGTTCACCGACCACGTTGCGTTTCGGGGCCAAGTTGAATATCTGCACACGCACTTCGGTGGCGTCGGGCAAGACAATACGCGAGTCGAAGCGGGGATCGTATACCGTTGGGGAGGCAGGTAGTCCACGACCCCGGACGTGGAGCAGCTAGCGGGCAGAGCCCGCAGCCTTTCGCTTTGAAACGTGGGATTGTTTCGATTCCTCCTTTTAGAATTTGTTTCGGAATCATGTTCGAGAACCAGAGCGCAAGAATCCGGCAGGACTCGAAAGAGGCGGAGAATGGCGCGGGCGGCTGCGCTATTGAGACTGAAATGTTCTTACCCTAAAATCTTTCGAATGAATGTGGAATGGTTGCGTGAGGTTTGCCTCTCTTATCCTGGGGCGACGGAACAGATCCAATGGGGTTACGACCTCCTGTTCAAAGTGGGCGGGAAGATGTTCGCGGTCACACCGCTCGAGCCGGCGCCGGTGTGGCTCTCGTTCAAAGCTTCGCCGGAAAATTTTGCGGAACTCACCGAGCGACAAAAAATAATCCCGGCTCCCTACTTGGCGCGGGCGCAGTGGGTGGCGCTGGAGACGAACGACGCGCTGCCCTTGAACGAACTGGCCAGCCTGCTGCGCGAATCTTACGAGATGGTTTTCGCGAAACTTCCCAAAAAAACCCGCGAAGCAATTTCGCGTCCGGGTAAGAGCGCGGCGAGCGCTATGCGAGGTAGCAATGGGCTAACTTGGAAAGGGCGAAGCAAAACGGGACGGAAGAAAAAAACGGTAAACAAAAAAGGAAAGCGACTGCGTGGGCGTTGACTCCGGAAAGCGATACACTTCGCCAAGTCTTGCAGCGTTAGAATGAAGAGCCGGATGGTGCCGAGGTGAGCGATGCCGAAACGAATTTTGTTGATCCTGGTTGCCGCGGCGGTGGTGATGATCTTCGCTCAGGGGACGATAACGAATTCAGCTTCGATCTCCAGCGGCCTGCTGGTGGTGGCCAATCAGAAGGAGCACACGGTCCTCATCGTCGATCCGGACAAACGCGCCGAACTCGCGAAAATAGTTGTGGGAGTGAACGGCCACGAAGTCATCGTCTCCAAAGACGGCCTCTTCGCCTATGTTCCCATCTATGGAAATTCCGGGGTGGGCCGACCGGGGACGGACGGAAGCACGATTGATGTCGTTGACCTCGAAAAGCGGAAGCTCTCCGCTACCATCGATCTCGGCAAGCCATTGCGCCCGCATCGCGCTGAATTTGGGCCCGACGGCTTGCTTTACGTCACGGCGGAGCTTGCCAATGCGGTTGACGTGCTGGATCCTGCCACGCGCAAAGTGATCGCGGAAATTCCTACTGGCCAGGAGCAATCTCATATGCTGGTGATTTCCCCGGACGGCCGCCGTGGATACACTGCAAACGTCGGCGCCGGGAGCGTTAGCGTGCTTGATCTCGTGAACCGCAGTCTGGTCACGACCATTCCGGTCGCAAAGATGGTGCAGCGAATTTCTATGACTCCGGACGGCCTCCAAGTATTCACGCACGACCAGGGCGCTGCGCGGATCGCAGTTATTGAAACGGCAACGAACAAGATCACCGGCTGGATTGGGCTGCCCGCGCCTGCTTATGCTTCAGAGCCGACTCCCGACGGGCGAGAACTTCTGGCGTTGTCTCCTTCCGGAAAACTCTTTGTGATTGACCTTGCCTCTCGAAATGTTCGGGAGTCGTTCGACATTCCGGCTTCAAACGGCGAGATCCTCATATCGCCAGACGCTAAGTTTGCTTTTGCAAGTTGTCCCCAGGCTGGCATCATCGAAATATTGGACTTGGGCGCCAATAAGCTGGAGTCGCCGATCACACTTACTCCAGGTGTTGATGGACTGGCATGGATGTCTCCCGCGCAAAAATAATCTCGCGAATTGGCGGAGGGCGGGATGGGGCGATACTTCTGCTTGTCTAGGCCGAGGCTTTGTTAGGAAAAATCCGCCGCAGAGGCTTTGCACCCGGGATCGGGAATTGCATGTGCCAGAAATTCATTTCCGCTGAGGTGAACTCAACACCAACGTATTTCTTGCCATCCCGCGCCCGATGCACGGAAACGACGCGGCATTCCATCGATTGAGAAGTATGGTCATTCACTATCATGAGGGTTTGTCCCAGAAGCACAATCTCTTCCAACTGAAATAGGACACCGTGACGATTGACAGATTGTGAATGAGTCTGCACGGAGAACTTGTCGCCAGTGTCTGATTTTCCGAGCACCGTCAAGGGCACGGTTAGAGCGACTCTCAGCGTCCGACGGCGTTCTTTGCAGCGAAAGTGAAGCAGGGACATTTCGACTACGACCTCAAGCTCAATTTTGAAATCACACGGCTTTCGATCAGCGTCAATCGATGGCTTTCCGCCTATCGAGTCGTGTCAGCAAGATGCTAAAGCGACAGAACAAGAGGATAGAGGTGACTAGCACGAACCTTGCCCACACAACCCAAATACTGCCCACAATGCAATCCAATGACAATGGCGAAAAGGTACCACAAAAGGCGGTTCCACGATAGTACCCTCGTACTTACCCCCGATTCCCGTCCCAGAGCCCAATCATGCGGCGGCTGCCAAATTGATGCAAGCGAGGCACAATTTCAGGCCCCAAGAGCTGCAAAATAAGGCCAAAAGTGCCCATCCTTGGCATGCCGCAAGGGTTGTCCCAAATTGGGGAGTTCTATCTGCCCGAACCACAACTTCCAGGGGCTCCCTGGCTCGTTTCCGCGGCCAGCTCTGAACTAGTGACGCGGCCGACGATTTCGTTTCAAGGTATTGGGAGGTGAGTTGCGCTTCCCGGCTGTCCAACCCGCTATTTCCCCAGAAGTCTAACGATCTGGACCGGGTTCACCCTAGCCCTTTCGACGGTCAATCCCCAATGTAGGTGGGGGCCGGTGACGCGCCCAGTGGCCCCTACTTTGCCGAGGATAGCGCCCGCTTCGACGGCATCCCCTTCCTTTACGGCGATCTCTGAAAGGTGTCCATAAAAGGTGTAAATTCCCAAGCCATGATCCACTACCACGGCATTTCCGGCAAAGAATAACTCTTCGGCCAGCACAACTCGCCCTGCTTGTGCCGCGTGAACCAGCGTTCCAGTAGTCGCGGGAAAATCTGCACCACTGTGAGGTGATCCCGGCTGACCATTCAGTATGCGCCGCCTCCCGAAGTTAGTTCCGCTCGTGGCGCCATCGAGTGGGATACGAAAAGCTCCATTCCACAATCGTTCTGGCGTCACACGGGCGAAAATTTCACGCAGTTTTTTCCGTTCCTCGTCCGCGCGCTGGATCTGCTCCGGGCTTGGCTCGACGAACTGTTTTTCCACTTGTAGTTTCTCTGTCGCGAAACGCCCGGTTTTGACCACAAGCATGACGCTGCAAGCGACCTTGGCGCTGCTCGCGGATTGTGCTGTCACCTTCAGTTCGTACTTGCCTGGAGCCTTTTCGAGGTCCACGCCCACCAAGCCGTTCTCGATTGGGGCGCTCCCTTCCTGCTGCCAAAAGGGGATTGTTCGCCCGTCCCAGTCCGCTTTGACATCGGTCAGCGGTTTTGTACTTTTCACTGTTACCAGCAGTAAGCTTCCTTGGCTAGATGCGGGAGAGCTTAGATGCAATTGCACACCGTTGCTGCAAGAAGCGGCGCCCGTCGTCTTGGCTCGTGCCGGCAGCCACAGGAGACTCAGCACGAGGCATAACGTGGAGAACCGTATCTGGTGCATTCGAATTGGATGTACGATTCGCATTCTTATCGCTGCTGCTGCATGGCCGCGACACGTGCTTCAACCTTTTCGAATTGAGATCGCGCGAGTTTCGAACTGAGAATCGCCTTTTCCATCGTTAGAAACAGCTCGGGGTTGTTCATCTTCCCGCGAATTTCGGCCAGAAATGGGCGCACTTTTGCAAAAATAAAGTACAGTTCGCCGCAGAACGGCACTTGAAAGAACTGCTTCTCATTCACAACACCGTTCAAGACGAATGACACAGCGATTCCCCAATAAGCGCCCACCTGCCGCAGCCAATTGTTTTCCTCTGACCCCATGGCCGTCGCCACTTTGACGAAATCATCCGCGCTCTTCGGCCAGAACGTCATTAGCCACCACTGCCTGGCCTTGCGCAATTCCGCTTCGCGCCTCAGGTCGTAAAGTTCAAGGATCAATCGTGCATCGTCAATAGTCGGTTTCTTCGCCACGCATTCCTCCGAAAGGATATGGATTAGATTCTACCTTCGACGCATACCTTGGCGCCTGCGCAATCTCAAAGCGCGTGCCGGGAATCAAGACAACAGCCAGCCGAAGTTGTCGCTTACTGAGTCGGCCGGCCGGGGTTGCGTACATCCTTCAAAGTGTCCGGCAACGCTACAAAACATCCCACGTTCGGACAAAAGAGGTACGCGCCGAGGCCCGGGATTTGGCGCAAGCCCTTTTGCTGCAATAACTTCTGTTTGGTTGCGGGGCGGCATGGAAATTGCGATGTCTGCTGTGAGTTGGCCTATCTTCTCAATCTGGCAAAGGCTCAGGAGGCATTGTGAAAAAGATCGATCGCATGCGGGAAAAGGTCACCTTGCTGCCGACTTCCGTTTACCTGTCGAAGATGCACGATGCCGGCTGGAGCTTGGTCGCTCTGGAGTGGGAACGCGAAGTGGAAACCTCAGGTGAGCCCACCGAGCGGGAAGTTCCCGAGGCTTCCGAGGAGATCCCATTCGGCCTGCGGATCGCCTCCGACTGCCGGCACCTGGAAGACGACCCCTTGGAGATGCAAACTCTCAAGTTTTTAGCGGAAATGATTGTCCAGGACGTGTCGTTTACCAGCATGGCGGATGCCCTCAATGTGCGCGAGTACCGTACGCGCTACGGCCACCCCTGGACGGCCGCCAGCGTTTTCAAACTCACTCCCCGGCTGATCGAGGTCGCTCCGCGTCTTCTCTCCGGGGCCGAGTGGGAGTCGCGCAAGAAACAATTGTCCCGTGTTGCTTGGAACTCGTAAGTTCGATGGTTGGTCTTCCGCGCTAACAAACAGGGCGACACTATCATGCCGTCCTATAAGTTCCATAACTGCTTCCTGCAATGATGCTCCCACACTTCACGTTTGAAATATCTTGACGGGAAATTTTCCGATTTGTAACCTGACTTCCCCCCAGCCGTTCTAAAACTCCAGTGCGCGCTATTGCCCCGAGGAGGTGTGTCTTGAAAATGATTCACACGAATTCAATGGTTGCCAAGTATTTTTGCATCGCGTCCGGAGAACTGCAATCAGTGCTCCGCCGGGCTCTGGCCTTTTTCGTCGCCTTGGCGTTTGCTGTTGGCTCGGTCCTTCCCGTGATGGTGCCCGCAGCCGCAGCGGCCCAGCCTCGGCCTGTGCCGCCTCAAAACCAAGATGGGCAGGGGCAACAAGGGAACAATTGTCAGCTAAACTCGGCCAATGGCAACATTCAGCACGTCATTTACATCCAGTTCGACAACGTACACTTCACGCGCGACAATCCTAATGTCCCCTCTGACCTCGAGCAAATGCCCCACTTGCTCAATTTTTTCGTGAACAACGGCACTTTCTCAACCAACCATCACACCCCGCTTATCTCTCACACTGCCGACGACATTATTACCTCCCTGACCGGCGTGTATGGTGAGCGGCATGGCCAGCCCGTTGCCAACAGCTACAACTATTTCAACCCCAATGCATCCGACGGCCTCGGTTCGACTTTCACTACTTCCTTTACCTATTGGACGGACCTCGTCGACCCCAGTACTCCCAGCGCTGACTCCACCTTCAGCCTTCTCACCGCCCAAGGCCAGAACGCACCAGCGCCGTGGGTGCCGTTTACGCGCGCGGGCTGCAACGTCGGCGCAGTTTCCATTGCCAATATGGAACTCGAGAACGTGGGAAACGACATTATCAACGTCTTCGGCGCGGGTTCGCCCGAGGCACTGGAGGCTGCGGCCAACCGCTCCCAAGCCACTGCGGACTTTGTCGGTATCGCCATCCATTGTGCCGCCAACGATTCTCTGTGCGCGAGCGGCAAATCCGACGTTCTTCCGCAGGAGCCCGGTGGCTACAGCGGATTCAACGCGCTATTTGGTCACAAGAACGCCGTCCCGCTCATCAGTCCTGATGGCACAACCACACTCCCTGACCTCAACGGCAATCCGATCACCGGTTTCCCCGGCTTCGGTGGCATTTCCGCCGCGCAGTCGCTTGCCTACACCGCCGCCATGCAGGAACACGGCGTGCCCATCACCTATTCCTATATTTCGGATGCACACGACAGCCACAGTTTTCCCTTCCGTGCCTTTGGTCCGGGTGAAGCTGGCTATGTGAAGCAACTTGCAGCATATGATTCCGCCTTCGAGAAGTTTTTCACCCGTCTTGCCAATGACGGGATCACCCCCAGCAATACGCTCTTTATTCTGACGGCTGACGAGAACGATCATTTTGCTGGCGGCCCGCCGATTCCGCCGGCCCCAGGCAATCCGCCGTGCGACGGAGTCACGATTCCCTGCACCTATACACCTGGCAGCGTAGGCCCAAATACCGTTGGTGAGATTCTCACCAATATTCAATTTCTCCTCGGTCAGGAGGATCCGACTCTGAACTTCGCCAACACCCCATTCGATATCCACTTCGACATGGCGCCGGTATTCTACATTAGCGGGCAGCCCCCGCGAGATTCCGCCATCGCTCGCCAGTTCGAACATGACGCATTCAACCTCACTGCGGTCAATCCTCGCACGGGTAACACGGACACGCTCACGCGTTTCCTTGCCGATCCCGTCGAGCTGAAGCTGCTGCACATGATCACCGCCGATCCGCTGCGCACGCCTACTTTTGTGATGTTTGGCGATCCGGACTATTTCTTCCAGACGTTCGTCCCTAAAGGTGCGCCCGAGGTAGGCGTGAATCCAAACTTCGCCTGGAACCATGGCGGCGTCGCGCCGGAGATTAACAACACCTGGCTTGGCTTGGTTGGCCCAGGCGTGAAAACTCAGGGAATCAATAGCGATGTCTGGTCGGATCACACCGACATTCGCCCCACGCTCCTTGCGCTCACGGGGCTTCAGGACGACTACCAGAGCCAGGGCCGCGTGCTTGCTGAAGATCTGCGGGGCTCGGCGCTGCCTTCGGGTGTTCAGGATGGCCACGGGGCGTTTTTGCAACTTGCGACGTCGTATAAGCGGATCAACGCGCCAGTGGGCGAACTCGGCCTTGCCAGTCTGAAGATTTCCACTAAAGCTCTAGCCGGAGATGAGGTCACCTACAATCGGCTGGAAAATCAGCTCACTTTTATTACTGCGCTCCGCGATAGCCTTGCCAAAAAAATGGCGGGGATGTTGAATGCCGCAGAGTTTCAGGGCCAGAACATTGATCCGGGACAGGCCTTCGAACTCGTACTCGAGTCACAGGCGCTGCTCGACTATGTGAACTGGCTCGCCGCACACTAGCTGCCGCGCTGAGCGCGCTTGCATTTCAATCTTTTTATCCAATTTCGGGCTGGGGAGCTGCCTATGAGGCAGTTTTCCGGCGCCGAGTGGAAATCATGCAAGAAACAATTGTCCTGTGTTTGCTTGGAATTCCTGATCTAGGCGGTTGGTCAAACATTCGTGCCGCCGCGCAGCTTGAAACGCTGAATCTTTCCGGTCACGGTCTTCGGCAATTCCCGGCAGAACCGGACTTCGCGAGGTACTTTGTAGGACACCAACCTCGCTTTCACGTGCTCGCGAATCTCCGTAGCCAAGTCTTCTGAACCACCGAACTCGCCTCGGAGCGACACGTAAGCGATCGAATACGTCAGGCCCCGCTCGTCTGTCGTACCCACGACCGCGGCTTCCGTCACGAGGGGATGGCCCAGCAGCGCGTTCTCCACCTCCGTCGGCGAAACCCACATTCCCGCCACTTTCAGCATGTCATCGGAGCGCCCGCAATATTGATAGTAACCTTCGGCATCACGCAGGAATTTGTCGCCAGTCACAACCCAGTCCTCGCGCTTCGTGCATGAGGTCAGTTCGGGGATCCTCCAGTACTCCGCGAAGGCGCTCTCGCCGCGCACCCAGAGGTTCCCGATTTCGCCTATGCGCACCTGATTTTTCTCTTCGTCAACAATCTTCACGTCATAACCCGGGACGGGAAGTCCGCAACTGCCGGGCTTGCATTTCCCCGGACGGCTGGAAATAAACATGTGCAGCATTTCAGTGGATCCGATGCCGTCAAGGATTTCAATGTTGAATCTTTTCTTCCAGCGCTCGAAGATTTCTGCCGGCAATGCTTCTCCGGCCGAGACACACATGCGCACCGATGAAAAATCGACAGTGTGGCCGGCCTGCTCAGCTTCGCGCAACACGGCGGCATAAAAGGTGGGCACTGCGAAGAACACGGTCGGGCGGTAACGTCGAACAAGCGCGACTACGGCGTCCACCTTGGTTCTTTCGGGATTCAAGACGGTGCGGGCGCCTGCCGCGAGCGGGAAATACATTCCATTTCCCAAGCCGTAGGCGAAAAACAGCTTGGAGACGGAGAACGTCACGTCGTCCTCGCATACCCCCAAAACACTTTGTGCGTAGCTCCGGCTGGTTACCAGCATATCGGCGTGCCGATGTACCGCAGCCTTTGGGGCGCCGCCGCTGCCAGAGGTGTAGAGCATGAAAGCGGGGTCGTGCTGCGAAGTCTGGGCTGGCACGAGCTGTTCGTTCGCAGCCGCGGTCCATTCATGCCACTTGGCGCAGGTCACGCCATGAGGTTCGAGGTTTGGAAGGCCCACGGAGACAATCGGCATTTGCGGCCGCTCGCTGGAGGCGGGCAAGAATTCTGCCAGCGCGTCAGAATGCACAACTGCTACGCGTGGTGCGCTGTTTTCGATGTAATGAATGTAATCCGCTGCGCGCGCATAGGGATTAACTGGAACAGCGATGGCGCCGATCTTCGCTATGCCAAAGAACGTGGCGATGAACTCCGGTGAATCGGGTAAGACAATCAGAATGCGGTCGCCCTTCGCGACCCCTTGTTCCAGCAGTGCGTTTCCTACGCGGTTCGCCAGCGCCGCTAATTTGCCATACGTTATTTCGCGCGGCTCACCTGCGATCGCTATTCGCTCTGCATGTTTTTCCGCCGGGACGTCTAAAAAGTACTCCGCTAGGTTGAATCGGTTTGGGATCTGCTTACGCAAGGGCGAACATTCACTCCCGGCCGATGTCTTCGTCCCATACGGCCGTGTTCTTGCCGATATAGGCTGCCAACATCTGAATACATTCATCGTACCGCAAGTCAATCACGTCGATGCCATTCTCGCGCAGCCAATCGATGCCGCCCTGGAAGTTCACCGACTCGCCGACGACGACCGTTCCGATCCCAAATTGCCGGACCAAACCGCTGCAATACCAGCAGGGCGCCAGAGTCGTGACCATAATTTTGTCACGATAGCTTTTTTGCCGCCCCGCTTTTCGGAATGCGTCTGTTTCGCCATGCGCGGAAGGGTCGCCCTCCTGCACCCGCTTGTTATGACCGCTTCCGAGGAGTCTTCCATTACGATCAAACAGGGCCGCGCCGATAGGGATTCCGCCCTCGGCAAGCCCAAGGCGCGCTTCGGCCACCGCTGTCTTCAACATTGCGAAATATTTCTCTCGATTCTCTTGTCCGTCTGGGGCCATACCCCGCGCTCCTTGCGTCACCGCCTCCCTACTCTATTTTACGGTGCCGGCCATCGGAAAGATCCAGCTCAAAAGTAGATGGGTTGGCCAATACAGGAACCCCACAGCCCCCACGAAGATTACAGCGAGGTGCAACGGCGCTGGGCCCCACGCACGGTGCAGCAAGGGGTCGCGAAATGCGTAATTCATATTGAGTTCCGGAGGCAGGAATCGTCCGGCGATAAAGAGTCCTGCGGCAATTGCCGCCTGTAAAGCCAGCGCGCGGCGGTCGAATCCAATCTTTCGCATCGCCCAGAGCATGGCTATGGGCAGGGCGATGTGAAAACTCGATAGCAGCCGGATCCAAAGTGGGATTCGCGTGTCCCACATGTATTCCGTTCCGCCGACGAGAAACCGCCCGGTGATCAGGCGCCAGCTCACATCCAGGAACCAGAAGATCCCTGCCGCCAGCGAGCTCACCGCCTGACTGGACACCAAAACCGAACTACCCCACCAGAGTCCCGCGCAACCCAGAATCACGGCTACGTCACAAAGATGCAGCAAATTTGCCCAGCCCCAGGCGCGCATATAGGCCGGCAGCCACACCACCATCCAGAGTAGGCTTACCCACCTCATGACCGGAAACGCGTTCGTGCCGACAACACTCATGCGTTCTCTCCGCTGAAGGCTTCAAATTCGGCCTAGCCTACCATAGGCGCAGACGTTCGCACGCTGAGGCATCTATCTCGATTTCGCGGACTCCAAAATGGAGCTTGGCGTCTCCATAGCAGGTACTTAGCATGGTGGGCGATGAGTACCAGGGCAAACCAAAATGCAACCCGAACTGAGCCGATTCTCGAGTGGCTGCGGCGCCGAGAGGACGAAATCGCAGCTTTGCTAACGGAGCTTGTTGCCGTTCCAACGGAGAATCCGCCGGGGAAAAATTACCGCGCCTGCGCGGATGTCCTGGAGAAATGTATTCGAGAAATTGGCATGGATTGTGAACGCTTTGAGAATCCAGATCCCAACCGGAAGGATGGCGAATCCCGCGGATGTTTGCGCGCTGGATACGGGTCAGGCGAACGGACTCTCTATTTTCATGGACACTACGACGTGGTTCCCGCCCAATCTCCGGAACAGTTCCAGCCTTTGCGCAAGGATCACTTTCTGTTTGGACGCGGCTCCTGCGATATGAAAGGCGGAATCGTCGCTATGCTTTTTGCAATTCGTGCGCTGAAGGAATGCGGGGTGGAACTGAACGGCCGGGTTGGTTTAACGCTGGTGCCCGACGAAGAGACCGGAGGGGAACATGGTTCGGCGTGGCTGTCCCGACGGGGAATCCTGGGCCGTCATGGAATCGGGATGCTTCTGCCGGAGCCCACAAGCGGCGTGGTTTGGAATGCCAACCGCGGAGCGATTTCGCTGCGTGTCACAGTGTTCGGCAAGTCCGCACACGTTGGGTTGCAGCACCAGGGCGAAAACGCGTTCGAACGCATGCTCCGCGTCGTCGAGCGTCTCCAGGAATTGAAGCGCGAGGTGGAGAAGCGCTCGACTCAGTTCCAGATTGGCGCCGAACAGGCACGCAGTTCCATTCTCCTGCTCGGAGGACAAAGCGGCGGTGGCGCGAACTTCAACGTGGTGCCGGAGGTTTGCTGGTTCACGGTCGACCGGCGGATCAATCCAGAGGAAGACCTAGCTGTGGAAAAAGCCAAATTGCTCGATGTCCTGGAGAATTGCAAAAGCGCAGGAATTCCTCTCGAATGGGAAATCTTTCAAGAAGCAGGCTCCGCTGCATGTCGAGAGGACGAATCCCTTGGAAAAGCGCTGGCCTGGAGCGTGGAAACGCTGACTGGTGCAGCTCCCCGGTTTGAGATGTGTCCCGGGCTTCTCGAGATTCGATTCTATGCCGCAAAGGGAATCCCGGCTTATGCCTACGGGCCGGGCCTGTTGTCCGTGGCTCATGGCCCCAAGGAGTTCGTGGATCTCAGAAAAGTGATAGAAGTTGCGGCTGTCTATGCGCTGACAGTCAGGGAGATGTTCAGGGACTGAGTTGTGCGATAGGGCTTTGAATCGAGCTGTTGTCGCATCAACGGTGCCCAGCTTGTTCTTTGACGCGTACTTAGCGTGCTCGGCGGCAAATTACCGCCCAGCAGCAGTGTACTTCATCCTGCGACGTGGATTTTGTGTTCCAGTCTGGTACTTTGAGAGGACACGACTAGGCGCTTAACCCACTGAAAAATAATGTCTTACTCGAACACATAGTCATTCTGAGTAATGCCTTAGGCAATTTCCCGGACACTTGTCCTAAAGTACTATTCACGTTTTGTTCGAATCTGCCGATGATTACGCCGTATGCCAAACCTCTACTTTTGCCAACCCCACGCAAAAAACCAAGGCATGCTGCGCGCCGTGCTGTCCGTTAATGAATGTGAGCGCGTTATCAGTCAGCATCCTGCCACATACGTTGGCGAGCAGTTCCCTCTTCTTGTCAATGGCCAAGGGACGGCCAACGATTTCGCGGTAATTAGCTTCCGTCCCGAGGAGACCACCGCCGTGTGGCGCTCCGGCTACTATCGCCTCGACTCCGATCTGACCCAGCTCAACGAAGCACTCCTTCGACTCTCCCGATAATTATCCTTCTCACTGCCGCTGCTTCAGAGGCATGGAGCCAGCTAGAGCGCTCCAGCCGCCCTCAACTCGGTTATTTCCAACTTCCCGCTGTTGCTATGAGGTGCAATCCGATCGCAAATGTACCCGGGCCTTTAGGTTCACAATAAACCACCCGCGCCCGCGCGCGAAAATCTCCTGGGCGAGAGCGCACGTCCAAGCGGACGTTAGGTTTCCAAGGCTTGCTCGCCACAATGCGGGCACCATGTGTGCTGACGTTTTCCGTTAGCGCCTCTTGCGCGGGGCGACGGATATCCAGGGAGTAGAGATCCACTCTTATTGTCAGGGGAATGCGAACTTCATGCCGAGCCGCTAGAGCCTGCATAAGACACCCTGCGCTCCCATGAAACGGCAGGGAGGATTGGCGTCGGGCTGGTTTCAACCTTGGCGCATCATAACTCCTGAATCAGATACTTGCATCATGAATTCCGCATTTTGACTGTCCATACCCTGCCAGCGCTGGACAATGAGCTTCTGCACTCTGTATTGTCCTCCGCAACCTTTTTCCATTTGGCCAAATCCATTTGCTTGTTTGCTCTGCCCTTAATACTTCACAAACACCGCGCAGTAGCTCCCTTCCGGCCAATCCTCGACAACCTTTTCTACCTTCAGGCCCGCAGCAGTGAGTTCCTCGATCACCACCTTCTGAGGGATGCCATGTCCTTCGCGGTTGCTGGGCACGCCCTTCACATCCGGAAGGCCGGGACGGGGCGGAAAATCGATAATTGCCAGACGGGCTCTCGGCTTCAGAGATCGCACTAGGCTCGCGTCGAATTCCGCAGGTTTTGTCAGGTGATGGTAGACGTGCCGCAAAAATATTACATCGCAGCAAGCAGTCGGAAGATTTGTACCCCCTTCCTTGCTCTCAATTACGGTCACATTTTGCAGCCTCCGCTTTTGGACCTGTGCTCGCAATTCCTGAAGCTTCTCTTTATCGATCTCAGTCGCAAAAACTCTTCCTGTCGCCCCGACGCGCCCAGCCGCCGCAAAGCTGTAGCTGCCATCGCCGGCGCCGATATCCGCAGCGATTGTCCCCGGCTTCCAATTCATCAGGGTCGCCAAGCGTCCTATTTCGTCGACGGCATCGCCGCGCACTCCAATGGCAAACGCAAGCGCCACCAGCAAACCTGCACCACGCGGAAGCATTCGTTTCTTGTTCATGGCCTTGGCCTTCCCCGGTATCGTCCCGCTCAAATCGGGCTGCTTCCTATTTAGACTCCTGCCCTGCCATTTCGCCGACACGTAGACCTGAGATTTGCCCGTACGGTAGATGTGAAAACCCGTAATCCACACTCATGCGCCGCACCTACAAACTATTGGCGAGATGGATACAACGTAGTACTTCCGCTCCATCGACCCTTCCATACCTCTTAGCCACAATCAGCAAGACTCTGAGAATTCTAATCCAGAAGCAACCCTTCCGGATTAGCGAACCCGTGAGATTCAGGCGAGACGCATTTGAGGTGACCGATGAAACCTTTCAGTTTGTTGAAGTTACCGGCGATGCTGCTAGGGCTAGGGGCCGTAATGGTTCTGACGCCAACGTGTAGGGCGCAATCCGAAATTAGCCCTGACCACTTTGACGGGACCGACCCTTGGGAATTGGCGCTTGCGCAGAGGAACTCTGGCGCAAATCATAAGCAGGTAAAAGCTCTCGCCGCACTTCAGGCCAAGCAAAGGAAACCAGACTCCGGACCGGCGGTTACCCTGGCTGCGGCAAGAGAAGTCTCCAACCCCGCGCACCAAGACGCCGTGGCGATTCTGGACAAGCGCAAGGCCGCTTCGCGTAAATCGGACAAGCAGTAAGCGCATCTCGTTTCGTTCAGAGGGCGGAGCGGTTCTCGACTTTGGCTGGCGTTTGCATTCCTCTACGCAGACGCCAGAAGCCAATTATGCCCCACGCTTTCCGAATTCGATTGAACTTCACGAAACGCCAACCCCATAAGTCCCGCTGTGTACTTGTCGAACCGCGCCCGGAAAACCTGTGGCTTAGAGGCTGACTTCCAAGTACCATCGTGCCAGTTTTCACCCCAGAGAGTGGACAGAATGCCCCCAGAAGGTGTGCGCCGAAGCGGCCGTATTCCCAGAGAAATTGAGATTCTGTTGGTGGGAAGCGACATGGAGGGAAAAGTCTTTTCAGAAACGACAAAGACGGTTCTGATCAGCCGGCACGGGGCCGGGATCGTTTCCGCATACAAACTATCGCCCGAGCAAGAATTGATTCTTCGCCGCCTCGACACGAACAAAGAGACAGAAGTTCGCGTTGTGGGACAGATTGGTGCGCAAAAAAACAAATACACCTACGGGATGGCGTTTCTGGACCAGAGTCTCGACTTCTGGGGAGTGAAGTTCCCTCCAATGACCGAGTCCGAGACGCAAGCCAGGCGGGTCGTACTCGAGTGCGTCCGTTGTCAGGAACGCGAGACCGTTCAGCAGAGCGACCTCGAATCGGACGTCTACCTCGTCAATGAAGGCATTGTAAGGTTTTGTAAGCGCTGCGGCTCCTCAACTTTTTGGAAGCGGCCGTCAGAGCATGCTACCGCGGCTGACGCCGTTCCGCTGGAAGCCATTCCATCGCCCCAATCAGCATCCTCTCCAGAGTCCGCGGCGCGTGATTCTGCGCCCACGCCCGTGCCTGCGGCGCCCCAGATAAACAGGCGCAAGCATGTTCGGACCAAAGTCAGCTTCAAAGCATGTATCCGCAGTTTCGACTTTGGCGACGACATTGTTCCTTGCGAGGACATGTCCCGAGGCGGTCTCCGGTTCAAGAGCCGCAAGCCCTACACACAAGCCGTCCAGATCGAAGTAGCGGCCCCCTATTCGCCGGGATCGAACAATATCTTTGTCCACGCGAGAATTGTCCACGTGGAAGAATTGAAAGAAGAAAGGCGCTTCAGCTGCGGCGTCGAGTACTCGGCTGCCGCGAAGACGCTCTAGCACGCTTCAAATGTATTCCGCGATTCTTGGCGTGCTCTATTTCAAGGAAGCTTCGACCTTATTCTTATACTCGCGGGCCTTGGCTATAGCAGCCGGTTCGTCCACCGTCAGCACTTTCCTGTCGCGCATCACAACGCGCCCGCCAATGATCACCGTCTCCACGCCGCTTCCTTTCAACGCATATGCCAACTGTGAATAGACATCGTACATGGGCACGGCGTTCGGCGCGTCCAGACCGATCAAGATTAGGTCTGCTTTCTTCCCCGCTTCCAGGGAGCCGATTTCTTTTTCCATGTGCAGCGCCTTCGCCCCTTCGATCGTTGCCATCGCTACGACGGCCTTTGCGTCCATTGCCCGGGGATCCATCTTCGTGATCTTTGCCAGTTTGGCCGCCAGGTCCATCTCTTCCATCAAGTCCAGATCGTTATTGCTCCCCGCCGGACCGTCGGTACCCAGGCCTACCGCCACTCCGGCCGCGCGCATTTCCGGCACCGGCGAAACCCCGCTCGACAGCATCATGTTGCTCGACGGATTGTGCACACAACCCACCCGCCGCTGGGCCAGAATCTTGCGGTCTGTTTCGTCTACCCAGATGCAATGCGCCGCCACCACATCCGGTCCCAGGATGCCGATCTTGTCGAGGTACTGTACCGGCGTCGTGCCGTTTTGCGCGCGACTGTCGTCCAATTCCTTTTTCATCTCCGCGACGTGAATCAGAATCGGCGCCTTGTATTTCCGCGCCAAGGCCGCTGCATCCTGGAGCGTTTTCTGCGAACAGGTATAAATGGAATGGGGCGCGACCGCCGCGTGGATCAACGCATCGCCCTGCCAGCGGTTCAGAAATTTCTCAGTGTACTCGAGCATCGCCTCATTGGTCTTGTTATCAGGCACGGGGAAATCAATGAACGTCTCCCCCAGCACACCGCGCATGCCCGCGGCCTTGGTCTCCTCCGCTACGGCGTCCTCAAAGTAATACATGTCCGCAAACGTAGTGACGCCCCCGCGAATCTGTTCCGCCGCCGCCAGCCGCGTGCCCCAGCGCACAAATTCTTCCGTCACGTTTTTCGCTTCCGCGGGGAAAATGTATTTGCGCAGCCATTCGTCGAGCGTCACGTCGTCACGCAAACCGCGAAACAACGTCATCGCCGCGTGCGTGTGGCCATTGATGAAACCCGGCAGCACCAGGTTCCCTCTCGCGTCGATCGTCTGCTTAGCCGTAACACCCTTTGGGAAACGAGACGAAAAGTCAGATTGCTTACCGATGAACGAGATGGTCTCTCCGTTCACCGCTATCAAGCCGTCCTCGATCACGCGGCGCTCCCCATCCATCGTGACGACCGTTCCGTTCTTTACGAAGAGATCGAATCCAACCGCCTGCTTCGCAGATGTCTGCGCGCGTAGTGAGACCGAAAATAGAAAACACAAAATGGCCGCTAACGTGGCGGCCGGTGGTGACCAGAAGCTGCGTTTCCAATTTCCAATTTCCATTTTCAGTTTTCCCTCTCTACAGGTTGGAGGAATCAAACGGTTTCGGAAACAGATCTTTCATCTGGATGACTTCGGTCTTGCCTTTCAGATTTGCCAGGATCACGGGCACATCGCCGCAGAATTCCCAAATTAACTGGCGGCAAGCGCCGCAGGGCGGAGTCAAGGTATCGGTGTCCGTCACCACCGAAATAGCATCGAAGCCTCGTTCGCCTTCGCTGATGGCCTTGAAAATGGCGATGCGCTCGGCGCAAACCGTGAGGCCATAAGTGGCATTCTCGACGTTGCAGCCGCCGAAAATTCTGCCCGAACTCGCACGCAGTGCCGCGCCCACGCGAAAATTCGAAAATGGCGCGTGCGCATTTTCCCGTGCTTGCTTCGCCGCCACAATCAGGACTTCATTCTCGCTCACGTTCTAGCCTCTCCGTACACATTGAAATACATTCTATGCAATCGCCTCTGCAACCCTGGGAATGACTGCCTTCAACAAGCCGATAAATTGCCCCTTCACGCGCTCGGCTGTTTCGAGCACCTCTAGATGATTGAGTGGCTGGTCCAGAATTCCCGCCGCCGCGTTCGTCACGCAAGAGATTCCCAGCACGCGAATTTCGCTGTGGCGCGCCGCAATGACTTCCGGCACTGTGGACATGCCCACCAGATCGGCGCCGATAGCGCGCAAGTATCGTATCTCCGCAGGCGTTTCATAGCTCGGCCCCAGCAGAGCAGCGTACACTCCTTCATACATCCCGATTCCCAGGCGATTTCCTTCGCCGACCGCCATCTCACGAAACCTGCGATCGTAAGCGGCGCTCATGTCGTGGAAGCGCAGCCCGAATCGTTCGTCGTTCGGTCCGACTAGCGGATTCACTCCCTGCAAATTAATATGATCGCTGATCACCACCAACCGACCTTGCGAGAATTCGCGCTTTATGCCGCCGGCCGCGTTAGTAAGGATCACGGCTTTCACGCCCATTCGCGCGAACACGCGAATCGGAAACGCCACCTCTTTTGCAGAATAACCTTCATAAAGGTGGACGCGGCCTTGCATCCCAGCCACGGGAACTGCCCCCACTTTTCCAATAACCAACTTCCCCGCATGTCCGATGGCGGTTGATTGCGGGAAGTAGGGAATCTTCGTAAAAGGAATTTTGGTCGCGCTTTCGAATTCATCCGCAAACGCTCCAAGTCCCGAGCCAAGAACCAGGGCAATCTTGGGCCTGAGAGATGTCTGAGAATGAACGAACTCTACCGCGAGTCCAGCGCGTTCGAATTCACCCGGTTGCGTTCTTGCTCCCAGCACACCTCTGGCAGCACTGCCAGGGGAGCGAACTGAGCCGACTTTCTTTTTCCGTTCTTTTTTCCCTCTCATGTAAGAATTCCGACGATGGACGCGGACATCAGGTTGGCCATCGTGCCAGCGAGCATCGCGCGGATTCCGAACTTGGCAAGCTGACCACGCTGTTCCGGGGCCAGCGCGCCGATACCGCCAATCTGGATACCGATGGAGCTGAAATTGGCGAACCCGCAAAGAGCAAACGTGGCGATAGTGAACGAGCGCGGATCAAGCACGCCCTTCAATGTTCCCAGTTGCTGAAAAGCCACCAGCTCATTGATGACCATACGCGTGCCGAGCAAATTGCCCATGACCTTGCAATCATGCCAGGGAATCCCGATGACCCAGGCGATCGGAGCAAGTACCCAGCCGAACACTTGTTGAAGACTGTCGGGAAACCACGCCACGTGGCTGTGGCCCCATCCCATAATGGCGTTCAAGAACGCGAGGAGTGCGATAAAGGTTACCAGCATCGCGCCAACATTGAGAGCCAGGTGAAGACCGTCCACCGTGCCACGCGAGATGGCTCCAAGAACATTCGGTTCCTTTTCCATTTGCGGCATTTCCACGCGGCCGGCCGTAAGCGGTTGCTCGGTTTCCGGTACGAGCATCTTGGCCATGAGCAGCGTTCCCGGCGCCGTCATAATCACCGCCGCCAGAAGGTGCTTGGCCTCGATGCCAAAAGCGATGTAGGCCGCCATAATGCCGCCGGAAACATGGGCCATCCCGCTGGTCATGACGCACATCAATTCGGATTTCGTCAGTTTGGGCAGAAATGGTCGGATTGTGAGCGGAGCTTCCGTTTGCCCCATAAAAATGCTGGCGGCAACGTTGAGCGACTCTGCGCCGCTGGCGCTCATGACGCGAGTCATAATCCACGCGGCGATTCGAATAATCAACTGCATCACGCCGATGTGATAGAGCAGCGCAAAGAACGCGGCGATGAATATGATGGTCGGCAGAACCTGAAAGGCAAAGGAGAACCCGAACAAGGAATTCTTCTTTCCGATTTCGCCGAGAACGAATTCAGATCCCACATAAGAAAAGCTGAGCAGCCGGTTTACAGCCGCGCCGGCGGCCTGAAAGATTTGCCGTCCAAGATCGAAGCGCAGAACGAAGAAGGCAAAGGTAATCTGCAGGCCAAGTCCCCAGAGAACGGTTTTCAGCCGGATGGCCTTGCGCTCCGTCGAGAACAAGAATGCGAGCCCAAGCATTGTGGCCAAGCCCAGCAAACCGACGAATCGTCCCATGCGCTCTCCTTTTTCTATTCGAACTTCTGGCGTTCATCCATGGCCCAATCATCTAAGCACCCACAATACGGCGGACAAGCGCCGGCTTCTCGCGCGGCGCTTCCGCGCCGATTTGATAGCTGCCCGAAATCAATTCCTTTGCTTCGCGAAGTTTGGCGTCGCTATTGTAATGGATTGTGGTGTGCAGTTCGCCTTTTTCCACGCGGTCGCCGATGCGCTTGTGGAATTCGAGCCCGACTCCATGATCGATCTTGTCCTCTTTCTTCTCGCGCCCGCCGCCGAGCATGGCCAACGCAATGCCAAACTGCTCGCAATTGGTGCAAGTGACGAAGCCGCTCGCCGAACTTTCGACTTGGTAATGAAAACGCGCCTGTTGCAGACGGTGCGGTTCGTCGATGATGCGCTGGTCGCCTCCCTGCAAGCGAATCCCTTGCCGGAATTTCTCAAGCGCCTGCCCCGTGCTGATCATGGTTTCCGCATGGCGCCGGCCCTCATCGACACTCTTGGTTCTCTCGCCCAAATAAAACATCCACGCGGAAAGTTCGATGCTGAGTTCGCGAAGGTCCGCCGGCCCGCGCCCCTTCAGTACTTCGACTGACTCGATGACTTCGTTCGAATGGCCCGCCATACGGCCAAGCGGCTGATTCATGTCTGTGATCAGCGCCACCACTTTCTTGCCCATGCGCTTTCCGGTTTCCACCATGACCTCGGCGAGGCGCACCGAATCTTCTTCCTTCTTCATAAAAGCTCCGGAACCCGTTTTCACGTCGAGCACCAGCGCGTCAATCCCTTCCGCGAGTTTCTTGCTCATGATGGAAGCGCAGATGAGGCCGATATTTTCGACTGTCGCAGTCACATCGCGTAACGCGTAAATCTTCTTGTCGGCAGGGGCGATCTCCGCGGTCTGCCCGATCAAGCCCATGCCGCATTCGCGCAGAACGCGTCGAAATTCTTCGAGTGAGAGGTTTACATTGAAACCGGGAATAGCCTCCAGCTTGTCGAGCGTCCCGCCAGTGTGTCCCAGCCCCCGCCCGCTGATCATGGGAACGGTCAGCCCGCCGGCGGCAACAATGGGAGCAAGAATGAGGGAAGTCTTGTCCCCGATCCCCCCCGTCGAGTGTTTATCCACCTTCTTGCCGGGAATCTCGGAATGATTGAGGACCTCTCCCGAATGGAGCATAACTTCAGTCAAAGCGGCAAGTTCGGAGCGGCTCATCCCGCGGATCCAAACGGCCATCAACCACGCTGCCATCTGGTAATCGGGGATTTCGCCGCGCGTATACCCGGAAACTAGAAATTCGATCTCTTCGCGGGAGAGTTCTTCGGAATCACGCTTTTTGCGGATCAGGTCTACGGCGCGCATGCGGGTGCCAGGCGAAGGGCGAGCGTAGCATCCGCCCACCATAGCGTCAACGCGATGAGCGTGCTGGCATCATCAAAAGGTTAGAGCGCCAGGTGCGTGTCGGGCGGCAGGATCGTGGCTTGGCCGGAAACTACATGCCAGCCCTGCGTCGTGTTCACGTAAACATGCATGGTGCGCACCTGGCCGCTGACGAGTTGCCCGTTGACGATGGCCCGGGCGGACCAGAGGCAAGTTGCGACCGCCGTTTCCTCGAAAAACCGCACACTGACGTCGGTGGCGATAAACGACTGGTACTTGGTCGCGGGCGCCTGGATCACATTGATCCATTGAGTCTTGTTGACCACCTGGCCGTGCGAGAGAGTCCCGGCGTAATCATCGACGTACACGCGCCTGAAAAATGTTCCGTTGTTCTGTTGGATGGCGCGTGCCGCTTCTTTTTCAAGGCTGACGATCTCTTGTCTCTCCAATTCCGGGTCACCGCCGCCCCTGGCCGTGTAGCACCGTTGCACGCACGCCTCTCGCCAGGCCAGTTGGCTCTGCTGGCTCTGCTGTGCGGGTGCAAGCGCCAATGCCAATATCAATGCCGCCGAACTCGCGATCTTTGTCATGTCGGAACTTCTCCATTCCTCAATGATTGAGCCCAGTGAAGTATATTTGAGAAAGCGTTCGTGCAAAAGAAGCTTGTCATCCCGAGCGGTGTCTTCTCTGCTAAAATCAGCGTTCCTCAAACGAATTCAGCGAATTGAAGTTTTCCGGAGCGATTCATTCAAGGAGGAATCCATGATCGAATCTCTTAAGTCCAGCCGCGAAGCCGCTCATTCAAGTCTCTTTTCCCGCAGAAGTTTCCTTGCGGGGACCTCTTGTTTCGCGGCGTTCTATGCCATGGCAAAACGGACTCCCTTGCCCGCGTTGGCCGCGGAGTTCGCCGTCGATTCCCGCGTCTCGGCGACCCCGCTTGTGGACAAAGGCTTCGCCTCCGTGCGCAAGATTGGTAACGGCTTGTTTGCCACCATATCTGATCCCTCCAAGGGCATCAGCACGATTTCCAACGGAGGTTTTTTGGTAGGCAAGGATTCTGCCCTCCTCCTTGAGGGCTTCGCGTCTCCAGGCGGTGCCTCGTTCCAGATGGACGCTTTGCGCATGGTGAGCCAGGTTCCGGTGAACGCCGCGCTAGACACCCACTACCATTACGACCACAGCCTGGGCAATTCTCTTTACGGCGCGAATGGGATTCCTCTGTGGGCGCATTCAGGAGTCCCCCGCCGAATCACGGAGACCTACGGCCCGTTTCAGGGCGTCGATAAGGCCACGGTACTTGCGCCATTCCAGAAGGCGGTCACGGAAGCGAAGTCGGAAATCGCCCGCCACCACCGCGAAGGCTACCTGGGACACATGACAAATATCTACAACCTGACAAATGCCACCGTCCTGGCCTTGCCCAATCATCCCTTGGATCCCGCAAAGCTGCCCATGAAGCTGGAGCTCGGAGGTTTGACCGCGGTCATCGAGCATTACCAGGGGCATTCCGGCACCGACTTGATCGTGCGCGTGCCGGAACAAAACGTGGTCTATGCCGGCGATCTGCTTTTCGATCACTTGTACCCTGTCACTTTCGACGAGCAAGCCACCGTCTCCGGATGGCGTCAAACTTTGAAAATGTTCGCCTCCTGGGATAAGGACATCATTTTCGTCCCCGGACACGGACAAATTTGTGGGCAGGAAAGCGTCGCGCTCTTCCGCGCACTTTTCGACGATATCGACGAGCAAGCTCAAAAACTCTTCAAAGCCGGTGTGCCGGTTGCGGAAGCCGTGGACCGCTATGAGGTGCCGGAGAAATTCAAGAACGTTATCATTTTCGCGTGGGACTTGGCGCTCGCGCCAACCATTGCGAAGCTTTACGCCGAATGGGGCGCCAAGTAGCCCCACGCCAGTTACTCAGAATGGGAAAGTGATCTAGTCTCAAGTTCGACTTCAAGAATTCCCTTTGGCACTTTGACACAGCCTCTGGCTTTGCGCTTGTTGGCCTTCGGCGGGCCATGCTATGGTCGAAATAATTATGGAGAAAAATATTTCCAAAAAAATTCTAAGATTGCCGACGGTTCTTTTCGCCATATTCGCCATAATCCTTGCCGTACAATTCATCCGGGCACAAGAAGCCAGCAAACCAAAAATTGGCTTTTCCTTTGAGTCAATGAAAGGCGAGCGTTGGCAGACGGACCTGGATTCCTTTCGCGTGCGCGCCAAGCAGTTAGGCGCCGAGGTGCTCTCCAGCGACGCCAACGGAGACGACGAACTTCAGCTCCGGCAAGGGAGAGACATGATCAAGGCTGGCATCAAAGTGCTCGTTTTATTCCCCCACGACACCAAATTGGCCGCCCGGATGGTGGACGCCGCAAAGTCGGCCAATGTAAAAGTCATCAGCTATGATCGCCTGATCCTCGACAGCGATGTCGATCTCTACGTGAGTTTTGACCGCGTTGAAATCGCAAGGATGCAAGCGGAATCCCTGGTGAAGCTTGCGCCCAAAGGGAATTATGTGCTGATCGGTGGTTCTCCAAACGACGAAGGCGCAAAAATTCTGCATGAAGAACAGGTGAAAATCCTGTGGCCCTATGTCGATCGCGGTGACATTAGAGTCGTCGCCGACTGGTACACCAAAGACTGGCTGTCTTCCGAGGCCTACCTTCACATGCTGGAGGCCATTGATTCCGCTAAGGGCAACATCGCCGCTGTTGTCGCTTCCAATGACGGAATGGCCGTCGGCGCGATTCAGGCCCTCCGCGAACATAATCTGGCCGGCAAAGCGCTGGTTTCCGGACAGGACGCTGATTTAGCGAATATTATTTGCATCGCGCAGGGCACGCAGACAATGACCGTCTACAAGCCCATCAAGATCGAAGCAGCGAGAGCCGCGGAGGAAGCGGTTCACCTAGCCAAGGGTGAAAAGACCGGCGCGGATGGCACGATCAGCAATGGCAAAATAAAGGTGCCCACCATAATGCTCAAACCCGTGCTCGTGACCAAGGACAATATCAAAACAACGGTTGTCAAAGACGGATTCCAAACGCTGAAAGACATTAACCAGGGTTTGTCCAAAGACCAGCAGATCAATTAGTGACAAAGGCCGTAACCTGAAATTGGCCCGCTGCCTGAAGTGGGGGTGGGCTGAAGGGGTTGGTTAACCCGCGTAGTCTGGAAGAACCGCGCTGAAATCGTGAATCACTTCGGCGGCATCGAACAACTGCGCCCGTTTACATTCGGAAGTTCACGGCAAACGTCACGCGATTCTCGTGCTTGGCGACGTCCGGCACGAATAGCCCCGCTGGCGTCGTGAGGAAGCCATCGGAAGACGTAGTCCCGCCCTGCCCTGCGAAGAACGGCACGTTCGAATGCCGCGAAATGAATTCCGACCGCAGCGTAAGAAAGTCCGTAGGCATGTAATCAAAGGTTCCGGTCAAACCCCAGATTTTAAGGCTGTAATTGTCCGGACCGTTTGGGAACCCATTGAGGGTGCCTATCAGTCAGTTCCAACAATCATCGATCCCGAAGCTTTCAAAAACTTCGTTAGATTAAAGCAACCAGGAGTGCTGACGCAGCAATATTTCGAATGTGGAGGATTTGAATTTTTGGCTTGACGCCGAATCGACACAGCCTAGAATGCCGTTAATTTGGTTGGAGACCGAAGGGAGGAGAATCCATGCTAAACAGAGTGATCCTTTCTTTTCTTGCTGTGCTTCTACTGCTGGCCGGAACTGCCGCTGGTCAGAACGATGGCAAGAGCAAGCCCCGCATAGGAAAACCCTTCTCGGTCTCCGGTAGAGTTAGCGAAGATGGACAGAGTCTGATCCCGATAAACGGCGATCCTTGGTCGGTAGCGAATCCCGGCGTCCTCGCTGGCCACGAAGGTCACCAAGTTAAGGTCAAGTGCCAGCTTTCGTCGGCCAGTCACGATATTCGCGTGCTTTCGGTAAAAGTACTCGCCCCGCAAGTCAAGTACACCGCCAATCCCGGCGTTTCGGCGTTTCGGCGCTAGGGGCTTCGTCACGAGATAATTCATGCATTGCTAAATTTCTAGCCCAGTTTGCTCCTGGGCTTCTCTCCCTTCTTTTAGAACTTGACGAGGATTGCCAAGTTGATGCGGTTCTCGATTTTCCGCAGATCGGGAGTGAAGCCCGGCACGAGTGCCCCCGGTGACCCGCAAATATTTTCGACCACGGGCGTCGTCGGGCACGACGTCGGCGTAACCCCGCCTGGTCCAGAAAAATACGGCACATTGGCTGCCCGATGATTGAACTCCCAGCGGAAAGTGATGTACTGGCTGGGCATATAGTCGAAAGTGCCCGAAGCGTCCCAGGTTTTATACGGGTCTCCGGGGTTTTCCGTGAAATACGGCGTTCCTGAAGATGCGGTCGCGCCGTTGATCGGTGGCAGCAGAACAAGATAGCGCCCAGGATTGTTGATCTTCCCGCCGCCAAGAGTGAGACCGAAGAGATCCTGATGGAACCAGAAGCGGTTGTAAAACATGAAACCGAGGAAGCTCTGCTTCGGACCTCCTTTGCCGCCGCCAGCGCAGCTAACACCGCCGCCGTGTTCGCATCCCATGTCACCGGTCAAGGAAAAAGCCATCTTGTCCAGAAAATTCTCGGGCTTGTCGTAATACTTCACCTCGATGCTGTCGTCGGTGTGATAGCGCACGCGGCCCGGAACGCCCGCGGCCTCTTCGCCAAGAGCATACTGATTCCCAATGACTGACAGCCATCCATTGGGACGCCACAGGATCTGCATCCCGAAGCCCGGTCTGTTGTTGAATCGGCCATAGGCCTGCCAACCGTTAATGAACCATGGCTCAATCTTCAAATGCTCCGTGGGGAAAATCTGGACGCGGACGCCATTGAAGAACCACGGCGTGTTGGATGAAACGTAGGAGGGCTGATACATCCAGTTATCGAATTGGTAGTAACTGGCAAGACCGATATAAGACAGGAAGATCCCCGCGTCAACATTCACGCCATGCAGCACGTTGAAATGATAGCCACCGTAGGCTTCGGAGAGATAACGGTAAGCGTTGTCGAGATTCCATTGACCACGAGATGGGCTGGCGTCATTGCGGGGTGTCGTCTGTGAATACAAGCCGAACTGCGTCATTACTCTGGCGCGGACGTTGTCGTAGTGGAAATCGCCGCCGACGCCGAGCTGCGTTACATGTACTTCGTTCGAGCGAAAAACCTCGCTTGACCCACCAATCGTGTCGTCTTTCGGATGGTTAAAACTGTAGTTATAGTCGACGTCGGCTCGAATCTCGGGCGTAAAGAACTTCGTATCCATCGCCAACTCTTTTGTGCGTGCGTTACCGTTGAGCCAAGTAAAGTCCGCAAAAGCAAAGGGTTCCGTCGCTGGTGCCTTCGCCATACCCGACTTGCTCCTTTCAGTCGCTTGCGCCGAAACGGAAGCAATCGCCTTCTCCGCGGAAATGACGTTCGAATTGGCTCCCACTGCAGCCCGAGCCGGTGCGACGCCCACGGTGCTCGCTCCCGCATTCGAAACCGCCGCGCTCGGCGAAGCGGGCTGCGCCGCCATCGCTTCAACAGGCGCCGGTGCTGCCGGGTTTAACTTGGCCTCCACTTCGGCAAGGCGCCGTTCGAGTTGCTCGACGCGATTGAGCAAGAATTGTTCGCGTTCGGTCAATCCCGGCTCGGGAGCCACAATCCTCGGCGCACTGCTCTTCGACGCAGCCGGTCCTAAAGCTTCATCCGGCCTGGCCGCTTCCGTCTTCGCCGGCGGATTCGTATTATCCTTTTCATCGGCGAAAACTCTGGTCGAAATCAAGCTGATGCAAAATATCCCGGCCAAGAGTAGCCGCAGAATTATTTTCTCGTGTTTGAACGCGCGCATTTTTCCTCCTGCTGTGCAGCCGCTGGCGACGGATTTTGGTTGGGTCAAGTTTGCGAACTTGGCAGACGTGTAGATGCTGCTTCGTTGCGTCGAAATCCTAGCGCACGCGGCGTAAGGGAATCATAAGCGCGTTATAAGATTCGAGTTAGTGTTTCCTTCCGCGAAAGACCGAAAAATGTGAGGAGACGGGGCGAGGGGGCGTTACTTTTGCGGGCGAACGGGAGCCGGGCTGCGACGAGAAATTTCGCGCGCGACGCTGCGCATCTCTTCGTGGATGAGGCCGTTGGTAGCGAGAATGACCGGCCCGCCGAGTTGGTAAGGATTCCCGTCAAAATCGGTGACCCGGCCACCGGCTTCTTCAATCAGCAGGACGCCAGCGGCAGTGTCCCATTTTTGCAGACCAAATTCCCAAAAGCCGTCGAAGCGGCCCGCGGCGACACAAGCCAGATCAAGCGCCGCTGACCCATCGCGGCGCACACCGTGCGAGAGTTGCGTGAAATCTCCGTAGTATTGAAGATTCGGTGTGGCCTTGCGATTGCGAACAGGAAAACCCGTACAAAGCAGGCTGGTGGAGAGAGTGGCGTTTTTCGAAACGTAGATTTTTGTGCCGTTGAAGGTAGCGCCCTCGCCGCGGGCAGCCGCAAAAAGTTCGTTATAAAAAGGATTGAAAACCACGGCGGCGAGAAGCGTGTCTCGCTGAGCCAACCCAATGGAGACGCCAAAACAAGGATAACCGTGCGCGAAATTCGTAGTGCCGTCGAGCGGATCCACGTGCCAGTGAAACTCCGAGGACGTTTCCTGGCCGGTGCCCTCTTCCGCGGCGATGGCGTGACCGGGGAAATATTGGACGAGGCGTCCAACGATAAATTGCTCTGAGCGCGTGTCCGCCTGGGTCACCAGATCCACTTCGTCGCCCTTGTAATGGAGGTCCAGCGGGCGAGACATTTCTTCGACAAGAATCTTGCCCGCTTCCTGGGCGATTTCGATGGCAGCTTCCAAATAATTTTTGGTCATGAGAAAAGGGTTCGGGCGCTTTCGAGGCTTCGCTTGGGTCGCGGGCGAAGGCCCTCTCCACTTTACCATTGGCGAGGCGGGCTCGCTCCGGGCTCTGGAAGATGCCAGGCAGGGTTTGAGATTAATCGATGCCCTCTTGGGCGCGGCGGACTCTGCCATGTACTAGATGAAGCGAAAGAAGTTTCTAGAGTGACGCGCGGGAGGGAACAGACGCGCTCCCACACCGTTTGTGTTAGTAGTCCCGCCAGGGCTTCCACAACGGGACGCTCAGGTAACGCACATCGTTAGGCCTGCTAAAGAATTCTCTCAGTCTGTTGAGCCATTCTCTGAGTTCATGGAGCATATGTTTCGACACAGTGTACCGGAAGATCTTCACTTCATTACTAACTGGAGGCTACGCCGTGCGTCGCACACCGTCAACGGGAAATCTGTCGAAATACGGCTGAAGAATCGAGACTGCGGCACCCGGCGGATCAAGGGGCCGCCAGGCGCCGCGATTGGCTTTGGGGGCCAAAGCGTTTGGCGGCGCGGGCTTTGGATTTTGCAGCTTCTTCGGCGCGGTTCCTCGGTGGGGCAGTCGTTTCGAGGGAGTGGAGAAGGCGCGTGGAGATGGCTGCAATTTCGTCGATGGCGGCCTGGAACGATTCCTCGTTGGCCTTGGACGGCTTGTGAAAGCCGCTGATCTTGCGGACGAATTGGAGCGAAGCGGCGCGAACCTCATCGGGAGCGACGGGTGGATCGAAGTTATAGAGCGTTTTGATGTTTCTACACATGGCTATGGGTGAGGGTAGCAGAGTTTGAGGCTCTGAAGAAAGCGTCCTCTTGACTCTTCTTGCGCCCAGCTGTTTTCTGGTTATGCCGCGGGAAGAAGGACAAGAAGTTGAGAATGAAGTGGGCAGCGTAAGACTCGCACCGTTGCCAGAGCCGCAAAGCGATGCGCCGCCCTCCCCGCGGGCCAGCCATTTGTTGCCGTCAGCAGGATCTGCCCTGCTAGTAGAGCACCTCGTTCTCGCCTTTTTCAGCAATGAGCTTCTGGAAGTACGCCACAATCTTGTCACGCCGCGCCATCACGGCTTTCACTTCGTCTTTAGTCAGGTATGGCTTGGTTTTTTCCGCCAGTTGGTTGGCGTCCAGCACCTTTAGCTTCTCCAACAATTGCCGGTCGCACTTTACCAGATCCTTGGGGTCTTTCACGTCTTTGTAGGTGCGGAATGCACGGCTGAAATCAACCCGCCAAAGTTTCCAATCTTCGCCAATTTGCACATTGGTGAGATTGGGATCCGTATCGTAAACCAAATTGTCGAAGACACGTATTTTGTACATCTGGTTGTTCCAGGCCTCTTTGTCGGGGGGTTCCAGCTTCCGCTTTATGCGTTCCGCGTCATCCATCTTAGCGGGCAGCCACCAGCTCAGCGAGCCTATCTTGCCTTGCACTTTGCGTTCGACATACACCGGCATCATGTCATCAAAACCGACCATCTCCGCCAGCGCATAAGCGGCGATATTGTACTTGTAGGAGTCCACAAAGTTCATTTCGGTGCGACCGTCCGCAAACTTCATGACGGGTTTGTGCTCATCAACGGCTTGGAAAGAAGCATCGTGTGACAGCGTGCCGTCGCTCAGCGTGAGCTGCGAGGGGTGAGTGACGCCTTTTTTGGATTCATGACTTTCGACCACCTTAGCGTTGAGTAGAAATTGCTTGATCTGCTCCTTGCTGAGCGTACTCTCGTCCGCCGCGGTCAACGTGATTGGACCAAGCAAACAAGCTACTAGAGCAAACAGTCTCAACCTGGGTGACTGGAATTTGTGCATCGAAGGAACCTCGTAAGTCGTTGCGCAACTCTACTCTTACTAGCCCATGCTGACAACACAAAGCTGGCGAATTGAACAGTTCAAGCTTTCTCTTCAGAAGCTGGGTGCCCCTCAACGGGCGCTCCACATGACGGGGGAGTGCGCGATTGCGGCGAACTTGACGGGATTGCCAAAGGCATTCGCGAACCTGCCAAGGAAGAAGTCTTTCCGATGCCCCAGCCCGGAGTCTGCGAAATACGGGCTAGGCTACGGTGTCGCGCAGCAAACGGTCCATTAGGCTTTGAAGCAAAAACTGTTCTTTCAATTCCAATCTCGTGAACTCGACACCCATCCCCTGGCCTGGGGCCACATTTCGCACGATAGCCTCTGGCAGCACGTTTCCGCCGGGCACTTCAAAAGCCAAGCGTAGCTTCGTGCCCACCGGCACAGGATTGGGCGTGGAAATGAACAGGCCGCCCATGCCTATGGTCTTGACGTGCGAAAAAAGTTGCAAGTCGCCGCCATGCCAGGCCACGGGCATACCCTTTGGCAGCGAGACACGCGGGTACCGGCGCTGCTGGGCATAGGCCTGCTCGGTCATGTGGTGCACATTGTCCGCATGGCACGCGAGTTTCAGAACTAAGAAAAGCGAAAAGCAGGCACAGCGCGCGAGGGACGAGGAACAGGTGCCCTAATGCTTTGCTTGCTTGGCGAGATCCCAGCCTTCCACAACGACCGCACGATAAGCCTCTTCCGTGCGAATCGCATCCTGGATGATCTCCTGAAGCCTTTGCTTCATCTGTTGCACGCGGGGATCGCTGGGGCTCAATTTGCCGTCTGCGCCCTGAGCAGGCTTCCAGGACTGCGCTTGGGCAATGATTTGCCTGAGCTCCACGATCAGTTCGCGCTCATGAGAGACGTAGTGTTCTTTGGCAACAAAGAGCTTCTCTTCCCAACTGCGGCGGTTGGGGAAATCCACATCATTGTCGAGCAACGCTGCTTTCGCGAGCGTGGGGCGGTCCAGCCCGTCCAATATTTTCAGGTTCGCCTCCGCCTCCGCAAATTTGGCTGAAGCCCTCGCTAAAGCATCCCCACTCGCAGAGCTTTGCGAACTGCCGACGTCCGCGAGGCTCAGACCAGCCAAACCTTTGCTGGAAGGGAGAGTGTCGTCGGTAATCACCGTCTTGGGCTTGGCGTTGTTTTGATTTTCCTTATCTTTGCGGGCCTGGCGAGCCACGTCGCCTAGGGATGGCTGATCTTGAGCGACCGCGGGGGTAAAGGGAATCAGTAACCAAACGAAAGCTGGCAGGAAACTTATTTTTCGGAACACGGTGGCCTTCCTTTCAATACGCCCAATTCTGTTGGAACGCGATCTCCCCGGATAACTTATGTTCTCCGGAAAAACCTCGGGAAGCCATAGGTCAAGGGTACCGACTTATCGAAAGCGATAAGAGCTGGTAAATCTTATGCTCAGCGCGAGCGCTGCGGAGGTAATGAGCAACTTGGCGACGAGGTCGGCGGCTTTGACTTAAAGGAGCGCCTGCTGCGACGACGGCGAAATTATTGAGGGCCGGTGAGGTAGGAGCGGCGGTGGCGGACATGGTAGCCGACCGGTCTGACCGTGACCAAAATGGAGCGGAAAGTGTTGGCGGGGCCGCGGGGGTTGGGGTAGTAGGCAAGACGATATTGGGTGCGCAATTCGTGGTCAATGCGATCGAAGATGGCGCCGAGTTCCTGGGGCGTATCGGGATAGAACATGGCGCCGCCAGTGGTGTCGGTCATCGTTTCGAGGGCGTGTTCGCCTGCGGTGTTACGGCCGCTTTCGTTTTTCACGGGACGAATGACGATGGTGTAAAGGAGGGTGTTGGAGCGGACGGCTTCTTTGCGGGCGGCGTCGAAGTCGGCGCTGCTGGTAGTTTCGCCAGCGTCGGTGACGAGAATGATGACGCGGCGGCGGTCGTCGCCGCGGCGCTCCAGGGCGCGCGAGCCAAGCAGGACAGCATCGTAGATGGAAGTGCCCGCGCCATCGGGAATTTTTCGCACCGCCTCCTGAAGTGCGGCGACGTTATCCGAAAAAGCGGCGCGCTGGGTAACGTCTTCATCGAAGGAAAAAACGGAGAGGCGATCGCCGGGGCGCAAGACCTGGCGGATAAAGTGGGCGGCAGCTTCCTGCTCGAAGGAAATTTCCTTGTGGGCGCTGAGGCTGGCGTCAATCATGAGGGCGAGGTCGAGGGGCTGGGAAGTCTCCGATTCGAAGACATCGATTTTTTGCTCGACGTCCTCTTCGAAGAGCTGGAAGGATTCGCGGGGCAAATCAGGCGCGGGACGATTGTGGTCGTCGAGCACGCTGACGAGAACGTTGACGAGATTGACGTTGACACGGATGCGGCCGCGCTGGGCGGCGGAGTCTTGATTCGAATCCGCGGGCGGAGCAGGTGCCGAGGGCTGGACGATCGTGGCCGACTGGCTGCTCGACGACGGAGAGGAAGGAGCAGGAGAAGCAGGCGGATTCGAAACAATATTTGGATCGGGAGCGGATTTCGGTTTGGGAGGCTGTGCCCAGGGAGGGCGATCTGGCTTGTCCTGTGCGAGCGCGATTCCGATCGAGAGGAACGCAGCAATCGCCAGTGACACGGCGGGGTGGATGTGCAGGGTTGGCGTTTGCATTAGAAGTTAGGATGCAGGCTTGGCGCGCGGTGTCGCCACCGGTGCGGGAGGAAGTTCGCCGTCGGCCCAGACCACGCCGTCTTCAAAGTATTCCTTTTTCCAGATGGGGACGGTGCGTTTGAGAGTGTCAATGGCGAAGCGGCAGGCGTCAAAAGCGGCGGCTCGGTGGGGCGCGCTGACGGCGATGAAGACGCTGGTTTCACGGATTTCGAGGCGGCCGAGGCGGTGGACCATGGCGACACGGTGGATGCGGTACTTTTCATGGAGTTGCGAGCCGATTTCGCGCATTTTCGCCAGGGCCATCGATTCATAGGCTTCGTAGTCGAGATACAGAGTAGGACGGTTGTGGGATTGATTGCGGACAAAACCGTCGAAGGTGACGATAGCGCCATCCTCCGGCGCTCGGACGTGGCGGACCAAAGCAGCCTGATTGATGGGCTCGCGCACCAACTCGTAGATGTCATCGTGTAAAAGCGTGGTCATGTTGTTGCGTCAGCCGCCACTCACGGGCGGAAGGAATGCGACTTCGTCGCCGGAATAGAGCCGCGTATCCCAGGCGGCAAATTCCTGATTGCGGGAGGCGACGACAGAGGAACGATATTTTGCGAGTTCGGGAACGCGCGTAGTGAAGATGCCGAAGAGTTGCTCGATCGTCGCGGCGTCTTGAAATTCGACGGATTCCTCGGCGCGGCCGAGAAGTTCCTTCAGGCGGCCGAAGAAGAGGACTTTAACGTGGATGGTCTGTGAGACAGGTGGCACAGGAGAATTGTAACGCGCGAGGGAGGGCGGAGCTAGTGGCACGAGTTCCGGTAGCGCCATGCCGCACTACGCGGCATGTGATCTCATTCGAGTGGCGGCGGATTCGAATTCTCCGGCGGGCAGGAACTCTTCGAATGCTTCGAGTGCTTGACCGTGGGATGAGGGTTGCGTAGCGTGATTGCAGCCGGTTTCTTGGACCGCCATACTGAGAAATGCGACGAGGAATGCAATGAAGATCCTGGTAACGGGCTCATCGGGGCTTGTGGGGACGGCGCTGGTACGTACGCTGGCGAGAGACGGACACACGGTGTGCCGCCTGGTGAGGCCACAGAGCGATATGAAGAGCGAAGCTCCAGGTGGATTCAATGTGACATGGAACCCGGCGACAGGAGAATTGGGCGGCGCGGCGGTGGGGGCCGACGCGGTGGTGAACCTTTCGGGGGCTTCGATCGCGGATGGGCGCTGGACGGCGAATCGGAAGGAGCTGCTGGGATCGAGCAGGATCGATACCACGCGCGCGCTGATCCAGGCGCTGGCGAAAATGAACGCGCGGCCGGCGGTGGTAGTGTCCGCATCGGCGATTGGAATTTACGGGAGCCGCGGCGATGAGCTGCTGACGGAAGAGAGCGTGGTCGGCTCGGGCTTTTTGGCGGGTCTTGCAAAGCAGTGGGAAGCGGAGGCCTTGAAGGCCGAGGCACTGGGGATTCGCGTGGTGCTGGCGCGGTTTGGAGTTATCCTCGCGCGCGAAGGTGGAGCACTACCGAAGATGATGCTGCCATTCAAGTTGGGCGCGGGCGGGCGGATTGGGGATGGAAAACAATGGATGTCTTGGGTCGTGTTAGAAGATGTTGTTGGAATTTTGCGATTCGCGATTGAGAAGGCTTCAGTCAGAGGCGCGTTAAATGTTGTGGCGCCACAGCCAGTGCAAAATGCGGAGTTCACAAAGGCGCTGGCGAAAGCGATGCGCCGGCCAGCGCTGTTACCTGCTCCAGGATTCGCGCTGCGGTTGGTGCTGGGGGAAATGGCGGACGCGCTGCTGTTGTCCGGCCAGCGCGTCGTGCCGCAAAGGCTTGAAGGGGCGGGATACAGATTCTCTTACACCGACTTGCCCGCTGCTCTAAATCAGCTGCTGACGGCAAGTTGATTCGAAGCGAGTGTGATTTCACCATGGAGACGTGAGGATTAGTTCTTTCCATACCCGCTTGGTCAGATACCCAGTAGCCGGAGGAGCTCTTCGAGGTTGGATTCGTCGACCGAAACTTCCCTGGGTTGCTGCCCAGCGGGCGGGGCCTGGACCAAGCCTTCGTCAAAGGCCAGAAACAGGCGCATTTTGGCGACGGCATATTCCTCACTGCTGGTGAGCGGGCGGCCATTCTGCTGGGCCCAGGCTTCCAAAGCCGATTGTCTTACAAAGATTCTGAAGGGAAAGGAGGACTGGCGGTCGGCCGAGATCATGTAGACGAATTCGCCGCCGGGACCGCTACCGCGATGGGCGCGATTCCCTTCATAGAAATAGTACTGATAAACGAAGCCGTCGGCGGCGGAGTAAGTTTTGATGCGGCGCACGGCGTCGGGACGAGGCATGAGCGGATTATTGAAGGGCGACGCAGAGAAGTCAAATGCAACGCCGGGTTGCAAGAGGGTCTCTCCCGAATTGAAACAGCTTGGTCCCAAGGTAGTTCCAAATGGGGACAAATTCGAAAAGGAAAAGAATGTCCCCAGCGATCCGAGAGACGGCAACCGCAAGCTGTGCATAGCGACAAGATGCTGATTCGGCTTGAGATTTGGGACACGCTAGAAGGAATGGAGCGACCTGCAAGTTCGCCCTAACTGCAGTTTTTTCGCTGGCCCTTCGCCTGCTTTGCGGAGGGCATGCGGCCCTCTCAGTTACAGAACGAAAAGAACCCCAAGACAAGCAGATTTGCTATCGCCGTTTTATTGGCAAGCGGAGTTTGGCCGCTTGGCTGTGGCGGAGGTGCGGGTAGCGGCGGCCCAGCGCTTCTTCCATCTGTCATCGTGACGATCACGCCGACGAGCGGATCCGTGCTGCTCGGCGATCTTGCAACGTTCAAAGCGGCAGTAACGAACGCAGCGGACACCAGCGTGAGCTGGAGCGTGAACGGCGTCGCGGGCGGAAACTCCATGGTCGGGACGATCACTTCCGCTGGGGCGTACACCGCGCCTGCGGATCTGCCGACGCCAGCAACAGTGCAGGTTCTGGCGACCAGCCAAGCGGACACGACGAAGTCCGCGAGCGCCACAGTGACGATCACGAGCGATGTCACGCTCGCTGTGACGCCGAATCCGGCAAACGTGGAGCTGGGCGCAACGCAAGCATTTCAAGTGGCGGTAACGAGCAGCGGACATCCCGATACGGCCGTGCGCTGGAGCCTTTCCGGTGCGGCGTGCAACAACGGGTGCGGCACGGTGGACGCAAGCGGGAAATACACGGCGGCAGCAACACTTCCTTCGCCAGCGGGCTTGACCTTGACCGCGCAAAGCGTGGCTGATCCTTCCAAGCAAATTTCTGCGGCCATTACGGTAACCAGCAACTTTTCGCTGCAGCTTTCGGCGCCATCGAGCGTGCCGGCGAGCGGGACGGGGACCATCGTGGCCACGATGACTCCGGTTCCAGGCTCGAATCCGAGCGCGGTGCTGGGGTGGACGTTGAGCGGGCCGGGCTGCAGCGGATCTACCTGCGGAACGCTAAGCGTGGTGACGACGCAAGCGGGAGGCGGAGTCCCGCTGGCGAGTTCGGCGATATACACGGCGCCAAGTGCAGCACCAAATCCAAACACGGTCACGGTGACAGTGACACCACAAGCAGACCCATCGAAGAAAGCGCAGGTGAACATCGCGATTCAGCCAGGAATCAGCGTGAGCGTCACGCCTTCGACGGCGACATTGGCGGGAAATCATCGCCTGACGCTGACAGTGCTAGTGAGTGGGAGTTCGAATACCGGTGTGGCCTGGAACGTGAACGGCATCGCGGGCGGAAACACTACCCTCGGGCAAGTTTGCGCCGTAGGTTCGATTCCCTGCCAGATCGTAACGACCACGACGGCATCGCAAGCGGATTACGTGGCCCCCGGTGCGATCCCGTCGCCGAACCCCGTGAGCGTCAGGGCCGTGAGCGCGGCCGATTCCACGAAAGGCGCGAGCGCACAGATCACGGTGATCAATCACGTGGTCGTATCCGTTCAGCCAGCGAGCGTCACTCTCGCGCCGCTATCGGTGCAGGGCTTCACGGCGAGTGTGCTGGGCGCCAGCAACCAGAACGTGGTCTGGCAGGTGCAGGGCACGGGCTGCGCGGCCGCAGGGAGCTGCGGAACAATCAACGCAAACGGCACCTACACAGCACCTTCGTCCGCACCGGCACCAAATGCGATTCAAGTTGTGGCCATCAGCTCTGACGATACCTCCCAAACTGGGTCGGCCAACGTAACCATCAGCACGGGCGCGAACATCCTCGCATTACATCCTTCCAGCATGTACGCAGGCGCCGCGCAGGATTTCACGCTGCGCGTTGATGGGAGTGGGTTCGTGGCTTCCAGCCCGGGACCTGGCTCGACGATGTTGATTGCAGGCACCGCGCGCACGACAACTTGCATTTCCGCATTGGAGTGCACCGCGCCAGTAACGGCCGCAGACGTCGCCGCTGCGGGCAGCGTAACCATACAAATCCACAATCCAGGCGGCACCGCATCCAACGCTGTGGCGCTCATTGTTGTCCCGCCGAACATTTCCGACGAAGCGATCGCGCTGAGCAGCGCCGCGCCCATCGCTACCGGCAAAGACATCGTGGTTGTGGACCCGACTACCGCGGGAGTGTCCGTGCCGGGGAATGACCTGGATTTGAACGTTGCGGCGCTAGGCGCATTCTCCACCGCGAGCAATTCGTGCACGCTGGGGGGCAACCCAATCCAGTTGCAGCGGCCGGCGAGCGGCACATCCACGGCAGACATCTGTCTCTTTTCGCAGAGCGGTTTTGATACCAGCATGACCTACACGGTGTCCGGGCCAGGCGACGTCTCCGTGATCTCGAAACAGCCGGCCGGGCTTGGAATCATCCACCTGACATTGCAGATTCCCATGAGCGCCGCGACGGGCGCACGCACGCTTTTCATACAGAACACAAATTTGGATAAGACCGCGGCGAGCGGCGTGCTGGAGGTGAATTGAAATGAGCTATAAGCAGCGGCGGCGATTCTTGTTGATTTTATTCTTGACGGGGCTGGCGCTGATCGCCGTGTTCGCGAACGCCACGACGCTGGCACGAATGCGATTCGAAGAGCTCGGGAGACAGGCGACGGCAGTGGCGCGACTGCGGTGCCTCGGCGCCGAGAGCCGCTGGGAGGACGGAGAGATTTGGACGGAAACGCACTTCGAAGTCGTCGAGCAGAACAAGGGACTGCTCCCCGGCCTGGTCACCTTGCGGCTCTTAGGTGGGACGGTTGGACCACTGCACTCGCGAATCGAAAGCGTGCCGGCGTTTCGTCCGGGGGAAGAGGCCTATGTTTTTCTGTGGCACCGTGAAGGCGAGCCTTACCGGATTCTGGGGTGGTCGCAAGGAACGTTTCGAATACTGAAAGATGCACGGACGGGTCTGGAAACGGTGACGCAGGATTCGGCGGCGGCGCCAATCTTCGATCCGCGAACGCGTCAGTTCCGCCACGGCGGCGTCCGCAATCTGCCGATGGCGGTTTTTCAATTGAAGCTGCGCAGGGCGCTGCAGGAAAAAGCGGAGTGAGGGTTTTCGAGTCGGAGAGGGAGACTCATGAGAAGAAGAATTCAACGGCTTTGTGCGAGCGCACTGGCGCTGTTTTTTGGAGCATGGGGGGCACCGGCGGCGCAAGCGTACGCCTTCAACATGATCGTGCCAGACGTCCGGCAGCCGGTGGCGATTTCTGGCGGATCGGCATGCCCCGTGCGAGCGCATCAACTAAGCGCGGCGGGAAGCATTTCGGTGCGATGGAGCACGGCACAGAACACCAATCCAGTAACCATCGTGACGCAGAACCAGACCGCAAGCGGGAGATTGACAGAGATCGAGCAAGCGATCACGCAGTCGCTGGCAGTGTGGACGGCCGTGAGTGGAACCACGCTGGCTCCTGCGACGTTTCTGCCCATCACGCGGACTGCGAGGCAGAACGCTTGCGGGTCGGACGGCGTGAATTCCATTTGTCTGGACCAGGCGGACATGGCCTTCACGCCGGGCGTGCTGGCGTTCACGCGCGTCATCACCACGGATCGCATCGGCATACAAGTGGGCAGCAGCGCGGTGGCGACGCAGTTGGGACAGATACTCGACGCGGACATCTATTTTAATCCGAGTGACCCACACATTTTATTTGCCACGCCGCAAGCGCTGGTGGCAACTCCCAGCGCGTATGATTTCGAGTCGCTGATGACGCATGAATTGGGACACTTCCTGGGATTCAGCCACTCGGCTGTGTGGGACGCGATGATGTATCCCTTTGCGCCAGCGCCCGGCACAATTAGCGGGACGCGTCCAACGGGGCAGCAGCCGGATGCGCCCCTCGGGGAGGATGACCGCACAGGGCTGCGCGTGCTCTATCCCAATTCGACAGATGTCGTGCACCAAGGTTCGATACGCGGGCGAATACTTCCGGCAAATTCGCTGGCGCTGCCTGCTTCGCCGCCCGGCGTCACCGGCGTTTTTGGCGCGCATGTTGTTGCGGTCGACAACGCGAACGGGGCCGTGGTGGGCGCAACGGTGGGAGGATGGAGCTGTGCTTCTCCGGGCCCCGCACAATTTGATGGAACTTACGAGATCGACACATTGGCCGTGGGCGGCAGCTACACGGTTTATGCGGAGGCGCTGAACGGTGCCGTCGATCCCTCGCACATCACGAATGCCATTGCTCTGCTCTGTCGAAATACCACAACGGATCCCGGGTGGCCGCCCCTGCAGGGATGTGTGGTACCCGCGGTCGAGACGAGCTTCACGACGCGGACGCGCCCCGGGCCTTGAAGACAGGCGGCGGGATAAAAGCCCACCGCTACATGTAGTAGCCGGCCGGGCCTTAGCCCGGCGACTTTACGTTCAGAAATCATGCCGGCTAGAAACAAGGAGAGAGCCAGCCTCCGCCGAAAAGGAGACCGGGACCGAGGGAGGCGAGAAAGATGGGTTTGCGTTCGCCGCTTGCTTGTTTCGAAGCGTTTTGCAAAGCTGCGTGAAGAGCTGCGCCGCACGTGGAAGAGCCGAGATTGCCACAAGTACGGGCGATCGGCGGGAAGGTCTCTGGGGAAACTCCGCATTGTTTCGCGAGAAGTGTGACGAGGCGAGGATTAGGCTGATGCGTCGCAAATCCTCCCACGGAAGCGCGCGGGATTCTGCTGCGCTGCTCAATGGCGGTGATCGTTTTTTCCATGCGCGTGATGGCCGCGCGGGAAAGGGCTTCGCCGTCGAATTGAACGGCAAGACCGCCATCTTTCGAATCGTTCACCCGGATGGCTGCCGCGTACTGCCCCGCGCAACCGAAAAGAAAATCGCCGAGCCGATAGCCTCCGCCGGGATCGCCACGAGCGGCGGAACGGAGAAGGACAGCACTGGCGCCATCGCCGAAGAGGCCGCCGAATTCGCCGGCAACCCGGCCGGGCGTGAGGGTGCGGCTGTGGACGTCAGCGGTTACGATTGCGACCAAACGGGCTTGTCCGGAAGCGATTAACGACTGCGCGACCGCCAGCGCGTTCAGCAAACCCAAGCAGGCGCCGCCAACGTCCAGCGCGCCGCAATTTTCACGCACCAGCAAGCGCAAGTGGAGCTGCGCGGAGAGCGCAGGGTAGTCGTGATGCGTTTCGCTGGTGGCGACGATCCAGTCGAGCTGCGACGGCGCGCAGGATGCAGCGCGCAACGCTTCTTCGGCGGCTCGCGCGCCCAAGGTCAACTCGTTTTCCTGGTCAGCGGCGTAAGCCAGGGATTCGATGCCGGCGCGATCGCGGAGTTTGCCGGCGGGCATGCCGAAAGCCCGATCGACCTCTTCTGACGGCAGCACCTGGGAGCCAGTTACCGCGGATGATCCGGCGATGACGGCTGCATGAATAACGCCGCTGCTCGCCCCGCGCAACTCTCGTTGCATTGTTTGGGAATCGGCGGGCCGGGCACTCTGCAACGCAAGGAGAATGGCGGCGATGCTCGCGGGACGCTCGTGCAGCTCAGAACCGAGATCGGAAACGCCGCTGGCCGTTTCCACCGCTCGAAGGAAACTCACCCACGCCATGGAATCGAGAATGCCAGCTTCCATTAAATCAATGTTATCGGCTGGGATTGGGACAGAAGACCCTGCTTCCCGGCGGAAACACTCACCGACGAGGCGGCGAAATGTTTCTTTATTGCCGGAGACAGAAGAGGAGCGCGGTGTCATCAAAACTCCTCGAGCCACTCGGGCTGAGGGAGTGGGAACAGCGTATCCAGCATAAGCCAGCAGAAATCGTGGAACGGCCGCGTGAGGCCGAGCCGGATGAAATGGTGCGGACAAGACATGATCTTGTAATGGAGTTGAGAATTCAAGAAGCGCTCAAGCCGGGCCACGAGATTCGCGCCGCGGGTGGGAGCCAGCGCATTGTCAATAAAGCCGCGCCAATCGCGATCCACGAAAGGGAGATCGCGCAGAACTTCGCCGGAAGAAAGCGCGAGCGTGGCGCGAATCTCATTCGCGCAGAGTTCGAGACGCAGATTCTGGGTTTCGCAGCCGCAGATTAAGCGCTGGGCCTCCCCAGGATTTGCGTACAGGCCGCTGCCATTTTTGTTTTCATAAACGGCACAGCCAAAGAGATCGTGCAAACAGGGCGAAACCTCCGCCTTGCGAAGATAGGTCACGATCTCTGCCTCCAGAACCTCGGTTGCCTTCTCGAACCCGCGAGTGGACATGCGGTCTCAGGCGCTCCATGACGGTCAGAAATACTCGATGCTTTCGGGAGAGGCGCGAAAGGCATACTCCCTGGATTGGCGGCGGATCGCGTCCTCCAGAGCCAGGCCGCGTTCGGAAGCGAACAGCGAGCCGCTATCGAAAGCGGTCAAGCCATGCAAGGCAAGCAAGCGGTCCTCGGCCTCACGCTGGGATTCGAGGGCGCAGCCTTTGCGCAAATGCAGAGGTGTGACCCCGCGATCGAGAAGGGCCGGGCAGATCATGAGGAAACGATGACATTGAAGAGGGTCTTCCTCGGCACACATCAAGACAAGGTTCCGGCTGCGAGAGCTTTCGAGAACATGATCGATGCCGGCGCAAAAATCCGGCGCTTGCCGGCGCGCTGCGTAATCGACGAGTCCATCCTCCTTGTAAACGCGCGGGTCGGAGGGCCTGCCGCCAAGCGATTCGCCTAGAAACTCGTATTGAATATTGACGGAGGCGAGGCCGGCTTCAAGCGGCTCGCGATTGAACTGCGGGAAACGATAACTGCCGGGGCGGCTGCGCACATCGGCGAGCGCCTGGACCCCATGAGAGGAAAGGATGGCGAGGAAGTCGCCCAGGTCGCAATTTGAATGACCGATGGTGAAAAGCAGGGTCGAGTTGGTGGACGATGAGGTCATGGAAGGAAGCTCAGGGCCAAGGCGTATTTTGCCGAAAGGAGGCGAAGGCGGCAAGCGCGGGGAAGCACGCAAGATGTTGCCTTCTTGCTGGCCAGAATGCCTGTCGAAATCTAAATCTGGAGGGAGTTCATGTTAGCGTAAGAAGTTGCCTGAACGAGGGAAAAGAGAGTTGTCGTCCGATTGACGCGAATCACCAAGGGTCACTACGAATTGAACGCATCAATCGCTTGAAATGCGTTCGAACAAAACACTTCAGATTGCCGGAATCGTGGCGCTCCTTTGCTTGAGCGCGTGGAATGCTCAGGCGCAGCGTGTGCGCGGAGAGTTGCGCATCGAGGTACGCGACCCTCAGGGGGCGGCGCTGGCGCCATCGGGGGAACTGTCCAGCGACGCCAATCAATTTCGACGGACGTTTGTCGCGGGAGCCGACGGGCGCTACGTCGCGCAGGATCTTCCCTTTGGAGTTTACAGGCTCAGCTTGCATGCGGAGGGGTTTGCGCCATGGAGCGAATTGGTTGAGATCCGCTCCGAGGTGCCGGTGCGAGTCACGGTTACGCTGGGCGTTGCGCCCATCGCCACGCAGGTACAAGTGAACGATTCGGCGACGCTCGTGGATCCATACTCGAGCGGCACGGTGTATTCCATCGGCCGGCAATCGATCGGGGAGCACAGCGCCGCGCAACCCGGACGTGAACTGCTGGATTTGGTCGCGGCGCAGCCGGGATGGGTGTACGAAGCGAATGGCGTGCTGCACCCCCGAGGGTCCGAGTATGACGTGCAGTTTGTGGTCGACGGGCTGCCGCTCACGCAAAACCGCTCTCCGGCGTTTGCGCCTGCATTTGATGCGGATGATGTCGAATCCATCCGCGTTTTGACGGCGAGTTACCCTCCGGAATACGGTCGAAAGCTCGGGGGAATCGTGGAGGTGACCACACAGAAAGACTTGCCCTCGGGGTTGCACGGGCAATTCGACGTGGACGGCGGAAGTTTTTCCACGTTGGACAGTTCGGCGGCGCTCTCTTATGCCAGAGGCGCACAGAGGTTTTTCGCAGGTGGAACCGGATTTCATACGGATCGATATCTCGATCCACCGGTGCTTGCAAACTTCACCAATACTGGAAATGCCGCGGGATATTCCGCCTCTTACGAGCGGGATTTTTCGACGAGCGATCGTCTGCGTGTGAGCTTGACCCACAATGTGGTCCGGTTCCTCGTGCCCAATGAGCTGGTTCAACAGCAATCTGGGCAGCGGCAGGACAGAGCCAACACGGAAACAAGCGGCCAGGTTTATTTCCAGCACGCCATCTCGCCCGCGCTGTTCCTCAGTCTTTCGGGAAGCGTGAGGGATTCGAACGCGTCGCTTACATCCAACACGCAAGCGACGCCCGTTATCATTTCGCAGGAGCGTGGGTATCGCGAGGGTTACGCGCGGGCGGACCTCGCCGGTCATCATGGGCGTCACGATTGGAAGACGGGCGTGGACGCTATATTCAGCCCGGTGCATGAAGCGCTGCAGTACAGCATCACCAATGCTTCGCTATTCGATCCCGGAACTCAAGTGAACTTCCAATTTCCGTACCAGCGAAAATGGGACGTGGAACCTTCCTTTTATGCGCAAGACCAGATGCGCCTCGGCCACTGGAACCTGAGCGCGGGATTGCGGTTTGACTATTACGGATTCTTGGCCCAAGAGTCGGCTTGGAGTCCGAGAATCAGCGTATCGCGATTCGTGCCGTCGCTTAATCTGCTGCTTCATGCCTCCTACGACCGCGCTTTTCAAACGCCCGCGGTCGAGAATCTGCTCCTCGCAAGCTCGCCTCTGCTGCGCGCGATCAGCCCGTCCGTTCTGCGGCTGCCGGTGAGGCCAGGACGGGGAAATTTCTACGAAGGCGGCGTTACGAAAGCGATTCTCGGCAAGCTACGCGTGGATGCAAACATCTTTCGCCGCGATTTTCGGCAATATTCCGATGACGACGTCCTGCTGGATACCGGCGTGAGTTTCCCGATTGCGTTCGCAAAGGCCCGGATTTTTGGAGAAGAAGTCCGCCTGGAAGTTCCGCATTGGGGCCGGTTTTCCGGCTACCTGAGCTATGCCAATCAATCCGGGATCGGGCAAGGGCCGATCACCGGCGGGTTGTTCCTGGGAAACGACGCGGCCAACGCACTGACGGATACAAGCAAGTTCGCGGTGACCCAAGATCAACGGAATTCGGTGCACGCAAGCGTACGATTTCAGGCTCCGCGGCGTTCCTGGCTGGCGATGAGCGCACAGTACGGCAGCGGTTTGCCAGCAGACATCGGCAATACGGACGTCAGTGTCCTGCTGGCCGCATACGGGCCGCAAATTCTGAGTCAGGTGGACCTGCAACGCGGCAGAGTGCGGCCGAATTATTCATTCGACCTAGCGGGCGGCTCGGAACTTTATCGCAAAGAGCGAAGAAGCGCGGCACTGCAGATTCAGGTGGCGAATTTGGCGGACCGTCTGAACGTGATTAATTTTGCGAGCCTGTTTTCCGGCACAGAGGTTGCGCCACCGCGAAGCATCTCGGCGCGAATGAAGCTGACGTTCTAGCTCACTGATATGCGAAGCACGGTATCGATTTCGCTTAACGGCGCCTCGCCTTGGCCAGCAGGCGCAGGATTTCCAAGTATAACCAGATCAGCGTGACCATCATGCCGAAAGCCCCGTACCACTCCATGTATTTCGGCGCACCGTTGTTGACGCCGGTTTCGATCAAATCGAAATCGAGAACCAAATTCAGCGCGGCGATGACGACGACGAAGAGGCTGAAGGCGATGCCCCAGGGACCGCTGCCGTTAATGGCGGGAACCTGGATGTGAAAGAAGAAGCTGAGAACCATCTCGATCAGGTAGAAAACGGCGATGCCTCCAGTTGCCGCGATGACGCCGATCTTGAATCCCCGAGTGGCGCGAACGATGCCGCTCTTGTAAGCGAGGAGCATGACGAAGAGTGTTCCGAAAGTCAGGCCAATCGCCTGGATAGCGACACCGGGATAGGACTTTTCAAAAATCGCGGAGATGCCGCCAAGAACGAGACCCTCAAGAAGCGCGTAGATCGGCGCGGTGACGGGCGACCACTCCTTTTTGAAGATGGTGACGAGAGCCGCGACGAAGCCGCCAAGGAGCCCGCCAATCATCCAGGGAATCGCGGCCTCGGGCGTATTGGAGTGCGACATTCCCCAGGTCCACGCGGAGGTCGCCACCACGCACAACAGCAGCAGGCCCGTTTTGTTGACAGTGCCCTGGAGCGTCATCGCTTCGCCAAAAGCGACTTGGCCCTTGAAGGCCTTTTCATTCAGCGCCGGATTCGACGTGCGCATCAGGTTTGCCATTTCTGTCTCCTGGAATGCAAACCAACAGTTTACGCTGCCTTGAATGCAAGTTCAAAAGCGGAAGTAATTTAAAAGAAAGATTGTTCAATTGGCTTTGCGTTCGCCGGCGATCTGGCTCTGGACTCGCTCTCTGAATTGCAGCGGATCCTGGATTTTCCCGAACACTTCGGGCGTGCCGCCTGTGCCGCGCACCGTCACTGTTCCGTAGCCCAACAGTCTTCCCACTGCGGGCTCATCGACTGCAATACTCTCAATCCGGGATAGAAGAAGTTCGATCGTCCGGCGTTCCGCCACGCCCGTCTTGACGATGACCCGTTTGTTGGTGACTGCCATTTCCGTAGCTTTGCGTTTCAGAAGGCCGATGCCGAAAAGAATCGCGGCAGCCACAATACAGCCGAAACCGACCCATTGGAGGGTGTTTGCAACAGCGTGGCCGCCCTTCGCGGAACTCACGGGAGCAACAAGCAGGATTATTCCAATGAGCGCTAAAGCCGCGGCGATCAGGGCGTGCCCCAACATCACGATCCAGTGCAGACGTGTCTCATACTGGACCGATTCGCCAGGAATGAGATGGTTTTCGGCGAAGCTCATAGATTGGTAGCGCTAACGGGAATCGAACCCGTATTTTAGCCTTGAAAGGGCTACGTGCTAACCGTTGCACCATAGCGCCACACTGTTGTGGTTACGACCTTATTAGAATACGGGAAATTCGTAGTTGCGACAAGCAGCGGAAACCGCGCCCATCGAACGGGTTTCACCTTTGGCGATCCTGGAATTCCTCGTGCCAGGCCATTTGGATAGCTTCGAGCTTGGATTCGTTCGATGCGGCGGGGTCGCCCGAAAAGCCAGGCAGCTCGGTGATCCATTTGTGCATGTCGGTGAAGCGCACAGTCAGCGGATCGACATCAGGGAATTTATCCGTTAGGGCAATGGCGATGTCCTCGAAATTGTCCCAAGTAAAGGTCGGCGGCATTTTCGTCTCCGGAACTCTTTAGTGATCCATTTCCTTGGCGTAATTTTTGTTCCAATCGGGAATTTCGACGACGATGTCGGTGGTGCCATCGGGAACGGTCTGGCAACCGAGGCGCGACTTCGGCGTGATGCCGGGAGCTTCATCGAGTTCGTCGAGTTCGGCGTCGGTGGCTTCGTTGCAAGACTCCAGGCCTTCCCTGACGATGACGTGGCACGTCGAGCAAGCGCAAACTCCTCCGCAGGCGTGATCGAGGCCGGCCTTGATGCCTTCCGAAATGTCGAGGATGCTGCCCGGAAGGCCATTGTGGCCGTAGGGAATTTTTTCCGGATCGACCTCGATGGTTTTGCCGCTGGGAAGAAACGTGACCTTGTATTTCTTCGTGGCGGGTTTGTATTTGACTTCTTCGATGTACGGATTGCTTCCGCCCATTTTATTTCCCCCAAATTGCATTCCCGCCAACGCGAGCTGGAAGAGAGATTTCTCGCTTCGCTCGAAATGACGGACAAAATTGTTTGCCGCCTAGACCTCGGCCAACTTGCGGCCTTCGAGCGCCGTCGAGACTGCCGAATTCATCAGCAGTTCCGCAAGGTGCTCGGTGGCGTGATTCAGATCGTCGATGCGCTTGCGGATGAGTTTGTAATCACCCCCGGCCACGGATTCCTTCAATGCCGCGACACTCGCATCGATCTTGGCGTGTTCTTCCGCTGACAAGCCCGCAATTTGCGAATTCGCCAGCGCTTTCGCGGTCGCCGTTAGGATCGCTTCGGATTCCGTGCGCGCTTCGATCGCCTGGCGCTCGGCGAAATCCTGCTCGGCATATTCAATGGACTCTTCGAGCATGCGCTCGATTTCGGAATCGTTGATGCCGTAGCTCGGCTGGACTTCGATAGAATGCTGCTCGCCCGTGCGAAGATCCTTGGCGCCGACTTGCAAGATGCCATTGGCGTCGATCAGGAATTTCACTTCGATGCGCGGCATCCCCGCGGGAGCGGGCGGAACGCGCAGCGCGAAGCGCGCCAGCGAACGGCAATCCTTAGCCAGTTCGCGCTCGCCCTGAAGAACATGAATGTCGATGCCGGTCTGGTTATCCACACCGGTGGTGTACAGCTCCTGCGCGCTGGCCGGAATCGTGGAGTTGCGCGGAATAATTTTTGCGACGGCGCCGCCATACGTTTCGATGCCCAGCGAGAGGGGCGTGACGTCGAGCAGAAGCATATTTTTCACGCCTTGGTCCAAAATGTTGGCCTGCACGGCGGCGCCGAGGGCGACGACTTCATCAGGATTCAGCTCGGTATGCGGTTTGCGATCGAAAAACTCCTGCACGGTGCGGCGGATCAGCGGGGTGCGCGTGGTGCCGCCGACGAGAACGACTTCTTCCATGTCCACGGGCTTGAGCTGCGCATCAACCAGCGCCTGTTTGACCGGCCCAATGGTGCGATCAACGACTGGCCGGATGAGCGCTTCGAGTTCTCCGCGCGTGAATTCGCGCGTGAAGACTCTGTCGTTCGGCAGCGAGAAACGCAGCGTAGCGGTTTCTGTTTCCGATAGCTGGTGCTTCACTTCGATCAGCGCCTTTCGAAGTTCCTGCGCGAGTTCGCCGTGCGGTGAAAAATCAAGCAAATCGTTTTGCAGAATCTGCTCGTGGACGAAAGCCTGAAGTAGATTGTCAATATCATCGCCGCCTAGGTGGGTGTCGCCGTTCGTCGAAAGCACCTGATAAATGTCGCCATCGCTCGTAGAGATGAGCTTCAGGACGGAAATGTCAAACGTGCCACCGCCAAGATCATAGACCGCGACGCGGCCGCCCGCCGCGGCGGGCTTTTCATGCAAGCCGTAAGCGAGCGCCGCAGCGGTGGGCTCGTTGACAAGCCGGAGAATTTCGAGGCCGGCGATTTTTCCAGCGTCCTTGGTGGCCTGCCGCTGGGCGTCGTTGAAATACGCAGGCACGGTGATGACGGCGCGATCTACGGTTTCGCCGAAATGAGCTTCCGCCCAATTTTTCAGTTCGCGGAGGATGAACGCGGAAATTTCCGGTGGCGTGAAAATTTTGTCACCCAGCTTCACGCGAATTACGTTCTTGCTCGATGGATCAATGCGGAACGGAAACAGTCTTAGCTCTGTCTGGATATCCGCGGGACCACGCCCCATCAGCCGCTTCACCGAATAAATGGTGCGCTCGGGCTGCGTCAGGAGCCGCCGGCGAGCGGGTTCGCCAACGATGATGCTGCCGTCGAGGTCGAGGCTGACAACCGAGGGACAAAGCGTGTCGCCGTACGGGCCCGGGATACACTTCGGCTGGCCCGTCTGCGGATCCGTGTAGGCGACGAGACTGTTTGTCGTCCCAAGGTCAATTCCAACAATTCGCCCCATACCTTGCTTCAAACCTCCGACAATTCTTTGCCGACGCTGGCCACTAAGTTCCGGATGTACGAGCGGCGATTCAGCAATTCGTTCAGCCTCGCCATGATTTTTTTCTGAGTGGCTGCGTCGCCGTTGAGAGCGGCGTCCCACTCACGCGCGGCAGCCTGCAGTTCAGCGTCGACTTCGCCAAGCTTCTTCTGAAAATTGTTCTCGGCGGATTCGAGCCGCGCCTTTATCTCAGCAAGATCTTCTCCCGAGGACTTCGCTTCCCGCAATTCATCCAAAGATTCATTCAGTTCAAAGACCTCTTCGAGCAATTCGGGAGGCGCTTGCTGTTTCTTCTCCCCTTCTTTGCGCTCGCCCTCGATGGCCAGCAGATACTCGACCCGAGCAACGGGATCGCGCAGCGTGCGATAGGCGTCATTTAATTCCGAGCTGCGCTTCAAAGAAAGCTCGCGCTCCTGCTCGCTCGCATTCACAAAATTGTCGGGATGCAGCTTCCAACTCATTTGCAGGAATTTCTGCTCCAGGGTATTCATTTCAATCCACAGCTTGCGCGGCAATCCGAAAATGGCGAAGTAATCCGGTGTTTCTTTTGCATTCGCGGATATAGGCGCTGCACTCATGAATTGGTCTTTAAGAATCACCAAAAGGCACAAAAAAAGTGGCTGGCGGGTGCGGCTGCCAACCACTTGTCAGACTCGCCTGTAATTCTCCCCCCGCCGGAGAAAAGCCGGATGCGAAGAGCACAGGTTAAAACCTGTGCTGCTTACGCCGTGAAAGAGCTGCCGCAGCCGCAGTTCCGCGCCGCGTTGGGGTTCTGGAAAACGAATCCCTGGCGCATCAGCGTCTCTTCGTACTCGAGCGTAGTGCCGTTCAGGTACAGAAAACTTTTGGGGTCGACAAAAATTCGCGCGCCATGCTCCTCGAAAATTTTGTCGCGGTCGCGCGCCTGCGAATCCAGCCGCATGGCGTAGGACAAACCGGAGCATCCCCCGCCCTGTACGCCGACGCGCAAGCCGCCCTGTTCAGGAGGCACTCCTTCCTTCTCGAGCAGCTCGCGAATCTTCTGCGCAGCGCGCTCGCTCAGGTGAATCCTCGCGATATTTGGACTTACAACTTCAGTTGCCATACAAATTTCTCGTGACCAGAACCACAGCTGGCGACTTCCTGAGCTGAGATCCTTCAGCGAATCTCATCGGTTCGCCTTAGGATGACAGCACTGCGGGAGCGACCTAGCGCAAAAAGCTAGTGCGAGGCCTTTTCGTGCACCGGCACTTCCACGCCGTGCTTCTTCTTCCAGTCGCCGATGGCGGCCTTAATAGCGTCTTCGGCGAGCACGGAACAGTGAATCTTTACCGGCGGGAGCGACAGCTCGCGCACGATGTCCGTGTTTTTGATCGAGAGTGCCTCTTCGACCGTCTTGCCCTTCACCCACTCCGTCGCGAGCGAGGAGCTGGCGATGGCCGACCCGCAGCCGAAGGTCTTGAACTTGGCTTCTTCAATGACCTGCGTCTCCGGATTGATCTTCATCTGCAGCTTCATGACGTCGCCGCACTCCGGCGCGCCGACCAGACCCGTCCCTACGTTGGGGTCTGTCTTCGGCAGGCTGCCGACGTTGCGGGGGTTGTTGTAGTGATCCACTACTTTATCGCTGTATGCCATTAGCCATTGCTCCTTGCCAGATTCACGAGATTTCCGAAACCGGCGCTCTTCACGGCTTTCTCCGAGAGTGAAACGTTCGGCACGGATGCCGAGCGCCCCGCGGTAAGCTGACGAAGAGCATCCTTGATGAACTCCGCGCCAAGACCAAGCATCTTGAGAAACGCGCGGACCTGTTGAAGCTCATGAAAAGAGCGCTCGCCGGCGACGGCGGCCTCTTCTCCCTCTGCGCCATAAGGCACAAACGTCACGCGAAATGCCGCGCCGGTGCCTCCGATGGAGCGATGAATGCGAATTGTTCCTTCGTTTGCCATGTTGTCTCTTTCAGCCCTTTAGGCGGTTTGCCATTTCATCTTCGAGATGTCGATACCCTCTTTGGCCATTTCATAGAGCGGCGAAAGCTCGCGCAGCTTGGTGACGACCTGAACCATCTTGTCGATAACGTAGTCGACTTCCTCCTGCGTATTGAAACGTCCCAGACCAAATCGAATCGAAGTGTGGGCGAGGTCTTCGCCAACACCTAATGCTTTGAGTACGTAGCTGGGCTCGAGGGTTGCCGAAGTACAGGCAGAACCGCTCGAAACCGCAATGTCGTTGATGCCCATGAGGAGTGATTCGCCCTCCACGTAGGCGAAGCTCATATTCAAGTTGTTCGGGAGGCGGTGCTCCAGCGATCCGTTGATGAACACCTCGTCCAGCTTCGCTTCCAACCCTTTGCGGAGGCGCTCGCGTAAGACGAGCAAACGCGCCGCTTCTTCCGGCATCTCTTTTTGCGCGAGCTCGCAGGCTTTGCCGAGCCCGACGATGCCGGGCACGTTGAGCGTGCCGGAGCGCATACCGCGCTCGTGACCGCCACCGTCAATGATGGCGGAGAGTTGAACGCGGGGATTGCGCCGACGGACGTAGAGAGCGCCAACACCCTTCGGGCCGTAAATTTTGTGCCCACTGATGGCAAGCAGGTCAATGTTGTCCTTCTGGACGTCCACAGGAATTTTCCCAACCGCCTGCACACCATCGACAGCGAAGAAAATGCCGTGTTCCTTGGCGATCTTGCCGATTTCCGCGATTGGATTGACCACGCCAATCTCATTGTTGGCGTACATTATGGTAATCAATATCGTCTTGGGCGTAATCGCCGCCTTCAACTCGTCCAGGCTGACGCGGCCATCGCGCTGCACCGGCAGATAAGTTACTTCGAACCCATGCTTCTCAAGGTTCTTGCAGGTATCCAGCACAGCTTTGTGCTCGATCGCCTGCGTGATGATGTGGTTGCCCTTCTCGCGGAACATCTCCGCAATGCCCTTAATCATCAGGTTGTCGGACTCGGTGGCGCCGCTCGTAAAGATGATTTCCTTCGCCGTCGCGTTGATCAGTGAAGCGATCTGCTGGCGCGCTGTTTCCACCGCTTCCTCGCCGGCCCAGCCAAACGAGTGATTGCGGCTCGCGGCGTTTCCGAACTTCTCCGTGAAATACGGTAGCATTGCATCGACAACGCGCGGATCAACCGGCGTCGTCGCGTGATTGTCCATGTAAATCGGCAGCTTGACGGCCATTTCCTTATCTCCTAAGTCCGCAGCGCGACGAGCGCGGGTTCCTGCGGATCCTCGCTCATCTGCGAAATTGTCACCGCGCCCAGCACATTCAAAATGCTTTCATTCACCCGCCGCAGCGGCTCTCTTACCGGGCATCTTTCCGTAGCGTCGCAATTCCCGTGGCTCGTCACACACGAAGTGATTAGCACGGGACCGTCGATGGCGGAAATCACATCCAACGCGCTGATTTGCGACGGCTCCTTGGCCAGTTGGTATCCCCCGCTCGAACCATGCTTTGCCGCCACGAGCGACTGGTGCGCCAATTTTTGCAGCACCTTGGCCATCAACGTCGCCGATATGCCATACTCTTCCGCGATTTCGCTGGCACTACAGGCGTGCTGATTACGGTGCATCGCCAGGTGCTTGACGGCAATCAATCCGTAGTCGGCCTTTTTCGACAACTTGAACATCGCTCTAGCGGCTTCCTCTCGTCGAAGCAATATGCGACTGAATTAGTCGCACTTGGAGTATATCCCTAGAGCAACTCCGAAGTCAATCTAAGAAGTTGTTCCAAATGGCAAAGTAAACCCTGTATTTCGTTAAAGTTATAGTAAGACTGATTTAGTCTCATTTTGTAAGCCATTCCAGGCAAACGAGCGTTCTGTGCAGCCCTGCGGGCACGTACACCTCGTTGGATGGGTGAATCGAATGCCCGGATACAACATGTGTTCCTTTTGGCTGGTCAACTGGCGAAAGTTGTCACGGTTCCGATGTTCGGAAGCGACGTCGGCGGTTGCGGGTGGGTTGCGGGCGATCCCATGCCTCCCAGCCCCCACAGACACCGACAGAAATAGGATCGACTTCTAGGCGGTTAATTCCGATCTGCGTTTAAGAACGTTCTGCCGTTCCCCGACCGCCCTCCCGCGGGAGGCACTGGAAAATAGAAGTACAACTTTATGCCAGCTCGGGTACCTTCTCCAATTACGGAAGGAAAAGAACCGAGCGCCGCTGAAGGAGAACACTACAGGCACATCAAATGAATACGGCTGGGCACGGAGGTCCAGCGCCGCCGGCCGCCAATCTCGATCTCCTTATTTCAATGCCGCGGCCGGCTCGATGCAGTTGGTAATCAGAGCGAATCGGAACCGGGGTACGACATCCGCCATAAACTCATCGATTAGCCCGGTAGAGAAATGTTGGAGAACGTCCTTCACCAGGAGTAGATCACCGCTCGGCACGCTGGAGAATTGGTCGGGCGCAAGTTCAAAGCGAATCCCCTTCTTGGCGTATCTCAACTGGTTCCGTTGGATCAGGTCAGAATGAATGTCCAGCCCTAGATAATCCGTTCCGGACCAATCCATGAACCGCGAAAACTGCCAATCTCCACAGCCAAAATCGACAACCGTGGCAATCCGGTTTTCGCGGATGAATCCCTCGACATAGGTTCAGTAGCCCTTGGTCACACTTGCGAATGAACCAGGACCGGAACCGAAGCCCCACAAGTTGGTCTCATAAATATGTCGGAATGCCTGGGCAGCTACACTCATCACGAACTGTCCTTATTAGCTGCTGGTTCATCCAACTTCCGGAAAGTACTTCATTCAAGTGATACAACTAGGGTTTACTAGGGTTTACTACCCTTTGCCGTTCGTGCAAAGGGTGAGCCGCCGTCACGCCGTTCGCCAAAGTTAAACTCATGGCTTGGCAGAAACGCAACTCCCGCCCGCTGCGGCCTCGACCAATTTCTGCACGGCTGGCGCGGGAATTAGCAGCAACTGGGCCTTTGGCTTGTTCAATTGTTCAAAGATGGCAAGCTGTTGCGCCTTCCACGGATCCGGAGGGGGCTGCCCCTTCGCAATGGCATCAAGAGCGGCAAGCCCCACCGCTCCAAGCGAGGATAGGTCTTGCGAACGCCCAGCTACCTCTTGAACCAGGAACGAGCGCTGTGCCAGAGGCTGAAGCCTGGCGTCGTTGTCGAGCCACGCCATGAACTTTGCGCGAAGACGGGCTTGGCTGTCTGCGTCACGGCATCCTCCCGCAAGGAATTGATCCACCTGCTCTGCGAAGCGCCGACCGGCGTCGCTCTCGAGCGGCACGGCATCCACGACGCGGTTCATTGGTGTGGCACTGGTCGGTTCGATCGGCGCAGTCTGCTCGCGGGTGTAATCCTTCACGGGTTCGATTACATCCGTCAGCGTGCGCAGTGCCGCGAGTTCATCCGGTGACGCGGTGCCTGCGATGCGCAGGAGCATCCGGTGGTAATAGGTTCTGTGCGTCAGACCCAGCCATTCCAGGCGCGCGCTTATGAAATTTAGCCGCGCGTACATCGAACCCGGATCGTTGACTTCCTGAGGCGACCACAACCGCTCCGCAATCGCCGCGTTCCGCGGCCAAATGCGCGAATCCACATTTTCAGGATTAACGTACTCCGCCCACATGCACGATTCGCCGCCCTGGATGCGCTGCTTTTCCTCGGCGGAAAGATCCGCCGCCGCGCCGCTCATCGGATCGACGGCATAATGACGGGCGGCGGGCCAGCCAAGGTCGAGGTAGTAGCCATTCGAAAGGATTCCGCGGTAGCCTTGCTTCGCCGCCAGCGCGAGCGAGGCCTGCCCGCGCCAGGACTGAATCACGATGTCCTTCGGCACTCCCGGCACCAGCACTTCGTCCCAACCGACCACTGCTTTGCCGTGCTTCACGACCAGCTTCTGCACGCGCCCGCTGAAGTACGCCTGCAGCGCTTCGTTGTTCTTCAGTTCGTGCGCCTTCATGAACGTCTGAATCTTTGGATTGGCGTCCCACTCTTTGCCGTTTACTTCATCGCCGCCAATGTGAAAGAAGCGGTCGGGAAAAATCTTCGCCATTTCTCCAATCAAATCGTCGAGAAATTTGTAGACTTTCTCGTTCGTCGGATCCATCGCCGGGTCGAAGACTCCCCACTTGCGCTCGATTTCGTATGGTCCTTTTCCGCTTGCCAGCTCAGGATGGCCCACGAACCAAGCGGTGCTATGCCCGGGCATATCGAATTCCGGCACGACGCGGATGCCACGATCGCGCGCGTAGGTGATCACGTCACGCATCTCCTCCTGCGTGTAGTAGAGACCGTCCGAGCCCATTTGGTGTAATCTCGGAAATTTCCTGCTCTCCGCGCGGAAGCCCTGGTTTTCCGAAAGATGCCAGTGCAAAACGTTCATCTTCACCGCTTCCATGCCGTCCAGGTTGCGCTTAAGGACATCGAGCGGAATGAAGTGCCGCGCAGAATCAATCATCAAGCCGCGCCACGGGAAACGCGGTTTGTCTTGAATCGTTACGGATGGTGCAGCAAATCCATCCGGGGACACATCCACAAGCTGAAGGAAAGTCTGTAAGCCGTGCATCGTGCCAAGAGGGGTTGGCGCCGTAAGCTTTGCTCCATTCGCGCTCACTTCCAGCGTGTAGCTTTCGTCTTCGCCTACTTCTTGAATTTCTTTGCTGCCGTGATCGGTTTGAATGACGAGCGTGGCTTTGATGCTGCTCGCAGGCTTCTCAGCGACGGGTAAGGCCGTCTGCAAACCGAGCTGATGTAGAAATCGCGCCACCGCGCGGTCCAGCCTGGCCTCTGTGTGACCCATTGTAGCCACTGAGAACGACGCGTCGATACGCAGACTGCCGCTACGCAGTTGAACGCTGGGAGGAATCGGAATCAGATTGAGCTGCGGCTGGCCCTGCCCGTTGAGTGGCAGCGCGTGCAGCAGTCCGGCAAAGAGCAACGTCATAGTTCCCCACATCCAGCAATTCTGAGCCATGATTCGCGAGCCCTCCCACGAAAGTGCACCGCATACTGGCACACGCGCACCCTCGCGCGAAACCCCATTCTGAAACAGACGTTGCCGCCGACTTGGCGAAAGTTTGCGGCGCGCCACCCTGCCGGCCTGGGTTAGAATACCTCGGTCGCTTGCGGAGACGACGAAAACGCAATGAAAACTTCGATCGCCATTTACCCCGGTTCGTTTGACCCCGTCACGAACGGCCACCTCGATCTGATCGAGCGGGGCGAAAAAATGTTTGACCTGCTGATCGTGGCGGTGCTCCGAAACACGGAAAAGGCGCCGCTGTTCAGCGTTCCCGAACGGGTGGATATGCTGCGCGAAGTCACAAAAAAGTGGGCCGATGTGGAAGTGGACGTCTTCGAAGGCCTGCTTATTAACTATGCGCGCAAGCGCGGCGCCGGCGTAATCCTCCGCGGGATTCGCGCCATTTCCGATTACGAATACGAACTGCAAATGGCGTTGATGAACCGCAAGCTCGAGCCGCGATTGGAGACGGTGTTCATGCTGCCGGGAGAAACCTACAGCTACCTGAGCTCAAAGCTGGTGCGGGAAATCGCGCAACACGGCGGCCCATTGGACGGACTGGTGCCTCCAGCGGTGGAGCAGAGGCTGCGCGCCAAGGTTTCTTAGGGGCAACTTACGCCAGCTTTCCTCTTTGCTTTTCTCCTTTGTAATCAGTGGCTTAAGGGTGGTTTTTGGAGCAAAAATTTGGTTTGCGACGCAAACTAGTTTGCGGATTGCCCTCCGAAAAAGTGGTCTAGTTAGCCTCACAAAGTAGTCCAATGACACAGACCAAAGCTCGACCAGGCCAATTCGGTCTTTGTCCCCGCCGGGCCCGCCTGTAAACTATGGAAAGTAAATCGTTCCCACGCGAGGAGCCAGAGTGCAACTAACGGACCGCATCAACCGAATTCAAATTTCGCCGACGGCGGCGGTGATCGCCGAAGCGGACAAGCTGAAATCGCGCGGCGTGGACATCGCGGACTTCGGCCCCGGTGAACCGGACTTTCCCACCCCAGATCACATCAAAAAAGCAGCGATCAGAGCTATCGAAGAAAACAAATCGAAGTATACGCCGACAGGCGGGATCATGCCGCTGCGCGAAGCGATCTGCGCCTGGCACAAGCGCGAACTTGGCTCCGCCTACGCGGCAAAGGAATGCGTGGTCAGCGTCGGCGGCAAGCACTCCATCTTCAATGTGATGAGCGTGCTGGTCCAGCAAGGCGACGAGGTCATCATCCCCGCCCCTTACTGGGTGAGCTTCCCCGACATCGTGAAGTACGCGGGCGGCGCACCCGTCTTCGTTACGACGAAGCCTGAAGACGGTTTCAGCGTGAGGGCTACTGCGATTGAAAAAGCAATCACGCCCCGAACGAAATTGCTGATTCTCAATTCGCCCAGCAACCCGACCGGTGGCGTTGTGCCGCCGGATGAGTACGAGCGCATCCTCGCCGTCTGCAAAAAACACAACGTATGGCTAATGGGCGATGAGTGCTATTCGCACTTCACCTACGAACCGAACAAACCGTATTCCATCGCCAGCGCTGCGGGCGCGAAGGAAAACGTCCTCATCATCGGTTCGGTCTCAAAAACTTTCGCCATGACCGGCTGGCGCATCGGCTACACGCTGGGCCCCGAAACGCTCATCCAGGCGCTGATCAAGTTGCAAAGCCAGTCCACTTCAAACGCCACTTCGATTGCGCAGTACGCCGCGCTGGAAGCCATGCGTGGAACCATGGAGACAGTTCCGGTGATGCTGGCAGAGTACGAGAAGCGCCGCAAACGCATCGTCGAAGGCCTGCGCGCCATTCCTGGCATGACTTGCGAATGGCCTGGCGGGGCCTTCTACGCCTTCCCGGACATTTCCGCGCATCTTTCGAACGGCGCGATAAAGCCCCCGCTCGCAAAATCGTGCACGGAAATTGCCAAGATGCTTTTGGAGAAAGCCCACGTGGCGGTTGTCCCCGGCGAAGCGTTTGGCGCGCCTGGCTACCTCCGCCTTTCTTACGCCACGTCCATTGAACGCATCGAGGAAGGACTCCGGCGCCTCGAACGTTTTTTCTCGCGCGCGGAAGCCGCGTCTTAATTCGTGAAAGCCGATCCCACGCGTATAGAGCCGACCTATTCTGAACGCATCTGGGGATCGCGTTCTCTGGCCCCTATCTATCCGGAAAAATCGAATCTTGCCAAACCAATCGGAGAAGCATGGCTTACAGATGTGGAATGCTTTATCGCTACCGGGCCATTCGCGGGAAAAACCCTCGGAAAGGCATGGAAGGAGATGCCCGTCTCGTGGCGGGGCACGCAACTCACTTCCATTTCCGATTTCCCACTTCTTGTAAAATTTATTTTTCCGAAGGATAAGCTCTCGATACAAGTCCATCCGGACGATACCTACGCTGCAACGCACGAAAGGGCCGCCGGGGGCCGAGGAAAAACTGAGATGTGGCACGTTGTCTCAGCAGAACCCGGCGCGCAGTTACTTGCTGGTCTTAAAACTGGGGTGACGAAAGAAACATTTCTGGAGAGTTTGGACGCGCACACGCTGGAAGATCTCTTTCTGGCTCACCATGTCCAAGCCGGCGAAACATTTTTCATTCCTGCAGGAACGCCGCACACTATCGGAGCAAACATGATCGTTTTCGAGGTCCAGGAATACTCCGACCTTACTTATCGCGTCTACGACTATGGGCGCGTGGACGCCAACGGCAAGCCGCGCGAGTTACACATTGAGAAGGCCCTCGAGGTCATGAAGTTCGGAAACCAGGCAGATATACGAACGATCAGTCAGCCTCTCCCGTCGCATGACGCCTTCAAATATTTGCTTGCCGCGTGTCCCTATTTTGCAACCGAGAGTTGGGAATTCGAATGGAATTTTAGCTCTGAGAGCAGCGCAACTCATTTCGACCTCTTCGTGATCCTCGCGGGAAGCGGCACACTTTCCTGCCAGGAGAGTGAGCAGAGCTACAAACGCGGTGAGTGCTGGTTTATACCCGCGTCGTTAGGAAAGTTCGAACTCAAGCCAGCGGAGAGCACTTCTCTTATCCGAACCTATGTTCCCCATCTTCCATCACTGCACCAAGAACTGGGGATCCCAGAAACAAAACTCGGAAAGGTATTGTTCCATTGAGCAGAACTCAGATGGCGAAGGAACCGTTGAGAATACATGCGGTGATTCTCGCTGGAGGGCGCGGGACGCGCTTCTGGCCGCGCAGCCGCACGCGCACGCCCAAGCAGCTCCTGAACATCATCGGCAAAGACACGATGCTGGAGCAAACCGTCGCGCGTTTGCGCCCGCTCGTTCCCGCGGAGCGCACATGGACGGTCACCAATGCGGAGCAAGCCGCCGCAGTGAGCAAACAACTTCCCGCCGCCGCTCGCAAGCGTGTGCTCACCGAGCCGCTGGGATTGAACACCGCCGTTGCGATCGCGCTGGCCGCGATTCACGTTCGTCACGAGTCCGGAGGCGATGCGCTGATGGCCGTCTTTCCCGCCGACCATTACATCGCGGAAGGTGAAAAATATCGCGAAATCGTTGAGGCCGCTCTCGACGTGGCCCGCGAGCCCGGCCACATGGTCGTGCTTGGCATTCCGCCGACAAGGCCGGAAACAGGTTTCGGCTACATCGAACGCATGGGCGAGCCGATCCTCGCCAAGGGCTTCCCCGTTTTCGCCGTCCGGCGTTTCACGGAAAAGCCGGAGCTCCAACTTGCCAGGGAATACATCGCATCCGGCAACTATCACTGGAACGCCGGCATGTTCTTCTGGCGCGTCTCCACGTTCCTTGAAAATCTCAAACAATTCCTGCCGAAGACGGACACGGCCATCGAACATCTTTCGGATTCGATCGGCTCGCGCAGCTACGAACGCAAACTACGCGCCATGTATCACAAGCTCGAAAATATTTCCGTGGACTACGCCATCCTCGAACCTGCCACTCGTCAGGCAGGCGCGCCGCGGGTTTTTGTAATCCCTGCCGAGGTCGGCTGGAGCGACATCGGCTCGTGGGCGGCGGTCTACGAACTCCTCGCGAAACTAGCAGGCGAAAATGTCCTTGCCGGCGATGGCCATGCGCTGGATGCGCAGGGTAATTTCCTGTGGAGCCCCTCAAAATTCGTCGCCGCAATCGGCGTACGCGATCTGGTCGTTGTGGAAACGGCCGATGCCCTGCTCATTTGCCCCCGCGACCGCGCCCAGGATGTCGCCAAAATCGTGAAAACGCTCGAACATCAGCGCCGGAAGGATCTTCTCTAGCGAGAGCCAATACGGCTGTTGGCGAATCGTTTCCTTCGCGTATACTTTTCTTTAGGAATTATGACCTCCATCAAATTTGGAACCGACGGGTGGCGCGGGGTGATCGCGGAAGACTTCACGTTCGCGAACGCTCGCATCGTGGCGCACGCTATTGCCCGTTACGTTGTCCGCGGCGAAGACGCCCGCAAAGGCGTTTTGATCGGCTACGACCATCGCTTCGCGTCCGATCGCGTGGCAGCAACGGTCGCCGAAGTGATCAGCGCCACGGGAACTCCGGTGTGGCTGACGGATAAACCTTGCCCTACGCCCGCGATTTCCTATCTCGTGCGCCATCGCGGCGCGGCAGGCGGCATCGTCATCACCGCGAGCCACAATCCGTACCGGTGGAATGGCATCAAGTACAAAGCCAGCTATGGCAGCAGCGCGCTCCCTTCCATCGTCGCGCAAATCGAGCAGGAACTCGAAAACGTCCAACAGAAAGGTGTGCCACCCCTTCCTCCGCGAAAAGACTTGATCCATTCTCTCGATCCGCGCGCGCCGTATCTCGATGCGCTCGAAAAACTGGTGGACTGGAAGCGCGTCCGTGCTGCCAAGTTCCGTTTCGTCTCCGACCCAATGCACGGCTCGGCGGCAGGCCTGTTGCCGGAACTTTTCAAGCGCAAGGGGATTCCTTGCGACGAAATCCGTGGCACGCGCGACCCGCTTTTCGGCAGCATCCATCCCGAGCCGATTGAGCCGCACATTGAGGCGCTGCGCACGGCCGTAGCCGCCGGGAAATATGACGTTGGCTTCTGCGCCGACGGCGATGCCGACCGTATCGGCGCCATCGATCGCGATGGCGCCTTCGTCAACCCGCACCAGATTTTTTCGCTGCTGGTTTGGCACCTGGCCGGAGCCCGCAACCTGCCGGGCGACATCGCCAAAACCTTTTCCGTCACCAAACTCATCGACAAGCTCGCGGCGAAATTCGGCAGGAAGCTCCATGAAGTCCCCGTCGGCTTCAAGTACATCTGCGAACTGATGCTCGAGCAGAACATCCTCATTGGCGGCGAAGAGAGTGGCGGCATTGGCACCAGCCTGTATCTTCCGGAGCGGGACGCCACCGTCTCGGCTCTTTTCCTCGCCGAGCTGATGGCCTGGCACGGCAAGTCCCTCGGCGAATTGCTCGCCGCGCTCCACGCCGAATTCGGTGAATTTCACTATGGCCGCGTTGATCTAGACCTCAAGCCCGGTCAAAAAGAGAGAGCCATCGCTCATTTTTCGAACGGCAAGCTGAATCACATCCTCGAACTTCCAGTGGTCCGGCGCGAAGATCTGGATGGCATCAAGCTCTATCTCGGCGAAGCCGGCTGGGTGATGGTCCGCGCTTCGGGAACCGAAAACCTCCTGCGCGTTTATGCGGAAACGTCGAAGCGGGATACGACGCGCCGCGTTCTTGGCGCTGTATCCGAATTAGTCCACAATCTCTAGGTGCTCTGATGAAAACGATCAACCTCGAAAACAAGTTCAACAGCTTTTCCGAATGCTGGAAACCGAAGATCATTGGTGAGATCAACGATTGCTACGTCAAGGCCGTTAAACTTAAGGGCGAGTTCATCTGGCATCACCACGACCGGGAAGATGAGTTGTTCCTGGTCGTAAAAGGCGTTTTACGAATGAAGTTTCGCGACCGCGAAGCCATCGTGCGCGAAGGGGAATTTATCATCGTGCCTCACGGCGTCGAACATCTGCCCGTCGCCGAAGAAGAAACACAAGTGATCCTGCTGGAACCAAAAACAACATTGAACACCGGGAACGTCGCCAACGAAAGGACGGTCGCACAGCTCGAGCGCATCTGACCGCACGCTCGCTGCAGCGATCCACACCCAGCCATGGAACATCGATTTCATACGCTTGACGTTTTCACCACGACGCGCTTTCAGGGCAATCCGCTGGCCGTTTTCACCGACGGAGACAGTCTCTCGAACGATCAAATGCAAGCCATCGCCCGCGAAATGAATTTAGCCGAGACTGTATTTGTGCAAAAGCCGACTGACGAGCGTGCTTTGGCCCGCTTGCGCATTTTTACCACACAGCACGAACTGAAACTTGCCGGCCATCCTGTCATCGGCACGTGGTTTCTTCTCGCGGAACTCGGCGTCGTCCCCGCTCAAGAAGGCGGCGTGCACATCATGCAGCAGACCGGCGCAGGCGTGCTTCCGGTCGAGATTCGATTCAAGGACGCCCGCCCGCAACGCGTCACTATGACGCAAACGGAAGCGGCGTTTCGCCCCATCAAGTTCAAAAAGGCGGCACTTGCCAAAGCGCTCGGCCTTGCGCCAAAGGATTTCGATCCTAACCTTGATCCCGAATGCGTCTCCACTGGAATCTTCAATCTTATGGTGCCGCTCCGGAGTCGTGCCGCGCTCGGAAAAATCGCTATGAACATGTTCGAACTGCGCAAGCTGCTCGGCAAAAATGTGACCATGGCTTACTGTTTCGCGGCGGGCGGGAACGGCAAAGTTTTTTCCCGCGGCATGCTCCCGTGGGAAATCTACGAAGATCCCGCAACGGGCTCTGCTGCGGGCTCCCTGGGCGCCTATCTAGTCAAACATGGCAAACTCACCTCCGGCCACACCCTCACTATTCTCCAAGGAGAAGAAATGGGCCGCCCCAGCCACATCGAGGTGCAAGTTACGCAAAGCGGCAAGAAACTCGTTCCTCGCGTGAGCGGCGCCGCGGTAAAAGTCTTCGAAGGCACCATCAGCGTCTGAGTACCGGACACTTCTATCCGGAGGACATTGGCTGCACGACACTTTGAAAAAGAAAAGTCGCCCGGATTTCCGAGCGGCCTTTTCTTTTCTCTCACCGAAGACTGAATACCGATGATTTACAACTTCTCTTAGTGCCCTCGCTTGTCGTGGCGCAGATCTTTGCGGTCCTTGTGCAAGCCCTTCTTGTCCTTATTGATGTCCTTCTGGTCCTTATTTCGATCCTTGCGGTCTTGCGCCAGGTCTTTCTTGTCATGATTGATGTCGCGCTGATCCTTGTTGCGATCCACGCGATCCTTGGCCAAGTCTACTCTGTCATGGTTGATGTCCCGCTGATCCTTGTTCCGGTCGACGCGGTCGGCATGCAAGTCTTTGCGGTCGGCCTGAACCTGTGCGCTGTTGGCGCCGTACTTGCTCACGTCGCTGGCCAGTTGCCCCTTATCCTTGTTGATGTCGCGCTGGTCCTTGTTGCGGTCCACGCGGTCCTTGTTCAGGTCGCGGCGATCTTTGTTGATATCGCGTTGATCCTGATTGCGGTCGGCGCGGTCTTTGCCCAGATCGCGCTTGTCCTTATTGATATCCCGCTGGTCCGCATTGCGATCCGCGCGATCGTTAGCCAGATCCTTTTTGTCGTTTCGAATGTCTTTCTTGTCGTTCTGAATGTCCTGCTGTTGCGGGGTGGGATCTTGGGCGTATGCACCAACAGCGAGCAAACCGGCAAAAGTTACCGCGAGCACACCACGACGAACCATGAACTCTACTTTCATTGTCCTCTCTCCTCGTAAGAAGTTCCTGGACTCACCACCACACTTAGGGAATCAAACACCGGTCATTTCAGGAAGTTTCGCAGGTACATTTCGCGCGATCGCAGTGAGAGTTAGAAGAAGGCAGGAAGAAGCATAACTATTTTACTTTCAAGGACTTATGGACGGAATCCAACACCCCATTCACGAACCGCCCGGCCTCCTCCGAGGAGAATTTCTTGGCCATGTCCACCGCCTCATCGAGTACCACCTTCGCAGGCGTTTCCGTCCCACGCATTTCGTAAATCGCCAGTCGCAGCACGGCCCGATCGATGGCCGCCAGCCGTTCGAATCGCCAGTTTTCGCAGTGTTTCACGACGATTTCGTCGAGCGCGGCGACGTCTTTCGCGGTGCCTTCAAAAAGTTTGTTGGCAAAGAGCCGTGTTTTGTCGGCGGCCTTGGCGCTCTTCCAGAATTTTGCTTCCAGCTTCGCAAATTCCTGCGGGCTCATGTCCCACTGGAAAAGCATCTGCATCGCAAACTCGCGGGATTTTCTGCGTAGCGACACGTTACTTGCGCCGCGGCTTTCCGGCTGGCGCCGCCTGCGCGTGAGCTGTCCGCAGCTTGCGGGACAAGTGCGCCATCTCGATCGCCGCCAGGCCCGCTTCGAATCCTTTGTTGCCGCCTTTCAGGCCCGCGCGATCAATGGCCTGCTCCAGCGTGTCGCACGTCAACACGCAAAACATAATCGGCAGGCCGCTGTCTATCTGCGCCAGTTGCAAGCCGCGCGCCGTTTCGGAGCAAACGTAATCGTAATGCGCGGTTTCACCGCGCAGCACGCATCCGATGGCGATCAGCGCATCATACTTGCCCGTCGCCGATAGTTTTTTCGCCGCCAACGGCAATTCGAATGCTCCCGGAACGTGCACCACGTCAACATCTTTGCTCCCCGCGCCCGCGCGTTCTAGGGCGTCCGCGGCTGCCGAGAGTAGCCGGTCGGTAATGAAACTATTGAATCGGCTCACAACAATGCCAAATCGCAATCCCGCCGCGTTAAGTCCTCCGTCGATTCTCCCGGGTTGTAATTTCTCCGCCATCTCGCTCGCGCGCCGCAACCCCGCCGCGTCTTCTCCTCAACTTTCTTTACCTCATGTGCTTCCTCTACTTCCCCTTAAACTGCGCCGGCCGCTTTTCCAGAAACGCCTTCGTGCCTTCCCGCATATCTTCGGTCGCGCAAGCGACTCCGAAAAGCGTCGCTTCGAGGAACAGTCCTTCTTCCAGGGGCATTTCCGTCCCGCGCTCGATCGCTTCCATCGTGAATTTCACGGCTAGAGGCCCATTGGCGATAATCTTTTTTGCCATCGCTTCCGCCGCGGGAATCAACTCCGCGGGCTCGTAGACGTGATTTACGAGCCCAATGCGCAGTGCTTCTTCCGCTGTGAGCATTTCTCCCGTCAGGCAAAGTTCGTGCGCCACGCCCTTGCCGCACAGCCGCGCCAGCCGCTGCGATCCTCCGTACCCCGGCAAAATTCCCAGCTTCACTTCTGGCTGCCCCAGTTTCGCCGTGTCGCTGGCGATTCGAATCGTGCAGGAAAGCGCCAGCTCGCAACCACCTCCCAGCGCAAATCCGTTGATCGCGCAAATCGATGGCTTGCCCATCGTCTCGAGAAGATGAAGCACGCTCTGCCCGTAATGCGAGAATTCTTTTCCGTTCACCGGCGTCTGCACCGCCAACTCGCTGATGTCCGCGCCCGCCACGAATGATTTTTCGCCAGCGCCCGTCAGGATCAGCACGCGGACCGCTTCATCCTTGCGCGCATCGAGCAGCGCGTCATGCAACTCCTCGATTGTCTTGCGGTTGAGCGCGTTCAGCACTTTCGGGCGGTTGAACGTGATGTAAGCGATCCCGTTTCGCTTTTCATACAAAATGTTTTCGTAAGCCATCTTCGCCTTCTAATTTCTAACCTCGAACCTCTAACTTCTAGAACTTTATCGCCTTCGGACTCTGCGGATCCGCGTAATCGTAAAATCCCCGACCGGATTTTCGCCCATTCCATCCCGCCAGCACCATGCGCTTCAAGAGCGGCGGTGCAGCGAACCGCCGTTCTTTGAACTCCTCAAACATGATCTGCGAAATATAATACGTCGTATCGAGCCCCACAAAATCCAGCAGCGTCAGTGGCCCCATCGGATGCCCGCACCCTAGCTTCATCGAATTATCGATGTCCTCGATCGACCCGACGCCTTCTTCCAGCGCGCGGATCGCATCCAGCAAATACGGCACCAGCAGCCGGTTCACGATGAATCCCGTGCCGTCGTGCGCGCGCACCGGCGTTTTCCCCAGCTTCGCCCCAAACGCCAGCATCTCCTCATAAACAGCCGGCTCCGTCGCGATCGTTCGAACCACTTCCACCAGCTTCATCACCGGCACGGGATTGAAAAAGTGTAGTCCCACGAACCGCTGCGGCCGTTTCGTCGCCGTGGCAATTTCCGTGATGGTCAGCGAAGACGTGTTGCTCGCAAAAATCGTCGAGGGCGGGCAAATCGCATCTAGCGCTGCGAAAAGCTCGCGCTTCGCCGGTAGCTGCTCGATGATCGCCTCAACGACCACATCGCAATCCTTCAAGTCGCCAATCACCGTCGTGCCCTTCAGCCGTCCCCAAATCTCCGTCTTCATTGCTTGCGTAATTGCGCCTTTCTCCGACAAGCGATTCAGGTTTTTCTCGATGCTCTTCAGTCCCTTATCCAGCAATTCCGCGTTCACCTCCCGCACCGCGGTGCTGAAGCCCGAAGCCGCCGCCACCTGGGCGATCCCCGAGCCCATCAGCCCACACCCCACAACTCCCACTCTTTGAATTGCCATGCTTTTCCTCTTAGGAGATATCGCCTGCCCATTGAATGAAAACGGCCGGCAAGAAACTACCAACCTGAATGCGAAAGTGTAGCAGAAACGGGTCTATGTTGATTCTTCTCTGCGCCTTCTGTGCGTACTCTCCGCCTCCGCGTTATTTTTTTTGCTTGTTAGCGCAGTCTAATTCCCTAACGCCTCCACCACCATCGCGATCCCCTGCCCGCCGCCAATGCACGCCGTCGCCAACCCATACCGCAATCCATTCCGCCGCAGCTCATTCAAAATCGTAATCACCAGCCGCGTTCCGCTCGCACCCAGCGGATGCCCAAGCGCAATCGCTCCGCCATTCACATTCGTCTTGTCACGATTCAACCCCAGCACTTTTTCTACGGCGAGATACTGCGCCGCAAACGCCTCATTCACTTCCACGCGATCCATCTGCTTCAGCGCCAGCCCCGCCAGTTTCAGCGCCTTCTGCGACGACGGCACCGGCCCAATCCCCATGATGCTCGGGTCCACTCCCGCCACTGCCCACGACACGATGCGCCCCATCGGCTTCAACCCGCGCTCTTTCGCCGTTTTCTCTCGCGTCACGACGACCGCCGCCGCGCCGTCCACAATTCCGCTGGCATTTCCCGCGGTAACAATTCCATCTTTCTTGAACGACGGCGGCAATTTTTCCAGCGTTTCCATCGTCGTTTCTGGCCGCCGGTGATCGTCTTCGCTCACCACGATGGTCTTTTTCCCCTGCTTCACTTCCACCGGCGCCAGCTCTTCCTTGATCCGGCACGCCTTGTACGCCGCATCCGCCGCCTGCTGGCTCCGCAGCGCATACGCGTCCGCATCTTTTCTCGTGATGCCGTTCTGCTCCGCCAGCTTTTCCGCCGTCAGGGCCATCGGCAATCCGCAGTAGGTATCCGTTAGCCCGGCCATTAGCGAATCTTCCAGCCCGCCGCCGCCTAACTTCAATCCGCCGCGCAACCCGCGAATCACAAACGGCGCCTGCGTCATATTCTCCATCCCGCCAGCGAGCACCATCGTCGCTTCGCCGAGCAGCAGCCGCTGCGCTGCCTGTGCGATCGCTTCGATCCCCGATCCGCACAGCCGGTTGACCGTCACCGCCGGTGTCTCGATCTTCAATCCAGCCTTCAATCCCACGTGCCGTGCCCCGTACAATGCATCGGCGCTCGTCTGCATCACGTTGCCAAAAATCGCGTGATCAAACTCGCCCGCATCCACGCCCGACCGCCGAATCGCCTCTTTTGAAGCGTGCGCCGCCAAATCAATCGCGCTCACGTCCGAAAACGCGCCCGTATACCGCGCCATCGGCGTCCGCGCCCCCGCCACAATCACCACATCCGTCGGAAACATTCGATTTTCTCCGTTGAGTTTAAAGTTTGGGTGTTTCCACGGTCACGACCGTATCCCCGCCGCGCTTGCGTGCTTCTTCAATCGAAAACTCTGCGCGGTTGATCAAATCCGTCACAATGTCTTCGCTGTCAAATTCGTGCTTCGGCACCGCCTCGACAATCCCCGCGCTCAACGTGATCTGCGTCGAATCCCACGGCGGCCGGAGCCCGGAAGCCGCGCGCCTCAATTTATCCGCCAGGTTCTGCGCCCCCGCCAAAGTCGTATCCGGCAAGATAAATGCCAACGACCACGATGTATATTTCACTGCCACATCGTTCTGCCGCACGATGGGCTGCAGCGAGCGCGCCAGTTGCTCCAGAAACCGCTCCAGTGGCGATTCGCCTTGTTGCTTCAGGATCTCCGCTCCGCGATCAATCTGCAAAATCGTCAGCGCCAGCGGCGTTCCTTGCGTCTTCGCACGGTCCGCCTCGGTCAGCAAACAACTCTGGTACGAACTCCGGCTGAGCAGCCCGGTGCGCTCATCGGAAACTCCCATGCGCCGCACCAGCGAACGGAGCCGCGTATGCGTGACGCTCATCAGCATCTGGTCGCCAATCGCCTGCAAGAAGTACGCCTCGTTCGGCCTCCACTTGTGTTCTTCCGCATATGCGACGATCAGCATCCCCGCCGGCATCTGCGTCTCTTTATCGTTAATCATCACGCCCAGGGCCGTGGACAGCCCCAGCTCGCTCAGAATCGATCCTTCGGCCGCTTCCACGACCATGCCCCCGAGTTCGTCCGGCTCGGCCTTCTCCAAATGCGCCAGCAAGAGCACAACCTGCGCGCCCGGGGCCGGTTTCACGCCCGTTGCGCAATACTCCGCCGCCATCTCCGGCGGCCGTCCCGGAGTGCCAACCACAGCCATGGCGCGTGTGACGCGCAGATACCCGCCCACCTCCGTGACCGCGGTGTTGAGCATCGCCCGCGGCGTCTGCTGCCGGAAGATCTTCTGATTGATCTCGCTAATTTTGGAAAGATCGCGGAGTGTCTCGGTGCTATACACGCCGGTCTTTCCAGTCATTGCGGCGGTGGGTTGAGACTCGACAACTCGTGCGGCGGGCGGAGCAGCGGCCGGAGCCGCAGCTTGTGGCTTTGGTTTGGGCGCGCCCGGCGGCCACCAATTCGCCATCTGATAAAGACTTGAGAGCCGCGCGTTGCGCTCTTCCTCTCCGGGAAACATCGCTGCAATCTTCTGCAGCCGCTCCAGCGCTTTGTTCTGCAGCGAATACTGAAGAAAAATTTCTGTTTGCACGATCAGGTCTTCCAACGCCTGCGTGTGCCGCCCCGCTTCGCCCGCGGGAGACGGCCCAGGCGCGTTCTGCGGCGCTGAAGAATGCGAACCGTGTGCGGGCGCACCCGCACCGGATCTCATCAAGCGGCTCCCCATTCGCTTCAAGTAGTTCTCGTCCACCTTCCCGCGCAGCAGTTCCAGACGCTCCTGGTTGCGGTGGTCATAGGCATCAATATCTACCAGCCTCTCCAACGACTCGGCGGCCCTCGCCACATTCCCCGAAGTCAGGTACACGTCAAACAACTTGATCAGCACTTCGAAGTACTGCGACTCACGGTTCAGTTCGGTGAGTGCCCCTGCCCAGAATTCCAGGATGGCTTGCGAATGCGGGTGCTTGACACCGATGCCGTCCATGAGCGACACGAACTCGTTTTCACGTTTGCCGGCGAACATCCGGCGCTTCACCATCGTAAAAATTTCGACGGCTCTCTGATCTTGTCCCGCGGCAGCATAATAATCCGCCAGGTCCAGCAGCCGAGCCATTCCTTCGTTTTTTTCACGCATCAGCTTGTCGAGCACTTCGCGGGCCCGCTCCAGGTGTCCGGAGCGCATCAGCGCGTCGGCGTAGGTTTCCAGAAATGTTGTGTCCTTCTCGGATCCCGCGAACGGTTCCAACAACCCCACAGCTCGCACCGCATTCCCGGACTGCAAGTTCGCCTGAGCATAGAGCATAGTGACGCTGCGCTCTTGCGGCGCTAGCTTGAAGGCCCGTCCTAGTAAATGAAGCGCGTCGGCAGCAGCCCCGCTCGCCGTTGCCAGCTGCCCGGCTCTCAGAAACGCTCGCGCCGCCAGCGCATTCTTACCGACCCGTTCCGCCGCTTCCGCCAGACGTATCTGCCGCGGCAGGTTTTCCGGATCGAGTTGCGCAATCCGCTCCCAGCAGAAGAGCGCATCCTCTTCGCGTCCCGCGGTCGTGAACAGCTCCGCCGCTTTGCCGTATTGCTCGCTGGCCTCTTCCGGATGATTTTGCTTTTGTTGCAGGAAGGCGTAGCGCGCGATGCGTTCGGGCGGCTGCAGCGGAGCGTTCGAACGAAGAAACCGGTTGTAAATCGCCAGCGCTTTCGTCTCGTCTTTCGGTTCGATCAGCAGGTCAAACAGAAGACCGTAGTAAACCGCCGCGCGGTCCGGCTGATCCATCCGCGCATACAGATCGCCTAGCGCCTGCGTCGCTTCCTGGTGCTGCGGCGCTTCGTCGAGCACCGCTAGGTAGGCCTCGATGGCGTCCTCGACACGGTTCTTCTCGAGGAAGCGCTTCGCGCGATCCAAATGTTTGCTGACGTCTGAGGCCATCCGCTTGGGTTGCCTTTGTGGTTCTTGTACGCTGCGGTCCGGTCCCCTTGCCATGCGAATTGATTCGCGAACTGCCGCAGGGTTCCGGGCTTTGTGCGGCCGGGCGTGCGTGCCGCCGTCTTTAACTATATACCCCCCGCCAGAACCCGGCAAAAGTCATGCCGCATGCCCATGCGGTATGCGGCAAGGGACTTGTCCGCTCATTGTTGCTCGCACTTTTGGTCCTGCGTTTGCGGGAGTCCCAGTACTTTTCTGAGGCACTCAAGGCAAAGACATCCTTTCGAATCTTTCGGCATCGGCCCATGTGGCAACTCCGCACACCAGCACTTCCCCTCAGGATTACAGTTCATCCGACCGCCACAGCGCGCGCAACGCGTTTGCATCCGGCTATTATCTCCCTATTTTTCTCCGCTCAATTCGAGTGGTCCACCAATCGGGATAGTACGCCGGCCATTCGAACGTCCACTCTCGGTCGCTTCCGCCCGGGCCGTGCTAAGATGCCTCGCCCATCAGGAGGTTGGATAAATGTCCAGGATTTCCTTACGTATGTCCATTTTGTTGGCCGCATTCCTTCTGGTTGCCACAGCGCAGGCGCAGACTAAATTGCTGCGCTATCCAGATGTACAAGGCGACAGGGTGGTTTTCACATACGGTGGCGACCTATGGCTGGCATCCACGTCAGGAGGTCTTGCGACACGTCTCACCGCCCATCCTGGTCTTGAGCTATTTGCGAAATTCTCTCCCGATGGCAAGTGGATCGCCTTCACCGGCCAGTACGATGGCGATGAGCAGGTGTACGTCATTCCCGTGACCGGCGGCGTGCCGCGTCAACTCACGTTTTACCCCGCACGCGGGCCGCTGCCTCCGCGCTGGGGCTACGACAACCAGGTGTATGGATGGACCCCGGACGGCAAGTCCGTCATCTTCCGGTCGGGCCGGGAGCATTTTGATCTTGGAGACTCGCGGCTGTACACGGTCCCTGCCGGCGGCGGATTGCCTGAGGCGCTGCCGATGCCCAAGTCCGGAGCTGGAGACATCTCCCCTGACGGCTCAAAAGTCGTCTATTCGCCGCTGTTCCGGGACTTCCGCACCTGGAAGCGGTACGAGGGCGGATGGGCCCAGCAGCTCTACGTTTTTGATTTGAAGACGCGCGCCGCGGAGAAGATTACGGAAGATCCGCGCAGCCACCGCGACCCCATGTGGATCGGGTCGAAGATCTATTTTTCATCGGACCGGGACGGCACGCTCAATTTGTATGTCTTCGATCCTGCAACGAAAAAAACCGAAGAGCTTACGCATAGCACCAAGTGGGACGTGCGCTGGCCCAGCACCGATCACAAGAGTCAGATTGTTTATGAAATGGATGGAGAGCTGAACACTCTTGACGTCACGACGGGGAACTCCCGGCACATTTCCATCGAAGTGCCAAACGACGGTGTGGCGATGCGGCCCTCACATGTACCCGCCGCCGGACAGATCGAGGATTTTGCGCTGAGCCCCAAGGGGGAGCGGGCATTATTTGTCGCGCGGGGTGACGTTTTTACGTCGCCCATTGAAAAGGGGCCGACGCGCAACCTCACGAACTCTTCGAATGCGCACGACAAGTGGGCGCGCTGGTCGCCGGATGGGGCAAAGATCGCGTTTATCTCCGACCTCGACGGCGAGGACGAAGTCTATTTGATCAATCAAGATGGTTCCGCCAAACCGGAAAAACTGACTTCGGGCTTCCAGGCCATGCTGTACGCTCCGGAATGGGCGCCGGACGGCAAGCGCCTGGCATTTTCCGATAAAGACGGCAAGTTGTACGTACTCACGCTTGACGAGAAGAAGGTTGTCCAGGTTGCCAAGGATCCACAGGGACGGCTGCGTGATTACACCTGGTCGCAGGATGGCGGGCATATTGCCTTCACCATGAACAATCCCAACGGTTTTACTTCGCTCTATGTATGGAGCGTTGCAGATGCGCAGGTGCACCGGATTACGGGAGACATGTTTGACGTTGCTGATCCGGCGTGGGATCCCGAAGGCAACTACCTGTATTGCATCGCCGTTCATGATTTTGCGCCGCTGATCAGCCAGGTGGAATTTAATTACGCCGCAAACCGCGGGGCTGGGATCTTCGCGCTGCCATTGCGCAAAGACGTGAAGAATCCATTTCTGCCGGAGAGCGACGAAGTCACGGTTACGAAGGAGGGCGACAGCGGGAAAGCGGGTGAAAAGAAAGAAGAAAAAAAGGAAGAAAAGAAGGAAGAAAAGAAGAGAGAATACATAAAAATTGACTACGATGGCCTCGCCGACCGCGTCACGCGTGTTCCGCTCGAGGGCGACAACTACCGAGGGCTTGTCGTCACCAAGGAATATCTCATCTATTCGAAGCGCGGCGCGTTCTTCTATGGCCGCGATGCGTTTCCGCCGTCGTCGCTGGTTCTTTATTCGTTCAAGGACCGCAAGGAGAACACGCTCACCGAGGCCATCCATGGCTATTCCGTTTCCCCTGACGGAAAGAAAATCCTTGTGCGCTTTGAGCATGATTACAAATTGTTTGATGCCAAGCCCGAAGGCAAGAATGGCGCCAAGACCGTCTCGACCGCGAACTTGATGGTGGACCGGATTCCGCAACAGGAATGGGCGGAGATGTTTAATGAGGTGTGGCGGCGTTACCGTGATTTCTTTTACGCCAAAAGCATGAATGGCTACCATTGGGAAGAACTGCGCAGGCAGTACGAGACTTTGGTTCCTTTCGTCGCGCACCGCGCGGACCTGAATTATGTGCTTGGTGAGATGATTGCTGAACTCAGTGTTTCTCACGCGTATGTGGATGGAGGCGATTACGAGATGCCGCGCAGGCCGCAGGTGGCGCTGCCAGGCGCCCGGCTTGAATTGGACCGCGCGGCCGGGCGCTATCGTATCGCCAAGATCTATAAGGGGCAAAACGAAGAAGAGCTGTATCGCTCTCCTCTAACGGAAGTGGGAGTCGATGCGAAAGAAGGGGATTACATCCTGGAGATTGACGGCGAAGAGCTGACCGCCGGGAAGAATCCCTACGAACTGCTTCGCGACAAAGCCAACCGGCTTGTGAAGCTCACCCTGAACTCTAAACCTTCTCGCGATGGCGCCCGCCAGGTCAGCTTCCACCCCATTACAACGGAGCGTAACCTCATCTACCTCGATTGGGTGACGCGTAACAGGGAGGCCGTTGCAAAGGCCACGAACGGCCGCGTGGGCTACATTCACGTCCCGGATATGGGGGCGGCGGGCATCCGGGAGTTCATCAAGTATTACTATCCTCAGATTCGTAAGGAAGGGCTGATTGTGGACGTGCGCGGGAATGGCGGAGGCAATATCTCCCAAATGCTGATCGAACGCCTGCGGCGTGAACTGCTGGGCACGGAGTACGATCGCGTTTCTGATTTCACCGGGACATATCCTGACGCCGTATTTTATGGACCGAAGGTCTGCCTCATCAATGAGACTTCCGCATCAGACGGGGATATTTTCCCGTACATGTTCCGCCAGGCAGGACTCGGTTCGTTGATCGGGAAGCGCACCTGGGGCGGCGTGGTGGGCATCGCGGGGCGGGGACCGCTTTTGGATGGCGGGACGATTTTCGTTCCGGAATTTGCCACAGGTTCTGTCGAGGGAAAGTACGTGATTGAAGGCCATGGCGTCGATCCCGACATCGTCGTTGAGAATGATCCTGCATCGGTGATATCCGGCCGCGATCCACAGCTCGAGCGGGGCATCTCCGAAGTCATGAAGGCGCTGGAAGCGCATCCGAAAAAGCTTCCTCCACGGCCACCAGACCCAGACAAGGCGCCCAAGCGTTAGCCTAGCATGGTGGAATCGAAGCTGGCGCGTGGCTGCGCCCACTGCGAATTTATGGCAAACTGAATGTTTACGCGGCACGGTTTTTTGCTCTGCGTGAGTTGTTCGTCCGCAGCAAGCAGGCCCGCCGGAGAGACCAAGCAAGCGATTCGAATCCTGCCGGAAGCAGAGAAAAACCGGTCATAGCAAGAATCACTCGCCGGAGAAACCGGTAAGCGAGAAAAATGGATCCGAAGTTCATACGGAATTTCTGCATCATCGCGCACATCGATCACGGCAAGTCCACGCTCGCCGACCGCTTGCTCGAAATGACCGGCGCGCTGACCTCGCGCGAAATGCACGAACAGGTTCTCGACTCCATGGACCTCGAGCGAGAGCGCGGCATTACCATCAAGGCAAAAAGCATCCGCCTACACTACAAAGCAAAAGATGGAAATACGTACCGCCTCAATTTGATCGACACACCAGGTCACGTCGATTTTTCCTACGAAGTTTCGCGCGCGCTTTCCGCCTGCGAAGGCGCTCTGCTCGTGGTGGACGCGTCGCAGGGCGTGGAAGCGCAGACGGTCGCAAACACTTTTCTGGCGGCTGGCCACAACCTGACGATCATTCCGGTGATCAACAAAATCGATTTGCCCGCTGCGCAGCCGGATTTCGTGAAAGAACAAATTGAAAACGTGCTGGCAATCCATGCCGACGACGCGCTGCTAATCAGCGCGAAAAGCGGCATCGGCGTGGAGGACGTGCTTGAAGCCATCGTCGCCCGCGTGCCACCGCCGAAAGGCCGCGCGGAAAATCCGCTCCAGGCGCTGATTTTCGATTCGTGGTTCGACATTTACCGCGGCGCTGTGGTGCTTGTGCGCGTGATGGAAGGCCGCGTCCGGAACCACGTAAAAATCAAACTCGTCGCTGGTGACGAGACCTACGAAGTCGAGCAACTCGGCACGCTCACGCCGAAACCGGTAGCGCTCGAAGAACTCGAAGCCGGGGACGTGGGCTTCATCGTTGCAAACATCAAGCGCGTAGCCGACGCGCGCATGGGCGATACCATCACGGAGGCGGCACGCCCGGCTCCGGCGCTTCCCGGATTCGAGGCTATCAAGCCGATGGTCTTCGCCGGACTTTTTCCCGTGCTCGCCGATGATTACGAACCGCTGCGCGACGCGCTCGGAAAACTACAATTGAACGACGCTGCATTTTTTTATGAGCCGGAGAATTCCGTCGCGCTGGGCTTCGGTTTCCGCTGCGGCTTCCTCGGCTTACTGCACATGGAAATCGTGCAGGAACGGTTGGAGCGTGAATTCGGGCTCAACCTGATTACCACTGCGCCGAGCGTGCGCTACCGCATCACGCGCGTGACCGGCGAAGTGATTGAAGTGGACAGCCCGTCGAAATTTCCCAACCCCAGCGACATCGCCAAAATCGAAGAGCCGATCATCAAAGCGATGATCATCACCAACGAAGATTCCGTCGGCGGAATTCTGCAGCTCTGCCAGGAAAAGCGCGGCACGCAGAAAAATTTCGAATATCTCTCGCCCACGCGCGTCATGCTCACCTACGAATTGCCGCTGAACGAAATCGTGCTGGATTTCTACGACCGCTTGAAATCCACTTCGCGCGGCTACGCTTCGCTGGACTATCATCTCGCGGGCTACAGCGAATCGGATCTGATCAAACTCGACGTGCTCGTCGCCGGCGAACCGGTAGACGCTCTGGCGCTGATTATTCACCGCGGCTTCGCGCAAGAGCGGGGCCGCGAGCTGGTAACGCGGCTGCGAAAATTGATTCCGCGGCAACTGTTCGAAGTGCCGATTCAAGCGGCTATAGGCAGCCGCGTGATCGCGCGGGAAACCGTCGCGGCGATTCGCAAAAACGTTCTTGCCAAGTGCTACGGCGGCGACATCACGCGCAAACGCAAACTCCTCGAAAAACAAAAAGAAGGCAAGCGCCGCATGAAGCGCGTCGGCCAAGTCGACATCCCGCAAGAAGCCTTCCTCGCGGTGTTGAAAGTTTCCTCCTCCGACGAGGAGTAGAAACATTCGCCGTGGCGAATTGCAACTCCGGCTGGGCACGAAATAACAGTCGCACGCTCACTTGCACTTACACCATGGTGACTGCTCGTCCTCCCACAATTGAGCCGTCTTGCACAAATCCTGGATGAAGAGACACAACTTTCTCGTTCGGTAATCGGAATAGCGAAAAATGAAAGACTGCTGCGTCTCACCATCGCAGAAAAGCACGGCTCGGTGCTTCACATTTAGTTTCAAGCCATCGATCCTAACGCTTTTCGTCATTGGCCAGCCCCTCGTTGGCAATGAGTCGATTTTGAATGAGAGTTTTTCTGACTCACAATTCAGACCCAGCGCAGACATCGGTATCGGCTTTTCAGAAACAGGCGCAACGCATAGCGATCCTGTTAACGGCTCCCCCGAACAGCAGTGGGCTCAGCAGTGGGGCGCAAATAATTGCGAAGAGTTTCTCATGGTCGTGGATTCGCCATCTTTCTATTCCTTTTCCTTTACTTCGGTGGTGAGGCGACCGCGGTGGAGCTGGAGGGCGACTGCGTCGCCCACTGCGACTTGGGCGGCGTCGCGGAGGACGATGCCATTGGCGTCGGTGGCGATAGCGTAGCCGCGTTCGAGGATTTTCAGGGGGCTGCGCTCATTGAGCTGGAGGAAGAGTTTTTCGACGCGCTCGCGCTTGGCCCGAAGTTGGCGCTCGATGCGGACGCTTAATTCGGCGGTGCGTTTTTCGAGGCGCAGGCGGAAGGCGGAAATTTTCACGCGAAAATCGAAGGAGACGATGCGCAGGTGCGCGGTGGTGAAGCGCTTGCGGGATTGAACGAGTCGAGCGCGGAGACCGAGGGCCAGGCGCGAAGTCATCTCATCGGCGCGCTGGCGTTGCTGACGAAGCAAATCGAGTGGGCGGCGGAAACCCCGGCGGGCAGAAAATTCATGAACGCGACGGGATAATTCCAGCAAGCGATACCGGATTAATCCGGCGAGGGTTTCGCGCAACTCGGCGATGTGCTTGTCGAATTCGCGGCGCGTTTGCACGACAAGCTCGGCGGCAGCAGAAGGCGTGGAAGCGCGCACATCGGCGACGAAATCGGCGATCGTGAAATCAGTTTCGTGGCCGATGCCGGAGATAACGGGAATTTCCGAAGCGGCGATGGCGCGTGCGACAACTTCTTCGTTGAAAGCCCACAAATCTTCAAGCGAGCCGCCTCCGCGGGCGAGGATGAGCACGTCCACTATTTTCTTCGCGTTAAAAAGTTTCAGAGCCTTGACGATTTCCCCGGCGGCTTCTTCGCCTTGGACGCGCACGGGATAGACCGTTAGGTGCACGTTGGGAAATCGGCGCGTGAGGATGCGCACGACATCACGGACGGCGGCGCCGCGCGGCGAAGTGATCAAGCCGATGCGGCTGGGCAACATCGGCAACGGTTTCTTGCGGGCCGGATCGAACAGGCCTTCGGCTCCGAGGCGTTTTTTCAATTGCTCGAAGGCGAGCTGCAGCGCGCCGAGACCGATGGGCTCGAGACTTTCCACGTAAATCTGATATTCGCCGCGCGCTTCGTAGACGCTGATGCTGCCGCGTACGGTCATTTGCAGGCCGTCTTCGGGACGGAACCTGATGCCGCGCTGCTGCTGCTTGAAGAAAACGCAGCGTACCTGGGAGCGGTCGTCCTTCAAGGTGAAATAGATGTGGCCGGACTGAGCTCCGCGGCAGTTGGAGATTTCGCCTTCTACATAGATGTCGGTGAAGTTTTTGGCCAGGAGGTCGCGGACCTTGGCCGTCAGTTCGCTGACGGTCCAGGCGCGCCTCTCGGGCATTAGGCTGAAAGTGAGCTGGCTCATGAGGCGTAACTCCGAGATAGTAGGACAGAAGAGGCAAAGAGGAAAGGAAGCAAGGATGATCTCTTCGGGGTGTCGTATTGGCAGCCAAGCGTGCCTATGAATTGGCGCTCGTCATTCATGACTTGGCAGCTCTGGCGCGTTTGGCGACGAAGCGGAGATTTTCGCTTAGGCCGAGGGCGCCGACACATTGTTGGAGCGAGGCGCAGTGGCACTGCGTCAGATTTTGGAGGAGCGTCTTAAGGCGGAGGGAGCGGGCGATGTTTTGATCGACTTCGATGAGCTTTCTTGCCGCTAGTTTTTTCCAGCGGGGACCGACGGGAGCGTTGTCCCGGAGGCCGTTGAGAAAGAGTTTGATTTCACCCAGGGTGAAGCCCATGTCGCTCGCGAAGCGAATGAGCAGGACCCGGTGGAGGGCGTCGCTGGGGTAGCGGCGCTGGCCGCTGCTACGTTGAGGCGGGGCGAGGAGGCCCATTTTTTCGTAGTAGCGGATGGCGGAAGCGTTGAGGCCGGCAAGGGTGGCGAGTTGTCCGATTTTCATTACATGGCTCCTTCGTTTCGACGTCGGGCTGACGTACCTGGTAGCGGCCGGCGGCCTTGATCCGTTGAGTTCCTCCGCTCCGCTCAGGATGACAATCACAGCAGTGCCCAGAGGCCGCGGCCTTGGCAACGGGGGCGCAGGGGTCCTTCGCTTGCGCTCAGGATAAAGCTGCACCCCTACAAGGAAACTCTGCGGCGGTTCCCGGCTCGAAGATGCCGCTTGACTTAAAGCTGAGTTTAACTTTTAGCATTCGAAGATGGGACGTGGCAAATCCTATTTGGAGGAAAACCATGAGGAACAGGAACGAGCAGTTAGCTGGAAAGAGGAAGCAGAAGGCGGGCAGGCTGGCGGTGGCTACATTGATCGTGGCCGCGGGAGTTGGACCACTGACGGCGCAGAGCTTGACAACAACGGTGTACGGAGAAAAGCAGGCCGTGACAACACAAAGCAAGTTCTACTGCAATATCAAGGCGCTGACACCGGCAGAGCGGGCGCGGCACAAAGAATTGGGCGACAAGTTAAGAGCAGCACAAAAGGCGGTTGTGGAGTTTGAGAAGGGCTACGAATTCCAGTACAGCCCGAAGAACGTTTCAATTTTCGAATTGGCGGAGTGGGTGGTGGCGGAGAGCAAGTGCTGCCCATTTTTCGATTTTCACATTGACTTGGAGGAGACAGGCAACCTGCTGTGCTTGCGATTGACGGGCGAGGAAGGAATCAAAGCCTTTATCCGCACGGAATTTGGAGTGGACCCTTCAAAGGAGAAGTGACCCAAACGGCGATGGCGCGGAGCTCTTTTCGAGCGCGCCGCCGCCACACTTGCACCCGACGATCATTGGGGGTTCGCGATCTTGATGGTGCGGAGGATAGCATCGAGGCGGTGAAAAACGCGCTCTTCGTTGACAGGGGTGATGGAACCGTCGTTTACGGTGACAACTCCCAGCTCGATTTCGTAGCAGACGCCGCCCGAAGAACCAGCGTATTCACGCCAGGAGGTATGGGTGCCATCGGCGCCGGCGGCAGTCTGCAACGAGTGGAAAGCGATGCCGTCTATCAGCAGAGTGTCGGCTTCGTCTTCCTCTTCCGCGCCAATTGCCTGGCTGCACTGAGCCGCGGTCAGCGCAGGGTTCACGCTGAGGCTGAAATATCCCGCAAGGAAGTCGGTGCGAGGATAGACATTGTCGGGCAACTCGATGCGCACGAGGAGCTGCTGATCGGGGGAGCCATCGGTGCGCTGCTGCAGCAGGGCGTTGGCTTCCTCGGCGACTTCGCTGGGCCCCTTGAAAGCGTAGCTTCGCGGATAGGAAAAGGTGATGCCGTAATCGGGACTGGTGTAAAGCTGGAAGGCGCGGTTTTTTGCCTGACGGACTTTTTGCGATTCGTGGGCTTGCTCGGCAGAGGATGGCCGGGAATCCTCGACACGCGCTGGACCGGGATGCGAAGGCATGTTCGCGGACTGGTCAGCGGACACTGGGGCAGCAGGGTCAGCGTGGCTGACGTTGTTGCGATGCCAGGCGAAGAAGTTGAGGAGCACGGCGATGGTTAACATCGCGACCGGCAACAGTTGGAGACGGCGTGGAATGGGATTGGGCTCGGGCTTTGGTGGTTCAGGGGCTGGGGATGGAAAGAGCGTCAGCATAAGGCACCTCGTACAACGAGCGGAGGTGCATTAGGCATGCCAAAGGTCAAGTGTCAGAAATTGAAGACTTTGCTCGAAGTAGCCGCCCATGGGCCGTGCTCGCGCGAGGAACAGCGTGTCAAGGCCGCCACGATCAAAGGCAGGCGGCGGAACGAGAGCGAGGCCAAAACGAGTTCATATGCGCCTTACAAGTCCTCGCTCAGTCGCGCGGGTGTTGCGCACCAGCGACAACACCAGAATCATACCGATGAAGGGAATAATCCCCGCGACAACCACAATCGGATCGAAGGAATGCACCGCCGAGGCGCGGTGAGCATCCGAAAAATGCCCGATCAGCTCGAAGGCAATGATCGTCCCGATCCCCGCGGCGGTTCCGCTCATGCCGCTCACCGAAGCGACTGAATCGCTGAAGAAGAGGTCCGTGGGCAAAACGTTGGCGATGGTCGAAAAAGAGGCGTAGGAAAATGTGGCGAGCGCAAACAGCAAAGTGATGAGGTACAAATTCACGGTAAAAATAGTGGGAATGAGAAGCATTACGCCGACGCCGCCGAAAACAACGAGCGCCTTTCGCGCAACTCCGAGAGGCCATCCGCGGGAAATCAAGTAGCCCGAAACGCCGCCGCCGAAGAAATTGCCCAGGTCTGCGGCCAGAAACGGAACCCACACGGCGAGCAGACCGCTCTTCAACGAAATGCCCTTGGCCACCAGGTAGATGGGAAACCAGTCGGTGACGAAGAACCACACGGGATCCGTCAAGCCCTTGGAAAAAATGGTGCCCCAGGTTTGCGGCAGCTTCAAGAGGTCCCGCCACCGCAGTCGCGGGTTTGCAGCGGACGCGGTTTCCTGGGTCTCGGCGAGAATTATCTTGCGTTCCGCATCACCGATGCGCGGGTGATCCTGAGGCAGGTGATAGAGACGGCGCCAGGCGATCAGCCACAAAAATCCGAGCAGCCCGGGGATCACAAATGCCACACGCCATCCCCAGCGAAAGTACGCCGGAAGGATCAGGAAAGGCGCCACAGCGCCCCCAACGGACGAACCACTGTCATACAAAGCGGCGGCAAGGCCCCGCTCGCGCTTGGGAAACCACTCGGAAACGGCTTTGCTGGCACCAGGCCAGTTGGCGGATTCGCCGACGCCGAGCAGGAAGCGAAATACCGCGAAGCTTCGAATGCCAGTGGCCAGGGAGGTTAAGAGCGAAACGATCGAATACCACGTGACGCTGATGGTTAGGCCTCGCCGCGTGCCCACACGATCCATCAGCCGCCCGCACACGCTTTGGCCAATGGAGTATGAAATGCGAAACGCGATGGCGATATTGGCGTAGTCCACATTAGTCCAGTGGTAGTCCTGCTTCAGAAACGGCGCAAGTATGGAAAGCGTCTGGCGGTCGATGTAATTGATGACCGTAGAGGCAAACAGAATTCCGCCAATCCACCAGCGTAGCGACGGAAGAAAACGAGGCTGGGCCGAACCGGGTTGTGCGGCTAGCGCCATGAAAATCTCAGGGCGGCCGGAATTCGGAATTTACGATTCGGCGGAAATGCCATCACCGATCATCCGGCGGCGGCGTAGGCCGCGAGTGTTGCGGGGCTGAGCAAACTAGCGGAGGTTCTGTCGAGATAGAGCGTTGCCGCTGGATGAGTACGCAGGATCGAGGCCGGCGCCATCGGAGTGATTTCTCCTTCGACACAGAGCTTGACCGCAGGTGCTTTTCGCGCGTCGGGCACGACCGCGATAATCTCTTTCGCTTTTAGAAGCTGGCGCACGGACATGGAAATCGCTTGCCGGGGCACTTGCGAAATGTCAGCGAACCACCCTTCGCCGACTTGCTGGCGGCGGCAAGCTTCATCAAGAGTGACGACAAGATAGGGCTCCTCCGTTTGAAAATCTGCCGGAGGATCGTTGAAAGCAAGATGGCCATTTTCTCCGATGCCCGCAAAAGCAACGTCGACGAGCTCGGCACACAGGGCCTGGCCAACTCGGCGGGAGACTTCGGTGGGATCGCGGTCGCCGTCAAGCAAGTGATAACGCGTGATCCCCGCCTTATTAATCAGGCGCTCAAGAAGATATTTGCGAAAGCTGGCCGAGTGAGTGATGGGCAGCCCGACATACTCGTCGAGGTGAAACATTTCAACTTGCTTCCAATTGACGTTTTCTGCCCTAGTCAAAGCCTCGAGAAAAGCGATCTGAGACGTACCCGTTGCGACAACGATCCGCGCGCATCCGCGTTCGCTGATGGCGCGGCGCAGAGCTGCAGATGCCTGTTCGGCAGCGGCTTTGCTGAGAGAGTTCTCGTCTTCAAACACTCTGACTAACAATTCAAGAGCTTCCTTCGCGTGTGCCTGCGCGCGGGGAGGAGTAACTCTAATGGCGGCGATGGCGCGAGTCAATTCGCCGCATCCAGAGAAAAAAGCAAAAGATGACCGGGCTAGGTGGCACGCGCAGGACGAGACCTGACGATGGTGGTCAGCGGCGGAATTGGCCGATGAGCCAAAAGATCAGGCTCAGACCAGCGCTTACGACGAGACAGGTGACGATGGGAAAGTAAAACGTCGCGTTGGCGCTGCGATAGACGATGTCCCCCGGAAGACGACCAAGGCGGAAGGGCAATTTGCTACCGAAGTAAAGGAGGGCACCGGCAAGGACAAGAACGCCGCCGAAGAAGAGGAGTGAGCGGCCGAGTTCGCGCAGAGGGTCCATAACGGAATTCTACACAATGCTGCTGGTGGTCTTCTGTGAGCAGCGCTTATCTATAATTGATAATCAAACTTGACGAGTATTTATTGATATGATATCTCCAAACTGCGATTTAATTCTTCGCAGCCTATTCGCGCACAGCCTCTCGGGCGCCCGAGCTGCATCTGCGGCTTTGAATAGTGCGTTTTCCCACGGAGATATCATACGATGTCCCTCCGACGCTCACTGGTATTAGAGATGGCTTTCTTGCTTGCGGGGACGCCTGTCCCGGCACGCCCAGCCGTGCTGGGGGTCGTGGCGCACGCTTATCGGGCGCACCTCAATGCCGGGACGGTTTCCGCGGGAGCGACTGTGTATAGCGGCGACAACTTCCTGACCGAAGCGGAAGGTCAGCTGCGTTTGCAGGTTGGCACGGCCAGTATCGATCTCGCCGGAGAGAGTGCAGTGATTGTGCGTGGTGGAGTAGACGCGGCGCAGAACACCGAAGCGGAACTCATCAAGGGAACTCTCATCTTCGCCGCACTGCGGGTCGCGGCAATCGAGATTGGCGCAGACGAAGCACACATTCGCGCCGCAGAGGCGCCGGCAATCGGGCAGGTGCGCGTCATTGGTCCAAAAGAATTACACATTTACGCGCGGCGCGGACGCTTGCAGTTTTCGTATCGCGGTGAGACCGAGATGATCGCTGAAGGTCAGTCTTATCGCGTGATCTTGGATCCACCGGAAGACGATCTCAAGAATGAGCCATCCGTCAACCCACCCGGCCGGCGGCCGAAGAAATTTCTGTTCCTTGTCATTGGCGCGGCTGCAGCGGGCATTGCTTACGAGATCCACGAGGAGGTCGAAAGCCCAGATCGGCCGTAACTGCGGCTCTGTGGGACGTGCCGAACACGCGGGTGATATTGATGGTGATCAGCCACGGGGGATAGTGGGGCGACAAGCGCGCGGGGCTTCTAAGCCGAATTGAGCGCAAGCCACTTTTCCGTAACGAAGACAGTGGCGGACTAGATCAACTCGAGACCGGAGAAGAAGTACCCCATTTCGAATGCCGCGGTTTCCGGGGCGTCGGAGCCGTGGGTGCAATTGTTGCCGATGCTGGTGCCGAGGTCGCAGCGAATGGTACCGGAGGCGGCTTTCTTGGGGTCGGTTGCGCCCATGGTGTCGCGCCATTTCGAAATGGCGTCCTCGGCTTCCAGTACCATAGCAAAAATCTTGCCGGAACTCATGAAGTCGGTGAGTTCGCCGAAGAAGGGGCGCTCTTTGTGGACGGCGTAAAAGCCGCCGGCCTCGGTTTTGGTTAGGCGCATGGATTTTATGGCCACGATTTTGAAACCGGCCTTGTGGATGCGAGAGAGAATCTCACCTTGAAGATTGCGACCGACGGCGTCTGGCTTGATGATTGCGAAAGTGCGTTCTATTGGCACGAAGAATCCTCCAGAAGGTGGTCAAAATTCGCCGGGCTGAAGCCCGGCCCCTATATGATTTGTCTTAACGCCGCGCGGACGGGGCAAGCCCGCCTCTACAAGATTTCACAATGCCGTATTCCCAAGAGCCGCGTTTCACGGAACCGCAATGCACAGTACCGCGAAAATTATTTCAGGACGGCGGCGACGCTGGAGCCGATGTCCGCCGGCGTCTCGACGCAGCGGATACCGGCGGCGGCCATGGCCGCGTATTTGTCCTTGGCGGTGCCCTGACCGCCACTGATGATAGCGCCTGCGTGGCCCATGCGCCGGCCGGGTGGCGCGGTCTGTCCGGCGATGAAGCCGACGACAGGCTTTTTCACGTTGACCTTGATCCATTCAGCCGCGCGTTCTTCGGCATTGCCCCCGATTTCGCCGATCAAAACAATGGCGTGCGTATCGGGATCGTCGTTGAACAGCTTGATAGCCTCGAGGAAAGACGTACCGATGATGGGATCGCCTCCGATGCCGATGCAAGTGGATTGGCCGATGCCGAGTTTAGTCAATTGATCGACGGCCTCGTAAGTGAGCGTGCCGCTGCGGCTGACAAGGCCCACGTTTCCCTGCTTGTGAATGCGGCCGGGCATGATGCCGATTTTGCATTTTCCAGGAGAGATGATGCCCGGGCAGTTCGGGCCGATGAGGCGCGTTTTCTTAAGGTCCACCACGGACGCCACGCGGACCATGTCCAGGACCGGGATGCCTTCGGTGATACAGATGACCAGCGGGAGATCCGCATCGGCGGCCTCCAGAATGGCGTCGGCCGCGAACGGAGGAGGAACGAAAATCACGGAAGCGTTTGCGCCGGTAGCTCTTGCGGCTTCCACTACGGTATTGAAGACGGGTCGCTCGAGATGCTTTGTGCCGCCTTTGCCGGGCGTGACGCCGCCGACAACATTGGTTCCGTACTCGATCATTTGCTGCGCGTGGAACGTGCCTTCACGGCCGGTGAAGCCTTGAACGATTAAGCGCGTTTTTTCATTGACGAGCACGCTCATCGCGAGCCTCCCGCGAGAGCGACAACCTTTTGCGCGCCGTCCTTCATGCCGGCAGCGATGGTGAAGTTCAGGCCGCTGTCGCGCAGAATCTGCTGGCCGACCTCGACGTTGGTCCCTTCCATGCGTACGACCACCGGGACTGTCAGGTGCAAATCCTTGGCGGCGGCAACGACGCCGGTGGCGAGCACGTCGCAACGCAGGATCCCGCCGAATATATTGATGAACACAGCTTTCACTTCCGGATCGCTCATCAGAATGCGGAAAGCATTCTTCACCTGATCGGCGGAGGCGCCCCCGCCGACGTCAAGGAAATTTGCGGGCGATCCGCCGGCGTACTTGATGATGTCCATGGTGGCCATGGCGAGGCCAGCGCCATTAACCATGCAGGCCACGCTGCCTTCGAGCTTGATGTAGTTCAAGCCGTATTTCGAGGCTTCCACTTCGAGAGGATCTTCCTCGTCGAGGTCGCGAAACTCGCGCAGTTCTTTGTGGCGGAACAGCGCGTTGTCGTCGAAAGTCATTTTGGCGTCGAGGGCCACGAGTTTGCCTTCCCCAGTAAGAACGCAGGGATTGATTTCGAGCATGGAGGCATCGGTATCGATGAAGGCCCGATAGAGCGCCTGGAGGAAAGGAGTGGCATTGTTCACCACTTCGATGGGCAAGCCGAGACCAAAAGCGATTTTGCGCGCCTGGTAGGGTTGCAAGCCGACCGCCGGATGAATCAGTTCGCGCAAAATGGCGCTGGGATTCTCTTTGGCGACTTCTTCGATTTCCATGCCGCCCGAGGCGCTGGCCATAAAAACGACGCGGCCCGTGGAGCGATCAACCAGGAGCCCGAGATAAAGCTCGCGTTTGATGTCGAGGCCTTCTTCAATGAGCACGCGCTTGACGATGCGACCTGTGGGCCCCGTCTGCGGCGTGACGAGCTTCATTCCCAGTATGTGGCTGGCGATATCGGCGGCTTCATCGGCGGAGCGCGCCAGCTTCACACCGCCAGCTTTGCCGCGGCCCCCAGCGTGGATTTGCGCTTTGACGACGCAAATATTGGACTTCAGGCGGTGAGCGGCCTCGCGCGCTTCTTCCTTGGTGAAAGCGACCTCGCCGCGAGGCGTGGCGACCCCATAGCGCGCAAGGATCGCTTTAGCCTGGTACTCATGAATCTTCATCGAGTTTCCGTTTTCCGTGTGACCGAGAGGCAGTCAGCCAGTGTTAGAATTTTGAGGTAACAAGAAACATAAGAGTTTAACCGGAACCTCGCGGAGGGGCAAGGCGACGTAAAATGGAAAGAAAAATGATACTTGCTTGCGTGTCTTCCTGTGCGCTGTGCCGCGAAGCAGTGGCTGCCATCTGATGACCATTGCTTTGATCGATCGAGTGGAACAAGGGCACATCCTGGCACGAGCCGAAGTGGAAGCGGTTATGGAAGAGCTGCTGTCCGGGCGCGTCCAGACGCCGGAAATTGTGCGTTTGTTGACGGCACTTAACCGGCGGCCCGTCCAAGCCCATGAACTTGCGGGATTTGCGCGGGTGATGCGGCGGCACGCGACGCGCGTGTTTGCAGAAGACGAAACACGGCCGGCGAACATGGTGGACACGTGCGGCACCGGTGGCGATTGTTCGAACACGTTTAACATTTCGACGGCTGCGGCGGTCGTCGCGGCAGCGGCAGGTGCAAGTGTCGCGAAGCATGGCAACCGCGCGGCAAGTTCGCGCAGCGGGTCCGCAGATGTATTGGAAGCGCTCGGCGTGCGAATCGATCTGCCATTCGAACGCTACGGCCACGCCATCCGGGAGATCGGCATTGGATTTTTTTTCGCGCAGGCGGCGCACACGGCCACGCGCCACGCCGCACCGGCGCGAAAGCAGATAGGCGTGCGCACGGTGTTCAATCTTCTCGGCCCATTGACCAACCCCGCGGGCGCGCAATTCCAGGTGCTGGGTGTTTTTTCAGCGGATGTCATCGACCTGATGGCCGCAACGCTGGCGGAACTTGGTGTGGAGCGGGCGTTCGTGGTCCACGGTGCGGGAGGGCTCGATGAGATTTCTCTCGCAGGGGAGACTTTCGTCGCAGAGATCCGAAACAGCGCGATACGGCGTTTCACGGTGACGCCGGAGGAGTTCGGTGTCGAGCGCGCACCACTCGAGGCGCTCCATGGCGGAACACCGGAAGAGAATGCCGCGCTGATTCGGAAGATTTTGGAAGGGGAAGCCGGGCCGAGACGCGACGTCGCGGTAATCAATGCCGCTGCTGCGCTGGTCGCCGCGGGCACTGCTGCAAATTTCCGCGATGCGGCGGAAATGGCTCGCTCCGTCATCTCGTCGGGCAAGGCCAGCGAGAAACTGGCGCGACTCAGTGAGTTCACCAATGCGGATTAATCGCACGCAGACAGTTTGAGGAGGGATACTTTGAAGCATATCGCGGTCACATTGTTGATAGCCCTGCTGCCGTGCCTGGCGCGGGGACAGAAGTCCACTCCTTCCACGCCTGCGCAAGTCGCACAGGAAGTGCGCGACTACCGGATGGACAATGAAGATCGCATCATGCGCGAATTGAACGAGTTCCTGGCGATCCCAAACGTGGCGAGCGATACCCCGAACATTCAGAAAAACGCTGCGCGCCTTGTCGAGATGCTGGAAGCCCGCGGAATCGAGACGCATTTGCTGCCGATTGCCGGGCGCGGCCCGGTAGTGTTCGGGAAATTAATATCGGCGGAAGCGAAGCGCACTGTGATTTTTTACGCGCATTATGACGGGCAGCCCGTGGATCCAGCGGCGTGGACAGACGGCGCACCATTCGAACCGGCACTCCGCGATGCGGCGATCGAGGCAGGCGGAAAGCGTATACCCTTCCCGGCAAGCGTCGCGGGGCATCGTGGTTTGTATAAAGACGAGTGGCAAATTTACGCGCGCTCCGCTTCCGACGACAAGTCACCCATCGTTGCGCTGCTCGCCGCTCTGGACGCGTTGCGTGCTAAGAGGATTCCTCTGGCTGTGAACCTAAAAGTGGTCTTTGAGGGCGAGGAAGAGGCGGGCTCGACAAATCTCCAGCGGACTCTGGAGTTGCACAAGAATTTGCTGGGTGCGGACCTGCTCATCACGGCGGATGGGCCGGTGCATCAGAGCGGCCGGCCTCTGGTTTTCTTTGGAAACCGCGGGGACATCGGGATCGGCTTGACGGTGTACGGCCCGTTGCACGCACTGCACAGCGGGCATTACGGGAACTGGGCGCCGAATCCGGCGATGGAGCTGGCGCGTCTGCTCGCTTCGATGAAGGATGCCAAGGGCCGAGTGCTGATTGACGGTTATTATGACGACGTCACGCCGCTGAGCGAGGTCGAGAAAAAAGCTCTCGCGGAAATGCCGGACAACGATGCCGAGCTGGAACGCGCGCTGGGCATCGCCAAGCCTGAGGGTGGCGGGAAGAAGCTGGTGGAATTGATCATGGAGCCATCGCTGAATGTGCGGGGATTGCGAAGCGCGTATGTGGGCGAGCAGGCGCAGAACGTAGTGCCGGAGAAGGCCGAGGCTTCGCTGGAAGCGAGGCTGGTCAAGGGCGAGGATCCGAAGAAAAAGTTCGAGCAAATCGCGGCGTTCATCGGCAAGCAGGGATTTTTCATCGTGGACCATGAGCCCACGATGGAGGAACGGCGAGCGCACGCGCGGATTGCGAAGGTGAATTATGAAGGTGGATATCGTGCGGCGCGAACGCCGATGGATTTGCCGATGTCCAAGGCCATTGTGGAAGTGGTTCGCGGAGCCGCGGGCCACGACACGGTGATCATGCCGTCCAGCGGGGGAAGCGTGCCGATGTATATCTTCGAGGACCTGGGTTTGCAGTACGTGGGGGTGCCCATTGTGAATTACGACAATCATCAGCACAGCTCGGACGAGAATCTCCGGCTCGGACACTTTTGGCGCGGGATGGAGATTTACGGAGCGATTTTGGCGGATTTGAATTGGTGAGTATTTCCGCAAAACCGGACTGAAACCCGGCCTCTATAAGGACAGGAAGTTGGAAAGGAGTTGCTTGCCGGAGTCGGTGAGGACGGATTCGGGATGGAACTGCACGCCTTCGATTTTGTGGCGGCGATGGCGGAAGCCCATGATGATGCCGTCGTCCGTTTCGGCGGTGATGGCGAGTTCGCGGGGCAAAGATTCCCTTTCAACGACTAGTGAGTGGTAACGAGTGGCGGTGAAAGGATCCGGCAGCTTGCGGAAAATGTTTTTGCCGTCGTGATGAATGTGGCTGGTCTTGCCGTGGAAAAGTTTCGGCGCGCGAATAATTTTCCCGCCGAATGCGGCGCCAATGGCTTGATGGCCGAGGCATACGCCCAGGATTGGGAATTTTCCGGCGAGTCGCTGGATTAGTTCAACCGAAATACCCGCTTCTTGAGGAGTGCAGGGGCCGGGTGAAATGACAATTCGTTCCGGCTTTCGGCGGGCAATCTCTTCGACTGTAATCTTGTCGTTGCGATGAACTTCAACAGTGCAACCGAGTTCGCCAAGATACTGCGCGAGGTTGTAGGTAAACGAATCGTAGTTGTCGAGCAGTAGGATCATGAGCTTCCTAAGCAGTCTTTCTTCGCTCCTCCTGATCTTCAGGATTTTCCTTCCGTTTCGCCATGGCTGGAATTTTTACGTCTGGCCCATCCGAAGGGGACCGCCCAAGTGCCTCCCTCACGTTCCAGAAAAAGGTAGACAAGAACGCCACGACAACAACTGGTAAAACAAATTTGGCATATCGTCTGCCGAGTGTTGGGCTCAGGACATAGATCTGCCAGACCGCAAGAGAAGCGAGTGCCGCCACGCCCGTCGTCCTTCCCAGAAAGAGAGGTCTTCCACGAAAGGCCCGGAGCGTCCACACAAAGAGGAGGACGACGCAGATAATTGCAACAGTCATCGTGATCCCGACAGCCGAATCCGTCATCTAGCCTCCTCTCCTTTGAGCTCTTTCTAGGGCGGTGAGAAGTGCTTTTGATTTGTTCACGCTCTCTTGATATTCACCCTCCGGCGTGGAATCCGCAACGATTCCGCCACCCGCCTGCACATAAGCAACGCCATTCTTGACCACCATGGTACGAAGCGCGATGCAGGAGTCGAGGTTGCCCGCGAAATCAAGATAGAGGATTCCGCCGGCATAAATGCCGCGGCGCGTGCGCTCAAGTTCCTCGATGATTTCCATGGCGCGTACCTTCGGCGCGCCAGAGACCGTGCCCGCCGGGAAACAGGCCATCAACGCGTCAAAACAATCCACGTCTTCGCGCAAGCGGCCGCGCAGGCTGGAGACGAGATGCATGACGTGCGAGTAGCGCTCGACAGTGAGCAGTTTCTCTGGCCGCACCGTGCCGTAATCGCAGACGCGGCCAAGATCGTTGCGGCCCAGATCGACGAGCATGATGTGTTCAGCGCGCTCTTTTTCGCTGGCGAGCATTTCGTGCTCAAGGCGCTGGTCCTCGGCTTCGTCTTTGCCGCGCCAACGCGTACCGGCGATGGGACGGTAGAAGACGTCGCGTCCTTGCACTTTGACGAGCATCTCCGGCGAGCTCCCGACGACGGAAACGTCGTTTAACTGCAAATAGAAAAGATAGGGCGAGGGATTCAGCGCGCGAAGCTCGCGATAAATTTCAAAGGGATCGGCGTGCGTCTTTGCTGAAAAGCGCTGGCTGATCACCACCTGAAAAATGTCGCCGGCCCGGATGTACTCCTTGGCCTTCCGCACGGCGGCCATGTACTCCGGCTTGCGGAAATTCGAATTCACTTTGAGAGGTGGGCCATTCGTCGCTTTTGAAGCGTTCTTCCGACGCTCGGCGGCGACGGGCTCTTCAAGTTGGCGGCGCGTCCCCTTGATGGCGCGTACGGCGGCATTGTATTTTGCGCGCAAACTGCCCTTTCCCTCGGTGAAAACATTGCGAACGATCCACAAGCGGTGCTGGACGTGATCGAACGCGATGACGCCTTGATAGAACATGAGCATCGCATCGTAGAGGCCGATTTCGTCCCGCAACCGTTTCGGCAAGCGCTCGATCAGCCGCACCATGTCGTAGCTGAAATATCCGATGGCGCCCGCGACAAGAGGCGGCAGGCCGGGTAGACGCACAGGACGGAAGCGCTCGATGCGTTCGCGCAAAAATGAGATGGGGTCGCGCTCTTCCCACACCAGGCGGTCGCGGCTTTCCAAGACGCAGGCGCCGTTGGCGTGACGGAAGACTTCCTCCGGGTGCGCGCCGGCAAATGTATAGCGAGCGATTTTTTCACCTCCCTCGACGCTTTCCAGGAGGAAGGAATAACGTGAGCCCTGGGCAATTCGCAGGTAAGCGCTGACCGGCGTAAGCAAGTCCGCCGAGAAAACGTCGTAAACGGGAATGAGATTTCCCTGTTTTGCGAGACGGTGGAATTCGCGGAAGCCCGGTTGGATCATGGAAGTCAGTTCAGAGACGACGGCTTAAGTTCCAAGTCAAGAGCGCCTATTATTGCATTTCTGCTTTAGCCGCGCTGGCGAGACTTCTCTTCCGCGCGCAATGCGTGGAAGACGGCGCGCCGCATAAGCGCTTCCGGAGCGCGCTTTTCCATCCAGATCTCCCATTGAGCGATGCCTTGTGCGAGAAACATCTCAGCGCCGGAGATGGTGGCGATGCCCTTTTTCGCAGCAATCTTCAGGAGCTGGGTTTTATGCGGGTGGTAAATCAAATCCATAACGACGCGGCAACGTAACTCGCCGGCGGAAAGTGGGGAAATTCCATCGTTCGGATGCATGCCGATCGGGGTGGAGTTCAGGACGGCGTCAAAGGTTTCCGTACGCAAAGCGCGGCGCGGGACGACTTCGCCGCCTGCGGCCCGCGCCAGTTCTTTGGCGGCCCTTTCCCGCCGGGCGCAAATTCCAACTGTCGCTCCCGCACGAGCCAAGGCAAATGCCGCAGCTCGCGCCGAGCCTCCTGCGCCAAAAATCAAAACGCGGCTTCCGGCAAGGCGGAGTTTTTTCTGCAGCGCGCGGAGCGCGCCCACATAGTCCGTGTTACAGCCGTAGAGAGAGCCATCGCCGCGGACCACGACGGTGTTCACCGCGCCGATGTCCGCTGCCAATGGCTCGCACTCCTTCAAATATTTGAGAATGTTCTGCTTGTGCGGCAGGGTAACGCTGAAGCCGCGAACCCCCAGCTCGGGTACAGCCGTTAGAAAATCACTGATTTGATGCACCAAGAAAGGGAGATAGACGGCATCGACGTGACGCGCGACGAATCCCGTATTATGCAGCAGGGGAGAAAGGGAATGTCCGACGGGATCGCCGATCACGCCATAGACACGCGTCCGGCGCGTGATCTGATGCGCACGATAAAGATGCTTTAGTTCCGAAAGTGAAACCTGTCCGGGCGCAGTCGCCTCCGCCACGGGCGCATACGCCAGGGCACTTCCCTCCCGTAACGCCAGGATTCGCCCGGGGAGACCAATTTCGCCCATCGGGACGGCGACGAAATTCTTCGAGCGCCGAGCTAGCCGAAGCAGACGAATGCTGTCGCAAATGCTCCGCGACTTGGCGGCAATCTTTACGCCATCCACCTCGCCACGGGCCGGTGGATTCATGCTTCGAGGCAGTTTCGGCGTGCGCTCAAAGTCGTGCACGGAGAGCAGGACTCGCGGCGGGACCGCATATTCCCGGATAGATTTATCCGGCAGCTTGCGCAGGGTTTCTACTTCGAGGTCGCACCACTTGCAACCGGCCCCGCGCGCCTGAATGAGCCAGTAGAGTGCCCGGCTGACGTCTCCGGCAAATCGCCCTCCGCCCTCGCGGCGGCGGCAGGTGGCTAGGAAGGTAGCGCTGTGCAGTCTTTTTCTTCTCAACCAGAGGAGGGACCGCGAGCGTTCCGCGTCGCTGTGCAGCCAGTCGAGCCGCAACTCCACGGTCCTCGTTTCCCGCAGCGCAAGGCGAACCTGCCTCGCCATCTCTGCCGCCGTAGTACCCGCAACGACCGCACAAATCCGCTCCACTCCGGTGCCAAAAATACCCATACCCCGCCCTTTGCCGCCAAGCTATTGAAAATACACCGTGTAGTATGCCGTACTTTTCAAGATTGGTGACTGTACGCCGGCGAAGCTGTCCCCCGCTTTAGCGGCGGCTCTTTGCCTCGTGGGCCGTATCAAAAGTGTAAAGCAACCCTGGCCTATTTGTTGACGCCCAAGGTCGGCCTTGATATTTTCGCTTGGAAGAGTCACCACACGGCCCGTAGGGCGTGTTTTCGAAGGAGCGATGGAATGCGCGCTAGACTAGGTGTTTTGTCTCTTTTTGTCTTTTTTGGAGCGATGGCCACCTCGGCGCAGAACGCGTCCCGCGTAGCGCCTGCTATCTCCAAGCCCGACTATTCGTTGGTAAATTGCTCGGGTTTTGTCAGCGATCAAAAGGTTTCTGAAGGAATTTATCTGATCTCGGGAGAGCAATCCAACTACAAGCTCACCTTTTCGAACGGCGATTACGTGCACATCAATCGCGGCCAAGATAAGGGTGTGCGCGTCGGCGACCGGTTTACGGTCGTGCGCCCTGACAAAGACTATACGGAAGTGCCTTGGTTTAAGTGGCAGTACAAGCTACTGCGAGCCATGGGAACGCTGTATCGAGATGCCGGCCAAGTCCGTGTTGTGAATGTACAACCCAAGGTTTCCGTCGCCCAAATTATTTTCTCCTGCGGCTACATGCAGCGCGGGGATATCGCAGTGCCATACCAGGATCGTCCCGCGCCTCCCTTCAAGGATCCGGCAGCTTTCGATCATTTTGCTCCGGTAAGCGGCAAGCCCGTAGGCATGGTCGTTGCGGGGCCGGACTACACACAACAGTACGGGATGAACAGCACCTTTTACTCGAATCTCGGGACCGGCCAGGGAGTGAAGGTCGGCGATTATTTCAGAATCTTCCGTTACCAGGGGACCCATGTTGAAACCGTGCCGCAAACCAGCAACTACCAGTACACGATGTACGGGTTCGGGAGCGCCCCGGCTCGGTACGAGTGGAACGACCTGCCCCGCGAGATCCTTGGCGAAGGGCTTGTTATCAACGTTAGTCACAATTCTTCCACCGTAATGATCACCACGGGCACGGTCCAGATCTATGCAGGAGACTACATCGAAATCGAGTAGACCGACGTTACCCTTCGAGTGGTTCAGGCCCGCTGCGGTTTCCCCCGCGCGGGCCTTTTTCATTGGCTTTGCGAGAATCCGAATTGCTCCCTGAGCGTTTTCACCACACTGGCAGCTTATCCAAGCTGGATCTTCTCCGAATATACCTCGCAGGTAAATCCGAGGAGCACGGCCTCGGGATCCCGCCATGCCTCGGCGCGCAATCCTGCCTTTCGGCAGGTCTCCTGCAGGAATTGCTCGCGTGTAAATTTGTGTTCCACCGCGACCTGCGGCAATAGCAGCCCGCGTTGCGCGTGCAGCGAGATAAACAGTCCGTGCCGCCCGATTTCGATGGATTCGGGACGGATGGGGGCCAGTGGCGAAAGCAGAGATAGTTCGACCCTAAGGCCGGCGAGTTCGTCCCCGCGGAGAGGCGCGAACCGGGGATCTTCGAGAGCCGCGCTTGTGGCACAACGCACAATGGCTTCTCCCAGGGGCTCGCGCGCCTCGATGACTCCGATACAGCCGTGCAACCGGCTTTCGACGTGCAGCGTCACAAACACGCCGCGTGGCTGGGCGAAGACTCCCTCTGCAGGAATGGGGTCGGGCAACTTTCGGCGAGAAACAGCTTCCACCACAGCTCGGCGCGCCAGTTCCAGCGCGGAACGCTGCTCCGCTTCAGAGAGGGACGGCATCCTGAGACTTCTTGCGCGACTCCAGCATCCGCAGCCGCCGGCGCTGCTTGATGCTGTCGTCCACGTGGCTCCAGAAGCGCCTGAAGTACTGCGCGGCGGAGACCAGCGCGCTGATTACCACCAGCCAAAGCAGAACTAGTGCCAGCGGCTTTAAGGAGGGGTGCCGCGCACCGACGATCAATACCGCGACGGCGCACACCTGTAAGACCATCTTTGTCTTGCCGAGAGCAGAGGCCTCGATGGTGAATCCTTCCGCCGATGCGATGTTCCGCAAGCCAAGTACAGTGAATTCCCGCCCGATAATGATCACCACCATCCACGCGGGAACTAAGTGCATATCCACAAGGGAGACGAATGCTGCGGAGATCAACAATTTGTCTGCGATCGGGTCGAGGAGGATTCCCAGCGTAGTCACTTGGAGCCGGCGACGCGCCAGATAACCATCCGCCCAATCCGTCGCCGCAGCTAGAAGCAAGATCAACACGCCCCAAACTTCGAAGTGCATCGTAAGACCCGCGAGCACCACAGTCGGACTGCGGGTCAGCAGGATCACAATGAGGACGGGAACGAAAAAGATCCGCAAAAGCGTCAGTGAGTTAGGCAGATTCATGGGCGCTTGACGGCGGGGCGCCGCCCCTGTGGCCTCAGCCACCGCAGTTTCACTATAGACTCCACTTTAGGATGCGTCAACGCCATGAATAGCCTCCGCAGGGGCGCTCTTGGAGGCTCCGCAAAGACGAATTCGCGAGCGGGTTAGATACTCCGCTGTCAACACGGACTGGTGGGGCAGTGATTGTGATGCGATACTCTTTCGTAACGCCATTGCTGCAAACCTGTGCAAATGTGGCGAGGGCATTCAGCTCGAGAGCGAGAGGGTGAAACTCGAGGGCGGCCAAAACAGATTCACTTAACTTATTTATTTTCTGTATTTTGCGGAAACCACTGAACCTCAGTTCGCAGTCGCGGTCGCGCCACGTCTAACGGCAGGGATTTCGTCTAACTCCAGTTTCCACAATGTTTTCCACAGAGCGAGGCCATGCAAATTGCGCTCGAACGCCACCTCGCAAAAGGGGCTAAGTTGTCCAAAACAAGGGCTTTTTCTAAGAATTACCAGGAAGTTACATCATCTTGCATTCGGCTGCGGTTCTTAAATCGCTCGAGGGCCTCGCAACAGGCGTATCGGCAACAGGAAAATCGCGCTCACTAAACCGAGAACTCCGTGAACAGCGATTCCTAATATGCGAAGCGGCAGCGTGAGCAGCCACACGATGGGATACAGGACGAGCGCAAGAAGAGCAATCGGCCAGCACAAAATGAACAGGATGCACCACAGAAAAAAAGCGGCCATGGCAACCTCGCTATCAAAACAAAATCATTCTTCCCCGGAATGTCCGTACGCAGACAAACCCACAGGATAGTTACGACGCAGAACCGTGAAAAGTTTCCTCCACAACGTACTCCGACAGCCTCAGGCGCTTGGCAATAGAAACTGGAACCTCGGCATCCAGCCTCATGTGGGAGTCGTCCACTTCCGATTGAAGGACGCGCCCAAGTGCGTGAATAAGGGCCAGCGTGCGGCCTTCCGCCAGCGGCAAACGGATGGAAAGCGAGACGACGGGATCGGTGGGCATCTCCGCGTCCACGCGCCGAAGCAGTTCCTCGATCCCCTCTCCCGTGAGTGCAGAAACCAATATGGGGGCTCGGTCACCCGAGCCGTTCAGCCGAAAGCTGCTGGATACGGCGTTACGTTCTTCGGGAGTGAGGCGGTCCATCTTGTTCAAGGCGCGCAGCCTGGGGCGGTCAGCAACGCCCAGTTCCCGCAGGATCTTTTCAACCTCCTCGTCGAGCTCGTCGTGGTGAGGGTTCGAGACATCGCTTACTTGCAAAATGAGTGCGGCTTCCTGCACTTCTTCCAGCGTCGCCCGGAAGGCTGTGAGCAATCCCTTCGGCAGGTCGCGGATAAACCCCACAGTATCGGAAACGAGAACGCGCCGATTGGAGGGAAGCCGCAGCGCGCGAATCGTCGGATCAAGCGTAGCGAACATTCGCGAAGACACAAGCACTTCGGCGCGGCTCAGCGCATTGAACAAAGTGGATTTGCCCGCATTGGTGTAACCCACCAGCGCGATGGTCCCGAGAGGGACGGCATTGCGCGCTTCACGTCGCAGCGCGCGCTGTTTGCGAACTTCATCGATGGCGGACAGAATCTTGCCCACGCGGTCGCGAATCCGGCGCCGGTCGGTCTCCAGTTTCTTTTCACCGGGGCCGCGCACGCCGATTCGTCCCGCTCCGCCCCCCGCCCCACCTGCGCCGCCACCGCCGCTTTTGCCGCCCAGGCGCGACATCGCCGTTCCCTTCCCAGTCAGCCGCGGAAGCATGTAGTTCAACTGCGCCAGCTCGACTTGCAACTGGCCTTCGCGGCTGCGCGCATGCCGCGCGAAAATATCGAGGATCAACTGCGTGCGGTCAATCACGCGCCGTTCGGTCGCTTCTTCGATGTTGCGCTGCTGTATCGGGGAGAGATTGCTGTCGAAAATGATCAGCGGCACTTTATGGGCTGTCGCTTCCGCGCGAATTTCATCGAGCTTGCCTCGTCCAACCAGAGTTGCTGGGTCGGCAGACTCGCGTACCTGAAATACCGTGCCAGCGATCTCCGCGCCGGCGCTGCGCGCCAGTTCCGCAAGCTCCAGCAAGGATTCGCGTCCTTGCTCGCCCGCCGGCATGCCCGGGAATCGAGGCGCACGCTTCCATCCCACGCCAACAAGCAAGGCGCGTTCTGCACTCGAAACTGGATGTTGCGTTTTCGTCACTGAGATCGGCCGGGAGTCATCGTGCGGACTTGCGCATTTGTGGCGGGGATTGCCCCTGGATCAGATTATACGCTTCTCTCCCCGGCCCCACGAACTTTCTGCGGTAGTCCTGCAAGAAATGAATTTGCTTGCCGCCGATGGCGGCGGCCGACGATTGTCAGCGGTGGTTTGCAGAACCGGTCGACCAATGGGAAGATACCTTCATGCAAAAACTCTCAATGATTGTGATTCAATTGTTTGCGGTTGGAATGACGATGCTCGGGCATGCCCGGGCTCAGCAGACTTCGGCCACGACCACCACACAAACGCCGGCAGCAAAACCTCAACAGGCTCCCGCAACCGGAGCGCAGAAGACGCCTGCCGCGAAGACCGGACAGGCAGCAAAGCCAAAAACTCTGCCTCCGCTGGCGCTCAAGACGCAGAAAGACAAAATCAGCTACGCCCTCGGAATGAGTCTCGGAGCCAAGCTGCACCAGCAGTCCGTGGAAGTTGACCCTGCCATCGTCCTGAGAGGCTTGAAGGACGCGCTCGCTGGCGGAAAGATGCTCCTGACAGATCAAGAAGCAAGTGCCGCGTTCACCCAACTCAATACCGAGATTGCCAAGCGAGCCGAAGAAACGATGAAAGTGGCGGCGGAGGGTAACAAGAAAATAGGACAGGACTTTCTGACCGCCAATAAGGGTAAGGAAGGCGTCGTCACGTTGCCTAGCGGTCTGGAATACAAAGTTCTGACCGAAGGTACGGGGCCGAAGCCCGCGGCCACGGATTCCGTAGTCTGCAATTACCGGGGCACACTGATTGACGGCAAGGAATTTGACAGCTCGTACAAACGCGGCCAGCCTTTGACCATCCAGGTAAATGGAGTCATCAAGGGCTGGACGGAAGCTCTCCAGCTCATGCCGGTGGGATCGAAGTGGCAACTCTTCATTCCATCCGAACTGGCTTACGGCGATCGCGGCGCCGGCAAGGACATCGGTCCAGGCTCGACTCTCATCTTTGAAGTGGAACTGCTTTCGATCCAGCCCAAGGACGCCAAGGCCCCCGACGCCAAGCAATAATCGGACTTACGCTACGTCGGCAGCCTGAAGCCATTCCATGACGCTGGCTTGCACTTTGGTGTCGTCACCAAAGCCGGAAAACCAGCGCACGTTCTGCTCCTTGCGGAACCAGGTGAGCTGGCGCTTGGCGTATTGTCTCGTTGCTTGCTGAATCGCGGCGCGGGCTTCGTCAAGAGAGATTTTTCTCTGTATGACTGCGCGCAATTCCCGGTAGCCGATGAAATCGAACGGCTTGGCATTTTCGCTCAGGCCGCTTTCCAGCAGCGCCCGCACTTCCTGCATCCATCCTCGCGCGAGCATGGCTTCCGTTCTCGCGTTAATACGTTCCATCAGCTTTTCGCGCGAGGGCATCAATCCGATTTTCAACACCCTCCAGCCTTTCAGCGGCGTCCGGCCGGAGCGGTGCACTTCGGAGATCGGCTTGCGCGCCAGCAGGCAAACTTCGATGGCGCGGATGAGCTTTTGCTCATCTCCGGCCGCGATTTTCCTTGCGGCTTCGGCATCCAACCGATTCAAAATGCGGTGAAGATAACCGCGCGGATGTTCTTCGGCGCTTGCCCGCAACCGCGCGCGCAACTCTTCCGAGCGCCGCGGCACTTCCGCGAAGCCTTCGAGCAGGGCGCGCAAGTACAAACCGGTTCCCACAGTGAAGACTGGGATTCGCTGGCGCCGCCGCAATTGTTCCAGGACTGCCAGCGCCAACTGGCGATAACCGCCTGCCGTTGCTTCTTCCATGGGATTGAGAACATCGATGAGATGATGTGGAATACTGCGTCTGTCCGAGCTGCTGGGCTTTGCCGTGCCGATGTCGAACCCGCGATAGAGCTGCGTGGAATCGCAAGCCACAATTTCCCCGCCAAGCCGTTCCGCGAGCCACACGCCTAGCGCCGACTTGCCCGATGCCGTCGGACCTACGATGGCAACGAGCGGCAACAACGCGTTACGCCCCATCATCGAACGAGGAGATGCCGCGCCCGAACGAAAATGAAGATCAGCACAAAAAGCGCGAGAAGAAGACTGCCTAGAATCTGTTGCCGATTAAGTTTCACGGCTGCTGGTTCACGGAATCCGGCATGATGTTGTAAAAATACGTGTAACGCAATTCGATGTAGGGGCCACTGAATTGAGGTGGGAGGGATTCGAAGGGGCTCGATGCTCGCACCGAAGAGTAGGCCGCGCGGTCCAGATGTTCCTTGCCCGAGTTGCGCTGGATCACCGGCTCCGCGGCTGGCACCGAGCCGTCGCGCATGATCCTAAAGGTGAGTTGCACGATCCCCTTCTCCCCCAACTCTACGGATGTCGGCATGACCGCGAACCAATTGCGTTTCACCGTATAGTACACGCGCGTCAAGTAGCCGCTGAAATCCACCCCTTCATTGGGAGTGAGCATCTCCAGTCCGCCGTAGGCCGCCGCGCCAGACCCTCCACCTCCGGCCCCTGACCGGCCAGATGAAACGGGACCGCCACCCACGATCGGGCGAGGGCCCGAAGCTTTGCCAGCTGCGCGCAGCGAATCCTGAATGGACTGACTTGGGGAGGTCGACTTCGGCAATACCAGCCCATGCTGGGGCTGCGGCGTATCGGGAGTTTCCAATCTCAAAGAAGGTTTTGGCGCATCCACTTTGGATACGGGCGCGCTGGTTTGAGGTTCGGGTTGAACGGCATTCACTTTTGGTACTGGCGCACTGGGCAGTTCCTTCACCGACCGTTCCGGTTGCGGCGCGGGCGCAGGCGATGGCAGAACGGGCGGCGCGACTTCTCGCAGCACTCGCGGATCAACGTGGACTTTCGGCGGCGGTTGAACTGGCCGAGTCGACGGCTTGAGCGCATCCAGCGCCCCCGGCGGAAGCAACACGGTAATCTGTCTCTGCCCGAGTTCGATTTCTTCCTGCGTCGGCACGTGCGGGGGAAACACCTTGGGGAGGATCAGAATCGCGGCAATCATCAGAATATGGAATGCAATGGAGGAGAAGCGTGTGACGATTTCCGCCTTGTCTCTTGGTTGCTGCCGAGCCACCAGTTGAACTTCACCGGTCATGAAAACGTCCGGGTCCACCAGGTCCACCGGCACATCACGCAGCGGCTCAATCGTCTCCGGAGGCGCCGCGCCTTGCGGAACGGTGATGCGCTCATCCATCTCCGTCGGCTGGACGGGTGTCGAATGGTCTTCCTGTACGTTATACGCTTCGCGATTTACGTCACGCGGCACCACCACGCGGGCCGCAATGGATTCGAGCGGCAGATTTGTGGGAATCGTCGAGTGCCCGTTCAGCGGGACGATCGGCAGCATCGCCGGGACGAGCGTGCGCTCATCCATCGTCGTGGGACGGCGACGCTGCGTGGCGGCATCGGCGGCCGCGGGTGGCCGGGCGCCAATCGGAACTAGAATCCGTGAAATCATTTTGATTTGTCGTGTGTTGCAAAAACTCCAGCGTCGGCCGCCTTACGGTCACTCCTTACATTGACGCGCGCTGCGTGCTGATGGATGCTCGCCATGACGCGGCTTGCCAATTCCAGCGCCGCGCGGCCGGCTGTCCCATTCGTGCACGGCTCTCTTCGCGTGCGCACGGCGTCCACGAAAGCTTCCAGTTCCGCGTGCAGCGGCTCGACCGCGGGGCCCGACAGCTTCTCAAACCCAAATTCGGGCTGGGGGCCAGGCTTTTTCACCCCGATGCGCAGAGCGTCGCGGCGCGCGTAGTCCAGAGAGATATACTCGTGCTGCTGGAAGAAGCGCATCTTGCGCACGCGCTCGGTGGAAACGCGGCTCGCGGTGATATTGGCCACGGCTCCTCCTGCAAATTCGAGACGAGCATGGGCGATGTCCACCTTGTCGGTCAGCACCGGAATGCCTACAGCTTTTACCTCCGTTACGGGCTCGTTGACCATCGCCAGCAAAATATCGAGGTCGTGAATCATCAAATCGTAGATTACATCCACATCCAGGCTGCGTGGCGTGAACACGCCCAATCGGTGAACTTCAAAAAACAGCGGCCGGTCCAAAATCGGCTCAACAGCAACCACGGCCGGATTGAAACGCTCCACATGCCCCACCTGCAGGATCCGGTTATTTTTCTTCGCCGCACCAAGCAGCGCATCTGCTTCCGCAAGACTCACGGCCATCGGTTTTTCGACGAGAACGTCGAGCCCCATTTCCATCAATCGGCAGCCCACTTCGGCATGAGCGACCGTGGGCACGGCAACGCTAACGGCGTCCACTTCTCGCCGCAACGCGTCAAGGCTCGCAAAAGTTTCTGTATGGAATTCCGCCGCAACGGCCGCGGCGCGCTCCGGATTTTGGTCATAGACCCCGGCAAGCACGGCGCCATGGATTTCGCGATAAACGCGCGCATGATGGCGGCCGAATTCGCCGGCCCCTGCGACGGCGACACGGATCCTCTTCGAGTTTCCCTCCGCCGCGCTCATTTTTTGTTCATTCCCTCGGACGCGCCCTTTGGTTCCGACGCATCCGCCGGAGGAAACGCTTTAATCGCGATTCCCGCTTCATCTGCGAATTCGATCAGCTTTGCCCGGTCAAAAAGCAGTGTTCGCTCCGCGTCCACGGCCAGCGCGGTTGCCCCAGCACCCCTCATCTGTTCGATGGTGGGCAAACCGACCACGGGTACATCAAAGCGCATATCCTGCCCCGGCTTGCTTACTTTAGCGACAACCAGCGGCTTGCCGCTCGCGATCCTCGCCGCGCGCGCAATCGTTTCATCCGTGCCTTCCATTGCCTCCACCGCCACGCATGCGCGGTCGGAAATCACGACGGTCTGCCCGATGTCCAAGCCGGCGATTTGCCTTGCCACTCCCAACCCGTACGCCATGTCTTCCGTTTCCTGTTCATTGGGCGCTCGCCGCGTAAGCACGCCAGCTTCCGGCACTAGCGGTCTTAGAAACAGCGTCGAATCCACCAGGCGAATGCCTTCGTCCTCCAGCACGCGCGCGACTGCTCCGATGAGGGAGTCCGTATTTTTTCGCGGCAGCGAAAACAGCAACTTCGCCAGTTTCCAGTCCGGACGAATCGCGCTGAAAATCTTGCTGTGCTTCACTTGTCCGGCCATCACCGCTTGCGTCACGCCTTCCTGACGCATCAAATCGATCGTTTTGCTCAACTCGCCCAGGCTCACCCAATGCAAACGCTTCGCAATTTTCTCCAGCTCCGGTGACGCTTCTTCCTTCACCGCGATGACCGCCATCTCGATCCCCTGGCTCCGCGCGCCTTCCAGCACCAGAAACGGAAATCGCCCGTTTCCTGCGATGAGTCCCCAGCTCTTCGGATTGGTATTCGCGTCAGGCATGAATTCAGCCATCAGGCAGGCTACTTCACGATGCCGCGCTCGGCGCTTTCGATGAAATGGATCAATTCCTGCACGTCGTCCGAACCGCCCAGTGTCTTCTTCATTTCCGCGAGCGCCTGCGAAGTATTCAGCTTCTCGCGCAACAGCAAACGATAGGCGCGCTTCAGGGCCTGTACCCTTTCCGCTGAAAATCCCTTGCGCTCCAAGCCAACGGAGTTGATGCCGAAGCTCTTCGTCTCGCGCTCGGTAACAATCTTCGAAAATGGCGGAACATCCTGTGTAATCACCGTGGAGGCTCCGATGTAAGCGTAACGCCCGATGCGGCAAAATTGATGCACCGGCGAAAACGCTCCGACCGTTGCGAAATCTTCCACCGTAACGTGTCCCGCGAGCGTCGCGCCGTTCACCAGCAAAGTGTGGCTGCCGATCACGCAATCGTGCCCGACGTGCGAATACGCTAGAAAAAAATTGTCATCGCCTAGTGAAGTCTTTCCGCCGCCCTTTTTCGTGCCTCGGCTGACGCTCACGTATTCGCGGAAGATGTTGCCGTCGCCTGCGGCCAGCTCGACCCGCTCACCGCGAAACGTATAGTCCTGCGGGTCGCCACCGATCGTGCTGAACGAGTGAAACACGTTGTTCTTGCCGAACTTCGAAGGCCCGTCTACCACGGCATGCGCGTGCAGCACGCAGCCGTCTCCCAATTCCACTTCTTCGCCAACCACCGCGTACGCGCCAACCTTCACGCCCTTGCCAAGCTTCGCGCTATCCGCCACGATGGCTTGCGGATGAATTTCGCGCTTCGTCATTTCGCGGGTTCTTCCGCTTTAGCCAATAGTTCGCGGTCTACCATCTTGCACATCAGCGTCGCCTCTGCCGCCAGTTGTCCGCCTACCGTCGCTCTTCCTTCCAGCTTGCAGAAGTCGCCGCGCCAGTTAAGCACGTTCATCTCGACCCTCAACTGGTCACCGGGTACGACGGGCCGGCGAAACCTTGCCCCATCCACGGCCACAAAGTAGAGAAGTTTTTTCTCGCGGTCGGGGACTTCCGTCAGCAGCAACAATCCCCCGATTTGCGCCATGGACTCAATAATCAGCACGGCCGGCATAACCGGCGCGCCGGGAAAATGCCCCTGAAAATGCGCCTCGTTGATCGTAACGTTTTTCAAGCCCACGATGCGCTTCAGCCGCTCCATTTCCAGAATGGCATCCACCATCAGAAAGGGATAGCGGTGCGGCAATATCTTCTGTATTTCCACGACATCCATGATCATTCGCGCTCTCCGTGGCCGCACACCCGCTCGGCGTCTCTGGCACTCCCCGGCAAACTTCTAATTATATGCGAAGCGTTGCCTCCTGCGATACGCAGTCTCTTTTCCAACACTACTCCTTTCGCGTACGACAGAATTCGGTAAGCCACAGGCTCAGGAGAGGTTGCCGCTTAGGTCTAGCGTTGCTAGCATGTCCCAACCATGCCGGATTCCCCTCTCCCCAAAGATTTCTTGCGTATCCTGAAGCCGCGCCTCCCGCAGATGCTCACAACGCTGCGCCGCTTTGTCGTTGCAGAATCGGCCAGCCTTGAGAAAGCCGCCGCCGATCGCTGTTGCGGTCTGATTGCCGCGGAATGGCGCAAGCATGGGGGCCGTGTCGAGAGAATCGCGCAGAAGCATCGGGGCGATCATCTGCGCATCACCTATTGGCCGAACAAAGCACGTCCCGCGGGCCAGCTTTTGGTGCTGGGCCACTACGACACCGTCTACTCCAGCGGCACGCTACAAAAGATGTCTTACCGCGTCTCCTCGGGCAAAGCCTACGGCCCGGGGATTTTTGACATGAAGGCAGGCATCGTCCAGGCGCTGTTTGCGCTTCAGGCGCTTCAAAACACAAACGCTGCTTTGCGAAAACGCCTCGTCTTTCTTTGGACCTCTGACGAAGAGATCGGCAGTGAATCTTCCCGCAAACTCCTCGAAGCCGAAGCACGCCGCAGCGATGCCGTCTTTGTCCTGGAGCCTTCCTTCGGGTCTCGCGGCCTCTTGAAGACCGCGCGCAAAGGTGTGGGTGAGGCGGAATTGATCGTACACGGTCGCGCTTCGCACGCGGGACTCGCGCCGCAGGAAGGCGTTAACGCTATCCACGAACTAGCCCAGCAGCTCACGCGCATTGAAAAATGGAACGATCTTCGCCGCGGCGTCACCATAAATGCCGGCATCATCGAAGGCGGTACGCGCACCAACGTCATCCCCGACCATGCCCAGGCCGTTCTCGATCTCCGCGCGCTGAGCGTTTCTGATATGCGCGCCCTGGAGCGCCGCTTGCATTCTCTTCGCCCGATTCATCGGGGCGCCCGGCTGGAGGTCGCCGGGGGATTCGACCGTCCTCCCCTCGAGCACAAAATGAGCGCTACTCTCTTTGCACGCGCGAAGTCTCTCGCCGCGCAAATGAATCTCACTTTAGGGGAATGCACCGTTGGCGGCGGCTCCGACGGAAATTTCACTGCCGCGCTCGGCGTTCCCACACTCGACGGCCTCGGCGCCGTCGGCGATGGCGCCCATTCCTCTCACGAACACATCATCATCAAAACCGTGCCTGCCCGCGCCGCGCTCCTGACGTCGCTACTGGCTGCATCGTAACCAACTGGGTTGACGGAACGGGAAGGCTCACTCTTAACAAAAGACTATCGCAATTCCTGTGGACATTTGATTAGTGAACGTAGGTCTTGCGCAAATACTCCGCCGTTGATTTCATCAAATCATTGTAATCGCTGTGCAGCACTTCGCGGAGTGCTGTTTCCGTCGCCATGCCTGCCCCGATGCGGTCGAGAATACGTTCAATATCGCCCATCCCGTCCGCTTGCACGATGCATTCCACGTTCGCCAGCGCCCACGCATAGGCAAACTGGGCCGTATCCCTGTCCATGCGCGACCAATCTCCCTCCAACTGGCCCAGCGGCACGGCCTGTCCCTGGTCATAAAGCCGCACCAGGAACGCTGCGTTTTCCCCGCTGTGCCGTCCCTCCATCATTTGCGCCATTCCTTCCTGAATCCAGGTCGGCGCCTTGATCGCGCAGCTGGCTTCCAGGGCCATGCACACGCTGCGCGTCTTCTGCGCGATGAAGCTGTGCGTCAATTCATGCTTCAAGTCACGGGACAATTCCTCGTTGACCGCTGTCAATCCTTGCACCGGAACGCGTATCCTGCCGTCATAGAGTGCGCCGGCCCACGCGGGGGCCCGGGTAATATCCGTGAACGCGTCTTGCGTATACAGGATCACGCCGATGGGTTCCGGCGGAGTAAAGTTCAGCGCCGATTCGATTGCGGAAAACTGCGCCTCCAGCGTGCGTAAGACGTCCCGAGCCAGCGCCGGCTCGGCCGCGCCTTTGTAGCGAAGCTTGAAGTGGGCGCTTTCGTTTTCTTTGTAGCTCTCTTCCTCTTTCTGGTCGCGCAGCGCATTCGCCAGCGCTTCCTGTACTTCTTTGTCGGGACGCAGCGCCAACGCCCGTTTCCACTCCGCAACCGCCTGATCCATCTTGTTCATGCCGTAGTACGACCAGCCCATCAGCTTGGCTACGTCCGCACTGTCTGGCGCGAACCGCCGCGCGTGCTCCAGATCATCCAGCGCCTTCTTGAACTCGCTTCGCCGCAGATGAATGTATGCCAGGTTCATCAGCAGAGCCGGTTCCTCGGGAGCGAAGACAAGCGCGGTGCGCGCGTCGCTCAGCGCGTGCTCCATGTCTCCGTGTGCCAATTCAAACATGGCGGCCGCGTGGTGGCCGATCGCCGCGCTGAACTTTGCCTGCTGCGTATCGGATCGCGCTTCGCCTTCCAGTTTCGCGATATACCCTCGATCGACACTGCCATCGTGCACAACGGAGCGCTCGATCTCCACATTGCCGGTGAAGCCTCCGGCGCTGCTCGGCTGCAAAGCCGGCGGGGCGATGGACAGGTTCGCCGCCGATCCCGGTGAGCCTTCCATCGGAAAACCGCCCCTTTCGATGTGATCCACAATGGACTGTGGCAGGCTTAATTCACCGGCAGAAGTCAGGTACTTCACTTTGCCGCCTTCTTCCACCACGCTCAGGGCCAGGATGCGCCGTCCGTTTTTCAAGACAATCGTGTCGGCCGATGCCCCAGCGCTAAGCGCCAGCAGGGCCGCCACACACACGAGAAGGCGCATTGGTTGCACTGAACTCATCAGTCGCATTCTTTCATTTTAACGCTGTCCGCCGTTCCCCATCGCCCGCCTTGTCCCTTCATGCCGAATGTGACTACACTTTATACATGCGGGTTGGGGTGAAGTTTTTCGCGTTGTGGTGTCTTATGGCGTCCGCCGTTTTCCCTGGCACGGAGCGCCCTCCCCATGAACTGTATGACGCCATCAACGCTTTGCGCCTCGATCCCGCCGTGGTCTACCACCTCCTTCCCGCCAATCGCATCACGTTGCGTCGTGGCGACGCCGTTCTCTCATTTGAGGAGGGGACGCTGGCTTTTTTTTCTCCGCTGGATGGTCGCATCACCGGCGCCGTCTTTGCTGGCCGCGGCCATGCCCTCGCGCTCCCGCGTGACCCCGTCGAAAAGCAGCAAATGGGCCATTTTCTCGGCGCGCCGGTGCTTGATCAGGAATTCGTCAGCGCTTATCTGCGTTTCACCGACGACACCGCGGACGAATTGCTTCGTCAATTCGACTCCGCCCGCCTTGCGCCGAAAATGGATTCTTCTCTCAACGCACAATGGGAGTCCTCCATTGCTCTGCTCAATCCGCTCCATACCCTGCGCGTCCTCCTCGATCTCCTCTCTCCGAATCCCAAGCCATTTTTTTGTGCCAGCCTGGAAGGAGTAGCAACTGGTCAATTCGATGTGATTCTGGACCCGCAGCGCGACGAACCCTTTGCTCTTGGCCAGTACCACAAGGCCGCCGGGATGGTCTACTACGATATCTGGACTTCTCATCGCGTCGCGGACTTGCCCGCTCCCTCGGTGGCCTTTCGCGGCCTGCGCTACGCTATTGAGACCTCGATTCTTCTCGACAACTCCCTGGATGCCTCCACTTCCATCCGGCTGCGCGCCGAAACGGGCTCGGAACGGATCCTGGTGCTTCAACTCTCCCGCGCCCTTGCCGTGGACAAGGTTACTGACGGCCAAAATATTTCCTTGGCCTTTTTTCAGAATGAGGGAATGAACTTGCAAGAGCGCTCCGCTCGAGGCAATAACTTCTTGTACGTCATTCTGTCGGAAGCTCCCGCACGCAGCCTCGAATTCACGTTGCGCTTTCACTATCACGGCAATGTCATCCAGGATGCGGGAAATAGCGTGCTATTTGTCGGTGCGCGTGAAAACTGGTACCCCCATCTCGGCAACGCCGCGGATTTTGCGGCCTATGACCTCACTATGCGCTGGCCACGCAAGCTTCGTCTGGTTGCTACCGGCTCCAAACTGGATGAGCGTGAGGACGGCGACTTCCGCACCGGGCATTGGAAGTCCGATAAGCTCTCCGTTGCCGGCTTCAATCTCGGGGATTATGCTTCGGCCTCGGTTGCTTCCGGCAACCATTCCATCGACGTCTACGCCAATCGGCAGCTTGAGCAGGAGCTGAAGGCTCGTCTTGCCGCCCAGTATTCGGATGCGTTTGTTGGTCTCTCTAATCCCTCTTCGCGGATTTCCGCGGCTGAAGGCCAAGGTCGCAATCTCGCGGGCGCCATGCAAAGTCTGCCTCCCCCAAGTCCCGCGGATGCGCTCAAACAGCTTGGCAGGGAGATTGACTCCTCCATCCATTTTTATGAGAACTTTAGCGGCCCATTTCCCGTGCATAACTTGAGCGTCTCGCAGATTCCCGGAGCCTTCGGGCAGGGCTGGCCCGGTCTGCTTTACATCTCCACCTTTTCCTTCTTGCCTGCCGAGGCCCAACAACGCGCCGGGCTCACGACTACAGGCCAGGAACACTTTACGGAATTGGTTCCCTACCATGAAGTGGCCCATCAATGGTGGGGTAACGTCGTCGGGTGGTCGAGCTATCGCGATCAGTGGATCAACGAAGCCATTGCGGATTATCTGGCGCTTCTTTTCGCCGACTCCAAGAAGAGCCCGGATCACACTCTTCACGTCTGGCTCGCGCGCTACCGCAAGCAATTAGTTGAAAAACTACCGGACGCCAGCGAGCCCGCGGCAGAAATTGGCGCGCCTATTCTGGGTTCACGCCTCGACTCCTCGAAGTCTCCCACAGCCTACCAGCAGATCGTCTATTGCAAAGGCGCCTGGATCGTTCACATGTTGCGCGAAATGCTTCGCCAGCCCGGCGCCAAAAATCCCGACGCGCGATTTGCCGCCCTGCTGCAGTCGTTGGCAGCTAAATATGCCTACCGCGCTCTCTCCACCGATGATTTACAGCACGAAGTGGAGGCCGTCATGACCCCTGCCATGGACCTCGAAGGCGGTCGCTCCATGGAATGGTTCTTCGCGGAATGGGTGCGCGGTACGGGGATTCCGCATTATCGCGCCGAGTTCACCGCTCATCACACGGACAAAGGTTATCTGATAAGAGGAAAACTGATTCAAACTGGCGTGCCGCGCTCGTTTATCGCCAGCGTTCCGCTCTACGCAGGCGGCGCGGGGCACAACGCTTTTCTCGGCATAGTGGAAGCGGCGGGTCCGGAAACGTCATTCCATTTCATGAGCCAGACTTCGCCTCGCAAGATTGTCGTCGATCCTCAAATGACGCTTCTCTGCACTTCGGAATAGCGCGATTTCTGCTCCAGGACGGAACGGTTTGTCTGCTCTCTACTCAAAACGCCCGAGCTGCAACTGCTGTTCCACGAGCGGGCTGTCCAGATTGAGTTCCGCTTTTCCTTCCGGACCAAAGACGTATGCGTATCCCAGGGGATCTCCCGGGATTCCCGGCAACAGCCCCGCCTGCACGAGTTCGCTCATTCGAGTCGGCCGCCGGCCGGCCTGCTTTTCATATTGGTCTGCAAGCGCATCCAACTGCTTACAGTCTTCTCTCACTTTCAACAATCGCAGGTGCTTCAGGGCATTTTCTTTGATCTGCGGATCAGATGTCGTTTGATAGATGTCATTCCACAAGAAGAGCGAGGTCTCGTATGACTTTCCTTCGGCGGAGATTTTGGCGGCCATAACCTTCATCCACACGAGGGCGCCTGGTTTCTTGCTTCCCTCCAGGAACGCTGCCGCCGCTTTCGGGTAGTCCTTCGCATCGAAATAGTAGATAAATCCCAGATCTTCGTAGAAGCGCCAGTAGTCCGGATTCTCCTGAATGCCGCGCTCGATGAGCTTTACGGCCAAGTCTGGCCGGCCCGCTCCGGTAGGAGCCTTCTGGCTTAGAAAGATCGCGCCAAATCGGTAGGCCATCAGCAGGTTCGGATCTAGCGTCGTGCTGATATCCAGAAGCGGCCAGAGCATATCCAGGTTGCTCTCATTGCGCACATGTTTATTCCCGTAGTACTGCACCACGCGCGTCCAATAAATGTCCGCCATCAGCGGCGCGTATTCCAAGCTCATCAACTTCACCAGTTTAGGAGAGCGCAGCAGGACCTCGTCCCGCTCCTCGTTGAGCGATGCGTGTTGCGCGTCAATCTGATGTTGCAGCTTCCAGATTCCTGCGAACCCCGCCGGAATCACCAGCGCCAGTAACAGCAGCCACGCTGAGGACTTGCTCGATTTCATTTCAAGTTCCGCCGTGAGAACACAGCTGCCGCCGCCGTCAGGACCACCAAGCAATAAATAATGGCGTACAGCGTATTCTGCAGAATCAGCGCTGCGGGAACGGCCCGGCCATACGCCGCCATGGCCATCACGTTGAAGTTCTCGAAATTCGGCAGAAAATACGAGAACCATTTCAAGAAGGCGGCCATGCCTGGACTCATCGTATCGAGCGGGAGATTCCGCAACTCTTGCACGTACAACCCGACGACGTACAAACCGCTTGTGTAGAGAATCGCCAGCAGCGGTGTTGTGAAGCAGGAAAACAGCAGCGCCAGCGCCACAATCATCGCCAGCTTCAGCAGAATGAAATACACCGCCACCAGCACCACTGCATCGCTCTGCTCCAGCGAATGTTTCACGTAAAGCATCACGACGAAGAGCCCCGCCGCCATCGCCGCGGTGTTCACCGCCAGCGTCAGCACCAGCCCGCCGAATTTTCCTAACAAAAACTCCCATCGCCGTACCGGCTTGGCCAGCAGCGCATACAGCGTACGCTTGTCCATCTCTTTCGAAACCAAGGCGACGCCCAGGAACACGGAAATCAGCAACCCAATCACCGAGATGGCGCTCAGTCCCAGATTCACGATCACCGTTTGCTCAATCCCGATCGAAATCTGCCCCACCAGGACCGCCGCCGCCATCATCAGCAGCGCGAAAAACACCAGGCTATACAGCACGCGGTCGCGCACCGCTTCGCGAAACGTGTTCAACGCCACTATGCCCGCTCGCTTCATTTCTCGCTTACCTCGACGGCCGCCGCCTGCGCCCGGTCCGCTTCTACCAGGCCCATGAAGAATTCTTCCAGCGTGGCCTTCACCTGCGAAACCGATAGGATGCGCGCTCCCGCCGCGCGCAGTTGCTCGATCGCTGGGTAGAGCTCTCCCTCTTCGACCTGCAACCTGTACCGGTCGCCCGTGCGCGTCGCCTTGGCCAGAAGAGGCGCGTTATTCGCACCCGTTAGCTCAAACAAAATCTCCATCCCTTGCGTCTTCATGTTCACAATTTGGCTCGGCGTCCCAACTCCGCGCAGCTTCCCGCCCACGATCACGCCAACGCGGTCGCACAGCATTTCCGCGTCGGAAAGAATGTGCGTGGAAAACATCACCGTCTTCCCTTCGCGCTTCAGCTCCAGAATGATGTCGCGCACTTCGCGCCGCCCCACGGGATCCAGCCCCGACATCGGCTCATCCAGAATCACTACTTTCGGATCATGCAGAATCGCCTGCGCGAGCCCGACCCGCTGCAACATGCCCTTCGAATACTTGCGCAATTGAATTTTCCCTGCCGTCTCGAGCCCCACCTTCCTCAGCATTTCTGGCACGCGTCCTTTGCGGTCCGCCGCCGTCAGGTCGTGGAATCTCGCGAAATAGTCCAGCACTTCTGCCGCGGTCAGATAGTCGTAGAAGTACGGCTGCTCCGGCAGGTAACCGATTTCACGGTGCATCTCCACGTCGCTGATGGGCTTGCCGAGGATTCGCGCGCTTCCCGCCGTGGGAAAAATCAATCCCATCAGCAGCTTGATGGTTGTGGATTTCCCCGCGCCGTTCGGTCCGATAAATCCGAACACCTCGGCCGTCTCCACCTGCATGTTCAGCCCTTCGAGCGAAGTCTTTTTCTTCAGGTGCAGGAACCCGTGAGGGTATTCCTTGGTTAGATTTTCAATTTCAATCGCTAGTTCTGGCATGAATATATTTTTCGCAAGCCCTTGGCGGCCGTCAATCGCACAGACAAGGATTGTGCATGGAATGGAAATAGCACGGAAAGACTGGATGAACGTATCCGAATGGAAATCAAGAATTCCCGCGCGAAGGACCGATTTGCACCAGCTCCTGCGGCACCGCTGGCGATGTCATCGGCAGGGGCTTCAAGTTCTGCGGTGCGCGCCAGTTATCCAGCATTCCCACTTGCTGTACGCAGGAAACCGTGCATCGCGGCGCGCAAAATTTTTCCGTATAAAACTCCCGGTGCCGCATCTCCGGAGTGTACTGTTCGAGCGGAATTCCCGGATACCCGCGCTGCTGCGAGCACCAGTGCACCAACCCGTCCTCGCAAACGTACAAATATCGCGCGCCGGAGCGGCACCGCCACTTGTGTTCTTTCCCTCGCGCCACGTTGTGCTGAAACTGGTTGAATCGTGAAAACGACCGCTTGCTCAGCGTCATGATCGCTTCAAATATCTCAATCTCCCGCGGCCCCAGCGGTTTCAACTGCCCGCTCTGGTCGTGGATGATTCCCACCGTGCTCGTCAGCCCCAGGTCCACCGCCCGGTGCGCGATCTTCAGCGCGTCTTCGGGATCCTTCACGCCGCTGCCGAGCACCGAGTTTATGTTTACATGGAACACCGCGTATCGCGCCAGCCATTGCAGCCGGAGATCCAGCGTTTTCAAACTTTTCTTGGATACTTCGTCCGGCGTCACGTTGTCGATGCTGATCTGCAGGTACTCCAGGCCCGCCGCGTTCAGCCGTTCGATGCGTTCCTGGTTCAGAAAAAATCCGTTGGTGATAAGTCCGGCGATCATGCCCTGCTGCCGGATATACCGGATCAGTTCGTCCAGCTCCGGATGCATCAGCGGCTCTCCGCCGCTGATGGTGATAATGGACGTCCCCATATCGGCCAGCAAGTCCAGCCGCTTCTTCATCTCCTCCAGTGGCACGGGCTTGGAAACGTCGTCATACTCGTTGCAATACCCGCAATCGAGATTGCATCGCCGCATGGGGATGATGTGCACCAGGAAAGGGTGTTTCGTCGAAATCAGCGCCTTGGCAATCGCCCGCAGCTCTCGCGTACGCGTGCGGATGAAGCGCAGTGCGCGCCGAAACCACACCTCCAACGAGGCATGCGATTTCCCGAATCCCTGGCTCATGAATGTTGCAGAATCCCCCGCCTAAAAATTATACATGACCTGGATACGTCATGCTGTGCTTGTGTCGAATTCGTGTCACTGCGAAGTCACCACAGTTGAGGATATGGGCGTCGTTAGTGTAGCGCCGGCAACTCTGCCGGCTTCTTCAACGCTCTCGCCCTCTACGCCGCGCCGCATCCCTCCACGGACTAAGCACGGTATACCGCGGGATTGCCGTCGCATTTTCTTTGCTCGCAGACAACAATTTCCTCCGGGTCAACCAGCTAACCGCCCCCTGCACGGAACTCTTTGATACTCCCACGCACTCCGCCAGCTCCTGGTAGCTGACCTGTACCTCTCCACCTCTACGCTGTGCTTCGGCTGCCAGCCACAAGTACACCAGGAAACCGACTGGTCTCCTGTCGTGGCCCACCAGGTCGCGCATCAACACGTCGGTGATGTATTCGTCTAAGTTTGCCACAGCTATACCGGCCACTAATATAGCATCAACTGGCTGATTGCACCGGCCGTTTCGCGCATCTATGCTCCCTTCATCGACAAGGAGGTCGACCATGATTCGTGGAATCAAGTTTGCCGGCATTCCCGTTCGCAATCAGGACGCTTCATTAAAGTTCTACACCGAGAAGCTGGGATGCAAAGTCGTCACCGACCAGCCCTTCACAGACACCCAGCGCTGGATTGAGCTGCTCATCCCCGGCGCTGAAACGGGACTCGCCCTCTTCACGCCACCCGGTCAGGAGAATCGCATCGGCGAATTTCAATCCATCGCCTTCTGGTGCGACGACGTCTTCGCCACCGCCAAGATTCTAAAGTCCAGAGGTGTCGCCTTTGCCCAGGAGCCCAAAACCGAAGTCTGGGGCTCCTCTGCCGTCTTCAAAGATCCTGATGGCAACCAGTTCGCTCTCTCCAGCAATGGTAAGCCGAAATGAGCATCAACCCTCTCGCGAGAAAACTGGGGCTCCGGCCCGGGATGCAAGCCTTAATCGTTGCTGCGCCCCCCGGATACTGGAAGCGGATTGCGCCCTTGCCGGACGGTCTGAGAGTTTCACAGGTCGCGAACGGCATGCACCCTTTCATACAGTTCTTTGCCACGCGCGCCTCAGAAATCAAAAAGTCGGCGCCGAAACTCCTCAAACACGCCGCCCCCGGTGCCCTGGTATGGATCGCCTACCCCAAGAAGACTTCGGGAGTCGACACCGACCTCAGCCGCGAGGCGGCTCGCGACGTCATGAGCGATACTGGCTGGCAAGCTGTCTCCATCGTGGCCATCGACGAAGTGTGGTCCGCGCTACGCTTCCGCCCCACAAAGGATGTCAAATCTCGCTAAGCGAGCTACGTCTGGCCAACCTACAGCAAACAAACCACTTATCATTTATGGTTTGACTAACAGTACGGATGTGCTATAATGGTGTTGTTGCTTCGGCACCCTGCTTTCATGCCTTGCCACCAATGGCCCTCCGGCAGACAGTCCTTCTAATTCCTGTAAAATCTTCCCACCCCACCCGGTTACCATCTCATAATTTCCGCACTTCCGTAAGCCCTTTAGACTCCACACTTCTACAAGTGCTCATTCTAAAGAACTTAATCTCCGTTAGAATGAACACTTATAAGAAACCCAGGGGGAGGGGGCTGTTATTGTTAACTAGATTTCCCCTGCCTGTTATCCACCCAGTTAATACCCCTGCGCTCTCCGCCACTCTTCTCCGCGGCCTCAGCGCCCTCGGTGCTAAACTCAAAGGTAGAAACCACTTAGGAGCCTGCCATGTCTGACGCCACGCAATCTGCACTCGGCGCGCCAACGCGCATCGAGTCCGACTCCATGGGCAAGATCGAAGTTCCCGCTGACCGCTACTACGGCGCGCAGACCGCCCGCTCGCTCATCCACTTCGCCATTGGCAAGGACACCATGCCCCCCGAGTTGATCCGCGCCTTCGGCATCCTCAAGAAGTCTTGCGCACTCGTAAATCAAGACTTGGGCAAACTCTCCGCTGACAAAGCCAGGCTCATCATCCAAGCCGCCGATGAAGTCATCGCCGGTAAACTCGACGAGCATTTCCCACTCCGCGTCTGGCAAACCGGCAGCGGCACGCAAACCAATATGAATGTCAACGAAGTCATCTCCAACCGCGCCATCGAAATCGCGGGCGGCGTCATGGGCAGCAAGAAGCCTATCCATCCCAATGACGACGTCAACATGTCGCAGTCCTCGAACGACACGTTTCCGGCCGCCATGCACATCGCTGCCGCCGCGGAAACCGCGCGCCGCCTCCTTCCGGCCCTGAAAAATCTTCGTGACGCTCTCGACGCCAAGGCTAAAGAATTCGCGGACATCGTGAAAATCGGCCGCACCCATTTGCAGGATGCTACGCCGCTCACGCTCGGCCAGGAGTTCTCGGGCTATGTAAACATGCTCGACCGCGATGGCGGCCGTGTCGCAGTCGCTCTTGATGGCCTCTACGATCTCGCCATCGGCGGCACCGCTGTTGGCACCGGCCTCAACGCCCATCCCGAATTTGCCGAGCGCGCCGCGCGCAAAATCGCCGAGCTTACTGGGCTGCCGTTCCGCTCGCATCCCAACAAGTTCGCCGCGCTCGCCGCGCACGACGAAATCGTTTTCGCCAGCGGCGCGTTGAAAACGCTGGCCGCTTCACTCATGAAAATCGCCAACGACATTCGTTGGCTCGCTTCCGGGCCGCGCTGCGGCCTCGGCGAACTCTCGCTTCCCGAAAACGAGCCCGGCTCCTCCATCATGCCGGGCAAAGTGAATCCCACGCAGGCAGAAGCGCTCACCATGGTGGCCGTGCAGGTCATGGGCAATGACGCCGCCATCGGCTTCGCCGGCTCGCAAGGCAATTTCGAGCTGAACGTTTTTAAGCCGGTGATGATTTTCAATTATCTCCACTCCGTGGAACTTCTCGCCGACGCCTGCAACAGCTTCGTGGAGCATTGCGTCAACGGCATCGAAGCAAACATCGAAAAAATCGAGCAATACGTCGACAATTCGCTGATGCTCGTCACCGCCCTCGTTCCGAAAATCGGCTACGACCAGGCCGCCCAGATCGCCAAAGCCGCTCACCACTCCGGCATCAGCCTCCGCGAAGCCGCCCTCAAACTCGGCTACGTCACCGCTGAAGAATTCGACGCCCTCGTCAAGCCCGAGGACATGACGCACCCATAAAAGGAGAAAAAGATGGGGTGGTCACTTTCATGGGCGGCGACCAAGAATGGAACAATCGAGACGGTCTGTACTGCGCTTAACCTGCGCCCGACAGGAGAACGAGAGGAAATTGCGGAGTCGAAAATTGACACCGTACAGATTCCGACAGGGTGGCAAGTAGTTGTCTGGAACAGACACGAGGTTGAGGACCAAGTACTTGCAAAGCTTTCTGAAGATAGCGATGTCGTGTCTTGTTTTGTTGAGGATCATGTGATGTTCAGTTCTGCATCGGGCTGGGCGCGGGGCAAGCAAGTGTGGAAGGTATTCCACGATTGTGAAAAAGGGAGATATCACTTGGATGTTGTCGGTGCGGCTCCGGCTGGTCTCGCTAGCATTAGGAAACGACTGACAGACGCCCAGGATGCGAACGGCGGTGAAGAAGGGGACGCTGATTATATATATGACATTCCAGCCGAGTTGACAAAAGCACTTACGGGCTTTCGTCACGATGAGGACATGCCTGGTGTGACTGGTGATGCATTTCGCGTCCTCGCGCCAGCAGGCGGAAGTAAGGCGAGCTTGGCGACCAAATTTATGTCGATGTTCGGAGGAAACAAGCGGTGAAAAGAGGACTGAAGCTGGTGGTGGCTACGCTGCTAGTTGCTGCACCGCTCGGAGCTGCATTGATTCTGCTCGACTGCAGATGGCAATGAAGACTGCCGCAACTTTACAGCGATCATTCATAACGCAGAGCGATCATCGGGTCCACGCGCATCGCGCGCCGTGCGGGAATATAGCAAGCGAGCAGCGCCACGCCCGTAAGGAGGAAAGCGACGCCGGCAAACGTGATGGGATCGTACGCGCCGACGCCATAAATCAATTGCGAAATCAGCCGCGTCAATCCCAGTGCCGCGGCAACTCCGATGCCCACGCCGATGAGCGTGATCCGCATGCCATCACCGAGCACCATGCGCAGCACGTCGGAACGCGAAGCGCCCAGCGCCACACGAATTCCGATTTCATGCGTGCGCTGCCCGGTCAAGTAAGAAATGACGCCGTAAATTCCAATCGCGGAAAGCACCAGCGCCAGCGCGGAAAAAACGCTGAGCAGAATCATCGCCAGCCGCTGCTTCGCGATCGAGTTGGACACAATTTCGAGCAGCGGGCGGGCCTCGTACACGACCGAACTGGCATCCGCTTTCAAGGCGGCTTGGCGCATCGCGTTGACCACGCCGAGCGGCGAAGCCGCGGTGCGCGCCACGTAGCCGCAGCCGCTCGAGAGCAGCGTCCAAAAGCGGTCCGGCACCTGCCACACCGGCAGATAGATTTGCGATTGCAGAGTGTCGTGTCCTTTGGCGCCGAGGCCCCAATGCTCGACGTGGCCGACGACGCCGATAATTTCCGGCTGCATATCCAGCAGCCCGATGTTGAGGCGCTTGCCGACGGGATCCACATTCGGGAAGTACTTGCGCGCGAACGCCGCGTCAATCACGACGACTTGCGGCGAATGTTCGTTGTCGCGGTCGCTGAGAAATCTCCCGCGCTGAATCGGAATGCGCATCGCCTCTGCGTAACGCGGAGTTACCAGGTAAAATAATGCGAACGGCATTTCGTTATCGTTGGCGGGTTTGGGCTGGCCTTCCAGCCAGAACGGCACTTCCGAATCGCCGGTCATGGGCAGCGAGCCGCCGATCATGCCGGCGGATTCCACTCCCGGCACGCTCTCGAATTGCCGCAGGCTCTCGCGATATTTCGCGCGAAGTTGATCCGGAGTCACGGAGGGATCGGAAGTCAGGGAAGTTGCGAACGAGAGAACGTTGCGCGCGTCGAATCCGGGATTGATGCCCCAGAGCGCGGCCAGGCTGCGAATCATCAGTCCCGCCCCAACGAGAAGCACCAGCGCCATCGCCATCTCCACCACAACGAATATGCTTTGCGTGCGATGGCGCGCGCCGCTCGAACCGCGTCCGCCTTCTTTCAGCGTCTCGTTCAAACGAGGCTGCATCATCTTAATCGCGGGAACCAGGCCGAAGACGATGCCAGTGAGAATGGATACGCCGGCAGTGAAAACCAGCACGTGCGCGTCCAGCGTGATTTCTTCCGCGCGCGGAAGGGTATCACCCAAGGCGGCCACAATAGTCTTGATGGAAAACTTCGCGAGGAGCAGCCCGATGGCGCCGCCCGCGATGCCGAGCAGGACGCTTTCCGTAAGCAATTGGCGCACCACTCGAGCGGGGCCGGCTCCAAGCGCCGAACGAATCGCGAATTCCCGCGTCCGGCCCGTGGAACGCGCCAGCAAAAGATTGGCGACATTGGCGCAAGCAATCAGCAGCACAAAACCAACTGCGCCCAGCAACACCAACAGGATTCCGCGCACGTCACCGACGACGTCCGTCTTGAGCGGCACTAGTGTGATCCCCGTGCCCTTGTCGGCCTCGGGATACGCCGCGGCAAGATTTTGTGCAATCGCATCCATGTCCGCCTTGGCCTGCGCGAACGAACCGCCGGGCTTCAGTCGGCCGATCGAGTTCATGCCCATGCTGATTCTGCGGTCAAGAAAGGTAGGATCCGTCCACTGTCCAATGGGCACAAAAACGTCCGACGGGCTGAGATTCGTGATGCGCCCCTGCGCCACTCCGACAACCGTGTAGGATTTGCCGTTGAGCGAGATATTTTTTCCGATGATGTCCTGCGATGAGGCAAATTTGCGCTTCCAAAGCCCGTCTGCGAGGATTGCCACGGGAGACGCGCCGGCCCGGTCCTCATCGGAGCGGAAGTTGCGGCCCAGCATGGGTTTAACGCCCAGAGTGGGGAAAAACTCCGCAGAAATCATGTGCGCGTGAAGCCGCTCCGGCTCGCCCACGCCGGTCAGATTGAAATCGTCGGTGCGGAAGGCGCCGAGCGATGAGAAGGAGTGGTTGTTCTTCTGCCAGTCCAGGAAATTCGGATAGGAAATCGAGCTTTGTTCGAAAGAGGCGGTTTTCGTGTAAACCTCGTAGAGTTCGTCCGGGTTGGGAAACGGGAGCGGATTCAGGAGCACGCCGTTCACCACGGAAAACAGCGCGGTGTTCGCGCCAATCCCAAGAGCGAGGGTCAAGACCGCAATGGCGGCGAAACCGCGGCTCTTCCGCAGCACCCGCAACGCATAGCGAACGTCTTGCCAGAAGTTCATCATCGGGCACCCCCATGGACGGACCATCCCCAGGGATGGTTTGCTATGGAATAGAACGAAGAAAGGGTGAAGTTTGTTTCATGAAAAATTCGGGCCATCTGGGGCGTCAGTAGTCGTAGATATGTTCGATTTTTGTTCCTCCGCTAGCGAGGTGATTGAGGACGGAATGCAGCGAGCGTACCGGGCATTCCAGCGCGATGCGCTTCACGCCGGATTGCGTCAAAAAGTTTTCGGTAAAAAGCAGGCTGCCTTGGCTCGCCGGCAAATCGTAGCTCCACTCCTCCGGTGCTACGACCGTGATCATAATTTCATCATTCCCGGCGATTTGGACGAAATGTACGTCCTTGCTCGCCAGCTTTACGGCCAGATCGGTGAATTCCTGGTAGCGCGGAATGATCGCGACGTAGGATTGGGACGAGACTTCCTTCACTTTTTTCACTCGCGGAAATTCACTGAAAAGAGATTCCGGCGTATTCTCGATCCAGGTGTAGGTGTCGGCGGATTCGACGCCGTAAGCCAGGTGACTGGCTTTCTCCAATGCTTCTGCGTAGATCGCTTCGAGGCCGTAGTCCACGCTTAGGATAAACTTCCGCTCACATTTTCGAATCGGATGCTTGCCCCACAGCGGCGTCTCTTTCCAAAGCTGCTTCAGCGCGTGCGCGAAATGAAATTCATAAAACGGACGGATATAGACGAAATCGGCGTATTCCCTCGCAACGCGCGCCGCGTAGGCATCTTCTTCCGTCAGTTCGTGCGAACTGGTCCACTCGCTGGCGCGGCCGACTGTTTGTTCGTACGCGCCGCGAATGGAGTATTCCAGTGCGAAACTGCCGCCCAGCACAAACGAACTCAAATGATCGCCAAAATTAAATTGATAACGGCTCTGCGTCAGCCCGCAGATAAAACAGTACGAACGCCAGTACTGGCCGATCGAAGCAAAATAAGGAAACCTGCTAGGCAGATTGTTTGGCAGATACTGCGCACGTTCTTCGTAGCTCCAGACGATGTACCACTCCGGATACGAAAAATAGGAGTCTTCAAGCGGCCGCCTGTTTTTTTCGCCGATATCCGGCGCGGCAGTTCTCTGCTGTTTCGCGATCGCAACAACCGCGCCAACGGTCGGTTTTACAAAAGCGCACTTCAACCAGAAAACCGCGACGAACAAAATGATTGAGCCAAAGACAATCAGGAAAAACGGCAGGACTATTCGCTTCAGGAAGCGTTTCAGCCCTTGCGGCATGGGGCGCTCACGCCGGGACGGCGGTGCGGCTCACTTTGGCGGCAATCCAGAACGCCGCAATGAAAATAAGGATGTGCGGCCCGTTGACAAGAATATTTGTTTTCAGGGAAATTTGATTGAGATGCGAGACAAAGTAAACGACGACGTCAATCAAATACCACGTCCCCAGCACGTAGAAATAAATTCGCGCCCCGCGCGCCGATGTCAGCGCGCCAATCACGCCCAGCGCGCCAGCCGCTAAATGTCCGAGGTCCACGATCCGCGTCATGTGGAACAAGCCGAACATCAGCCCGTTCGCATCCATGATTCCGGGAACGAAGTCTAGCAGGTAGACGCCGAGAAACAGCGCCGCAAATCCCCACGCACACTTCTGTATCGTCGTTATTTGTTTAGGCATAGAAAACTCTCGGGGAACCTGGGACCCAGCATAGTTCCTCTTATACTTTGCAGGAAAGCAACTTATTTAACGCTTTTTATGCAAAAGACAATGTCCCCTTCCCGCGCAAGACGATGGCTGATCGCCCTGCTCTTGCTGGCGGCACTGCTGGTGGCTGCGGCAAAAAAGTTTTTCGATTATTCCGCCGCGCCCGGAAAGGAAAAAGAATCGGATTTTGTCTATCCGCCGAATGCGGATCAAACTAAACCGACGACGCTGGTGCTGCAAGTTCCGCCCGCAACGCAGGTGCCGTTCGAACAAGTCGGCGGGTACATCAATGACGCGAGTCACCTGAACAAGACGGCGGTGTATGGCATTGTGAAGGTGACGTCCGTCGCCGACATCCAGAACGCCGTACAGTTCGCGCGCGAACACAAGCTGAAAGTCACGGCCGCCGGCTCGCGCCATAGCATGGGCGGCCACACGTTCGTAAAAGATGGCCTGGTTCTGGACATACGCGGGTTCAACCAGGTTCACCTAGACAAAGAAAATAAGATTCTGAACGTGCAAACGGGAGCCACCTGGAAGCAGTTGCAGCTGTTCCTGGATCCATACGGACTGGCGGTCAAGGCCATGCAATCCATCAATATTTTTACGGTGGGCGGAACGCTCAGCGTGAATGCTCACGGCATCGCGCACAAGCCTGGTCAGGTTGCGCCGACGGTCCGCTCTTTCCGTATTCTGCTCAGCAGCGGCGAAATCAAGAATTGCAGCCCCACAGAAAATTCCGAACTATTTCATCACGCTCTGGGTGGCTACGGATTGATGGGCATTATCCTCGACGTGGACCTGGACGTGGTGGACAACGAAATGTACCTTTGGAAAACACAATACATGGACTACAAGGATTTTCCCGGGCACTACAAAAAGAATGTCGAAGGCAATTCAAACATCGGGCTGGCCTACGGGCGGCTCTCGATGTCACCTTCGACGTACCTGACGGAAACCGCGATCCACACGTACGAAAAAACGCACAGGGACGTGCCGGTGGCTCCGCTGAAGCCGCCCGGTTACGTGTGGCTGGACCGATTCATCATCAATTTTTCCAAAACCGGGGGTTTCGGGAGGCGAGTACGCTGGGTGGCCGAGAAATATGCGGAGCCGCGCTTGCACACGTGCATTTCACGCAACGAAGCAATGAGCCATGAAGAGGGCTGCTTCGTCTCGCGCAATCAGGAAATGTACGATTCGATGGACTACCTGGAGAACCGCCTGCGGGACACGGACATTTTGCAGGAGTATTTTATCCCGCAGGAAAAAATGCCGCAGTTCGTGGACGGCCTGCGGGGCATCGTAAAGAACAACGGCGCGAACCTGATCAACGTGACGATTCGAATCGTCCACAAAGACGACATCACCACGCTGAATTACGCGCGGCAGGACATGTTCGCTTACGTGCTGTACTTCAACCAGAAATTCAACGAACGCGAAGGCCGGATTTTGCAAAAAACCACGACAGACTTGATCGATCTCGCCTTGGGACTCGACGGCACGTACTACCTTCCCTATCAGCTTTTCTATTCCAAGGAACAACTTCGCAAGGCCTATCCGCACATCGACGAATTTTTCGCCGCCAAAAAGACATACGACCCCGGCGAGCTCTTCGTCAACAAATTCTACGAAAAATACAGCAGGTGAATTTTCCCATTTGGAAACAAGTGCGGCCGGAAAGTTGCTCGCGCCTGCAACAGGCGATAACATGACGGTCCCAGCTCCGGTCGCTGTCCTGAGACTCGGAGGAATCGTGCATTTTGGCAAAGTACTTCTGTCGCTGCTGGTCATCTGCTGGCTGCCGCTGCTTCTAGCCGCACAAGCAAACAATACTCCGGAGTGGTGCCACGCGCTTCCGCGGCCCGAGTACAAGACGCTGCAGCGTGTTCTTCCGAACGAGCCGTGGTTCGAGGTCTACAAAGTCGCGCCCGGCGTTTTTGCGATTTACGAGCCACACCAGGCGGAAGAAACCATTTCTTATCTTATCGTCGGGCGCAAGCAGGCAGTGCTGTTTGACACCGGCATGGGCATCAGTGACATTCGCAAAGTCACTACGCAGTTGACGTCGCGTCCCGTCGTCGTACTCAACTCGCACACACACGACGACCACGTCGGCGACAACTGGCGATTCCCTTTTATTTTTGGCATGGACACGGACTTTACGCGCGCTAATGCGAAAGGCTCGCGCGAAGACGCGCAGGCGGAGATTGCTCCCGATCAACTCTGCGGCGATTTGCCGAAAGGATTCAATCGGAAGACGTACGCGACGAAACCCTGGAAGATTTCTCACTTTATCCATGACGGTTTCAAGGTCAATCTCGGCGGGCGGACGCTGGAAGTCATTTCCACTCCAGGTCACACGCCGGACGCGATTTCGCTGCTGGACCGAGAGAACGGCTTGCTGTTCACCGGCGACACGTACTACCCCGCCCCGATTTGGCTTTTTCGTCCGGAAACCGATCTGAATGCCTACGTCGCGTCCGTGAAGCGCCTCGCCGCGCTTACCCCGCAAGTAAAACTTGTTCTGGGCGCCCATAATATTCCCGTTGCAAGTCCCGAGGTTCTCCCCAAACTCGTCACGGCGATCGAAGCCGTTCGCGGAGGAAGAGTCTCGCCAAAAAAGGCCGAGAGTGGAAAATCGCTGTACGTAATGGAGGGCGTCACCTTCTTGCTCAAAACCGACGCGGTAGGGGTAAACTGAGTTCCTCGGAAAACCGGGAATGGGCCGCCTCTTTTCCAAAATTTGTTGTGTCGTGCTTGCCTTGTCCACTTTTTTAGTTTCCTCATCGAGCGCCATTCAACCGCAAGAAAAGTCAAAAAAGAAAGAAAAATCCGTCCGGAGAGATGTGATGAATTTTGACGGGGGGATTTTCTTTGAAACCGACGGCAGCGTTTCCGATATCACTTGCTTCCGGTTGGAGGGCCGCGTCACATCCGGGCACTTTTTCGACGACTTCAAACGGATCGATGATGCGGACGGGACACATTACCGCCGGGGACAGGAGATCGTGACTGAGTTTCCCGACGAACTCCGGGTTTCCCTTTTGATGCTTGATTTTCCGTGTCCGAATCAGTTGAAGCAATTCGGACCGCGCCGGTACCTGACCAAGGAAATGATGCTCACGCTGCGATTTTCGTTCTACTGGAAACGCGAGCTTGAACTGCGGCACATCGACGATATCAAGCAGGAATCCGCGACGGCCGAACCCGTCGAAGCCTATAACACGCAGAGCACAGAGGAACTGGCAAAGCGCTACCGATGGCATCTCGACTTCAGTATTCCGAGCGCGGGCATGCCGCTGACAGACCGCATCGTACTCATCATCCGCACGCCGGACGGGCATACGGCGGCACGAGTGGCGGCGCGATTGTAAACGTTACTCTCGCTGCTTAGTTCCGTTCGCAGCGTGCATGCTTTTTCGTTACCCCATAGAGCTGACTTTTTCGGGTTCGATCTTGTACGTCACGCGGACTTCGCCGGGCTGGCGGTAAGGATAGGTTGGGTTGCCAAGATATTTTTTGGAAAGTTTGTTGATGTGATCGTCCGCACCGTTCTCGGTGACCTCCACGACACGCCCCCGGATTTCCAGATAGCGGTAAGGGTTTGCGGGATCTTGCAGCGAGATCGAAACGCGCGGATCGCGCCGCATATTTTTGTCCTTCACGCGGCCCTTGGCCGAGTTGACCCGTACATATTTTCCATCGTAGTCCACCCACACGGGAGTGACCTGCGGGCTGCCATCCTTCATGAGCGTCCCCAAATTTCCGAACGCCGGTTTCTCGAACAGATCCTGATATTTTTCTGGAATGACTTGGCTCATCTCGCGCCTCCTAAGAAAATCAAGCGAAAGTGATTTCCGCCACACGCCCCATCGTAATTAACGGCGCGCCCGTGGCTTTCTGGATCTCTTCCAATGACCAGCCCGGCGCGATTTCGCGCAATACCAGGCCTTCGGGTTTCACGTCGATCACGGCAAGATCCGTCACGATAGTATCCACGCACTCGAGCCCGGTCAGCGGATAACTGCACTCCTTCACGATCTTGGGCGTGCCTTCTTTGGTGGTGTGCTCCATGCAGACGATCAACTTCTTCGCGCCGGCGGCGATATCCATTGCGCCGCCGATGCCGCCGGAACCTCTCGCGCCGGGAATCTTCCAATTCGCCAGGTCGCCTTTCTCGGACACCTGAAAACCGCCCAGGACGGCGACATCCAGATGGCCGCCGCGCGTCATCAAATGCGCATCGGCTTGATGAAAGAAAGACGCGCCGGGGATGAGCGTCACCGGAACTTTCATCGCGTCCACCTGGTCGAAATCTTCCTCGCCTGGTTTCGCGCGGCGCCCCATTCCCAGAATTCCATTCTCGCTGTGAAAGTAGACGGTGATCCCTTTGGGCAGATAATCCGCAATAAGATTCGGAATCCCCCAGCCTAGATTCACGTACGCGCCATCCGGCAATTCGAGCGCGGCGCGCTGCGCGATCTGTTCCCTGGCCAACCGCGGCTTGTCCGCGATCACTTTTTCCCGGCTGCCATCACGCGGCATGACGTTTTTCTGAAGGTCGTTACCCGGCATGACTTTTCCCTGACTGCCGTTACCCGGCATAGCGCAGGCCTTTCGCCTGCACGATGCGGTGGACGAAGATCCCCGGCGTAATCACGTTTTCCGGATCGATGGAGCCCACGGGAACGATTTCTTCTGTCTCCACAATCGTCGTCTTCGCCGCCATGGCCATGATGGGATTGAAATTTCTGGCCGCCAGCCGGTAGGTGAGATTCCCCAGCTCATCGGCCTTCTGCGCTTTGATGAAAGCGTAATCCGCGTGGATTGGCTTTTCCAGGATGCAGCGGGCTCCATCCAGAACGCGCTCCTCTTTTCCCTCGGCGACTTCGGTCCCAACACCCACGGTCGTGTAAAAGCCCGTAAGTCCCGCGGCGGCAGCGCGCATGCGTTCGCACAAAATCCCCTGAGGCACAAGCTCCAGCGTCACTTCCTTCGCCGCAAACCGCTCCTGAAAATGGTCTGCGTGGGGCCCCGGAAACGACGCAATCACGTGCTTGATTTGGTTGTTCTTGAACATCAGCCCGAGTTCGCCTTCGCGCGTCCCGCAATTGTTGCTGATAGCGGTGATATTCTTTGTTCCCTTCCGCGCGAGAGCCTGAATCAAATTGTTGGGAAAACCCGCGCCGCCGAACCCTCCGAACATGATTCGCGCGCCATCGGGAATATCTTTTACGGCCTCATCAAGACTGGCGTAGATTTTCTTCTTCATCGCGCCGGGGTTCAGCTCTTTGCCGCCAAACCTGCTCCCGCTGCCCTCTTCAGGCGGAATCTCGCCTCCACGCCGCTCTCTCGAAGCCACCTTCCCGTCTCCGTGCCGCTCAAATCGTGCTGCAACAAGATTCGCAAATCGGACTCATCGTCCACGTCCATCTCCAAGCGCACGTTCTTTCGCAGGATCACCCGCGCGCCAAGACGCTCTGCTTCGCCGACATGCTTTGCGAAGCTCCCTTCCCCGAAATGCGAAGGAAACAACGTCGGCGGCATTCGCAGAATCGCATTTGTGCCCAACCCATCGCGTGACGGCACGATCACCAGCGCCGGTTCTTCACACTCGATCGCCAGTAAATCATCGATATCACCGGCCTGCACGAGCGGAACATCCAGCGGCACGCGCAGCAATCCCGAGACGCCACGCTCCTCGCAGATCTTCGAGGCTGCATCGACAGAGTCGCTTTCCGAAATTTGCCGCTCTTCGCGCAAAATCTCCCACCCGTTTTCTTCAGCAACGCGCATCGCCGGTTCGTAATTCGTGATCACGAAAATCTTCTCTGCCCCTCGCACACATTGCACCGCGTGAAACGTATCCTTCAGCATCGCATCTGCCAGCCCAAACCTTTTCTCCGGGGTAAGCACGCCCGTCAGTCTTTTCTTGGCATATTTCAAATCCTTAATGGGCAGGAGGAGTGCGCGCATAGACTTTGCTCAGTAAGCGCCTTCGACGTACAACCCGTGGCTTTCGGCACTAGCCAGTTGCGGCCGCACCGGCTCACCCTGTACTTCCTCGCCTGGGCCGTCGAACCTCCGCCGAATCTTATAGGTCGTAGTCCGTTCCGCCGGCACGCGCCCAATCGAGCGAATTTTCGCCTGGAATTCTTCCGGCGACACATATTCCCCAAACGTCGCACCAGCCGCTTTCGAAATACTCTCTTCCATCAGTGTCCCGCTGAAGTCGTTCGCTCCCGCCTGCAAACACGCGAGCGACGTTTCGAATCCCAGCTTCACCCAGCTCACCTGCAGATTCTGAATCGCTCCATGCAGCAGCACGCGCGCCAGAGCATGCACGCGGAGATGCTCTTCCAATTTTGCTCCCGGGCGCGCCCCGCCGTGGCGGTACAGTCGAGTGTTCTCATGGACGAATCCCAGCGGCACAAACTCGGTGAATCCGCCGGTGCGCCCCTGAATCGAACGTAACAGCAAAATGTGCCGCACCCAATCCGCCGGCTCTTCCACGTGCCCGTACATCATCGTCGAAGTCGTCGGTATTCCCAGCTCATGCGCGGCCGTGATGATCTCCACCCAACGCGCCGCGGGCAGCTTGTTCGGGCTGAGTTCTTTTCTCACGCGATCATCCAGAATTTCCGCGGCCGTCCCGGGAATGCTGCCCAGTCCCTCATCCTTCATCATTCGCAGATAGTCGCGCAACGCCATCCCGGTTTTCGCGACGCCGTAATCAATCTCCATCGGCGAAAAAGCGTGCACGTGCATTTCGGGAATCGCGCGCTTGATGGCGCGCAGCAGGTCCCTGTAGAAAAAACCATCGAGGTCTTTTGGCAGTCCGCCCTGAATGCAAACTTCCGTCGCGCCCCGCTCCCAAGCTTCCTTCGCGCGGCGCACAACTTCTTCGGTAGAATGTGAATACGCATCCGGGGCTCCAGGCCCGCGCGCAAATCCGCAAAAGCTGCATCCCACGAAACATACGTTCGTGAAGTTCAGATTGCGATTCACCACGTAGGTGATGACGTCGCCCACCGTCTCTCGCCGCAACTGATCCGCCACAGCCACCAGCGCTTCCAACGAAGCGCCCTCCGCCCTCCCCAGCTTCAATCCCTGTTCGAATCCAAGTACTCCGCCGTTCATCACCGCGAGCAAGCACTCTCGCACGTCCGCTTCGCATGCTGCCAGCGCTCGTTCCACGTGCCGCATCGTTTCTTCCGGCACCCGCAGAACTCCCTGCGCAACCACCGCATTTTCTTTCGTCAGCATTTCCGGATGTGCATCCACCCCGGCTATCCTATCAAATCAAGAGAACCCGCGGGTATGCACAAAAACCGTGCAGCGCTCTCGCGCGTTCTTCAAGCAAGACCGCGCTAGCCGAAGCGCCTCGCATCCATTACCATAATCCCGGTCTTATGAAACGCAGCTCTCTGGTTCTGCTGATTGGCGTTGTTCTCTTCGGCGTAGTGATCACTATTGCTGCTTCTATCTTGCATGAGGGTCTCAGTTCCCATGCCACACCAACCGCGCTGGAAGTAGTCCTCGCTCGCAATGTTCGCCACCTGGCGATTCCCGCAAGCGCGCGCTCCGCACAGAACCCGTTGCTCGACTCCGCCGAGGATCTGCGCGACGCCCGCCGCCACTTCGCCGATCACTGCGCGGTATGCCATGCCAACGATGGCGGCGGCGACACGCCGATGGGCGCGGGCCTCTACCCCAAACCGCCCGATCTTCGGCTGGCGCGCACGCAGAGCCTAACCGATGGCGAACTGTTTTGGATTATTGAAAATGGCGTGCGCTTTACCGGCATGCCCGCGTTCTCCAACAACGGGAGTCGTGACGCATTCGGCAACCATGCGGACGCGCAGGATTCGTGGAAGCTGGTTCACTTCATCCGCCACTTACCGTTCCTGACTGTTGCGGAGCGCATCGAAATGGAAAAGTACAATCCCAAAGGGCCGGACGCGCGCTCCGAAGAACAAGAGGAAAATGATTTCTTGAACGGGGCAACGCCGCAACAAAAGCCGGAATCACAGAAGCATCACCAGAAATGAGACACTCGGAGTTGAACGCCGCTACGATCCGGAGATATCTATGAAACGCCGCAGATTCATGTTCCTGTTTTTTCTCGCATTCGTCACGGGGAGCGCTTTCGCGCACGGCAACAAAGTTCACATGCGTGGCACCGTTCTAAAGATCAGCGCGGATTCCGTGCTGGTGAAAACTCCCGACGGCAAGTCCGTCGAAGTGAAGCTTATGCCGACAACCGTCTATGTCCTGCGCTCCAATGGTCAGGACAAACCCGCCAAGTTTGCCGACCTCGCCGCCGGCGACTTTGTCGTCATCCATGCGACGCCCAAAGACAGCTTGCTCGAAGGGGATGAAGTCAAATTCTCTGTCCCGGCCGCGACGAAACCAGCTGCGTCCCCTTCATCCAACCCAAAGCCCTGAAAACCTGCGCGCCGTCACATTCTTATTCCACCAAATGACACGAGTGCGTCTTCAGAATGAGCCAAACCTTTTGACCGGGAGTTAATGCCAAAGCCCGCACCGCACCCGGCGTGACATGCACCACGAACGTCACTCCGCAATTCACCCGCGCAATTCCCATCGTACCCCGTTGTTCGAGCGAAACGATTTGTCCCTCCATCACGTTTCGCGCGCTCAATCCGTGCGGCCGTTCCGCTGCCAGCAGGATGTCTCCCGCGCGAACCGCCACCTGCACGCGGTCCCCCGCCGAGGCAAAACCCAGCGGCACCTCGATCTCACGACTGCTTTCTCCCAGCCGCACGCGCATCACGCCATCCGCCTCGCGCACGTCCAGCACGGACCCGCTGAGCAAGTTTTCAAATCCCGCGGCTTGCGCAAGTTTTTTTTTCCGCGGCGCATCCAGCACCTCCATCGGGGCTCCAGCGCTCACGATGTGTCCGTTCTCCATGGCGATCATGCGTTCGCCCAGGGCGTCTACTTCGTCTCGGCTGTGCGTCACGTATAAGATCGGGATGCACTTCGCCGCGTTCCACGCGCGCAAATCGTCCACGATTGCCGCCTTCAATTCCGCATCCAGGCCCGTCAACGGTTCGTCCAGCAACAGGACTCGCGGATCCGTCACTAGCGATCTCGCTAGCGCGATCCTCTGTCTCTCTCCCCCGGAAATTTCATCGGGCTTCTGTTTTCGCAGTTTTTTCACGCGAAACGCTTCGAGGATTTCAGTCACGCGTGCGTGCCGCTCTTCCTCGGGCAGATCGCGCAGTCCGTAGGCTGCGTTTTCCTCCACGGTTAAGTGTGGAAACAAGGCCAGCGTCTGGAAGACGTAAGCGATTCGCCGTTTTTGGGCGGGAACATGGGTGGCGCTCGAAGAATCGAACAATACATCGCCGTCCAGGGCAATTCTTCCCTCATCTGGATGCGTCAACCCCGCCACGCAATCCAGCAGCGTGGATTTTCCCGCGCCCGAAGGCCCGAACAAAATCGTGATGCCGGGAGCAACTTCGATGGAAACGTCGAGAATAAAGGAATATGTACCCGCATTGCGCCGCTCCTTGCGAAGCTGCGCTTCGAGCACTGCCGCGCCTACTTCCCCGTCCACGGCGTCCACACGCGGCGATTCACGGCATACACCAGCGAAAGAACCGCGAACGAAATCATCAGGAGCACCAGCGCCAGGCGATTTGCTTCGCCGTATTCCAGCGACTGCACATGATCGTAGATGTCAATCGAAACCGTTCGCGTCGTGCCCGCGAGGTTGCCGCCCACCATCAGCACCACCCCAAATTCTCCCAGCGTATGCGCGAAGCTCAGCACCACGGCGGTGATGACTCCCGGCAGTGACAGCGGAAGGATCACGCGCCAGAACGTTCGCCATTTTCCCGAACCTAGCACCGCCGACGCGTCGAGAAGCCTTCGGTCCACGCCCTCAAATGAGGCGCTCAATGGCTGCACCGCAAACGGAAAGCTGTACAACACAGACGCCAGCACCAGTCCCGTGAACGTAAACGCCAGCCCGTGCCCAAACAGCGCGATCCAAAGTTTTCCAAGCGGCCCCCGAGGTCCCATCGCCACAAGAGCGTAAAATCCCAAGACCGTCGGTGGCAGCACTAGCGGCAACGCCACAACCGACTCTAGCAAAAATTTCCCGCGCCAATTCGAATACGCCAGCCAGTAGGCGACCGGCATGCCCATCACCATTAGCAACCCCGAAACGCAACCCGCTAACTTGAACGATAGCCACAACGAATCCATCCGCTTCTCCGCTCTTTCCCTTCCTTCTTTTCCCTATGCTGTTTTTTCACTTCTTTCCATCTGCGCGTCGACTCTCGATCCTTCGCCTTTTTTGTTGCGTTCTGTACCCTGCGCCCTCTATGCCCTATGTGCTAAAAATCCTCCGTCTGGGCTGCCCCTATTCACCGATTCCCCGCCGCCCCGACCGCGAATCCAAACGTCTCGAGTACCGCCCGCCCGGTAGGACCCTTCACAAAGCCCAAGAATGATCGCGCCGTATCCTTATCCTTCGCACCCTTCAAAACGATTGCGCCCTGCTCAATCGGTGGATGCATCTCCGCCGGTATCTCCCACCTCTTCCCTTCCTTCATCCCCGGCGAAACCGCCAGCGACAGAGCCACAATTCCCGCCTGCGCATTTCCCGACTGCACGAACTGCGCCGCCTGCGAAATATTATCGCCATAAACCAGCTTCCTTTTCACGCGTTCGTAAATTCCGGCTTTTTGCAGCGCCGCCACCGCCGCCCGTCCATACGGCGCATGCTCCGGGTTCGCAATCGCGATTTTCTGTACGCCAGCATCCAGCAGCGCATTCCAACCCAGCTTCGCCACGTCCAGCTTCGCCTCCGAAGGCATCCAGATCACGATTCGTCCCGCGGCGTACTGGTAGAGCGTTCCTGGCTCCGCGAGTCCGGCCGCTTCCAGCTTTCGCGGGTACTCAATGTCGGCTGAAAAAAACAGGTCGAACGGCGCCCCATTCTGAATCTGCGAAAAAAAATTTCCGCTCGATCCGTACGTCACAGCCACCTTCGCGCCCGTCTGTTCCTCAAACTCTCCCGCCAACTCCCCCATCGCAAACTTCAAGTCCGACGCCGCCGCCACTTGTATTTCTTGCCCCTGCCCGCGCGCATTACAGCAAGCCATGGAAACACACGTCCCAATTGCGAATAAACGACTCCACTCGAGCAACGCGTTTCTTCCACCAGTCACAAGTCACCTGTCACGAGTCACCGCTTCCCTCACACGCGCAGAATCATCACCTCCGTCGACTTAATCAAGGCCGCCGCCCTCTCCCCCGGCTTCAACCGCATCTCCTTCGCCGCATCCGCCGTGATAATCGCCGTAATGTGCTGCTCCCCGATCGCCAAGGCCACCTGTGCCAGCAGCCCGCTGAACTTGATGGACACCACGCGCCCGATCAACTGGTTTCGCCCGCTGATCTTCCGGAAATTTCCTCGCCGCGTCTCGATATCCCCGCGGAGCAGTTTCCTCGGGATCATGCGGTCGATCTCGCTCTCCGGCACGCGATGATGCCCACCCGGCGTCTTCACCGATTTGATCTTTCCGTGGTAGATCCACTGCTTCAAGGTGGGGTAACTGATGCCGAGGATGTTGGCCGCTTCCCGCGGCGCCAGTAATCTCTGCACGATCCGCCTCCTGCGAATCCGCAGAATACCGCACTGCGAATCGTCATAGCAATACGTTTTTATACGACTGAGAAGGAAAATGGCAGAGTGACCGCCTGCCTCTGACGTGAGTACGCTTCTATTCCACCCACAAAATCATCGCGCTCCCTTTGCTAGCGGCGTCTTGGTAGAAATCTCTCAGCAAGTTGAAATAGTAGAACAATTCTTCCTTATCGTGGTTTGGAACGTAAACCTTCTGTTCGTCAGCGAATTGCGGATCAAACGCTTCCGCTTTTGCTTCCAACGGAAAGCTTGCCAGCGCACTCGCGACTTCGCCCACCTGCGAGGAGGTGAGATATCGTGCCGGCCCGTATCCCATGACTCCCTGTCGATCAGGGAGTTCTGCGCCGCCCCCGATGGCGTTCCCCAAGGGCGGGTCGGCAGGGTCCCAGCTCTTGCCTGTAAGCAAAAAATGCAAGCAATGCCACGATTTGTGGAGAGAGAGCTCCGCGCCGTCCTCGCTAATTCCGACGTGTTTAGATTCAATTGCCGCTTGCGCTCCTGGGTTCCGGTTCATTAAATGCTGCATCTGCCGCTGCATTTCGGCAACATCTTCTGGAAGCGGCTGCAATCCGGAGAGGGCGCGTTGCCGAATCTTTTGACCCAACGGAGATTCTTGGACTTCGCGCAGTTTTGCGTTCAATACCCCGAGCGATTCGAGGTCGTATCTCTTCACAAGACTCGCATAGAGCTTCTCGGGATTCTTTTTGTAAATTGCAAGTTCGAATTCTGAAACCTGTCGTAGCTTGCCTTCCATCCCCATTGCCATATCTCCTTGAGGGGAGAATTAGTTGCGGAGTGGTTTTCCGGTTTTCAGCATATGCGCAATGCGCTCCTGGGTTTTCTTCTCACCGCAAAGCGATACGAAGGCTTCGCGCTCCAGATCCAGAACGTACTGCTCGCTGACCATTTGCGGCGAAGTGAGCGCGCCACCTGCAAGAATATTGGCAAGCTTCTGTCCTACATGCGCGTCGTACTCGGAGGCGTATCCGCCGCGCATCATCATGTGGATGGCCAGCTTCGCGCCGGCCAGGAATTGTTCGCCGAGCACTTTGATTTGGGTCGTCTGTGCACCTTCCTGCCAGCTTGCTGCGGGCGGCTTATAACCGCCGCGCGCCAGCGCCAGCGCCGCTTCTTTCGCGTCCGACACCAAGCGGTCGCGATTCATGGAGACGCCGTCTTCGCGGCGCAAAAATCCGAGGTCGCGGCATTCTTCTGCGCTCGTTCCCACCTTGGCCATAGCAATAGTTTCGAACACCGGCTTCAGCGCGTGGAACAAATCCAGATCTTCTCCGCCGGCAGCATGCTCGTTCGCGCGAATCAACATCTCTTTCGTGCCGCCGCCTCCGGGAATCAGTCCAACTCCCGTTTCCACCAGCCCGATGTAGGCTTCCGCGGCGGCCTGAATTCTTGCTGCATGCAGGCCCACTTCGCAACCTCCGCCCAGCGCCATTCCTTGCGGCGCGACTACGACCGGCTTCGGCGCGTATTTGATCGCCAGATTGATGTTCTGGAACTGCTTCACCGCCATGTGCAGCTCATCCCATTCTTGTTCCTGCGCCCCAACCAACACCAGCATCAGGTTCGCGCCCACCGAAAAATTCACCGCCTGGTTGGCGATCACCATCGCGTCGAAATCCGTCTCCAGCCGTTTCAGCCCTTTGTGCACCATGGCGATCAAGTCCGCGCCGATGGCGTTCATCTTCGCGTGAAATTCCACGCACGCCACACCATCGCCCAGATCGATCAGGCTTGCGCCGGAGTTGCGTTCCACCTCGCGGCTGGCTTCTTTCAGCGATTTCAAGAGAATGACGCCCTTGGGCTCTTCGACTTTTTTCGTACCGCCGCTCGCGATATCGAACACCGTCGTCGTGCCCTTCTCCGAGTCATAAAATCCCTTTCGCCCGCTGGCGAGCACTTTATCGATCACCGGCGGCAGCGCTTGCCCTTCTTTCTTCACTTGATCTGCGAAAGCTTTCACGCCAATCGCGTCCATGATTTCGAACGGGCCGAGTTCCCAGGCAAAACCCCATCGCATGGCGCGGTCGACGTCCGCGACGTTGTTGGAAATTTCCGGCACGCGCCGCGCGGCGTACAAACACATCCCGGACAGCGCGCTCCATATAAATTGCTGCGCCTTGTCCCCCTTCTGTCCTTCGAGCAACGGGCCCACCAGTGCGCGCAGCCGTTCCCGGGTATCCTCGACCGCCTTGCCCATCTCCAGCGAAGCGAATTTCGCTTTCTGCCGCGGCCGGTATTCCATCGTATTCACGTCGAGCGTAAGAATCTCTTTTTCACCGTCGCCCTTCGCCTTCTTGTAAAAGCCCTGCCCGGTCTTGTCGCCGAGCCAGCCGCGCTTGACCATCTCTTCCACCATCGCGGGCACTTTGTACATCTCGCGTGACTCATCGTTCGGCGCCGTCTCATAAATATTCTTCACCACGTGCACGAGCACATCGAGGCCGACGACGTCCGCCGTTCGAAACGTCGCGGACTTCGGCCAGCCCGTCGCCGGGCCGGTGCATGCGTCCACCTCTTCCACCGTCATTCCCAGCGTCCCCATCAGGCGCAGCACATTCAGCATCGAAAATGTTCCGATGCGATTGGCGATGAAGTTCGGCGTGTCCTTGGCCACCACTACGCCCTTGCCCAGCCTTCGATCGCAGAACTCGGTCAGCGTTTCGATGACGTCGCTCGAGGTCTTCGGGCCGGGAATGACTTCCACGAGTTTCATGTATCGCGGCGGATTGAAAAAATGCGTTCCCGCCCAGTGCTGCTGAAACTCTTCGCTCATCTCCTGGGCAATCAGGTGCACGGGCAAACCGGAAGTGTTGGTGGTCACGATCGCCCCGGGCTTTCGAAACTGCGCCACGCGCGCCAGCAATTTCTTCTTGATTTCCAGATTTTCCGCCACCACCTCGATGATCCAATCCGCTTCCGCGCAGCGCGCCAGGTCGTCTTCGAAATTGCCGATGGAGATTTTTTCCGCGAGAGCTGCGGTGAAAAATGCGGCGGGCTTCGACTTTTTCGCCGCCTCCAGCCCCGCTCGCACGATCTTATTGCGCTCCGCCGGCGGCGCATCGGCCGGCAAACTCGGCGGCACGATATCCAGCAAAATGCACGGCAGGCCGGCATTGGCGAAATGTGCGGCGATTCGCGCGCCCATTGTTCCTGCTCCCAGCACCACTGCTTTTTCGATGCGACGTTTCATGGCACGCCTTTTCTCGGAATTTGCACGGAGGGACAGGTTACAAAACCAGCATGCGGTGGTCAAACGGATGCATGAACTTGTTCGAACACACTAGAATAGAGAGATGGAAGAAGAAAGCAAAGCCGCAGGACCGCTCGGTTGGCTGCGCACCGCCAAGGAGAAATTCCGTTCGTTTGCCTATGGCGAAACCAGCGGACCTCGGGAACGTCCGCGCGTGGGTTTGGCGCTTGCCGGCGGCTTCGCGCGCGGGATCGCGCACATCGGCGTGCTGCGCGTTCTGCGCGAAGCCGGCATTTCGATTGATTGCGTGGCAGGCACGAGCGTTGGCGCTCTGATTGCCGCCGGATTCTGCAGTGGTGCGTCCCTCGAAACAATGGAACAAGTTGGCGCGGCCACGAGCTTCACGGACTTTGGCCGTTGGACCCCTTCTTGGCTGGGACTTGCCACCAACCAGCGCATGGAAAAATATCTGGCGCGCTTCACACCGGCAAAAATGTTCGAAGAATTGCAGATTCCCTTGGCCATCGCGACGACGGATATTATCGCGGGGGTATCTGTCTACTATTCCCACGGTCAAATTGTGCCGCCCCTGCGCGCGTCCTGCGCCTACCCCGGCTTGTTCGTGCCGATTCAGCATGAGGGGCGGACGCTGGTGGATGGATTCCTGACCGCGCCAGTGCCGGTCGAGGGCGCGTTGCTCCTCGGCGCGGACATTGTGATCGCCGTGTATCTCGAGGCAGGAAATATCGAGGAGCCACGCACGTTCACGGATGTGCTCAGCCGCGCCTTCAATATCATCCAGCGGCACTCCGATCTTACGTGGCGGACCCAGGCGGATATTATTATCGAGCCGGACGTGAAGCACTTTGTATGGGATGACTTTTCCCGGACACCCGACATGATCGCCGCCGGAGAAGTTGCCGCGCTAAAAGCACTGCCGGAGATCCGCGCGGTGCTGCATGGCGAGAAGCACGACTCCGCGGCGTAGAGCAATTCCCTGCCTGCACCCAGGCTGCGCAGCCCAGGCAAATTCCTTCCTGGTGGCGAAGCCTACAGCGTGGATTATTCCTCCCTCAACGAATCCCAGGTGCAGAGATTCCAAACAGACTATTCGCGGGTGACTTGGACAATGACCGGTTGGCCTTCGCCTTTCCCGCGCTGGGTGAGCCAAGCGCCGAGGCCTTCGGCGAAGCGTTCGGGAGTGAGGCGGAAGCTGGCTTCCAGCTTGCCGTCGGCGACAGGAAGAGTGTCATCGAAGTCGGCCGAGTTGGTGAAGTTGCGCATGCAGAATTGGTCGAGCCAATCGAGCGGGCAAGGGCGAGATTCGCCGCCAATGATGACGTTTACGTTGAACCTTTGCGCGTACATGAATTGCACGAGACGGGTCAAAAGACCCGCCACCACATTATTTGTGAAGAGCCGCGCAAAAAACCTAAGACGCGCGGGGACGCTTGACGGAGTGAGCCAGGCCAACGGCTTCGAGCATCCAGATGAAATACCAGCCGATGTCGGTCTGATACCAGCGCAGGCCGAGTCGCGCGGAGCCAGCGTGGGAGTGATGGTTCTCATGCCAGTTCTCGCCCCAGGCAGTCAACTGGAACGGGCCAAGCCACCAGACGTTCATGCTGGAGTCGCCATCTTTGACTTCTTTAAGATGGGTGAGGCTGTTCACGAGGCACTGCATGTGTAGGGAGTAGGTGAGGCGCATGGCGCCCATCCAGAAGAAGCCCATCCAGCCAAAGCCGAGAAGCGGGCCGATAAAAAACGAAAGCAGAATCACGGGCGCTTCGGCCCATCCCCAGATCTTGTACATGCCGCGGGTGAGCTCGGGAGCCCAGCGCTGCTTGTCCGCGGGATGCGTCTGGTAGAGCCAGCGGAGATGCGCCCACCAGAATCCGCCCTGCTTGGGGCTGGAAATGTCTTCTGGCGTATCGGTGACCGCGTGGTGCAGGCGATGATAAGCGACCCAGCTTGCGGGGTGGCCGGAGCCGTTGAAGACGGCCCAGAAAATCAGGAATTGCTCGACGAACCTGTTGGTCTTGAGAGTTTTGTGGGCGAGCATGCGGTGATAGCAGACCGTGGTGCCGAGGCCGCCAAAGGCAACGAAGAGCAAGGTCATGCCTACCACTTTGAGGCTGGGAATCGGATACAGGATCAGACCAATGATTGAGAGGACGTGAACGAGGACAAGATATAGAAACACGCCTTCCTTGCCGCGAACAGGTTTCCAGAAGGGGCGGTCCCATGGGCGCGGCTGTTGTGTAACGCTTAGTTCCATGTATTCTCCGGCGAGCTGCGGAATTTACTGCGCGAATGCCTAGCAAGCAGAACTTGAAAGACAATCATAACCATACCATTTTCCGCCGCGTCGAAGTGGAAAACTGTCCCATAGGGAACACAAAGAGTGAATGGGGAGAAGAGAGTGGGTCGTGGGTATTGAGGGAAGAGGACGGGTGGCCCATTCATCCACGCGCGGTTCTTTTCTTGGCGGTGCCATGCCAAATAAGAGCACCGCTTTTGTAAGACACCGTGGAATAGTGTGGCGGGGGCAAGGAAGGCGGGGATCCATTCGTACCAATTCGTAAGGACGGCTGTCCTTAAACTGCACGTCAGAACAGATGGCAGGGTGCGGTCCGGGGCGTAGTCTGCGGGGTACAGCCCATCTACAAGACCCCATTTTGGAGGCGTCATGCGCAGCCTCAAGATTTTGCTTTTGGCCCTAGCGTTTATTGCCGTGCCGCAAACCGCGACCGCCCAGCAGCCGACGACCGTCAGCGAAGTGGTGGACAAAATCGTGGCGCAAGAGCAGGTCGAGGTACAGTCGCTGCGCCAATACTCGCCGCTGGTGGAGACCTATATCCAGAATCTGCGCCCAGATAAGCAGTTAGGAGTAGTGCCGGACGGCGACAAGTACTTTCTAGGGCGGGCCGAGCTGGCGAAGGGCGTTGACCTGGAACCATTGACCCCTGGCACCGGGACAAAGCACAAAATCTTCGGCGGCTGGGGAGAATTCTTCGGCATGCAATTTCTGCCGCGCGGCTTCCTGCAGATGATTTTCCTGGATATGAATGGGTTCGACCGCGGGCACTACAACTTTACGTACTTGCACCGCGAGTTCCTGGGCGAAGTGCGCTGCCTGGTGTTCAACGTCGACCCCCTACCAAAGTCCGGGAGAGGGCGCTTCGTCGGGCGCATCTGGGTGGAGGATCAGGATTACCACATCGTGCGCTTCAATGGCGCGTACGGCGGCTCCTCCCTGGTGAGCAACTACTTCAATTTTGACAGCTGGCGCACGAATGTTGGAAAAAACCAGTGGCTGCCGGCCTACATCTACAGCGAAGAAGGAAGCGCCCAAGACGCGCGGGCGAAAGGCATGAGATTCAAGGGATTCCAGGCGCAGACGAGGCTATGGGGCTACGACCTTGGACACGCCCGGGAAGAGCAAGAGCTGAGCAAGGTCCTGGTAGAGGCGCAGATACCCATCAAGGATCAGACTGAAAACGCAAACGATTACTCGCCCTTTCAGGCAGAGCGTTCCTGGAGCCACCAAGCCGAAGACAACGTCACGGACAGCATGGAACGAATGGGGTTGCTGGCGCCGCGTGGAGAAGTGGATAAGTTGCTCGAGACGGTGATCAACAACCTCGAGGTAACGAATAACCTGGACATCCAGCCAGAAGTGCGCTGCCGCGTTTTGATGACGTCCACGCTGGAGTCGTTCACTATGGGACATACCATCGTGCTGAGCCGCGGGCTAGTAGATGTGCTGCCTGACGAGGCCAGCCTGGCGGCGATCCTCGCGCACGAGTTGGGCCACGTCGTACTCGGACACCGCATGGATACGCAGTTCGCGTTCTTGAACCGGCTGCGATTTGACGAGAAGCAAACGTTCCGCCACTTTGGATTTGCGCATACACCGGAAGAGGAGCAAGCGGCCAATCAGAAGGCGCTGGAATTGCTGAAGAACTCCCCGTATAGCGATCAAACCGGGACCGCACAGCTCTTCCTCCAGGCGCTTCAGAAGCGGTCGAAGGAGATCCCCAATCTCATCAGCCCCCACCTGGGTGACAGGGTGCAGACAAGCTGGACGGTCCTCTCGGCGGTGTTCGCGCAGCCGTCTTCCGGCGAAAAGCCAGCGTCGGCCAACGCTATTGTGGCGCTGCCGCTCGGCGGGCGCATCAAAATCGACCCGTGGGACGATCAACTGCGCATGCTCAAATCCAAACCCGTAAGTGAACTGGCCGAAAGCGAGAAGAGGCCGTTCGAGGTCACTCCCTTTGTCTTGTATCTCACCCGCCAGGGAGAAAAATCACCGACAGAAGCAGCCGATGCGATATTGGCGAAATCGGATGCAGATCCAAAGCCGTAAGTAACTCAAGAGCGAACCCTCCAACAAAGCAAGAGAATAGGCCGGACTCTTCGTCGAGTTGGGAGAAGATTGGCTCGCCTCCACATTGACATGGAGCCGGTGCGTTTAGTGGATGGGCTTCATGCATTGCTGGACGGCGAGAGGCGGCTCCGGCGTTCGCGGAGCCGCTTCCAGAATGCCACTGATCGACCGTGCAGCTACGGCTTGGCTTTCTTGTCTTCTGCGGCAGGCTTGGCTGCGGGAGCCGTGGCCGCCTTCGGCTTCCAGAAATCAGGATCGGATTTGATCCATTCGTCGGAAACGTAGCTCATCTTCGGGTTGATAGCGAACAGTTGCTCTTGCGAGGATTCGGCACAGCCGGCGAAGAGCTCATTGAGTTTTTTCATGCCGTCTTCCCCCATGGCGGCTTGAAATTTCTTGCTATCCTCTTGGGCACGATCGAGCTCGGCAAGTGATTTGCGCCCGGTAAGTACGAGATAGGTACCGCCATCGCCACCGAACAATTGTTCATACATCCCCCAGTGCGCCTCGGGAACGGCTTTCTCGTAAGCGGCCTTTACCATCTTGACCACCTCGCCCCATTCCTTGTCCCGGCCGGGACGAACATGGAAACTGGAGATTTCCAGATACCGGACCTGGGAGATGTCGCGCAGTGGGCGCAGACTCATCTCCTCGTTGAACGAGAAGACGCCTTGATCCATAGATTCGAGCAGTTCGCCGTCCGCCTGGAAGGCGCGATCGACTGCAGCCGACAGGGTTGTGTTCTTCTCGACTGCGGCGGTGTCTTTTTCCCAGGCAGCGAAGGATTCATAAAATGTGAAAAACAGGGCCCGGGACTTGCCCGAAAGAGACGTCATCCCGATGTAATGCGTCGGCCACTTCGCACGCGTCATGGCTTGGACGAAGGCGCTTTCAGCTTTGTCGTGAGCCATGCCTGCCTTACCGGGCTTGACGAATTCACGCGTAATCTGCAGCACTTTTGGCCTAGGCGCGTTTCCGTCCGATTTTTCCTGGCCAGATGCGATGGATGCGCATCCCAAAGCAAGAGACAATCCCAACAACGAACTGGCAAACTTCTTCATAAGCGAAATCCTCCTCATCTATGTGCAAACCCGACTTGGCTTGGGCCTAACTGATTGAAGAACAAACTGGTCCTAAAATTGTGCGGAGCCTATCCGACCGCTGCGTTGCAGTCAAGCTTGACGCGAAGCTAGAACACTTGGGAAAGCAAATCGTTTGGGGCGAGCTAGATTCCACTCTCCGCTACGGGCGGAGTCTCGAGAGGAGATTGCGGAGGAGGCCGAGGAGGAGTTCGGCGTCGGGGGCGGAGAGGTTCAGGCGGCGGACGAGGCGGCGGGTTTTTTCTTCGATGGTGGTGTCGGCGTGGCGCGGCTTGGGAGAAGGTAAGGCCGATTGCAATGTATCGGCGGGGGACTTCAGAAAACCGGTGGCACGGAAGCCATCGAGGATGGTCGAGGTGAGGCGCTCGAGGTCGCTGCCAGTTGCGGGCGAGAGGTTCAGCGGTTTGGCAGTGGGCGGGACTGCTTTGGGGCTGCGGGCAAGTTCGTGGAGACAGACGGCGACGGCTTGACCGAGATTCATGGAGCGGTGCTCTTCGCGGGTGGAGATGCGCAGAAGCCAATGGCAATGGCTGAGGTCCTCGTTGGAGAGGCCGCGCTTTTCGGAACCGAAAAGAAGGGCGACGCGGCCGAGAGCGAGGCGCTTGCGGATGAGGGGCGCGGCTTGCTCCAGACTCTTGACGGAATGCTGGGGTTTGCGGCGGCCGAGGGCCGTAGTGCCGACGACTAGAATGCAGTCGGTGACGGCTTCGGCGACGCTTTTGAATTCTTCGGCGCTGGCAAGGATAGGCGAGGCGCCAACTGCGGAACGGGCTTCGCGAAAGGCGAGTTCATAAGGGTTGACGACGCGAAGGTGGAGGAATCCGAAATTGCTCATGGCGCGGGCGGCGGCGCCGATGTTGAGCGGATTGCGCGTGGCGACGAGGACGACGCGAAGGCGGTCGGATTGGGATGGGGCGGACAAGTGGGAAGTTTACAACAGGAAACAAGAAGTGACGGGTGAGGAGAAGTATTTGCGGAATGTGGAGGAGATAGGAAAGACGGGTCTAAAGACCCGCCACTACATGGGTTGCGCGCAGGCCGAGGGCTAACATAGACTGTTGCGAGTAAATACGGAACGCGCGCCAGCCCGGCCGGAAGTTCCCGCCTTTGCATGGGCCCGTCGGCATGGCCAAGTCCATTCGTTCCAGGATTACGACGCGGTCGGAATCTTCATTAGAGTGTCTCCGACATGGTCAGCGGCCGGAGCGTATAATTATGACATGGGGGCGAAACAGAGGATCGGCAGGGGGAAAGCTTGGCAACTCCACTGGAAAACTGGGTGAATGAAGCGGCGGCTCTGACGAGGCCGGAGCGCGTGGTGTTTTGCGACGGGTCCGAGAACGAGTATCAGCGGACAATCGGGGAGATGCTGCGAGGCGCGGATACACTCGCGCTGAACGAGAAGACTTACCCGAATTGCTATCTGCACCGGAGCAGCCCGAACGACGTGGCGCGGACGGAACACCTGACGTACATCTGTTCGCCGAACCAGGAGGACGCGGGACCGACGAATAACTGGATGGATCCGGGGGCGGCGAAACGGAAAGTGGGCGCACTGCTGGATGGTGCGATGCGAGGGCGGGCCATGTACGTGGTGCCGTACATCATGGGGCCGGCGAATTCGCCGATCAGCAAAGTGGGGGTGGAGGCGACGGACAGCCCGTACGTGATGGCAAGCATGCGAATCATGTCGCGAATGGGCAAAGTAGCGATGGACATGATTGGTTCGTCGAGCGACTTTGTGCCGGGACTGCATTCGCTGGGCGACCTTGACCCCATGCGGCGGTACATCGTGCACTTTCCGGACGAAAGATTGATCTGGAGCGTCGGCTCGGGCTATGGCGGGAACGCGTTGCTGGGGAAAAAGTGTTTTGCGCTGCGCATCGCCAGCGTGATGGCGCGCGAGCAGGGTTGGATGGCCGAACACATGCTGATCCTGGGACTGGAGTCGCCAGGCGGCAAAGTGACGTACATGGCCGCTGCGTTTCCCAGCGCTTGCGGGAAGACGAACCTGGCGATGATGGTGTCGGCGCTGGAGAACCAGGGGTACCGCGTGTGGACCATCGGCGATGATATCGCGTGGATGAAGATTGGCGACGATGGATATCTGCACGCGATCAATCCAGAATCGGGGTTTTTTGGAGTGGCACCGGGAACGGGAATGAAGACGAATCCTAACGTGATGGCGGCGCTGAAAAAAAATACACTTTTCACGAATGTGGCCATGACGGCGGAACGAGAACCGTGGTGGGAAGGGATCGACGGGCAACCGGCAACGGGGTTGATCAATTGGAGGGGCGAGAAGTGGGACAGTTCGAAAGGCACGGCGGCGCATCCGAATGCGCGTTACACAGTGCCGGCGAGCCAATCGCCGAGCATTTCGCCGAAGTGGGAAGCGCCGGAGGGCGTGCCGATTTCGGCATTTATTTTTGGAGGCAGGCGGGCGCGCGTGGCGCCATTAGTGTACGAATCGTTTGACTGGCAGCACGGCGTTTTCGTGGGCGCAGCAATGGCTTCGGAGACGACGGCGGCGGCGGCCGGGGATGTGGGAATCACGCGACGCGATCCGATGGCGATGCTTCCCTTCTGCGGGTACAACATGGCGGATTACTTCGGGCATTGGCTGGAGATGGGCAAGAAAATTCCGAAGCCGCCGAAGATTTTTCATGTGAACTGGTTCCGGAAGAGCGCGGAGGGGAAATTCCTGTGGCCGGGCTATGGAGAGAACGTGCGTGTGCTGAAGTGGATTCTGGAGCGCGTGGAAGGCCGCGGGTCCGCGCAAGAGACGCCGATCGGTTTTGTACCCTCGAAAAACGGCTTGACGCTTGATGGATTGAAAATTTCAGATGAGGCGTTAAACGAGCTTCTGCGAGTGAGTCCGGAGGATTGGGAATTGGAGATGGAAGACACGAAGCAATTCCTCTCTAAGTTCGGAGCGAGGCTGCCGCGGGAAATCAGCGACGAGCACGAAAAGCTGGCGCGGCGATTCCAGCGAGTGGTTACAGCGTAAGAATTTCTTTGCGAGCCTCAGTGATGGCCGGTGACGCGGCGCGAGGACGGGCTAACCGGCGGTGCATCCTCAGCATCAAGAACGGAGGGCCCGCGATCAAAATGAAAATCGGGGCGGCTTTCCAGGAGCCGGACGCAACGGTTCCAGCGAAGAATGCTGTCGTCGTTGCCCGCTGGGCGGATTTTTTCGGCATCGGCGAAACAGCGCATGGCTTCTTCGATAAGCGGAAGCAATATGTGCGGGGCGTAACCGACAAGGAGCTGGGCTTTGGCGCGGCGTTCATGGAGGAGACCGCTGTAATAGGACCGCTCGTAGGGATCGCGCAAACTCTGGAAAACGGAGAGCACTTCGGCGTAGCGATCGCTGGAGGCGCCGATGAATTGATCGGTGATGGCGAGACCAAGCATGCGGCGAGCGAGCTGGTGCTCGGAATCCACGGCGAGAATGTCGCGGCAGATGGATTCGGCTTCCTCCGGCTCGTTAAGGTAACGGTAGAGCTCGACTTTGGCGATGGCCTCAGGGATGCCCGCCTTGGAGATGGACTTGAGTTGGTGTTGCATGAGACCTCCTTCTCGCTGAACCCTTTTCCTTGCTGAACGTAAATTCAACAGTTGTAGTTGAGATCCTTCAGCGAACCTCATCGGTTCTCTTCAGGGTGACGCTCACTCTTGTTCGTTCCTCGCCCAGAAGAGTGGCGACTTCATTGAGCCTGCTCCTTTGCGCTGCGAAAGACGCGGAACAACATGGTTAATGGATCGTAGAACTGATCCACGACGCGCTCTTTCAGCGGGATGATAGCGTTGTCGGTGATGTGAATCTCTTCGGGACAAACCTCCGTGCAGCATTTGGTGATGTTGCAAAGGCCGAGGCCAAGCTGATCCTTGAGCAGGGCGGCACGATCGCGGCCGTCGAGCGGATGCATTTCGAGTCCGGCGACGCGGACAAAAAAGCGCGGGCCTGCGAACTGCTCCTTCAGGTCGTGTTCGCGAAGAACGTGGCAGACGTTTTGGCACAGAAAACATTCGATGCACTTTCGAAACTCCTGCACGCGATCCACGTCGAGCTGGGAAATTTTCCATTCCACTCCTTTGCGGGGCTCGAACGCGGGGATTTTGCGGTTCACACGGTAGTTCCAGGAAACGTCGGTGACAAGGTCCTTGATGCGGGGAAAAGACTTCATGGGGAGGACGGTGATGGGCTGATCCTGGGGGAGATCGTCCATGCGCGTTTTGCAGGTCAGGCGAGGACGACCGTTGACTTCCGCGGAACAGGACCCGCACTTCCCTGCTTTGCAATTCCAGCGGACCGCGAGATCGGAGGCGAGGTAGCCCTGGATGTAATGGAGTGCGTCGAGGACGACCATGCCGGGCGCGATGGGGACGCGGTAGTCCACGGTGCTGCCGCTATTCGAATCGCCGCGAAAAACGCGCAATGTTGCTTCTTTCACGAGGATTCCCCTTTTTGCGACCGTTGCATGGCTTCTTCCCAGCGCAAGGGCAGTGCGGAGCCGGAAACCTTCCACTTGGTGAACTTCGTCGGACCCATGTGAGGGAGCATGGTTTTCATGGCTTGCGCGTGTGGGGTCTTCATGACGAAATCCATGAGGGATTTTTCGTCAGTCCAGGCGGAAAGGGTCCAAAAATTGCGGCTTAACAACTTGGCGCGGAGCGAGTACCCGATGACACCAGGAGTGGTGCGCAACTGCCTCTGGATTTGAAATAAGAAGCCGATCAAAGCGGGGATTGCGCGGTACTTGTTAAGCGGCAAGTACGAGAGAAGCACAAAGTACTCCCGGTTCGAGTCGGCGGGCGCGAAAGTTGTCCAGGGCATGTCCATGTCGATGGGTCCCCCAGTCACACGTTACGGCAAATCGAAATGCCCATCATGATTTGTCCTCGGCAAGAATCTGTTTGAGTTCCGCTGGCATTTCTTCCACGGGAGATTCGTGACGCTTCATGGCGCCACTTTCACGGACAATGATATTGTGCTTTTTCTCCCAAGCGGGGCCGGAATTGGGGAAATCGATGCGGCTGTGCGCGCCGCGACTCTCCGTGCGCGCCAGGGCGCTATGCGTTACCGCCTCGGAGACGGTGAGCATGGCTTTCAGATCGCAGGAAAGGTGCCAGCCGGGATTGAAGAGGCGGGAGCCTTCGACGCCAGCTTTCGTGGCGCGGGCCTTCAGTTTTTGCAATTCCGCGAGCGCTTTCTTCAGATCTTCCTCGGTGCGAAAAATGCCGACGAGATTCTGCATTACTTCTTGCAAGTCGCGATGGACGGCGTAAGGGCTTTCCGCGCCGGTGTTTACGAACGGGGCGAGCAATTCTTTTTCCGCTTGTTCGATTTGTGCGGTATCGATGGAAGCGGCAGGCGCCCGCTTTGCGTGTTCGGCGGCGGCCAGCCCGGCGCGGCGGCCGAAAACAAGGAGGTCGGATAGTGAGTTCCCGCCTAGTCGATTCGCGCCGTGAAGACCGGCGGCAGCTTCGCCAGCCGCGAAGAGGCCGGGCACAGTGGATTGTGCGGTTTCGGCTTCCACACGAATACCGCCCATCATGTAATGGCACGTCGGGCCGACTTCCATGGGACCTTTGGTAATGTCCACGTCGGCGAGTTCCTTGAACTGGTGATACATGCTGGGGAGCTTTTTCTTCACGTATTCGGCGGGCTTGTGTGAAATATCGAGATACGCGCCGCCGTGTTCGGTGCCGCGGCCCTCTTTCACTTCGGTGTAGATGGAGCGGGCGACGACATCGCGAGTGGAAAGCTCCATACGCTTGGGATCGTATTTTTCCATGAAGCGCTCGCCTACTTTATTGCGAAGGATGCCACCTTCACCGCGAACCGCTTCCGTGACGAGAATGCCTTGCACGCCGGGGGGCCAGACCATACCAGTGGGATGGAACTGCACAAATTCCATGTCCATGAGCTCGGCACCGGCTTCGTAAGCGAGCGCCATGCCGTCGCCGGTGTACTCCCAGGAATTGGATGTAACACGCCAAGCTTTGCCGATGCCGCCGGTGGCGAGGACGATGGCCTTAGCCTTGAACACAATAAATCGGCCGGTCTCGCGCCAGTAAGCGAACGCGCCGGCAATGCAGCCACCGTCCATCAAGAGGCGAGTGACCGTGCATTCCATATAAACGTCGATGCCCTGCTGCACGCCGCGATCCTGAAGCGTGCGGATCATTTCGAGGCCGGTGCGGTCGCCGACGTGACAGAGGCGTTTGAAGGTATGGCCGCCGAACGCGCGTTGGAGGATGTCGCCCGTCTCGGTACGGTCGAAGAGCGCGCCCCACTGCTCGAGTTCGCGGACACGATCGGGCGATTCCTGCGCGTGAAGTTGCGCCATGCGCCAGTTGTTCAGCATTTTTCCGCCGCGCATCGTGTCGCGAAAATGCGTCTTCCAATTGTCGGCGGCGTCCACATTGGCCATGGCCGCGGCGATTCCGCCTTCCGCCATCACCGTGTGGGCTTTTCCGAGAAGCGATTTGCAGACCACCCCGACGGAGGCGCCCTGCGCGAGCGCTTCAAGCGACGCGCGCAATCCCGCCCCGCCGGCGCCGATGATGAGAACGTCGTGCTCGCGGGTCTCGTAATTGGCGGTCACAAAAGCCTCGGGTCACGGATCGCGCCGGAGGCGACCATGCGGACGTAGAAATCGGCGAAGCCTACGGAAACAAGGCTGCACCAGGCGAAGAGCATGTGGCGTTCATTCAGGAAGGTGAACACGCGCCATGTTTCAAATCTGGACCGGCCAAAAGTCGCGCAAGAAAAGCAATCGAGCTTGCCGCCGGCGAGATGGCGGAGCGAGTGGCAGGAAAAAGTGTAGAGCGAAAGAAGAGTGACGTTGATCGTCAGCACGACCGAGCCGACGCCCACGCCGAAATGGCCGTCGAAAAAGAAAGACCGGATGGCGTCATGCCAGAGAAAGGCTATGAAAAGAAGTGCGAGATAAAAAAAATAACGGTGAACATTCTGAAGAATAAAAGGAAACGCGGTTTCGCCGCGATACTTGCGACCGGAGGATTCACCGACGGAACACGCAGGCGGATCGAGAAAGAAGGCGCGATAGTAAGCCTTGCGGTAGTAGTAACAAGTGGCGCGAAAACCTAGAGGGCCCGCGAGAATCAAAAGGGCGGGCGAAAGAGGCCACCAATGGTGCTCGGGATCAATGAGCGGGGAGTAGAAAGGCGAAAGATACGGACCCCAGGAATAGAATCTCCCTTCGAACGCGCGCAACGTGGCATAGATGCCGAAACCACCAAGAAGGATAATGGGGGGGAGAATCTCGGTCCACCAGGCATCGCGGCGCAGGGTGCTTCCGAGGCGGGATTCGGGTAATAGGGTCGGGGAACCAGCCATTGAATGACCTCCGGCGTGGTGTAGGGTAGTCAAAAACAGGATATTTTCAAATGAAATTTACGAGAAATAAGGGGTGCGCGTTCTTAGAGAATCGATTCGATCTCGGCGTCAATAGAGACATGCGTGGCCGGGATGCCATTGATGGAGAACTCTTGGCCGGCTGAGTGGGTGAAGTGGAAGAAGCGGCTGATGTGGTAGTCCTCGTCGTAGCCGGAAAAGAGGCGCTCCGTTTCAGGGAGCGTCAAGCCGAAAGCGGAGAGAGCAATGGCATCGCCAAAATTGGCGGCGCGGCGGTATAGGCGAACAAGCTCGCTCAGGGGCATCATGGAAGCGTGGCGAGTGGCTGGGCACTCACCGAATTCTGCGGGCAAAGTGTACTGCGGAGTGAAAAAGAAGAGAAGAACTTAACAAAGAGAGACAGAGAAACCATTAAAGAACGTGAAAGAAAAGGAGGAAGGTGCGGTAGATGGCGGATGGCGCAGGGATTGAGTAAAATGCTTGACGGGATTTGAATCGATAGGAGGAGCTAAAATGAGCATTGCAGTGGGACAGACCGCGCCGGATTTCACGTTGTTGAATCAGGAAAAGAAGGAAGTGAAGCTCTCGGATTTTTCGGGGAAGAAAAATGTCGTGCTGGTGTGGTACCCGCTGGACTGGAGCCCGACGTGCACCAACGAGCACGCGTGCTTCGTGAATGACATGAGGTCCTTCGAAACGCTGGACGCGGAAGTGCTGGGCGTGAGCGTGGACAGCGTGTGGTCGCACAAGGCGTACGCGGAGAAGATGGGCATCAAGTATTCGCTGCTGGCGGATTTTCATCCGCGCGGGGCGATGAGCGAGAAGTACGGCGTCTACTTGGCAGACAAAGGGATCACGGGGCGGTCGATCGCCATCGTTAACAAGGCGGGAAAAATAGCGTGGTTCAAGAATTACGACATTCCCGTGGTGCCGGATTTGAAAGAGGTTGCGGCGGCGCTGTCACAGGTGAAAGCGGCGGCAGCGTAGGAAGAAATGAAGAAGTAAAGAAGTAAGGAAGTGGGGATAAGCAAAGAAAAAGGCTCCGAGAAATCGGGGCCTTTTTCATTTTGGAGCAAGGGTCATGGGATCGTAGTACGCGGATGAATGCAGACCCAAGGGTGGTGTTCAATTCCCGACTAGTGGGGGGCTGTGGGCAGTTGTGAAAATGATCGGACAAACAGGACGAGCTGCCAGCGCTGGTCTTGGGTCAGACGATTCTTGAAGGAAGGCATGGGTCTTCGTCCTTCAGCGATTTGGTAAAAAATCTCGCCGTCGGTGACCGAATTCATGCGCGCGGGGTCTGTGAGGTCAGCAGGAGACGGCCGGTGCATGGCGGCTTCGGGACCGTCGCCTTTTCCATGATCGCCGTGGCACTGAGCGCATTCCTCCATATAAAGCGCCCCGGCGGCCTTCAGCGCAGACTCTGAGGGGGGAACAGGATTTTTGAGTTTCTTGACTTCCTCGGGGACCACCCACGGTTTGTTCTGCTGGTAACCTGAATAAATCAGCGTGATGCAGATGAGGACAAGGACAGAAGCGAAAAGAATTTTGCGAATTTTGAGATTGCTTGGGGGGTTGGCAGACATGGGGAGCAAAAGAATTCTCCCATACTCCACGCGGCAACAAAAGATAAGCAAGCCCGGCAGTCAAAGACAGGGGCACAGAGTTCGCAGAGAAGAAATTAGGCGGAGCGGAAGATGAGCCAGAGGAGCTCGGCATTGAAGAAGAGAATGGCGCCAGCGACGATCCAGGCAATGACGGCGGTGAGGCGCGAATTGGTGAATTCGCCCATCTTATTGCGGTCACCTGTGAATTGGATGAGCGGAATGACCGCGAAGGGCAACTGAAAACTGAGGATGACCTGGCTGAGGATGAGCAGCGAGGTGACTTTATTCTCCCCGGCAATCCCGATGACCAGCGCCGCAGGAATAATGGCTATAGCGCGGGTGATGAGCCGGCGGAGCCAGGGCTTGAGGCGAATATCCAGGAAGCCCTCCATGACAATCTGGCCTGCGAGCGTGCCCGTCAGGGTGGAATTCTGGCCGGAGGCGAGCAAGGCGCAAGCAAAAAGCGTGCTGGCAAGGCTAGCTCCCAAAACGGGGCTGAGAAGTTTGTAGGCATCGGCTATCTCTGCGACGTTGTGCAGGCCGCGAGTGTGGAACGCAGCCGCACCGAGAACGAGGATCGCGGCGTTGATGAAGAGCGCAATACCCAGTGCCAGCGTGGAATCGAAGATGGCGTAACGCACAGCTTCGCGGCGATCGCGCAGAGAGTACCCGAACGCGCGAGTCTGGACGATGCTCGAGTGCAGATAAAGATTGTGCGGCATGACCGTGGCTCCGAGGATGCCGATGGCGATGTAGAGCATTTCGCGGTTGCGGAGGATTTCGGCCCGGGGGACGAACCCGATGGCGGCTTCGCGCCAAAGCGGATGAGCGAAGAAGATTTCGTAGGCGAAGCACGCCCCGATGGAGCCGATGAGCGTGACGACAAAAGCTTCTACGAGCCGGAAACCGCGGCCTTGAAGCGCGAGGACGAGAAGCACGTCCAAGGCGGTAATGAGAACTCCCGCGAGGAGCGGCAACCCGAAGAGGAGCTTCAGCGCGACCGCAGAGCCCAGCACTTCGGCGAGATCGCAAGCGGCAATGGCGATTTCGCAGACGACCCAGAGAAACAAAGAAGTGCGACGTGAATAGTGCTCGCGGCAAGCTTGCGCGAGATCGTGCCCGGAAGCGATGCCAAGCTTCGCGGAAAGAGCTTGCAAAAACATGGCCATCAGGTTGCTTATGAGGATGACACTGAGCAGCGTGTAGCCGAATTTTGATCCGCCGCCGATGTCGGTAGCCCAATTGCCCGGGTCCATGTAGCCGACGGCGACGAGATAGCCAGGGCCGGCGAAGGCCAGTATCTTGCGAAACCACGAAGCGCCAGAAGAAAAAACGATGGTGCGATGAGCTTCGGGCAAGGAAGGCATGCTGACTCGAGCCCTCGAGGCCGAAATCGAAGGGAGCGTGGCGACCGATTCCGCTTGAAGCGGGGGGTTGGATTCGAGTTGTGGCTGCACCGTGCGCGCCATGCCAAAGGTTAACTATGCTAAATACAGGCCATAAACTACACTTAATACGACGCTTTGTCAATGGGACTCAGATTGCTTTTTGATGACAACCGGGACGAATTGCCCGGCCAAGGCCCTGACAGGCGGACAACAGTGCCATGTGGTAACTTCGGAGCTGTATTTCGGGAGAGGAACAAGATGGACCAACAGCAGCCAGCGCAGGGGCAGGTGCAGATCAAGGCGGACGAAAAGGAATTGCAGGGGCAGTATAGCAACCTAGTGATGATTCACCACAATCTGGAAGAGTTCACGCTGAATTTTATCTATATTTTCCCGAACGGCGCCCAGGGAAAACTGCTGAACAGCACGATCGTCAGTCCAGGGCACGCGAAACGGATCTGGCGAGCGCTGGGAGAGAATCTTGGGCGATATGAAGCGCAGTTCGGTGCCATCAAGGAGTCGCCTGCAGGGAGCGAGCCGACGCCGAATGTGGGATTCGTACAATAAAGCAGAAGTTAGGGGTTGGAGGTTAGAGGTTGGAAGAAGCCGTGGCGAGCGTGTTAGAATAACAAAGTTGTTTGCGAAGTGGGCCTGTAGCTCAAAGTCGTGAATACGTCCGTGTTCACGTAACCTACAGATCCGACACCACTTAACCCACTCTTCGAAAGCTCTGTAAACTCCCAAATAACCCATCTGTTGGACCCAACTCTGGACCCAATCTCTGGGGTGAACCCCTAAGATGGCACAACTTCTTTGGACCCAGTTTCCGTTTTTGTAAAAGTGTTCTTGCATCTTCTAGCAGAAGAAGGGGTCTGGGGAAGGGGACGGCATTTGAGTCCCCGTCCCCAGCAGCCCTTTCGA